>NZ_JBHUEK010000031.1:0-289662 GCF_042680725.1 Ferdinandcohnia salidurans
TAAATATTGTAAATTAAAAAAGACTGTAGGCAAACTCGAAATTTTTCGAGTTTGTCTACAGTCTGAAGCCGATGAGTTATCATCGGCTTTTTCCAACTACTGCTTTAATCCTTGCTCTAAAGTTGTAAGCATTTCTTGCTTATCCTCTTGGCTTGCATTTTGCCAAATGACTTCAAACAAAACGCCTAAACCAGGAAGCATTTTTTCTTCGCCACTTTGGATAGCATCTACAATTGTATCTTCTAATTCAGCCTGAGAATTTCCTGTGACATTGTGCTTTACAGCATGTCTTAAGTTTAAGTTCATTTACATGCACACCTTTCCTATGTAACTTTTTCTTTACTATGATTTACGTTATACCGTTTTATTATGTATCTTTGTTAGGATATAATGGGAAAAGAATCAGCAAAAAGGAGCAATTGACAAGTTGAAACGAATCGAATCAAATAAAAATCCTCAAATAAAACAATGGAAAAAACTACATACGAAAAAAGAACGTGATAAATCAAGGACATTTATGATTGAAGGATTCCATTTAGTGGAAGAGGCAATGAAAAGTGATGTAGTCATCCAAGAATTGATTATAAGTGAAACAACTGACATCCCTTCAGGATGGAATGTAGATGATTTATCAATCACGATTGTAACGGAAAAAATCATGCAGGAAATAAGTGATACAGATACTTCTCAAGGAGTTGCTGCCGTTTGTGAGCAATACTCGGTAAATGAAGGTGGAAAGTTCTCTAGACTCTTGTTAATAGATGCTGTACAGGATCCTGGTAACCTAGGGACGATGATTCGAACTGCAGATGCAGCAGGAATTGATGCTGTCATTATTGGTGAAGGAAGCGTTGATGTCTATAACTCAAAGGTCATTCGTTCTACGCAAGGCTCCATATTTCATATACCTATTATTAAAGAAAATCTTCACAACACTATTTTAAAGCTTAAACAAAATGGGATTAAAGTATATGGAACATCTTTAAAAAATGCAGTTGATTATAAACAAGCGTCTGTTGGAAATCCATTTGCACTGATTGTTGGCAATGAAGGGAATGGAGTAGAACCTGACCTATTAGAGAAAACTGATCAAAATCTTTATATCCCAATCTTCGGTAGGAGTGAATCATTAAACGTTGCAGTAGCAGCGGGGATATTGCTTTATCATTTACGGTAAAGAGGGGGGAGTATAAATAAACGACTTTTTCGGAAGGTCCGTTATTGGAGACCCATTTCAGTGGTTATCTCTTTCACATGTTGTGATGTTAGGCTTATTGTTTGCATCAGGGATATTATTATTTATGTTTCGAACAAAACTCACAAAGAGAAAATCAGCAATCCGTTATTCCCTTGCTTTCTTTTTATTAGCTAGCGAACTATCGCTTTACATTTGGTATTTGAAAACGGGAGTATGGGATCCGGTAGATTCATTGCCATTTCAGCTATGCTCAATTTCATTGTTATTAAGTATCATCATGTTGTTAACTCGAAAGCTTTTTTTATTTGAGATTACGTATTTCTTAGGTATTGGCGGTGCTATGCAAGCAATGCTTACACCAGAACTTGCCTATGATTTTCCACATTATCGCTATTTTCATTTTTTTCTAGCACATATCGCGATCATACTAGCAAGTTTGTATATGATATGGTTTGAGAATTGTAGACCTACAATTAAATCTATTTGGAAGGCCTTTGCTGCTTTAAATGTTATTGCAATAGTTGTCTTTTTCATAAACAAAGCAACAGGTGGAAACTATATGTTTCTCGCACGAAAACCAATAAACCCAAGCCTAATCGATATTCTGGGTCCGTACCCTTGGTATATTTTATCCTTGGAAATAGTCGCATTGTTCATGTTTATTATTCTATATCTCCCATTTATACGAAAAAAGAATTAAAATGGGTTTGATTTGCAACTCTAAGATACGTATAATATAATCTATATGCTTTACATATAGCTAAAAACAGTGATAGAGACTAGTATCTTTCCACTCACTATTCAGGGAGAAAATGCCGTGACTGAAAGCATTTTTATAGAAGAAGAAAGTGAATTCACCTCTTGAGTTGGCACTTGGACCGTTTTGTCATTCAAAACGTAAAGGTGTACCGGCATTTGCCGTTATCGAAACTAAGTGAACAATTATTGTTTGATAATTGTTAACAAGGGTGGTACCGCGAATCTAAACCTCGTCCCTTTTTTGGGATTGAGGTTTTTTATTTTGTCTTAATGTCTAGCTCCAGGCGCCATCGGCTCGAGGTCACAAGCCAATCACTTCGGAAGGCAAAAAGCGCCTTCTGTCAGTGCTCGTCTTGTGCTTGTCGCCCATGCCAGGACGGCTAGGATTCCAGCGTTATGCACAGGACGTGCATGCTTTTAGCTGGAATTGGGGCGCCTTGCGCTTTTCTAAGAAAAAGGAGGAATTTTTAATGCAAGAAAGATTACTTGAGCTGAAAGAAGAAGCTCTGGAAAAAGTAGAAGCTTCAACGAATCTTAAAGAATTAAACGATATTCGTGTTGCGTATTTAGGAAAAAAAGGACCTATCACTGAAGTACTAAGAGGGATGGGCAAGCTTTCTGCTGAAGAGCGTCCAAAAATGGGTGCGCTTGTGAATGAAGTAAGAGAGCAAATCACTGAAAAATTAACTGCAAAACAGGAATTGCTCGAAAAAGAAGAAGTTGAAAAAAGACTCGCTTCTGAAACAATCGATGTCACACTACCAGGAAGACCAATTAAGGTAGGAGGACCTCATCCACTTACAAAGGTAATTGAAGAAATTGAAGATCTTTTCCTCGGTATGGGTTATTCCATTGCGGAAGGGCCAGAAGTCGAGAAAGATTATTACAATTTTGAGGCTTTAAATTTACCAAAGGACCACCCAGCAAGGGACATGCAGGATTCATTTTATATCACTGAGGATATTCTTCTTCGTACTCAAACATCTCCTGTTCAAGCAAGAACAATGGAAAAGCATGAAGGAAAAGGACCTGTAAAAATCATCTGTCCTGGTAAAGTATATCGTCGTGACAATGATGATGCGACACATTCCCATCAATTCACACAAATTGAAGGATTGGTTGTTGATGAAAACATTCGTATGAGTGACCTTAAAGGTACTTTAAATACGTTTGCAAAGAAAATGTTTGGAGAAGATCGTGAAATCCGTCTGCGTCCAAGCTTCTTCCCATTCACTGAGCCTTCAGTAGAGATGGACATCTCATGCTTTAAATGTGGTGGAGATGGCTGTAATGTTTGTAAGAAAACAGGCTGGATTGAAATTTTAGGTGCAGGTATGGTTCATCCAAATGTACTTGAAATGTCTGGATTTGATTCAAAGAAATATACAGGCTTTGCGTTCGGAATGGGCCCAGAGCGTATTGCAATGTTAAAGTATGGAATTGATGATATTCGTCATTTATATACAAATGATAATCGTTTCATCAAACAATTTAATCGGGCTTAAGGAGGGAGAAAAACATGTTTGTTTCATATAAATGGTTACAAGAATACGTTGACTTATCAGGTGTAACTGCTGAAGAATTAGCAGAGAAAATCACTCGAAGCGGAATTGAAGTTGAAGGTGTCGATCATTTAGGGGAAGGCATTAGTGGGATTGTTGTCGGTCATGTTTTAGAATGTGAGCAGCATCCAAATGCTGATAAATTAAATAAATGTCAAGTCGATTTAGGTGAAGGTGAACCTGTTCAAATTATTTGTGGTGCACCTAACGTTGCCAAAGGACAAAAGGTGGTCGTGGCAAAGGTAGGAGCTGTACTTCCAGGTAATTTCAAAATCAAAAAGGCAAAGCTTCGTGGTGAAGAATCAAATGGCATGATTTGTTCTCTACAAGAGCTTGGAATTGAATCAAAGCTCGTTTCAAAGGAATATTCAGAAGGCATCTTTGTCTTCCCACATGATGTTGAGCCAGGAGCGGACGCGATTGCCCAACTAAATCTTGATGACAAAGTTCTTGAATTAGGACTAACACCTAATCGTGCTGATGCTATGAGCATGATGGGGGTTGCTTATGAAGTTGCAGCTATTCTTGGAAAAGAAGTTAAACTTCCACAACCAAAAGTAACAACTTCAGAGGAAAAAGCGGAAGACTATATTTCAATTTCAGTTGAAGCAAAGGAAGATAATCCATTATATGTGGCGCGAGTTGTAAAGAACGTTAAAATCGGTCCATCACCATTGTGGCTTCAAACACGCCTGATGGCAGAAGGAATTCGACCGCACAATAATGTAGTTGATATTACAAATTATATTTTATTAGAATATGGTCAACCTTTACACGCGTTTGATTATGACCGTCTTGGTTCTAAGGAAATTCTTGTAAGACGTGCGAATAACGGTGAAAAGATTTCAACATTAGACGATGTAGAGCGTACATTAACTAACGAACACCTTGTCATTACAAATGGTACGGTGCCAGTTGCCCTTGCTGGTGTAATGGGTGGCGCGAATTCTGAAGTTAAAAATGACACAACAACGGTATTAATTGAGTCTGCTTATTTTACAGGAAGTACAATCCGTAAGTCTTCTAAGGATCACGGATTACGCAGTGAGGCAAGTGCTCGCTATGAAAAAGGAATTGACCCAAATCGTACTCGTGCAGCAGCCGACCGTGCTGCTGAGCTAATGGCTGAGCTTGCTGGCGGTGTGATTCTTGATGGTGTTGTAGCAGTTGACACTCTCGATATTCAACCTGTAAATGTATCTGTTTCACTTGAGAGAATTAATAAAGTATTAGGAACTGAAATAACAAAAGAAAAAGTAGAAGAGATTTTTACAAACCTACAATTCTCATTTACTGTGGATAATAATACGTTCCATGTCACTGTACCAACTCGCAGACCTGACATTACAATTGAAGAAGATTTAATCGAAGAAGTTGCGCGGTTATACGGTTATGATGAACTTCCAACAACACTTCCAATTGGCGAATCAAATCCTGGTAGATTAACGGATTACCAAGCAAAACGTCGTTTAGTTAGAAGATATTTAGAAGGTGTAGGCTTATATCAAAGCACCACATATTCACTTACAAGTGCTGAAAAAGTGACTAAATACGCACTTGAACAAAGTGAACCAATTCGTTTGGCGATGCCAATGAGTGAAGAAAGAAGTCTGTTAAGATTAAGTCTTCTTCCGCATTTATTAGAGGTTGTTTCACATAACCTAGCTCGCCAAATTGACAGTGTAGCTACGTATGAAACTGGTGCAGTCTTCATTACTAGACCAAATCAAGAACTACCTGATGAAAAAGAACATCTTGCGATTGCTCTTACAGGTTCATGGTTATCACCAACATGGCAGGGTGAGAAAAAAGTAGTTGACTTCTATGTGGTTAAAGGTATTGTAGAAGGTCTATTTGAAAAGCTAGGTCTTGGAAATAGAACTTCATTCCTTCAAGCAAGAGTTGAAGATATGCATCCTGGTCGGACTGCTTCTGTGTTGTTAGATAACAAAGAAATTGGATTTATTGGTCAAATTCATCCGAACGTCCAAAAAGACTTAGATTTAACACCGACTTATGTGGTTGAATTATCATTAAAGGATGTCTTAGAAGCAGATGTGGAAGAAATACTGTATCAGCCAATTCCAAGATTCCCTTCAATGACTCGTGACATCGCACTTGTTGTAGACACCTCAGTGGCTGCAGGTGATATGAAGCAGGTCATTATTGAAGCGGGTGGAAAGTTACTCCGCGATGTAACGATCTTTGACCTATATGAAGGAGAGCGTATGGAGCCTGGTAAAAAATCAGTTGCATACTCGATTAAATACTTCGATCCAGAACGTACTTTAACAGAGGAAGAAGTAACAAAAGCACATGAAAAAGTACTAAAGGCAGTTGCAGAGAAATTTGATGCAACATTGCGTTCATAAAAAAATGGAGTGGGTATTGTATCCCACTCCATTTTTAAATTGTCTAGCTCTCTTATATCCCAGCTATTTTCTTTGCTTTTCCTGTGTTTGCAAAGTGTAGTTTGGTATACGTGCGCAGTGCACCTATACCTTGCTTTTTTATTAGCTTAGCTGCAACCACATCAACCTGAGCACTGGCCCCTTTTTTTAACTCCAAACCGCATTTCTCACTTAATTTGTCAAATTCTTTTACGAATGCATAACGAGCGATAATTGAAGCGGCAGCGACTGATAGGTGGACGCCCTCAGCTTTTGTACTGAAATAAACCTTATCCTTAATTATTTCCTTTTGACCAGAAAGATGTCTGAAATACACGTCAGGAACAGCGAACTGATCGATTAAAATACCATCCGGTGTGGAGGGTGCAATTTTTTTCAAGACATGACCGATTGCTTGGTTATGTAATAATGCCTTCATCTTTCCTTGAGTCATCCCTTTTGCTTGGAGTTCATTGTATTTTTCATTATGTAAAATTAACAGACTATATGGGATGACATGAATAATGGATTCGGCAATCTCACATATTTGTTTGTCGTTTAAATCCTTTGAATCTTTAACCCCAAGTTCCTTCAATAGCTCGAACTTATCATTGGAAACATATGCAGCAACGACCGTCATTGGTCCAAAGTAGTCACCCGTCCCAACTTCATCTGAACCAACCATTGATAATGTTCTAATATTGGCAGGCAATCCACTGTTTTTTGCAACTGGTTTCTTAGATGTAGTCGTCTTAGTGGACGTAACAGAGCTACCCCATTTTGCAGCTTCGCTTCCAGCGCTATTACCTTGAAACAATACTTTCCCAGATTTATAAGCAGTAATTGTACAGCTAGGGAGTTTGGCGACAAATAATCCACCCTGTGGGACCTTATCTTGCAATTGACTTTTATAATGCGTCTTCATTTTTTCTATTGTTTCGAGGGTGCATTTTAATACAGTATTAGACAAAAATAACATCTCCTACTATTTATGGATAAAATTCTACATAATCTATCATAACGTTTGTTGAGATTTCTTTCCATAAATATCACGTTCATGGTATTATTATTTGTAGGATTGACTAGAATGGAGGCCAAATACTTGTCACAGCCACAAAAAACAAGAACCACTGTAGATATATATGGACAGCAATACTCAATTATCGGGTCTGAGAGCACAAGTCATATTCGCCTTGTGGCCTCAATTGTCGATGATAAAATGAGAGAAATTAGCGGAAAAAACCCGACACTAGATATTAATAAACTGGCAGTATTAACAGCAGTTAATATTGTTCATGATCATCTAAAGCTAAAAGAAGACTATGAAAACCTTGAAAAACTTTTAGAACAAGCAAAAAATGAAAAGGATTGAAGTGATATGTTCGATTTAGTTTTGATTATCATCCTCTTAATGGGATTCTTAGTTGGTTTAAGAAGAGGTTTTATCCTTCAAATCGTTCATCTTACTGGTTTTATTGTTGCATTTATCGTCGCGTATCTCTATTATGATGAACTTATGCCAAAATTAGTATTATGGATTCCATATCCAACATTCGGTGACGCCGAAACAATGAAGTTTTTATTTGAAAGTACAAATTTAGAAACGTCTTATTACCGTGCTATAGCTTTTGCCATTATCTTCTTTGCTACAAAGTTCCTATGGCAGATCATAGGATCGATGTTAGATTTCCTTGCAAATCTACCAATTTTAAAACAAATTAATGGGTGGGCTGGAGGCCTACTAGGATTTGTTGAAGTATACCTAATTGTTTTTATTGTGCTTTATATCGGAGCTTTACTACCAGTTGAAATGGTTCAGTCTAATCTCAATGATTCATTTATGGCGAAAATGATTGTACAACATACACCATTCTTCACTGGGAAAATTAAGGACATGTGGATTTGACAAGTATTTAGTAACTGACTCCTCTATTAAGTTAGAGGAGTTTTTTTTGTCAAAAATGAAAAAGCTGATACATTAAGTGACTTTTTCGCAAAAAATCTGTATCATTTTGGATAGTTAATCGTATGGAATGATAGGTAGGTGCTAACAGTGACAATTAATAAAAAAGATGTAATCCGTCTACTAGAGACAATTGCAATTTATATGGAACTTAAAGGGGACAATCCATTTAAAATATCAGCTTTTCGTAAGGCAGCAGCTGCACTGGAAAATGATGATCGAAGTTTATCCACAATTGAAGACTTCACAGCACTACCAGGTATAGGAAAAGGAACCGCAGCTGTGATTACAGAGTACATAGAAACGGGCAGTTCAAACGTACTAAATGAATTAAAAGAAAAAGTGCCGGAAGGACTCATCCCTTTGTTAAACCTGCCAGGCCTTGGCGGTAAAAAAATAGCTAAGCTTTATCAAGAACTGGGCATTGAAGATATGGAAATGTTAAAACAAGCATGCCTAAACGAAAAAATTCAAAACCTCGCAGGTTTTGGTAAGAAAACAGAAGAAAAAATACTCGCTTCCATCGAGGAATATGGCAAACGACCAGATCGCTTGCCAATTGCTCTCATGCTAGCGCTCGCTGAAGAAATCGAGGAACAATTAAGCAAGATGGAAGGAATCAAAACATTCTCTCGTGCAGGCAGTCTACGCAGAATGAGAGAAACGATAAAGGACCTTGATTTCATTATTGCAACAAATGAACCTGAAAAAGTACGGGAACAGCTATTAAGTCTTAATGGCATAAATGGTGTTATCGCTAGCGGGGATACAAAGGTTTCCGTTCAAATTTCGTATAGCTATGATATTTCGGTTGATTTCCGTCTTGTGAAACCACATGAATTTGCAACTACTCTTCATCATTTTACAGGCAGTAAAGACCATAATGTGAGGATGAGACAGTTAGCAAAGGACCGTGGTGAAAAAATAAGTGAATATGGTGTTGAAAATAGTGAAACAGGTGAATTAAAAACCTTTGAAACGGAAGAAGAATTTTATCAATATTTCGGACTCACCTTTATCCCGCCAGAGCTAAGAGAAGATGGCTCAGAGGTAGAAGCCTTTCAACAGAAAGTTGAACACATACGACTTGAAGATATTAAAGGAGACCTCCATATGCATACATCATGGAGTGACGGTGCATATACCATTGAAGAAATGGTTGAAGCCTGTAGGGAAAAAGGTTACCGCTACATGGCTATTACAGACCATTCACAATATCTTCGTGTTGCAAACGGGCTTACCCCCGATCGTTTACTAGAACAACACAAAGAAATTAAAAGATTAAATGAAAAATATGATGATTTTACGATTTTTACGGGTGTTGAAATGGACATCCTCCCTGATGGAAGACTAGATTATGATGATGAAATTATTCGAGATGTAGATGTTGTGATTGCATCCATTCATTCAAGCTTTACACAACCAAGGGAGAAAATCATGCAACGCTTAAAAACAGCATTAGAAAATCTTCATGTTGATATTATCGCACACCCTACTGGAAGAATACTTGGGCGCAGAAAAGGATATGACGTGGACGTGGATATGCTAATTGAGCTAGCCAAAGAAACGAATACAGCCTTGGAATTAAATGCGAATTTGAATAGATTGGACCTTTCTTCAGATTATATTAGAAAGGCACAAGATGCAGGTGTAAAACTAGTGATTAACACGGATGCACATAATATAGACATGCTAGAGGATATGGGTTATGGCATTTCTGCGGCAACTAAAGGTTGGATTAAAAAAGAAAGTGTTATTAACACCTGGGATAAGGATGAACTATTGGCTTATCTAAAAAGAAATTTATAATTCTATTTATACGCCTCCTACTCAGGAGATACGTCCATATTAAAGTTGTGGGTAGCAAGAAGGGAGTAACAGCATGCAGCCACGAGTTTTAAAGGTTTTAGAATTTGAGAAAGTAAAGGAACAGCTAAAACAGCACGTCTCATCTTCATTAGGAAGGGAAAAAATTGAACAAATGATTCCTTCGACGAAAGTAGAGGAGGTTGTTTTTCTACAAGAGCAAACGGACGAAGCATCGAAGGTATTACGGTTAAAAGGAAATGTTCCTCTTGGGGGATTAACGGATATCCGAGCTGCAGTTAAGCGCGCAAGTATTGGCGGTGGCTTAAATACAATGGAGCTCTTAGATATTGCAGGTACTATCTATGCTGGTAGGCAAATGAAGAAGTTTGTTGAAGGTATGATTGAGGACGAGATTGAAGTCCCGATACTCGGTGAATTAGTTGAACGGATTACCCCCTTATTTGAACTAGAGCAAAAAATAAAAAACTGTATCGATGATAATGGAGTGGTTATGGATGGAGCGAGTGACAAATTGCGTGGAATTCGTACCCAACTTCGTAGCAGTGAAGCAAGAATCAGGGAGAAGTTAGAGCATATTATTCGATCATCTTCGGCTCAAAAAACACTTTCAGATGCAATCATTACGATTCGTAATGATCGCTATGTAATTCCCGTTAAACAGGAATATCGTGGGACTTACGGTGGAATCGTTCATGACCAATCCTCTTCGGGTGCAACATTGTTTATTGAACCACAATCAGTGGTCGACCTTAACAATGTATTGCAGGAAGCTAGGGTTAGGGAGAAACTAGAAATTGACCGGATTTTACTAGAACTCTCTAATGCAGTAGCAGAGGAAAATGAGTCACTCTATCAAAATGTGGACACGCTTGGGGAACTTGATTTTATGTTCACAAAAGCGAGCTACAGCAAAAAAGTGAAGGGTTCAAAGCCGAGAATCAATGGGAATGGCTATGTGTTCATTAAAAAAGGTCGTCATCCTCTCATTGACCCACAAGAAGTAGTGCCAAATGATATTGAGCTTGGAAAAGACTACACTTCTATTGTAATTACGGGTCCAAATACAGGGGGAAAAACAGTCACTTTAAAAACGATCGGGTTATTAACGATTATGGCTCAATCAGGCCTTCAAATACCGGCACAGGAAGAGTCAGAGATAGCTGTATTTGAATCGGTATATGCTGATATTGGTGATGAGCAATCGATTGAACAAAGTTTAAGTACGTTTTCTTCTCACATGGTTAACATTGTAGATATATTAAAACAAGTTGACGCAAACAGCTTAGTTCTTTTTGATGAACTAGGAGCGGGAACTGACCCTCAAGAAGGGGCTGCCCTTGCGATCTCAATCCTTGATGAAGTATATAGTCGGGGTGCAAGAGTTATCGCTACAACCCATTACCCAGAGCTAAAAGCGTATGGGTACAACCGAGAAGGAGTAATTAATGCAAGTGTTGAATTTGATATTGAAACCTTAAGTCCAACATATAAGCTTTTAATCGGAGTTCCTGGTCGGAGTAATGCATTTGAAATTTCAAAACGACTAGGGTTATCAGATAGCATTATTCACACTGCCAAAAATCATATTAGTTCTGAAACGAATACGGTCGAAAATATGATCGCCTCCTTGGAAAAAAGTAAAAAGGATGCAGAGCAAGAGCTCGAGGAAGCAGAAGATATCCGAAAGCAGGCAGAGATACTTCATAAGCAGCTTCAAGAGCAAATCATTGATTTTAATGAACAACGTGACAGATTATATGAAAAGGCAGAACAAATAGCAGCTGAAACAATCAAACATGCAACTAGCGAAGCTGAAGAAGTCATTCGAGATTTACGTAAAATGAAGCTTGAGCAACAATCGCTTGTTAAGGAACATCAATTGATTGATGCGAAAAAGCGTTTGGAAAATGCGGTACCGCAAACTTCGAACAAGACGAATAAACAATCTGTTGCAACCAAAGCTAAAAGAAGGCTCGTACCTGGTGATGAAGTAAAGGTAATTAGCTTAAACCAAAAGGGCCATTTAATCGATAAGGCAGGAAATAGCGAATGGCAGGTTCAAATTGGGATTTTAAAAATGAAGGTGAAGGAAAAAGACCTCGAGTTTGTTAGCAGTCCGAAACCAGTTGAGACTAAGCCACTAGCAACAGTAAGGGGTAGAGATTATCACGTAAGTCTAGAATTAGACTTACGAGGTGAACGATACGAGAACGCTTTGTTACGAGTGGAAAAATACATCGATGATGCTTTACTTGCAGGTTATCCACGTGTATCTATTATCCATGGAAAAGGGACAGGTGCTTTGCGCCAAGGTGTTCAAGAATACCTGAAAAATCACCGCTCCGTAAAATCTACAAGATTTGGGGAAGCTGGAGAAGGTGGAACAGGCGTCACAGTAGTAGAATTAAAATAATTAGCATAGAAATGTAATCTCTAATAGGGAGAGAAGATGATGGATCAATTTTGGGATAATGAATTTGTGTTAACGGCTGCTAATTACAGTGTTGTTATACTGTGTTTAGTTCTGTTTATGGCCATATTTGAATTGGTCACCAAATACAAAAATTGGGAAGAAATCCAAAAAGGAAACCTCTCAGTCGCAATGGCAACAGGAGGAAAAATTTTCGGGATCGCAAATATATTCCGCTTTTCCATCCAAAACCATGATTCATTATTTGTCATGATTGGCTGGGGAGTATTTGGGTTCTTCCTGCTTCTAATTGGCTATTTTATTTTTGAATTCTTAACCCCGAAATTCGACATTGATGTTGAGATACAACAAGATAATCGCGCTGTAGGACTTATTTCCATGATTATATCGGCGGGACTCTCTTATGTAATCGGCGCAGGGATAGGAAATGGTGGTTTTTAAAATGGAAAAGCTAGCTAAGATTTTGTTAGTTGTAAGTGGAGTATTTGTTATTATTGGGATCCTTTATTTAGTGTTATAAAGTAATGGGCTGATTGGGAATTAACCAACAGCCCTATTTTTATGAATCGATTGGTTCATTCAATCTATTTTTGTCGTAAAACGACATAAACTTCAGCAACAATTCATGAATCTAATTGTCACCGAATATTCTATATAATATAATGAGTATAAATGGTTTGAAAATTCAAACTGGGTTTTGGATACGGCTTCGTATTCTCTAAATAAATATTTAAAGGGAGGTTATTTGATGGAGTTTGAAAGGCCGTGGTTAGCAAATTATCCTGAGGAAATTCCGCATCGACTCGAGTATGAAAACATTCCAATTCAAGCGTATTTGAAAAGAACTGCAAGTGAATTTCCTCAAAAAGTAGCTGTTCATTTTCAAGGAAAAGAATTAACTTTTTTACAAGTGTATGAGGAATCTTTAAAACTTGCAAACTATTTAGTGTCTCAAGGCATCAAAAAAGGTGACCGAATTGCCATTATGTTGCCGAACTGCCCACAGGGTGTAATTGCTTATTATGGTGTCTTGTTTTCTGGTGCAATCGTTGTCCAAACAAATCCATTGTACACAGAAAGAGAACTTGAATATCATTTAAAGGATTCAGGTTCAATAGCAATCATTACATTAGATATTTTATTTCCACGAGTCTCAAAAGTGAAAGCGCTAACAGAACTTGAACATGTTATTGTGACCGAAATTAAAGACTATCTCCCATTCCCGAAAAATATGATTTATCCTTTTATTCAAAAGAAACAGTATGGTATTGTAGTCAAAGTGGAACATGAAGGAACAAATCATTTACTAAGGGAAATTATAAAAACATCTGATGCAAAAGAAATCGATATCGACATTGACCCAGTAGAAGACCTTGCTTTGTTACAATATACAGGAGGAACAACAGGTTTTCCAAAAGGAGTAATGTTAACACATCGGAATTTAGTTGCGAATACGATAATGTGTTCTAAATGGATGTATAAATGTAACAAAGGAGAAGAATCCATCTTAGCCATTCTGCCATTTTTTCATGTGTATGGAATGACAACTGTATTAAACCTATCTATTATGATGGCTGCAAAAATGATCCTTATGCCGAAATTCAATGCAGGAGACACGCTAAAAACGATTCATAAACAGAAGCCAACTCTTTTTCCTGGAGCACCAACGATGTACATCGGTCTGTTGAATCATCCAGATCTAATGAAATATGATTTATCTTCGATTGAGTCTTGTATTAGCGGTTCTGCCGCTTTGCCACTTGAAGTTCAAGAACAATTTGAAAAAGTGACGGGTGGAAAGCTTGTAGAAGGATATGGTTTATCGGAAGCTTCCCCTGTAACACATGCGAATTTAATTTGGGGACATCGCGTGAATGGAAGCATTGGATTACCATGGCCGGATACCGAAGCTGCGGTGCTATCAATGGAAACAGGTGAACCTGCTGATATAGGAGAAATTGGAGAGATAGTTGTAAAAGGTCCTCAGGTTATGAAAGGATATTGGAATAAGCCTGAAGAAACTGAAAATACATTTCGTGATGGTTGGTTATTAACAGGTGACTTAGGCTACATGGATGAAGATGGATTTTTCTATGTGGTAGACCGTAAAAAAGATATGATTATTGCTGGCGGATTTAATGTTTATCCGAGAGAAATTGAGGAAGTACTGTTTGAACATGAAAAAGTACAAGAGGCTGTCGTCGCAGGTATCCCAGATCCGTATCGTGGGGAAACAGTAAAGGCATACGTCGTATTAAAAGAAGGCCAACAACTCACAGAGGAAGAGCTTGATCAGCATTGTCGAAAACATTTAGCAGCATATAAAGTTCCAAGAGTATATGAATTTAGAAAAGAATTACCGAAGACTATTGTAGGCAAGGTTCTGCGCCGGGTATTAGTTGAAGAGGAAAAGGAAAAACTAACAAAAATTAATTAAGAAAAGTAGGATCAATCAGCTCTAAATACATCATTCGTGTAAACATCAGTGAGGAGCCATGATATGAGCCTGTGGCTCTTTTTCTTTACTTTAAAAGTGCAAATGTGAAATTGAGAAGATAATCTTGACAGTATCTTGATTAGGTTTTATTATAGAAATATGAATGACTATTCATTCATTTTTTCTGAAAGGACGTAAGAACTTGAAAAATACAAAACCAAAATATAAGCAAATCATAGACGCGGCGGTAGTGGTTATCGCGGAGAATGGGTATCATCAATCTCAAGTCTCGAGAATTGCGAAGCAAGCAGGCGTGGCAGACGGTACAATATATTTATATTTTAAAAACAAAGAAGATATTCTCGTATCTTTATTCCACGAAAAAATGGGCGAATTTATTGAAAAAATTGAAGCTGAAATAGCAGGAAAATCGAGTGCTGCAGAGAAGTTATTAACATTGGTTGAAAAACATTTCGAACTTTTAGCAGCCGATCATCATCTTGCAACCGTAACTCAGCTTGAATTAAGACAATCAAATAAGGAATTACGTCACCGGATTAATGAAGTACTTAAAGGGTATTTAGGAACCATCGATTCCATCATTCAATTTGGGAAAGAAAATGGTGAGTTTAATCCAAACCTGGATGTCCGTTTAGCAAGACAGATGATATTCGGCTCGATTGATGAAACTGCAACCACTTGGGTTATGAACGAACAGAAATATGATTTGCCATCCTTGGCAAAAGAAGTCCATGCACTATTAGTAAATGGTTGTGGATTAACACACCTCTAGTTATTTTTAACTTTATTCAGCTAGTTTCTCATAACTTTTTAAGTGATAGCATAGTGTGAAAAGGGTAAACAATCTGCTTGAGGATTCAAACCTTGGCTGAATAAAGTTAAAGCCTCCGGCGGATGCCACGATTTTTCAGAGGTAGTTTTTCGAGCAATAAGTTCAAAGACTAAGAACGCCACATCCTGTGGCAACGTCTTTATGACCCACTTCCTGTGGGCCTAAAAATCGGGCGCAAATACGACAAGGCGCATTTGATTGAGGTGTGTTACATACATATACTTAATTAGGAGGGATGCAGATGGAGTTTTTTAAAGTGAAGTTAGCCGATTACATTGCCACTATTAGCATTAATCGACCTCCAGCGAACGCATTATCAACCGCTGTTTTGAAAGAGCTTACAAGTTTGCTAGATGACATTGAGAAGGATGACAATGTAAGAGTTCTAGTAATCCATGGCGAAGGTCGCTTTTTCTCTGCAGGGGCGGATATAAAAGAGTTTACAACCATAAACTCTGGCGAAGAATTTTCAAATCTTGCAAGACAAGGTCAATCTCTATTCGAAAGAATGGAACGATTCCCCAAACCTATTATTGCTAGTATTCACGGAGCTGCCTTAGGTGGCGGTCTTGAACTGGCAATGGCTTGCCATTTCCGCCTTGTTAGCAATAAGGCAAAACTTGGATTACCTGAGCTACAGCTTGGACTTATCCCTGGTTTTGCTGGGACAGCACGCTTGCCTCGCTATGTTGGTGTTGCTAAAGCTGCTCAAATGCTTTGGACAAGTGACCCAATTAGCGGTGATGAGGCTGTACAGTACGGATTAGCAAATCAAGCTTTCCCAGAAGAAAATCTTCACGAAGAAACAATGGCAATTGCTAGGAAGATCGCTCAAAAAAGCCCTGTTTCTATAAAAGCGACCATTGAATTATTAAATTCAATGAAGAATGAACAATATGAAGAAACTGTCAAAAGAGAAGCCGTATTATTTGGAGAAATGTTCATTTCAGAGGATGGACAAGAAGGAATAACGGCCTTCATCGAAAAACGTCCGCCGACATTTAAAGGCAAATAATACTAGATTTGAAGAAAATCAGTAGATTACAAGAAATTGCACAATACCTTTAGGAGGGAAACTCATGAACATCTTTGTTATTTTGAAAAGAACATTTGATACTGAAGAAAAAATCGTAGTAAGCAATGGACAAATCAGTGAAGATGGAGCTGAATTTATTATTAACCCTTATGATGAATATGCGGTTGAAGAAGCAATCCAACTTCGTGATGCGCATGGTGGCGAAGTAACTGTTGTCACAGTTGCAACAACTGACGAAGCTGATAAAGAATTACGAACAGCTTTAGCAATGGGTGCTGATAAAGCCGTTTTGATTAATACAGAAGATGATCTAGAAGAAGGCGACCAGTTCACAACTGCAAAAATTTTAGCTGAATACCTAAAAGATAAAGATGCCGATATTATTTTAGGTGGAAACGTAGCAATTGACGGTGGTTCAGGTCAAGTTGGTCCACGTGTAGCGGAAATTCTAGATATTCCTTATGTAACGACAATTACAAAACTTGATATCGATGGTTCAACAGTAACAGTAGTAAGAGACGTTGAAGGTGACTCTGAAGTTATCGAAACGACTTTACCATTACTTGTTACATGTCAACAGGGATTGAATGAACCACGCTATCCATCTTTACCTGGAATTATGAAAGCGAAGAAGAAGCCGCTTGATGAGCTTGAGTTAGATGATCTAGATTTGGATGAAGATGATGTAGAAGCAAAAACAAAAACAATTGAAATTTATCTTCCACCTAAAAAAGAAGCTGGCCGTGTACTTGAAGGCGATTTAGAAGATCAGGTAAAAGAGTTAGTTTCACTCCTTCATAACGAAGCTAAGGTGGTATAAGTTTTCGGGCAATCTTTGTATGCGATTTCAAAAATTTTACTAAGGCTAATCTAGGGGGTTACGCATAATGTCAAGAAAAGTAGTAGTTCTAGGAGAAACACGTGATGGTGCGTTACGAAACGTATCTTTTGAAGCAATTGCAGCTGGTAAAACTGTAGCAGAAGGCGGCGAGGTAGTTGCCGTGTTAGTCGGTGAATCTGTAGGCGCTTTAACAAATGATTTAATTCATTACGGAGCCGACCGAGTCGTTACGGTTGAAGATGCAAAATTAGCTTCATATACACCAGACGGCTTCTCACAAGCCGTTCTCGCAGTTATTGATGCTGAGTCACCAGAAGCTTTAGTTTTTGGTCACACATCATTAGGTAAAGACCTTTCACCCAAAATTGCTAGTAAATTGAATTCTGGTCTAATTTCAGACGTAACAGCAATTGAATCTGCAGGTGGCAACATTGTCTTTACTCGCCCAATCTATTCAGGCAAGGCATTTGAAAAGAAAATTGTGACTGACGGTTTAATCTTTGCGTCCGTACGTCCTAACAATATTACACCACTTGAAAAAGACGAGTCACGTACGGGTGAAGTTTCATCTCTGTCTGTTGAAATTAAAGATTTACGAACAATCGTAAAAGAAGTTGTGCGTAAGGCAACTGAAGGTGTAGATTTATCCGAAGCGAAGGTAGTTATCGCAGGTGGACGTGGGGTAAAGAGTGCAGAAGGCTTTGAACCATTAAAAGAATTAGCGAATGTTCTTGGTGGCGCTGTAGGTGCATCTCGTGGAGCATGTGATGCTGATTATTGTGACTACTCACTTCAAATTGGTCAAACAGGAAAGGTTGTCACACCAGACCTATATATTGCTTGCGGTATCTCAGGGGCAATCCAGCACTTAGCAGGAATGTCCAACTCTAAGGTAATCGTAGCCATCAACAAAGACCCTGAAGCAAACATCTTCAAGGTTGCAGACTACGGAATTGTTGGTGACTTATTTGATGTAGTTCCAATGCTTACTGAAGAGTTCAAGAAACTAAAAGTAAATGCATAATATGAGCTGAAGCTTACTAATTTATAGAGATTTTTTCCATTTTACCTTTATAAAATTTATGGTATACTAATCAAGCGATGAGCTGAATTGCATAAGTCGAGTTGACACGCCTTTTGGCAAGGCACTATGTGGAGTGCTGTCCTCGCCGCAATACGCAAAAAGACGTCCTTCTGGACGTCTTTTTTTATAGGCTACACACAAAACGGACCTATATAACCTCTATTATTTACATACATAACAGTTTAAAAAGTTGGGGAAGATGACTATGTATGAAGTATAGTGACTAATCTTATCATTTCTGATTTAGTTTACTGTTCATTTTGAAGCAAAATATTCGTAAAATGACATTCCAGATGGTATACTCTTGGTAGAATTTCAATGTTACTTATTAGGAGGGGTTTAAATGGCTATTACAAACGTAACAGACCAAAATTTTGATGCAGAAACAAAAGATGGATTAGTACTTGCAGACTTCTGGGCACCTTGGTGTGGACCATGTAAGATGATTGCTCCAGTATTAGAAGAATTAGACACTGAAATTGGTGACAAAGTGAAAATCGTGAAACTCGATGTAGATGAAAACCAAGAAACTGCAGCGAAGTTTGGCGTAATGAGCATCCCAACTTTACTTGTTATTAAAAACGGTGAAGTTGTTGATAAAGTAGTCGGTTACCAACCAAAAGAAGCTCTAGCTGGCAGACTTGAAAGCCACTATTAATTCAAATTAAAAAAACAGCCTTCATGGGCTGTTTTTTTGTTTAATCTCATTTTTGGGGGACTTCCTATTTTTACTCATACAACTTCTTCGTAAAAATGTTACAATATAAGATACGTCAAAACGAAAGTAAAAGTTCACTAAGACGCAATTGATTTTATAGTAGATGGAGTGGTTACTATGCACGATCATCTTAAGGAAAAATTAGCGATTTTACCGGACCAGCCTGGTTGTTACTTAATGAAGGACAGGCAAGGTACTGTAATATATGTGGGTAAAGCGAAAGTGCTGAAGAACCGTGTTCGATCTTATTTTACAGGATCACACGATGGTAAAACCTTAAGGCTTGTCAATGAGATTGAGGACTTTGAATATATTGTAACATCTTCAAATATTGAAGCACTTCTTCTTGAAATCAATCTTATAAAAAAATACGATCCAAAATACAATATCATGTTAAAGGATGACAAGACGTATCCTTTTATCAAAATTACTGCTGAAAAACATCCGCGATTATTGATTACACGCAAAGTAAAAAAAGATAAGGGCAAATATTTCGGACCATACCCTAATGTGCAAGCTGCAACTGAAACAAAAAAACTATTAGACCGCATTTATCCTTTAAGAAAATGTTCAACATTACCAGATAAGGTTTGTCTATATTATCATATCGGTCAATGTCTTGCCCCTTGTGTCAATGAAGTATCTGATGAAACCAATAAAAAAATGGTAGACGATATTATCCGTTTTCTAAATGGTGGATATAAAGAAATCAAAGACGAGTTGACTGAAAAAATGTTAAAGGCCTCTGAAGAACTCGACTTTGAGAGAGCAAAAGAATATCGTGACCAAATCGCAAATATTGAAACGACGATGGAAAAGCAAAAGATGACAATGACAGACTTTATTGACCGTGATGTATTTGGCTATTCCTATGATAAGGGCTGGATGTGTGTTCAAGTCTTTTTTATTCGTCAAGGAAAATTAATAGAGCGGGATGTTTCCCTATTTCCTTTTTACAACGAGCCTGAACAAGACTTCTTAACCTACCTTGGCCAATTTTACTTAAAAGAGAATCATTTTAAACCAAAGGAAGTTTTGCTTCCTAGTTCGATAGACCGTGACATTGTTGAGCAATTACTAGAAGTAACCGTTCAACAGCCTAGTAGAGGGAAGAAAAAACAATTAATTGACCTCGCTACTAAAAATGCAAAAATTGCGCTAAAGGAAAAGTTTGCTTTAATAGAACGAGATGAAGAACGTACGATTAAGGCTGTTGAAAATTTAGGACAGAAGTTAGGGATTTATACACCTCATCGAATCGAAGCGTTTGATAATTCCAATATTCAAGGAACAGATCCTGTTTCTGCTATGATTGTGTTTACTGATGGAAAACCTGATAAAAAAGAATATAGAAAGTATAAAATTAAATCAGTTCAAGGTCCTGATGATTATGAATCGATGAGGGAGGTTGTACGGAGAAGATACAGCCGTGCATTAAAAGAAAATCTGCCATTACCAGACTTAATCATTATTGACGGAGGAAAAGGTCATCTTGCTGCGGTAAGGGATATTCTTGAAAATGAATTAGGCCTAGAAATTCCTCTAGCAGGACTTGCGAAGGATGATAAACACAGAACGTCTGAACTCTTAATCGGAGACCCGCCTGAGATTGTGGAACTACCTAGAAATAGTCAGGAATTCTATCTTCTTCAACGAATTCAAGATGAGGTACACCGTTTTGCGATTACCTTCCATCGTCAAGTCCGTGGAAAAAACGCATTTCAATCTGTGCTCGATGATATTCCTGGAGTTGGGGAAAAACGAAAAAAAGCACTACTGAAGCATTTTGGTTCTATCAAGAAGTTAAAGGAAGCTAGTATTGAGGAGATCCAAAAAGCCAATATACCTAAACTGACAGCTGAAGCAATTTACGAAAAATTAAAAGAATAGTCGTTGCTATTTAAAAAATAGTCTGATATAATCCTTAATAATATAATATTCCACTTCAACACGTTGAAGTGAAGATAGAGGTGCGATCTTTATCAGTATGCAATTGGAGGGGTATGAGCCCTTACGATCATTGCAGAAAGGAAAGTTCGCCGAAGTGTAAAAAGGCTCATACCTTTTTGTGCTGGTCTTATGTTTAAGAGACATAGGATTGTCAAGATGAATCAATCTTGGAGGGCTATCTCACGAAGTGACACGTAGTATGTTTACGTATATCACAGCAATGAGATAATTTCTCATTGCTGTTTTTTATTAACTTTATTCAGTAGAAGCATTGACTTCTACTGAATAAAGTTAAAGCCTCCGGCGGATGCCACGATTTTTCAAAGGAAACTTTTCGAGCAGACTCGAAAAAAATCGGGCGCAAATACGCCAAGGCGGATTTGATTATTTTAGAGAGGGTTGAGGGCATGGGGATCATCGTACAAAAGTTTGGAGGCACCTCTGTTGGGTCACCAGATAGAATTAAGAATGTTGCAAGTCGAGTTATTCAAGAAGTGCAAGCGGGGAATCAAGTTGTCGTTGTTGTTTCTGCAATGGGGAAGACAACCGATCAGCTTGTAAGTTTAGCTAATGAAATTACAAGCGCGCCAAGTAAGCGCGAGATGGATATGTTGTTAAGTACAGGTGAACAAGTAACAATTGCATTATTATCTATGGCTTTACAAGAAAAAGGGTATCAATCCGTATCATATACAGGCTGGCAGGCGGGTATTGAAACAGAGGCTATACATAGCAATGCCCGTATTGAAAACATTGAGGTTTCAAGAGTATATAAAAGCTTAAAAGAAGGAAAAATTGTTGTCGTTGCTGGATTCCAAGGAGTCAGTAGTTCAGGGGACATTACTACTCTTGGTCGCGGAGGTTCCGATACAACTGCAGTCGCACTCGCAGCGGCATTAAACGCGGATAAATGTGATATCTACACAGATGTAACAGGTGTATACACAACCGATCCTCGCGTAGTTCCAACTGCACGTAAACTTCATTCCATCTCTTATGATGAAATGCTGGAGCTTGCAAATCTTGGTGCTGGAGTACTTCACCCACGTGCAGTGGAATTTGCGAAAAACTTCGAAATGCCGCTTGAAGTTCGTTCAAGCTTAGAGCTAGAAAATGGGACCATTATTGAGGAGGAAGTTTCAATGGAAAAGAATCTTGTTGTTAGGGGAATTGCTTTTGAAGACCAAATTACAAGGGTAACAGTATCTGGTTTACCAAATGAATTGCATACACTATCCACTATTTTTGGCACACTTGCGAAAAGTGGTTTAAACGTTGATATCATTATTCAAAACATGACAGATCAAAATCATACAAATATTTCATTCTCTGTAAAAACACCTGATTTACGTGACACACTTGCTGTTTTAGAAAATAACAAGGATTTATTGAAATATGAAAGTATCGAACATGAGGATGGGTTAGCAAAGGTTTCGATTGTTGGTTCTGGAATGGTTTCAAACCCAGGTGTAGCAGCTGATATGTTCCAAGTGCTTGCAAAGGAAAATATTGAAGTGAAAATGGTAAGTACATCTGAAATTAAAGTTTCTACCGTTCTTGAACAAGGCAATATGGTTCGTGCAGTTGAAGCTTTACATGACTCATTTAATTTAGCGGCTGTTGAAGAAGAAAAAGCGAAGGTAAAACTATAATTTGAAATTTATGGGTGGTTCAAAGGAATTTGGACACCCTTTTTTTATAATAAAAAAAACTGCACGAAATGTGCAGGCTTTTATTCTTCGGTGATATCTTTTGGGTCCCATTTTACCGTAAATATAATTTTTTGAGCTCTTCTTTTTTGTTGTTCAAAGCTTTCAGTGATTCGATTTTTCTGTTGTTGAATTTGTTGGGCAAGAAAGCCAGATTCAAGCTGGAATGTACAAATATCTCTTCGTTTAAAGCGAGTAGATACGATCGAACCCTCCAAATGAAATTCAATGGAGTTTTTATCCAAACGTTCTACCTTAAGGTCTCCCCATCCAGCATCATGAAAGAATGAGATGATTTCTTCCGTAGTAGGTAAGGGGAATTTTCGGGCAAGATTTTTTCCAGCCCAATATAGAATCTGTGGCGTTTCTTTCCCGAGAATATCAGGAATTAAAACTTCTCGTAAAAGTTCGTACCCAAATACGGAAACAGACTGTTCACTTGTATTTACGTTTTGTTCGTTGATGTTAACGTTCTTCACTGCATTCCCCTCTTTCTCCATTCTTTATTATATAACATGAGGGTATAAGAAAAACATGAATTTTTTTGTTTCTTTTTGTCAGAGAGAACTGATTTTTATTTAGTATTACTACATTCATATGTGTACAATTATTATCATTTTTATGAATAATTTGTGGATTTGTTTCCTTGACGCTCTTGCTTTATGGGAGTAAAATGAATTTGTTACATTATACTGATAAAAGAAAATTACATGCAGCATTTGTCTATTTATCTACAATAATTAAATTTGTAGATTCCTGCAAAGGTTTTCAGTTATCAGTTTTTATATCGTCCTTTTACATATTTATACAGGATGAAATATTACAAGGGAGTGCCGTGTGGGCACGTTTTATTACTAAGGGGGGTTAAAGTATGGCTGGTAATCGTGAATTTTTTAATCGCAGACTTCATTCATTATTAGGTGTAATACCTGTTGGGGTGTTCTTAATCGTACACTTAATGGCGAATAACTTTGCGACAAGAGGGGAAGAGGCATTTAACAATGCTGCTGGTTTTATGGGGAATCTTCCATTTAGAATCCTTTTAGAGGTAGTTATTATTTATCTGCCATTATTATTTCACGCAATTTACGGTCTGTATATTGCCTTTACTGCAAAGAATAATGTGAGTAGATACGGTTTCTTCCGTAACTGGATGTTCTTCTTACAACGTATATCTGGTATTATTACTCTTATTTTTGTGGCATGGCATGTATGGGAAACACGAATTGCTTACGCTTTAGGAAGAGCAGAAGTTAACTTCCAAATGATGGAGAATATCCTAGATTCACCTGCAATGCTTATTTTCTATCTTGTTGGTGTAATCTCTACAATTTTCCATTTCTCAAATGGTCTATGGTCATTTGCTGTAAGCTGGGGGCTAACAATAACTCCACGTTCGCAACAAATTGCAACATATGTAACAATCATTATTTTCATTGCTTTATCAATAGTAGGTGTTACAACACTTTTTGCTTTCGTTTAAGAATATGAAAATTAGAACGTTCACATTTTTTTACACAAGATGAACGATCTCTTTATTGGGGAGTGAGTTACTTTGAGTCAAGGAAAAGTTATCGTAGTTGGTGGTGGACTAGCTGGATTAATGGCTACCATCAAAGCTGCTGAAGAAGGAACACAAGTTGATTTATTTTCACTCGTACCTGTAAAACGATCTCACTCTGTTTGTGCACAAGGTGGGATAAACGGTGCAGTTAATACAAAAGGTGAAGGGGATTCTCCTTGGATCCACTTTGATGATACAGTATATGGTGGAGACTTCTTGGCAAACCAAAAGCCGGTTAAGGCTATGTGTGAAGCAGCACCAGGAATTATTCACTTAATGGACCGTATGGGTGTAATGTTTAACCGTACACCAGAAGGTTTACTTGATTTCCGTCGTTTCGGGGGAACTCAACACCACCGTACTGCATTCGCTGGTGCAACAACTGGTCAACAATTGCTTTATGCATTAGATGAGCAAGTTCGCCGTCACGAAGTAGCAGGATTAGTTACAAAGTACGAAGGTTGGGAATTCCTGGGAATTATCCAAGATGATGAAGGGATTTGTCGTGGTGTCGTAGCTCAAAACCTTCAATCAATGGAAATTAAATCATTCCCTGCTGATGCTGTTATTATGGCATCTGGAGGCCCTGGAATTATTTTTGGTAAAACAACAAACTCAGTTATCAACACTGGATCTGCTGCATCAATCGTGTACCAACAAGGTGCATATTATGCAAATGGTGAATTTATCCAAATCCACCCAACAGCGATTCCTGGAGATGACAAACTTCGCCTAATGAGTGAATCCGCTCGTGGTGAAGGTGGACGAGTATGGACATATAAAGATGGAAAGCCTTGGTACTTCTTAGAAGAAAAATATCCTGCATACGGAAACTTAGTTCCTCGTGATATTGCAACACGTGAAATTTTCCATGTGTGTGTAGATATGAAGCTTGGTATCAATGGTGAAAACATGGTTTATCTAGATCTTTCTCATAAAGATCCAAAAGAACTTGATATCAAATTAGGTGGAATTATTGAAATCTATGAAAAATTCATGGGTGATGATCCACGTAAAGTTCCAATGAAAATCTTCCCTGCAGTTCACTACTCAATGGGTGGATTATGGGTTGACGATCATCAACAAACGAATATCCCTGGATTATTTGCTGCAGGAGAGTGTGATTTTTCTCAGCACGGAGCAAACCGCTTAGGTGCTAACTCTCTATTATCAGCTATCTACGGTGGTATGGTTGCTGGTCCAAACGCAGTTAATTACATCAAAGGACTTAAAAAAGGTACAGATTCCATTTCTTCATCTGTATTCGATAGCCATGTAAAACAAGAGCAAGAGAAATGGGATAACATCATGGCAATGGATGGTACCGAAAATGCATACATCCTTCACAAAGAACTTGGTGAGTGGATGACAGATAACGTAACAGTAGTTCGTTACAATGACAAGCTATTAAAGACTGATGAAAAGATTCAAGAGCTTATGGAGCGTTACAAAAATATTAATATCAATGACACTTCTAAATGGAGCAACCAAGGTGCTACATTTACTCGTCAATTACAAAACATGCTTCAACTAGCACGTGTAATTACAATTGGTGCATATAACCGTAACGAAAGCCGTGGAGCACACTATAAGCCTGATTTCCCTGATCGTAATGATGAGGACTTCTTAAAAACTACTATGGCTAAATTTACTGGGAAGGAAACTGCGCCTGCATTCCATTATGAAGACGTAGATACTTCATTAATCACACCACGTAAACGTGACTATACTAAGAATAAGGAGGCAAAGTAAGATGAGTGAAAAAACAGTTGAATTTCATGTAACTCGTCAGGATACTCCAGATTCTGAACCATATGTAATCAAATTCAAGGTTCCTTACCGTAAAAATATGAACGTAATTTCTGCATTAATGGAATTCCGTCGTAATCCGGTAGATATTAATGGAAATCAAGTTGCCCCAATTACTTGGGATATGAACTGTTTGGAAGAGGTTTGCGGTGCATGTTCAATGGTTATCAATGGTAAACCTCGCCAATCATGTTCAGCACTTATTGATCAACTTGAACAACCAATTAAACTTGAACCAATGAAGACATTCCCTATCGTTCGTGACCTACAAATTGACCGTAGTAGAATGTTTGATTCATTGAAAAAAGTAAAAGCTTGGATCCCAATCGATGGAACTTACGACTTGGGTCCTGGACCTCGTATGCCTGAGAAAAAGCGTCAATGGGCATATGAATTATCAAAATGTATGACATGTGGTGTTTGTCTTGAAGCATGTCCTAATGTTAACAGCCAGTCTGATTTCATTGGTCCAGCACCATTATCACAAGTACGTTTATTCAACGCACATCCAACTGGTGCTATGAATAAAGCTGAACGTTTAGAAACAATTATGGGAGACGGAGGCCTTGCAAACTGTGGTAACTCACAAAACTGTGTACAGTCTTGTCCAAAAGGTATTCCACTCACTACTTCAATTGCAGCTCTAAACAGAGACACATCTATCCAAGCATTCAGAAATATGTTTGGTAGTGACCAAGTCTAATAGAAACATTGAAAGCACTCCTTCATGTCATATGGAGGAGTGCTTTTTTTACGAAGAGTTTTTAAAAGTATACCTCATAGAAGGCATTAAAATTCCCCATTAGAATAACGCACCACTTAACTGCAATTTGAATAATCTTATGTAAGGGAGCTATTGGAATGAAGCATATTACGTATATCGATGAATTTGAGACATGGGAGAATACATTTGAATTTTATCAACCAATTCAGGTACGCTTTTCCGAAACAGATATGTTTGGACATTTAAACAATACAGTCCCCTTTGCTTACTTTGAGGAAGCAAGAATTCAATATTTTAATCATGTAGGGTTTATGCAAAGGTGGACTGACAAATCAAGCGAAACAATCCCGGTGGTTGCAAACCAACAATGTGATTATTTGAAACAAGTCTATTTCGGTGAACAACTTAAACTGTATGCGAAAATAAATCATCTTGGCAATTCCTCAATGGATATTCATTATATGGCTAAAGATAAAGAAGGATCCGTTTGTTTTGTCGGTAGGAGTACACTTGTTCAAATGTCAAAGCGAACAGGAAAAGGTGAGCCATGGTCTGAAGAGATGAAGCAAATGTTAAAAAATCACTAACCTATAATATATGAGTCAAATAAAACAAAAATACCAATACATCTAAAAATGGACGCAAAAAAGTCTACATATCAACCTTTTAACAGTCACAGCAACACTCTCCTTCTCATATTATATGGTGACTAAATATATACCCATCCAGTAGTTCAGCTTGAACCTTAGCAAGGAGGGTTACAATACTTGAAGGAGAAAGAGTTTCAACCAAAACCGCTACTAACAAAGAGAGAAAGAGAAGTTTTTGAATTACTAGTTCAAGACAAAACAACGAAAGATATCGCAAGTGAGCTATTCATAAGCGAAAAAACAGTTCGTAACCACATATCGAATGCGATGCAGAAGCTGGGAGTAAAGGGGCGTTCTCAAGCAGTTGTAGAGCTCCTTCGTATGGGAGAACTTGAACTTTAAGTATTACCGGTTACCTTTTACTTATGTAAGGTAGCCGGTTACTTATTTAGGGCATTTTACATATTTCCTAAATAACTTCAACTTGCTTTTTGCGCGAAAAAAGTAGAAAATAAGAATAATATAGTTTTTTTTCTTATACGATGCGTCTTTACATTTTGCATACAATGAAGCAACTGTAATACAAGAGAAATCAGTTGGATTTTACCACTAACAATTTACTAGGAGAGGATGTAATGACTGTTAAAGAGAGCAATGAAACAAAAGACTACCAAGTAATCGCAGATATCGAAAAATCACTTCGTTTTATCTCGGGCTTACTTAAACAAAAAGGCCGAGAAATCCTTAGCAACTTTACAATTACAACACCCCAATTTATAGCTCTTCAATGGTTACTTGAACTTGGAGACATGACAATTGGTGAATTATCAAATAAAATGTACTTGGCTTGCAGCACGACAACAGATCTTGTAGACCGCATGGAAAAAAATTCGCTTGTAATGCGCGTAAAAGACCCAAAAGATCGTCGTGTCGTTCGAATTCATTTACTTGAAGAAGGAGAACGTATTATCGAAGAGGTAATCAAGAAAAGACAAGATTACCTACAGGAAATCATGGAAAACTTCTCTGGTGAAGAAGTTACCCAACTCGAAAAGAGTCTTAGAAAATTACATCAAGAAATGCGAGTAGAATGAGGCGAATCATTTGAACAGACCAATCGGAGTTATCGATTCAGGGGTAGGCGGTTTAACCGTTGCTCGGGAAATAATTAGACAATTACCAAATGAAGAAATCATATATTTAGGTGATAACGCTAGGTGTCCTTATGGACCTAGACCTATAGAAGAAGTTCGTCAGTTTACGTGGGAGCTGACGAACTATTTATTGTCACATAAAATCAAAATGCTTGTCATTGCATGCAATACGGCTACTGCCCTGGTGTTGGATGAAATTCAAGCTGAACTGTCAATTCCCGTAATTGGTGTCGTCTACCCAGGAGCAAGAACCGCCCTAAAGGTTACAAAAAATAATTATGTCGGAGTTATCGGCACAGTCAACACGATCGAAAGTGGTGCCTATGTAGATGCTCTAAAATCAATCAACAATCAAATCAATGTCGCAAGTCTTGCATGCCCACGATTTGTTCCAATCGTCGAGGCAGGAGAGTTCACTGGTCCCCATGCCGAACAAATTGTGGCTGAATCCCTAGAGGCCTTACGGGGTAAAGAAATCGACACCTTGATCCTTGGTTGTACCCATTATCCATTACTTCATAATACCATTCGGAACTATCTTGGAGATGGAATCAAACTAATTGACTCCGGTGCCGAGACAGCCCGTGAAGTGAGTACAGTGCTCTTCTATAGCGGACTATTGAATAAAAAACCGTCAAAAAAAGGCCACCTGTTCCTCACAACAGGCGAAAAAGAAATCTTCCAACAAATCGCCAGTAACTGGTTTGAAGAACCGGTATATAATGTGAAATCGGTGAAATTGTAGGAGTAGAGAAAAAAAGTCCCGGGTGGGGCTTTTTTGTTATTAGAAATTCGGTAAGTCGGGATGATGCTAGGACATAAGAGGTACGCGTACTCGTTTAATAGCAAGAGTGTGTTTCGTGAGTCGAGTCTAGAGTTAAAGATGCATATGCTCGAAGGAAAAAAGAGTAAGCGTGTACTGCAAGAATAGTTTAGCGGTACAAGCTTGAAGGAAAAAAGAGTAAGCGTGTCCCGCAAGAGTAGTTTAGCGGTACACGCTCGAAGGAAAAACGAAGAAGCATGTCCCGCAAGAGTAGTTTAGCGGTACACGCTCGAAGGAAAAACGAAGAAGCATGTCCCGCAAGAGTAGTTTAGCGGTACACGCTCGAAGGAAAAAAGAGTAAGCATGTACCGCAAGAGTAGTTTAGCGGTACACACTCGAAGGAAAAAAGAGTAAGCATGCCCCGCAAGAATAGTTTAGCGGTACACGCTCGAAGGAAAAAAGAAGAAGCGTGTCCCGCAAGAGTAGTTTAGCGCTGCACGCTCAAAGGAAAAAACTAAATAACCTGTAACGAAAACACTATATATTGAACCAGAACAGCATTCCACTCATGAGTAGAAATTAGCTTTATTTTGAAAACATGAATCACTCTTTAGCCTTATAATATGAATATTTTCCCGATGATACGAAATTGTAATTACTCGCAAGGATTTTTCTGATAGTTCTTTTATCTTTTATAACCTTGCACCAATCAAAAACCGTCATCGTTGTAATTTTCAGATCCGGAAAAAGCAGTCTTAACTCCTCCACACTTCTAATTACAGCTGCTTCAATATCCTCATTATTCCCGCATTTACCACAAACCAGCTTGTATTGATTCCCAATCTCCATAAACCCATTCCAACACTCCCCACACAATATCCCTTTTTTAAATTCATCAAAACAATACTTTGGTAGCAATGAGAAAGGAGACTTTTTAATATGTAACGAAAGCAATTTTTTTGCTAACGTTTGATGTGTATTAGAAATTTTTGATGGCTGCGCATTTAAGGTGCGTATAAAACGATTAAGTTGAGGCTGAAATACAATTGGTAGATTTGGTGGAACTTCGTAGAGGTAGAATTCGGGATTTATAAAAATGAGGTGGCCTTCGACGGTGAGGTTGGGACCGAGTTGTTGGAGTAATTGTCTTAGCAGAGAGGTACTTCGGGATAGCTGTAGAAGGGGATTCTTGATCTCTTTCCTAGTTGATAAGCTTTTCCATTGGTCTCCTTTTACTATGTAATCACCTTCAAAGTTCTTTACTTCGAATATGTGAATCTTGGGTGGGGAAATAAGTAGTGAATCAATTTGATAATGAGTGCTGTTCGTTTCTAGAAGCAAGTCGTTGATGGTAAGGGAATCAAGTGAAAGACTTTCCATACGCTGATCAAACATTGTTTCTCCAATGAAACCTTTTTCGAGCGTAATGATTTGATTCTCGATTTTTTCAGGGACTTTCTTTCGTGCTCGGTTAGACTTTAGGAGTTGTAATTCAAGAGGTTCAGTACGTTTTTTAATTATCAAACACAACACATCCTATCGAAATATTTAAATCTTACTCCTTTATTTTACAATCTATTTCCTTCTAAAATCAAAACATTTTGTCCATTTTTTTCATGAAAAAGCGGTCTAATTTGAAAAGAGGGCTCGTATACATAGTAGTACAAACTGCCTTAGGAGGGAAAAGAATGCGTAAAATAACTAAATCTGCAATAGCTGCAACAGTTGTTACATCTACAGTTCTACTTTCAGGATGTGGCTTATTTGGTGGAGAGGAAGAAGTTAAACAAATGGATCCACCTAAAAACGAAGCGGTGGATGAGACAGTAGCAAAGGGGGATAACTCAGAAACTGAAGCTACTGAGGCTACTGACCAAGAGGAAGCTACAACTGAAACAGTAAAACGTGACCTGTATCTAATTGATAATAGTGGTCTAGTAGTACCATATACTGTAGATCTTCCGAAGACAGATGCTGCGGCAAGACAAGTCCTTGAATATCTAGTAGCGGGTGGCCCGTTAAATGAAATGCTGCCAGATGGATTTAGAGCGGTTATTCCACAGGATACGGTTGTGGATGTGAAATTGGAGGATGGCACGATTACAGCTGACTTCTCGAAGGAATTTGGCACTTATAATCCTGAGGATGAAGCAAAAATCTTACAAGCCATTACTTGGACATTAACCCAATTTGATAATGTAAATAACGTTGTAATTAGCGTAAATGGATATAAATTAGATGAAATGCCTGTTAATAGTACTCCGATTCCGACGGATTTGAGTAGAGCCGATGGGATTAACATTGATAACAGCGGAGTAGTCGATATTACAAATAGCCGCCCTGTGACACTCTATTTCTATGTGCAAAATGAAGACGCAGAGTACTATGTACCTGTAACGAAGCGTATTGAAAATACTGGAGATGACAGAGTTTCTGCAGTAGTTAATGCGCTAATTGATGGACCTAATATGTCTTCGAATTTAATAAGCGAAATTCACCAAGATGTAAAACTACTAGGTGCGAAAGTGGAAGATGGCAATGTTACTCTAGATTTTAATGAAGCTATCTTTGGTAGCTTTAACGAGAAAATGATCTCTAAGCATGTTATTAACTCGTTAGTATTATCTTTAACTGAGCAGCCTGAAGTGAAGAGTGTTGCTATCACGGTAAATGGAAGTGAAGATGTGGTTACTGAGGATGGGAAATCCCTAACTGAACCAGTAACACGTCCAGCAAATGTGAATACAGGTAGTTTCTAAAAAGAGAGAGGGTGTGGACATTGTTCACACCTTTTTCTTATGGGAGACGATAGAAAAACAAAATTTTGCTATACTATATAAAGGATGGTGGGCAGTGTGTAGCCTGCTTTTTAAAGGACAGACAGGGGGTTTTTATTTTTTGAGAGTTGATGGACGATTACATAATCAGTTACGACCGATTCAGTTTGAAGTGAATTATATCAAACATCCTGAGGGGTCGGTTTTAATTACGATTGGGGATACAAAGGTCATTTGTAATGCGAGCATTGATGATAGGGTGCCTCCTTTTATGAGGGGTTCTGGTAAGGGTTGGATTACAGCGGAGTACTCAATGCTCCCGAGAGCGACTGAACAGCGGAATATGAGAGAAGCGACTAAAGGAAAAATCTCCGGAAGAACGATGGAAATTCAGCGTTTAATTGGGCGTGCTCTACGATCAGTAGTTAATCTTGAGCAGCTCGGTGAAAAAACAATTTGGATTGATTGTGACGTCATTCAGGCGGATGGTGGTACAAGGACAGCCTCGATAACCGGTGCTTTTGTGGCGATGGTCCTTGCAATACATAAAATCTATCAAGGTAAAAAGATGAGTTCATTTCCCATCACAGATTTTTTAGCGGCTACTTCAGTGGGAATTGATCCTGAAAAAGGGGAAATTCTGGATTTAAATTACATAGAGGATTCGGCTGCAAATGTTGATATGAATGTTGTGATGACTGGAGCGGGAGAGTTTGTTGAGCTTCAAGGAACAGGGGAAGAATCGACCTTTTCACGACAGCAGCTACAAACATTATTAGAATTAGCCGAAAAAGGGATTACCGAGTTGATACAGGCGCAGAGAGCTGCATTAGGAGATTTAGTAGACTTAATTGGAAAGAAGGACTCTTAACGTGAAGGAAATCATGATTGCTACTAAAAATAAAGGGAAAGTAAAGGAATTTAGAGATTTATTTGCAAGCAAAGGTATAGACGTAAAATCATTGGTCGACTATCCCAATATAGAGGATATTGAAGAAACGGGCGTAACATTTGCAGAAAATGCCCAAATAAAAGCAGAAGCTATTGCTAAAAAGCTCCACATACCTGTTATAGCAGATGATTCTGGACTTGCAATTGACTATCTAGAGGGTAGACCTGGCGTCTATTCAGCTAGATATGCTGGTGAGCATAAAAATGATGTGGATAACCTTAATAAAGTATTAGAAGAATTAAAAGGAGTTCCCGATGAAAAAAGAACGGCTAGATTCCATTGTGCACTAGCTTTGGCAATTCCCGGAGAAAAAACGGAAATTGTAGAGGGAACCTGTGAGGGTGTCATTACGGATACGCCTGTTGGGGAAAATGGATTCGGCTATGACCCAATCTTTTTTGTGCCTGTTAAGGGTAAAACAATGGCTGAATTATCAAAAGATGAGAAAAATCTTATTAGCCATCGTGGGAATGCACTTAGAAAACTAGACGAGCTGTTAAAAGATCGTGAGGAGTTTCAAAGATGAAGGTATTAATTTTGAGTGACAGTCATGGATTAACAAAGGAATTACTCGACATTAAGGAGCGGCATAAGAATGATGTGGAATTTATGCTTCATCTCGGGGATTCTGAGTTGTCATCTCAATCAGAAGAAATGAGTGGATTTTCAGTAGTCAGAGGAAATTGTGATTTTGACTCTAACTACCCGAATGATATGATTATTCTTTTAAATGGGCTTAAGGTATATTTAACACATGGTCATTTATATAATGTAAAAATGTCATTAATGAATCTATCCTATCGTGCTAGAGAAGTCGGAGCATCTATTGTTTGTTTCGGACATTCACATATAGCGGGGGCTGAATTAATTGACGATGTTTTATTTATTAATCCAGGTAGTTTCCGCTTGCCAAGAATGCGCAAGGAAAGAACTTATGTAATAGTAGAGGTTGATAATAATCAAGCTGATGTTGTTTTTTACGATAGTGAAGGAAATGTTGTTGAGGAGTTATCAACCAAGGTAAACTTATGATACAATAGCTTAGGGAGTAAAAAAATACTCCCTTTTAAAATTTTTTCTTCAAAATGTGTTGACATCTGATTCCTATCTGACTATAATAAAAAATGTCGCTAATAACTTAGCGGGAAAAATTAAAATGTCCCAGTAGCTCAGCAGGATAGAGCAACGGCCTTCAAGAAAATAGGAGCCTCTATAAGGAAAGAAGAACTTATAGAGTGGACGACACTATATCGGTGAAGCCTTAACAGTTTTCAGCTGATGGTAATACCGAGGAAACTTATGTCTCGTATGAGATTGAGGAGATTCGAATGATCAAGTAAATTGATGGTAGAAACTCCAAAGAATAATCTTCAAATGATTATCATGAGGTTCCGTAGAGACTACACGTGTCGCACCTGAAATGGTGAAGATATAGTCCAGACTACAAACAACAATTGTTGGTGACGAAAGTCATAGTGGTAAGCTAAGCCGTCGGTCGGGAGTTCGAATCTCTCCTGGGACGCCATTTTACATAATCGTAAATAACGTCATATGAACCTCTTATATCGTTAGAGTAAAAGTCCAAATTAGGACTTCATACTCTTGATATAAGAGGTTTTTTGTATAGCAAAATAAAATAGTACATGGTATAGTTATGTTAGGGGATAAGAATATATGTTCGCTGTTTTTTTGAAGAGAAGCTTATGTCTCCAAAGGGGTGATAGCTTGGAACACCATACTAAACAAAAAGGGGATTTAGGAGTATTAAAGGCTCAGGTTGATTTGTATGAAAAAGGATATATGATTTTAACACTTCACACAGAACATGCTCCTTTTGACTTGGTTGTTTATAAGAACCACCAATTTAAAAGAGTGCAAGTAAAGTATAGAGAATTAAATCAAAAGGGTGTGTTGGAAGTTAGGTTTCGGTCATCATACTGTAATAGCAAGGGAATAGTAACCAAGGAAACAAATAAACAAGAAATTGACGTTTATTGTGTATATTGTCCCGACACCGATGAATGTTACTATTTCGATCCAAAGTTCCGCAATAAATCACTAACCCTGAGAGTAAATCATCCAAAGAATAATCAGCAAAAGAATGTTCACTTTGTTAAGGATTTTCGTAACCTCCCGTAGGCTTATTCCTTAGCATAGCCATTTTACATAATCAATCACAAACACTTCTTTTCATGTAAATGAATGGAAGTGTTTTTTATTTGTCCAATGGACTCATGGACGAACAAAAATTTAAGTAATTCCTCCGATCAGTTGTTGAAAATGGACCTTGAAAGATTGCTACCTATACCACACCTGAATTAATAATTTTCAGACACAAAAATTTCAACGAATTCTTTCAATTCTAAAAACCGCGTCATTTCTAAGTTGTAAGCGGATTCAGATAGTTTTTCAAATCAAAATAATCTAACAATTCTTTAAAATGGTGTTGACTCCGATAAAAAATGGGCGTAATATAGGCTCTAATATCAAATATTTTCTACCAAAAAAGAAAATGAATAAGTAAATTGGCAACTTAGAAAAGTCCTATCATAACTAATCCATTCTTTTACTAAAAAGGTGGAAGGTCATGGATTTGGATTATTTTTTGAACCTAAGTTTTCAATCGTGTAAAGCGTTTATGTTTTTAGGTATTAAAGTGGTGCCTAGGGCATAAAGCTAATAGAAATGTAACTTGAAAATATTGAATATTCATAAACGTTGAAGAGGATAAGTAGTCTAACGTAAAGATATCAACAGAGAGCCGGTACTGCTGGAAGCCGGTGTTATCCCGTTGGATGAACTCACCTCAGAGTGTTAGCTTGAAACATTTGTAGTAGAGCTAACCGGGTGTTTGGTAACAGCTCACCCGTTATCAAAATGAACAACAAAAGTTGTTCCTGAGGTGGTCTTTTAGATCGCGAACAAGGGTGGTACCGTGGAAAGTGATAAATGCCTTTTCACCCCTTCGACCAAGAAATTGGTCTAGTGGGTGGATTGGCATTTTATTTTTTTTATCTTAATTCAGACACGGTCTGAATCAAGTTAAAAGCCTCCGGCGGATGCCTCGATTTTTCAAAGGGAATTTTTCGAGCATAGGATCAAAGACTAAGAACGCCACGTCCTGTGGCAACGTCTTTGTGACCCACCTCATGTGGGCCTAAAAAAATCGGGCGCAAATATACCAAGGCATATTTGATTAGAGAAATATATTTACTATAAGGAAGGGATGTAAGAAAAAATGGGCGTAAATGCAAAAGTGGAAGATCAAACTAAAGCTTCTACAAAAATGAATGGTTCCCGAATGCTAATCGAAGCATTGAAAAGGGAAAACGTAGAAGTCATTTTTGGATATCCTGGCGGTGCTGTACTTAATATTTATGATAGTTTATATGACTCAGGAATTTTTCATGTATTAACTAGACATGAACAAGGTGGTATACATGCAGCTGAAGGGTATGCGAGAATTTCAGGAAAACCAGGTGTCGTCATTGCAACTTCTGGACCGGGTGCAACAAATATTGTGACGGGATTAGCAGACGCGATGATTGATTCAATTCCACTTGTTGTATTTACAGGTCAGGTTGCTTCATCAGTAATTGGTTCAGATGCTTTCCAGGAAGCGGATGTTCTTGGAATCACAATGCCAATTACAAAACATAGTTACCAGGTAAGGGATGTTAAAGACCTACCAAAAATAATTAAAGAAGCATTTTATATCGCAACTTCTGGAAGACCAGGACCTGTATTAATTGATATTCCAAAAGACATGACAGCAAATGAAGCGGAATTTGATTATGATCAAGAAATTCAGTTGCCAGGTTATCAGCCGACAATTCACCCAAATCATCTGCAAATTCGTAAGCTAGTTGAAGCGGTCAGCCAAGCGAAAAAGCCAGTTATACTTGCAGGAGCAGGGGTAATATTCGCAAAAGCAGCCGACGAATTAAGAGAATATGTTGAACAACAAAATATCCCTTTAGCACATACACTGTTAGGTTTAGGTGGATTCCCTGCTAATCATCCATTATATCTAGGTATGGCAGGAATGCATGGAACATACTCAGCGAATATGGCTTTGCATGAATGTGATTTATTAATCAGCATTGGAGCTAGATTTGATGACCGTGTAACTGGAAACCTAGAACACTTTGCTCCTTACGCAACAGTCGCACATATCGATATTGATCCTGCTGAAATCGGGAAAAACGTACCTACTAAGATTCCTGTGGTAGGGGATGCGAAAGAGGTTCTTAAAGCTCTAGTTCACCAAGATGGTAAACCTGGAGATTCCGGAGAATGGAGAGAAAAACTAGCTGGATGGAAAGCAGAATATCCACTTGTTTATAAACCATCAGCAGATGAACTAAAACCACAAAAATTGATAGAACTTATTTATAAATATACAGATGGGGAAGCAATTGTTACAACTGACGTTGGCCAGCATCAAATGTGGGCTGCGCAATACTATCAGTTTACAAAACCAAATCGTTGGGTAACATCAGGTGGACTTGGAACAATGGGCTTTGGCTTACCATCTAGTATTGGTGCACAGCTAGCTGAAAAGTCCTCAACTGTGGTTGCCATACTAGGAGATGGTGGATTCCAAATGACTTCTCAAGAACTTTCAGTCATTCATGAATTAAATCTACCAATCAAAATCATCATTCTTAACAACAAAGCTTTAGGAATGGTTAGACAATGGCAAGAACTCTTCTATAAAGAGAGATACTCACATTCCTTGATTCCTAATCAGCCAGATTTTATGAAACTAGCTGATGCTTATGGCATTAAAGGTTTAAGAGCTACAAATGAACAAGAAGCAGAGCAAGTGTTAAAAGAAGCACTTGAATACGAGGGACCAGTTCTTATGGACTTTAATGTGACGCCTTTCGAAAATGTATATCCAATGGTAGCTACAGGAAAGGGTCATCATGAAATGGTAGGTGTTAAACTGTGAAAAGAATCATCACATTACTAGTAAATAACCGCGCTGGTGTACTTAACCGAATCACTGGCCTGTTAACAAAACGACACTACAATATTGAAAGCATTACAGTGGGACATTCCGAAACGGAGGGACTCTCACGAATGACATTTGTGATTCACCTCGATGAGGAAACGGTTGTTGAACAAATTACAAAACAGCTAAACAAACAAATTGATGTTATAAAGGTCGTGGATATTACGAATCAAGCCATTGTGGCTAGGGAGCTTGCTCTCATTAAAGTAGCATCCAGTCCATCAAATAGAAATGAGATTTATAGCTTAATAGATCCTTTCCGAGCATCCATTATTGATGTAAGTAAGGAAAGCCTGGTTATCCAAGTTACAGGAGAATCAGAAAAAGTTGAAGCTTTAATTGACCTCTTAAAGCCGTACGGTATTAAAGAAGTTGCCCGTACAGGCACAACTGCATTTACAAGAGGCAACCAAAAAACAGCTTCGAATCCAAAGAATATTTCTATTGTGTAAATACATTTTCATCACTTAAGGGTTTAATCACATTACCATATATAACTTAATTCTAATAAGGGAGAGATTTTAAAATGACAAAGGTATATTATAACGGAGATGTAAATGATTCAGTTTTACAAAATAAGAAGGTTGCGATCATTGGTTACGGTTCACAAGGACACGCACATGCACTGAACTTACGTGAAAGTGGCGTTGATGTAATTGTTGGTCTACGTCAAGGAAAATCTTTTGAGCAAGCAAAAAATGATGGACTACAAGTTTATTCTGTTAAAGAAGCTGCAGAGCAAGCAGACGTAATTATGGTATTACTTCCAGATGAAAATCAACCCAAGGTATATAAGGAAGAAATCGAACCAGGATTAGAGCCAGGAAATGCATTAGTATTTGCTCATGGTTTTAACATTCACTTTAGCCAAATCGTACCACCAAACTTCGTAGATGTTTTCTTAGTAGCTCCAAAAGGACCAGGACATCTAGTACGCCGTACATTTACTGAAGGAGCTGGAGTACCAGCACTAATCGCGATCGAGCAAGACGAATCTGGAAACGCAAAGGAAATTGCGCTTGCGTATGCAAAAGGAATTGGAGCAGCTAGAGCGGGCGTTCTAGAAACTACATTTAAAGAAGAAACTGAAACAGATCTATTCGGTGAGCAAGCAGTATTATGTGGTGGAACTTCTGCATTAGTTAAAGCAGGATTCGAAACATTAGTAGAAGCTGGATACCAACCAGAAGTTGCATACTTCGAATGTTTACATGAATTAAAACTTATCGTTGATTTAATGTATGAAGAAGGTTTAGCTGGAATGAGATATTCAATTTCTGACACAGCTCAGTGGGGAGATTTCGTAACTGGACCACGTATCGTAACTGACAGTGTAAAAGCAGAAATGAAAGAAGTACTAAAAGATATCCAAACAGGTAAGTTTGCTAAAGGCTGGATCCTTGAAAACCAAGCAAATCGTCCAGAATTCAATGCTATTAACAAAATTGAAGCTGAACACCAAATTGAAGTAGTAGGTAAGAAACTTCGTGCAATGATGCCTTTCGTAAAACAAAGACAAGTGAAAGAAGTGGTGGGTGCCAGTGCGGAAAATTAATATTTTTGACACTACATTAAGAGATGGAGAACAGTCTGCTGGAGTAAACTTAAACTTACACGAAAAACTTGAAATTGCTAAGCAACTGGAACGACTCAATGTGGATGTCATGGAGGCCGGATTCCCAGCTGCCTCCGAAGGTGATTTTCAGTCAGTTAAACAAATTGCTGAAACCATCAAAAATGTTTCTGTTACGGGTTTATCAAGAGCTGTAAAAAGTGATATCGATAGTGCTTGGGAAGCTTTAAAGGGTGGAGCGGAGCCTCGTCTCCACACCTTTATTGCTACATCCCCAATTCATAGAAAATACAAGCTTAAACAGACACCAGATCAAGTGATTCAATCAGCAGTAGAGAGTGTAAAATATGCATCAAAATTCTTCCCAATCATCCAATGGTCTGCAGAGGATGCTAGCCGCACTGAATTAGATTTCTTAGCTAAAATCGTAAAAGAAGTCATTGATGCAGGAGCGAATGTAATTAACCTACCAGATACAGTTGGATATGGAGCACCAGAAGAATACGGTAAAATGTTCACCTATTTACTAGAGAACGTACCGAATATTGATAAAGTTATTCTATCTACTCATTGTCATGATGATCTTGGAATGGCTGTTTCAAATTCATTATCAGCAATTGAACATGGTGCTTTACAAGTAGAAGGAACCATCAATGGAATTGGTGAAAGGGCGGGTAACGCTTCATTAGAAGAGGTTGCAGTTGCGCTCCATATTCGTCAGGACTTCTACAAAGCACACACTCGATTAAAGTTGGATGAAATCAAGCGTACAAGTGATTTAGTAAGTAAATTAACAGGTATGATTATTCCTCCAAACAAAGCTGTAATTGGGAGAAATGCTTTTGCACACGAATCAGGTATTCACCAAGATGGTGTGTTAAAGGAAAAAACGACCTATGAAATTATCACTCCAGAATTAGTAGGGGTGAAATCAAATTCAATGGTACTAGGAAAGCATTCAGGTAGACACGCATTCCGCAACCGTATTTTAGAATTGGGTTACACATTGGATGATCAAGAAGTTAACCGTGTTTTTAAGCTATTTAAAGATTTAGCAGATAAAAAGAAAGAAATTACTGATGATGATTTAATCACATTATTAGTAGATGAGAAGGTAGCGAATGTGGAGGATATGTATCAATTAACTTCTTTGCAAGTTCAATACGGTACTAACCAAATTCCTACTGCAACAATTACCTTAACAGATCGTGAAGGTAACCAAATCCAAGAGGCTGCAACAGGATCAGGAAGTGTTGAAGCACTTTACAATACACTCGAACGTTGCTTCGGTATTTCAATTACCTTAGATGATTACCGAATCCAATCTGTCGGCGCAGGGCGTGACGCACTTGCAGAGGTATTTGTAAAAGTAAAACATGAGAATGTTGAAAGCAGTGGAAGAGGTTCTGCACAAGACGTCTTAGAAGCTTCTGCAAGAGCATATGTGAATGCAGTAAACAGACTTTTAGCAGTTGAAAAGAATAAGAAGCTACTTGAAAAAGTTGGAGTTTAAACTTTTAAATTTACTATTTTCAGTGTAGATAAGATATAAGAGGAGGAGTCAATATGAAGAAGAGTATTGCCGTACTTCGTGGAGATGGCGTTGGCAAAGAAGTGACTAAAGGGGCAATCGAAGTGTTGAAGGCAGTCGCCGGACAATACAATCATGAGTTTACATTTCAACACGCTTTAATAGGTGGTTCAGCTATAGACGCTGAAGGCACTCCTCTTCCGGCGGAAACACTGGAAGTATGTAAACAAAGTGATGCTGTATTGCTAGGGGCTGTAGGGGGTCCGAAGTGGGATTCAAACCCTCCACATTTACGTCCTGAAAAAGGATTATTACAAATTCGAAAAGCCTTAAACTTGTTTGCTAATGTAAGACCGGTAACTTGTTTTAATAGCTTACTAGACGCTTCTCCACTCAAACAAGAAGTGATTGAAAATGCGGATTTTGTAATCGTCAGAGAGCTTACTGGTGGACTTTACTTTGGAAAGCCAAGTGGAAGAAAGATTGAAGATGGCGAAGAATCAGCTGTTGATACTCTTTCCTACAAACGCTCTGAAATGAAGAGAATCATTGAAAAAGCATTTGAAATGGCTATGACCAGAAAGAAGAAAGTGACTTCTGTAGACAAAGCTAATGTCTTGGAATCTAGCAGAATGTGGCGTGAGGTTGCTGAAGAAGTTGCTGCTTCTTATCCAGAGGTTACATTAGAGCATATGCTAGTGGATAACGCAGCCATGCAGCTAATCCGAAACCCTAGACAATTTGATGTAGTCGTTACTGAGAATATGTTTGGAGATATTTTAAGTGATGAAGCATCCATGTTAACAGGATCACTTGGCATGCTTCCTTCAGCAAGTTTATCGACGGATGGACCGAGTCTTTTTGAACCAATTCATGGTTCTGCACCAGATATCGCTGGTAAGGATATCGCAAATCCAATTGCAACCATATTATCTGCTGCTATGCTTTTACGCTTATCTTTTGGATTAGAAGAAGAGGCAAAAGCAATAGAAAAAGCCGTGGATGATGTATTAGCTGCTGGTTACCGCACTGCAGATGTCGTTCAACCACAAGGTAAAGCAATTTCAACAACAGAGATGGTGGAAAAGATTAAAGAAGCCTTAGTTGAGGACGGGGCGATTTCAAATATTATGTCTTGCTATGCATAGATAAAATTTATCAATTGCAAAGCTAGACCCACTGATAGCTCGGTATATACCGAGCTTATCTTTTCAAAAAAAGTGAAAAAGGAGGATGAAGATACTAATGGCACCGAAAACGATTATTGAAAAAATATGGGATCAGCACGTTATCAATCATGAAGAGGGGAAACCAAACCTACTATACATTGACCTACATCTTGTCCATGAAGTAACTTCTCCGCAAGCCTTTGAAGGTTTACGTATAAAAAATAGAAAAGTCAGAAGACCTGATTTAACATTTGCGACAATGGATCACAACGTACCTACTACAAGTGATCGTTTCCAAACGAAGGATGAGATCGCCGCTAAACAAATGAGTGCATTGGAGAAAAACTGTAAGGAATTTAATGTACCTTTAGCAGATCTATATAGCCCTGAACAAGGAATTGTTCACGTTATTGGGCCTGAGCTTGGATTAACACAACCAGGAAAAACAATTGTATGTGGGGATAGCCATACATCTACACATGGAGCATTTGGAGCTTTAGCGTTTGGAATTGGGACAAGTGAGGTAGAACATGTACTTGCTACCCAAACATTATGGCAACAAAAACCTAAAACTATGCAGGTAAATGTAGTTGGAACATTATCACCTGGTGTATATGCGAAGGACGTTATTTTATCCATTATCCGTAAGTTTGGAATTGATTTTGGAACAGGACATGTAATCGAATATACAGGTGAAGCAATTCGAAACATGTCAATGGAAGAAAGAATGACCATTTGTAATATGTCAATTGAAGGTGGAGCGAAAGCTGGTTTAATTAGCCCAGATGAAACAACATTCTCCTATCTTAAAGGAAGAAAGCATAGCCCTTCAGATGCTGAATTTGATGCAGCTGTTGAAAGATGGAGAGCTCTTGCAACTGATGAGGGAGCTTCTTTCGATAAAGTTCTAGAAATTCATGCAGATGAAATCTTACCTACTGTTACATGGGGTACTAACCCATCTATGAGTATAACTATTGAAGATACAGTTCCATATCCAGAGGATTTTAGCAAAGAGGTAGACAAGAAGTCTGCTCAACGTGCCTATGAATATATGGAGCTTGCTCCTGGAACGCCGATTAATGAAGTTGAAATTCAACATGTATTTATCGGATCATGTACAAATTCACGAATTGGTGACTTACGTGAAGCGGCTGAAATTATCCGTGGTCAAAAGGTGGCCCCTAATGTACGGGCTTTAGTCGTTCCAGGGTCTCAACAAGTGAAGCAACAAGCCGAAAAAGAAGGTCTTGCTGATGTATTCCGTGAAGCTGGCTTTGAATGGCGTGATGCTGGATGCAGCATGTGCTTAAGTATGAACCCAGATGTAGTTCCTGCTGGTGAAAGATGTGCTTCAACTTCAAACCGTAACTTCGAAGGACGACAAGGTAAGGGTGCTCGTACACACTTAGTGAGTCCGGCAATGGCAGCAGCTGCAGCTATTTATGGGAAATTCGTAGATGTTCGTAAAATTCAAAAGGTAACAGCTGGGGAGGAGGCATAATTATGGAACCATTTATCACACATCAAGGTAAAGTTGCAGGAATGGATCGAAACAATGTGGATACAGACCAAATCATTCCGAAGCAATTTTTAAAAAGTATTGAAAGAACCGGGTTTGGAAAATATGCCTTTTTCGATTGGCGCTTTGAAGCTGACGGAAGCCCAAATCCAGATTTTGAATTAAATCGAAAAGAAAATGAAGGTGCGACTATTCTTGTTGTAAATGAAAACTTTGGTTGTGGCTCTTCTCGTGAGCATGCTCCATGGGCATTACAAGACTATGGATTTAAGTCAATCCTAGCTCCTTCGTTTGCAGATATTTTCTATAATAACTGCTTGAAGAATGGTATTCTACCTATCGTATTAGAAAAAAGCGTGATCGAGTATCTTTTAAAAGAAGCGAGTTCCGCTGATTATCAATGCACAATTTCATTAGAGGAACAAACAATCGTCGATTCAAAAGGTTTCAAAACAGAATTTACAATTGATTCATACTGGAAGGAAATGTTGATCAATGGTTGGGATGAGATTGACAAGACTCTTTCCTATGAACAACAAATTAAAGAGTACGAAGTCAAAACTGCGAACTAATAATTGTAGACAAAGTCCATCAGACTTTGTCTCTTTTTTTGTCACCAACCATGGTACCACTATTGTTTTCTCTTTTTTTCATTGGTACACTTATAACTCAAGTAGAAAAATGAGTTTGGGGTTGGAAAAACTCTATGGAAAATAAGTTTAAAGGTAAGAAGCATGATAAAGTTGTTCCCTTTCCTCATCTAAAGGAAAGATTAATGGACAAAGGTCTTGAGGCATTAACCAATAAAAAATTTAAAGAAGCTCTAACATTATTATCACAAGCACAGGAACTTGAAGAGGGCAATCATGAAATTGAGCTTGGGATTGTCATCTGTCTTTTTGAATTAGGAGAATTAGAGCAAGCAAAAGAAAATTGTTTAGTTATGATGAAGGAAGATGTTGGGGACTATTTTCATGTCCTTCAAATCTATTTAACAATTCTCATCCAACTCGGACAATATAATGAAGTAAAAACAACAATAGAGGCTGTGCTTGATGAAGATTCAGTTCCTCCCGAGTATTTAGACAATCTGACTCAGCTCTTAGAACTGAGTAAAAGAATGCTTTATTCAGATGATAAGGTGGAAAGTGAAGCTGAGAACACGAATGAGGATGTTTTGGAACATCTACAACATGTTTTATATAATGAGGAAATGATCGGGAATCAAATTGCGGCCATACAATCCATGAAGGAACTCAATATACGGAAATACCTTGATATGCTGGCTCCATTTTTAGCTAATCCTAAAAAGCATCCAGTTGTAAAAACGATGATATTGCAGTTACTTGCAATAAATCAGATAGATGGTGAGATAGAGGTTGAGAAGCTAGGGGAAACAATTAAAGTTATCCCTTCAAAGTTAATAGACCCGTCAATGTCTTCATTTACAATTGAGGTTCTATCGATCTTAGAGGAGCAATTGCAAAATGAGAATCCGACTCTATATGAAACAGCAAAAGAGATTTGGCTTCAGCATCTTTTTGTACTTTATCCTTTTACATTGGATGATGAGAACCCATCGACGTATGCTGCCGCTCTCCATTTATATAGTGCTGAACTACACGGAATGGAAATTGAGAATCGAACACTAGAGCAAATCTACGGGATAAGTTTATTTGAACTAAAACATGCTCTAGATAAGCTAGAAAAGGTAGAGCGTTTTTCGTATATAGAATAAAAAAATGGTAAAAGAAGATATTATAATTTCGATTAGTTGGTTAAACTTTCTAACAATATAAAAATATTCTATATGTTGAAAGGTGCCTATTCTATGTTATAATGTAATGGTTGTAAAATGCTAGTTTACCGACATATGGTAATAGTTATGAAATTTACATATCGGAAAAAATAGTTAGTAAATAGATAGTTGGAGGGAAAGAATTATGTCCGCAAAGTTTGAAAAATTAGAAGGAAACCAAGGTGTCTTAACTGTAGAGGTTGACGCAGAAACATTTAACCAAGGACTTGACGAAGCTTTTAAAAAGGTAGTAAAGCAAGTTAACGTACCAGGATTCCGTAAAGGTAAAATGCCTCGTGGAATGTTCGAAAAGCGTTTTGGTGTTGAATCACTATACCAAGATGCATTAGATATTCTTCTTCCAGATGCATATGAAAATGCAATTAAAGAAACTGGTATTGAGCCAGTTGATCGTCCAGAAGTTGACGTTGAACAAATCGAAAAAGGTAAAAACCTTATCTTCACTGCAAAAGTAACTGTTAAGCCAGAAGTTAAACTTGGTGACTACAAAGGTCTAGAAGTTGAAAAACTTGAAGATACTGTTACTGACGAAGAAGTTGATGCAGAAATCAAACAATTACAAGAGCGCAATGCAGAACTTGTTGTTAAAGAAGAAGGTACTGTAGAAAATGGCGACACTGTTGTAATTGATTTCGAAGGTTTCGTTGATGGAGAAGCATTCGAAGGTGGAAAAGCTGAGAACTATTCATTAGAAATTGGTTCAGGCTCATTCATTCCTGGATTCGAAGAACAATTAGTTGGTATTGCTACAGGTGAAGAGAAAGACGTTGAAGTTAATTTCCCTGAAGAATACCATGCTGAAAACCTAGCAGGTAAGCCAGCAACTTTCAAAGTAAAAGTTCACGAAATCAAAGCAAAAGAACTTCCTGAGCTTGATGATGAGTTTGCAAAAGATGTAGACGATGAAGTTGAAACATTAGATGAATTAAAAGCTAAAACTAGAACTCGTTTAGAAGAGACTAAGAAGCGTGACGCTGAAAACAGCCTTAAAGATACATTAATCGAAAAAGCATCAGAGAATGCTGAAATCGATATTCCAGAGGCAATGGTTAATACTGAATTAGACCGCATGCTACGTGAATTTGAACAACGTTTACAAATGCAAGGCATGAACCTTGACCTATACTTCCAATTCTCTGGTCAAGACGAAAATGCTTTACGTGAACAAATGAAAGAAGATGCTGGCAAGCGCGTTCGTGTTAACTTAACTTTAGAAGCGATCGCAAAAGCTGAAAACATCGAAGTGTCAGAAGAGGAAATCAGTGCAGAATTAGAAAATATGGCTACAATGTACGGTGTTTCTGCTGATGAGATTAAGTCAATGCTTGGTGGCTTAGATGGAATTACAGAAGATTTAAAAATTAGAAAAGCAATCGATTTTCTTGTAGAAAATAGCAAAAGTGTTGCATAATAATAAATAAGGGAATATCAAGGCGCGATATGATCGTGCCTTGTTTTATACCCAAAACTAAAAAGTTGTACATATGAATGCTTGTTCAAAAAGGAGGATGAAGAGGACCAAGAATTTCAAGGCGGCGCAGCTTTGAGGACCGGAGCGTATGCAGTTAATACGTGAGGACCGGAGAAGTAAGCCAACGCGGAAATTCGATGCGTCATATTCACCGCACTTTTTGAACTACCTTACAATAAGCATTTGGTAGTAGTTTTATTCTAAAGAATATGGGAACACTAAAAAGGAGGGGCGATGTCAGCACATATTCCATTAGTTGTTTTTTAAGACCACACATACATACATAATGAGCGCGAGAGTTATTATTACCATTCTGAGGAAGAAATATGGTACAATGTGCATTACATAATTAGATAATGGAACTGACGGTAAAGAGGCCGAAGTTCAAACAAGATTGCCTATGTCAATAGATACGGGGCTTATTGTAGAGAGAAAGAAACAAATAAGGGGTGACATGATGTTTAAATTTAATGATGAAAAAGGGCAACTTAAGTGTTCTTTTTGCGGAAAAACGCAAGATCAAGTTCGAAAGTTAGTTGCAGGTCCTGGCGTTTATATATGCGATGAATGTATTGAATTATGTACTGAAATCGTAGAAGAGGAATTAGGTACAGAGGAAGAAGTTGAATTTAAAGATGTACCTAAACCAAAAGAAATAAGAGAAATCCTAGATGAATATGTGATTGGTCAAGATGCAGCGAAAAAGTCATTAGCTGTCGCTGTATATAACCACTATAAGCGTATTAATTCAAACAGCAAAATTGATGATGTTGAATTATCGAAAAGTAATATTTGTATGATTGGGCCAACAGGTAGTGGTAAGACATTGTTAGCGCAAACTTTGGCTCGTATTCTAAATGTACCGTTTGCGATTGCGGATGCAACTTCATTAACAGAAGCTGGATATGTTGGGGAAGACGTAGAAAATATTCTATTAAAACTTATTCAAGCGGCTGATTATGATGTAGAGAAAGCTGAAAAAGGTATTATTTATATCGATGAAATTGATAAAGTAGCACGTAAATCTGAAAATCCGTCAATTACACGTGATGTTTCGGGTGAAGGTGTACAGCAAGCACTATTAAAAATTCTTGAAGGCACAGTGGCAAGTGTACCTCCACAAGGTGGAAGAAAGCACCCTCATCAAGAATTTATTCAAATTGACACTTCAAATATCCTATTTATTTGTGGTGGAGCTTTTGATGGAATTGAACAAATCATTAAGCGCCGTCTTGGTAAAAAAGTAATTGGATTTGGTTCTAACGTTGTTGAAGAAGAATTAGACCAAAAATCACTACTTTCTAGATCTTTACCAGAAGACTTACTAAAGTTTGGCTTAATTCCTGAATTTATTGGCCGTCTCCCAGTTATTGCGAGCCTTGAACCATTAGATGAGGACGCGTTGGTAGAAATTCTAACGAAACCAAAAAATGCTTTAGTTAAGCAATATCAAAAAATGCTTGAGCTAGATGAAGTCGAGTTAGATTTCGAAGAGGATGCTCTTAAGGAAATTGCGAAAAAGGCAATTGAACGTAAAACAGGAGCACGTGGTTTACGCTCCATTATCGAAGGTATTATGCTTGATGTGATGTTTGATCTTCCATCAAGAGACGATATTAAAAAATGTATCATCACAGCGGAAACTGTATCAAAAAATACATCTCCAAAGCTTCTATTGGATGATGGAACGGTTGTTGAAAACACAGAAATCTCCGCATAATAATAATAAAAATCCCGAGGTTGAATATACCTCGGGATTTTTGTGCGTTTTTGCTAAAAAGTATCGTCGTTAGAATTTGATTCAGGCAGTATTTTGACGAAAAACTCTCGCATTTATTCAAATAGATTAGTCAAAAATCCGTCAAATTTGGTTTATTCCACCTTTACTCAGGAGATAATAGCAGATAGTAGTCTATCTTTGCGAGCAGGAGGAATAATATGAGTTGGACAGGTATTGTTTTATTCGTACAGCTATTTTTTGGAGTGATCATCGGGCTTTACTTTTGGAATCTCCTTAAAAACCAGCGAACTCAAAAGGTATCTATAGATAAAGAGTCTAGAAAAGAAATGGAACAACTCCGTAAAATGAGGTCCATTTCCTTAACAGAACCTCTAGCTGAGCGAGTAAGACCAACTAGTTTTTCAGATATTGTTGGACAAGAGGATGGAATCAAATCCTTAAAAGCAGCGCTTTGTGGACCAAATCCTCAGCACGTCATTATTTATGGACCACCTGGAGTAGGTAAAACAGCGGCAGCACGTCTTGTAATGGAGGAAGCAAAACGCAATGCAAAGTCTCCTTTTAAGCAATCAGCTGTTTTTGTAGAATTAGACGCGACAACTGCACGATTTGATGAACGTGGAATAGCCGATCCTTTAATTGGCTCTGTTCATGATCCGATTTATCAAGGAGCAGGTGCGATGGGTCAAGCGGGTATACCTCAGCCAAAACCGGGGGCGGTGACACATGCACATGGAGGCGTATTATTCATTGATGAAATTGGAGAGCTTCATCACATTCAAATGAATAAAATGTTAAAGGTTTTAGAGGATCGCAAAGTATTTCTTGAAAGTGCTTATTATAGTGAAGAAAATACACAAATCCCTACACATATTCATGATATTTTTAAGAATGGGTTACCAGCTGATTTTCGAATGATTGGTGCTACGACACGTACCCCTAATGAAATACCGCCAGCGATTCGTTCGCGTTGCTTAGAGGTGTTTTTCCGTGATTTAGATCAGGATGAATTAGCGATTGTAACAAGAAAAGCACTTGAGAAAGTAAAAATGCAGGCGACTGAAAAGGGAATTGCTACACTTGCCTCTTATGCTAGAAATGGACGTGAGGTAGTAAATATGGTTCAAATCGCCGCTGGAATCGCAATTTCAGAGGACCGAGATTTTATTAAGGATGAAGATATAGAGTGGGTGCTTCATTCAAGTCAGTTAACACCGCGATATGATAAGAAGATATATCCAAGTGCAAGGGTGGGTCTTGTTAATGGCTTAGCTGTATATGGACCAAACACCGGAGCGTTGTTAGAAATCGAGGTTACTGTTATTCCTGCTAAAGATAAAGGCACGATTAATATAACTGGTATTGTTGAAGAAGAAAGTATTGGGGACCGCGGAAAGTCGGTTCGAAGAAAAAGTATGGCGAAGGGCTCTATTGAAAATGTCATTACCGTGCTACGTTCAATGGGCGTTCCTGCACATGACTACGACATTCATGTTAATTTCCCTGGAGGGATTCCAATTGACGGACCTTCTGCAGGGATTGCGATGGCCACTGGTATCTTTTCAGCCATCCATAAGTTCCCGGTCGATCATAAAGTTGCCATGACAGGTGAAATCAGCATTCATGGGAATGTAAAACCAATCGGTGGAGTCGTACCAAAAATAAAAGCAGCAAAACAAGCTGGAGCGAACAGGGTCATCATTCCTCAAGAAAATATGCAATCGATCTTAAAGGAAATCGAGGGAATTGAAATTATTCCAGTTACCAATTTGGAGGAAGTCTTTGAGATTGCGATTGAAACTCCTGAACGGCAAAAGCAATCCAAGCAATCAATCATTCCAGCTTCAACTAACTTTTCAAAAACAGAATCTGTCTAAATGTAAAACAGTTTAAAATAGAAAGACTTCGACATACTATAAAAAGAACGTCGAAGTCTTTTTATGTTTTTCATCTTTAATATAAAATGAAAAAACCTCCAAAATAGACACTAGCTATCAAATAAGATAAAATTTACATTTAAGAACTATATTCAATTTTGAGGTGTATGCAATGACAAGAAAAAAAGAAATCATTGTTCCTCTTTTACCACTTCGCGGATTGCTTGTCTATCCAACTATGGTTTTGCACCTAGATGTTGGCCGTGAAAAATCAGTGCAAGCATTGGAAAAAGCAATGGTAGAAGACCATATCATTTTTTTAACAACCCAAAAAGATGTGGCTATTGACGATCCTACAGAGGATGATATTTATAACATAGGAACATTAACGCAAGTAAAACAAATGCTTAAATTACCAAATGGAACAATACGTGTATTGGTTGAAGGACTTCATCGCGCGGAAATAAAAGAAATCTATGACAACGAAACTTATTATTCGGTTAAAGTAAAAACCTTTGAGGAAGACGAAACAAAGGATGTTGAATCAGAAGCACTCATGCGAATGATGCTTGAGTATTTCGAACAGTACATAAAGCTTTCTAAAAAGATATCGACTGAAACATATACGTCTGTTACAGATATTGAGGAACCAGGTCGAATGGCAGATATCATTGCCTCCCATATCCCTCTCAAACTAAAAGAAAAACAAGAAATTCTTGAAACGATTGATGTTCGTGCACGAATGAACAAGGTCATTACCATCATCAATAATGAAAAAGAAGTCTTAAGTCTTGAAAAGAAAATTGGTCAACGTGTTAAGCGTTCCATGGAAAGAACTCAGAAGGAATACTATCTTCGTGAACAAATGAAAGCCATTCAAAAGGAATTAGGAGATAAAGAGGGAAAAACAGGTGAGGTCACTACACTCAAGGATAAGATTGAAGCAGCAGGAATGCCTGAGCATTTCAAGAAAGTCGCATTGAAAGAACTTGACCGTTACGAAAAAATCCCACAAACTTCGGCAGAGAGCGCTGTGATACGGAACTATATTGAATGGCTGTTGTCGTTGCCATGGACAAATGCAACGGAAGATCGACTAGATATTCACCATGCAGAGGAAATCCTTGAAAAAGACCATTTTGGGCTCGATAAGGTAAAAGAAAGAGTACTTGAATATTTAGCTGTTCAACAATTAACAAACTCTTTAAAAGGGCCGATTCTATGTTTAGCGGGACCTCCGGGAGTTGGTAAAACATCGTTAGCAAAATCAGTGGCAAAATCACTTGGTAGAAATTTTGTGCGAATTTCACTTGGTGGTGTTCGTGATGAATCAGAAATCAGAGGGCACCGTAGAACATATGTAGGTGCAATGCCAGGACGTATTATCCAAGGAATGAAAAAGGCCGGCACAATCAATCCAGTCTTTTTATTAGATGAAATTGATAAAATGTCCAATGATTTTAGAGGTGACCCTTCTGCAGCGATGCTTGAAGTATTGGATCCTGAGCAGAACTTCAACTTCAGTGATCATTTTATTGAAGAGCCTTACGATTTATCGAAGGTCATGTTCATTGCTACTGCAAATAACTTGGCAACCATTCCAGGACCACTTCGGGACCGAATGGAAATTATTACAATCGCTGGCTATACAGAGCTTGAAAAAGTTCATATCGCCAAAGATCATTTATTGCCAAAACAACTTGAAGAGCATGGTTTAACAAAAGGTAAATTGCAAATAAGAGAAGATGCTCTTTTGAATATTATTCGTCATTACACAAGAGAAGCGGGAGTCCGTAGTCTTGAGCGTCAAATAGCGAAAATTTGTCGTAAGGTAGCTAAGATAATTGTTTCTGGTGAAAAGAAACGCGTTGTCATTACCGATAAAAATGTAGTTGAATTCTTAGGGAAGCCGATATTCCGTTATGGCCAAGCAGAACTTGAAGACCAGGTTGGAGTTGCTACTGGACTTGCGTATACAGCTTTCGGTGGGGACACCCTTTCTATCGAAGTTTCGCTAGCACCTGGTAAAGGAAAGCTTGTCCTCACTGGTAAGCTAGGGGATGTAATGAAGGAGTCTGCTCAAGCTGCTTTTAGTTATATTAGATCAAAAGCACAAGAATTAAAAATCGATCCGGATTTTAATGAAAAAAATGATATCCATATTCACGTTCCAGAAGGTGCTGTTCCAAAGGATGGTCCTTCAGCTGGGATTACAATCGCAACGGCACTAATTTCTGCTTTAACTGGCAGAGCTGTTCGCAAGGAAGTTGGGATGACTGGTGAAATTACTTTAAGAGGCCGAGTTCTCCCGATAGGTGGTTTAAAAGAAAAATCATTAAGTGCCCATCGTGCCGGTTTAACGAAGATTTTATTTCCAAAGGAAAATGAAAAGGATCTAGAAGACATCCCTGACAGTGTAAGAGATGATGTCGAATTTATTCCGGTATCACATTTAGATGAAGTATTAAAACATGCGTTATTAGAGGAGAAAAAATGAAAGTTACAAGTGCAGAAATCGTTATAAGTGCTGTAAAGCCAGAACAATACCCAGAAGGAGATCTTCCTGAATTTGCGCTGGCCGGACGTTCGAATGTTGGAAAATCTTCGTTTATTAATAAAATGATTAATCGTAAAGCGTTGGCACGTACATCATCAAAGCCTGGAAAGACGCAAACCTTAAACTTTTACCTGATTAATGAATTATTGCACTTTGTGGATGTTCCAGGATACGGGTATGCTAAGGTTTCAAAAACAGAAAGAGCGGCATGGGGGAAAATGATTGAGAAGTATTTAACGACACGTGAACAGCTTAAAGCAGTTGTTTTGATTGTTGATTTACGTCACCCTCCAACCAATGATGATGTGTTAATGTATGATTTTGCGAAACATTACGAACTCCCTGTTGTCGTCATTGCAACAAAGGCAGATAAAATTCCAAAAGGAAAATGGGATAAACATCTAAAGGTCGTTCGCGAAACATTAGAACTTGAGCCTGATGACCATATCATCAAATTCTCATCAGAAACAGGTTTAGGAAAAGAACAGGCCTGGACCGTCCTACAATCTTATATGAATGAAAAAAACAGCTAAAGCATATGCTTTAGCTGTTTTTTGAGTAAAAAACCAAGCTTGGCGAAACGAAGGAAATTATGAAGAATTGGGGAGATATAAAGGCGATTTTACCGATTCGGTTATATGCAAGGGATTGGCCTAATAAGATAGAAGAAATGTTAGGTACACTTTACTAGGCGAATTATGTTAGCAAGTAAAAGTAAAAAAGGGGGAAACAAAAGTGAAAAGGAGACTCGTTTCTTTTTTAGTTCTGATGTTGACTGTTGGTGTTTTGAGTGCTTGTGGAAGTGAAAAGTCATCTTCAACTGGGATGAAATTAGTTGAGGACGGAAAATTTACGTTTGCTTCATCTGGAGAATACAATCCATTTAGTGTAACAGATGGAGATGGTGTTATGACTGGCTTCGATATTGAAGTCGCAGAAGCGATTGCAAAAGAGTTAGGTTTAGAACCCGATCAAAAAAGGTTTAAATTTAACAGTATTGTAGAGGGTGTGAAAACAGGACGTTTTGATGCGGCCGTTGCAAGTCATACGATTACAGCTGAACGTGCAGAGCATGTGAATTTTTCAACACCTTATTACTATTCAGGACCTCAGATCTTCGTAAGACCAGACAGTGATGTAGTGAGCCTAGATGATCTGAAAGGTTTGGAAATTGCTGTTTCAAAAGGTTCTACTTATGCAAAAACAGCTCAAGAGGTAACTGACAACGTCGTTCAATACGACAGTGATGTTACAGCATTGGAAGCTTTAGCAATCGGAAAGCATGATGCGGTTATTACTGACTTTTTAACGGGAAAAGAAGCAATTGGAAACGGTATCGAAATTGAAGGAAAAGATATACTTGGTTTAAGTGAGCAGGCCGTAGCAGTGGCGAAGGACAATGAAGAGCTATTGAAGAAAATAAATGAAGCACTGGATAAATTAAGAGAAGACGGAACCTTAAAGAAAATTAGTGAAAAATACTTTAAAGAAGATATCACAACGAATCCAGAAGAATAGGTATCATCTTAGAAACGAATGTGACTTTCTTACGCATTCGTTTCTTTTTCTAATAAGTACTTTTGAATAAGGAGTTGAAGGTAATTGCCTGAATTTAGTCATATCATAGAACAGTTGATTGATTCGTATCCTGTGTTTTTAAAAGGGATGCTTCTTACATTACAAGTAACAATCGTTGCTATTTTCATCGCTGTATTTATTGGTTTACTTTTTGCATTTTTAAAAATTTCAGGGAAAACCATCCTCGTCAAGATTGCAGATTTGTATATTTATTTGGTAAGAGGAACCCCTTTAATCGTTCAGATCTTTGTCTTTTATTTTGGTTTGTCTGCTTTAGATATATCGATGTTTTGGTCCGTAACGCTGGGATTGGCATTTCATAATGGAGCATATATTGCAGAAATTTTTAGAGGAGCCATTCAATCCATTGATAATGGTCAAATGGAAGCAGGACAATCATTAGGAATGAGCAGAATTTTGACGATGCGAAGAATTATCCTTCCTCAAGCGTTCCGAAGAGCAATACCACCCCTTGGAAATCAATTTATTATTGGATTAAAGGACTCTTCACTAGCCGCATTTATTGGTTTAAACGAACTCTTTAATGTATCAACAACATTGGGCTCTAACAATTTTGATTATATGACATATTTACTTATCGTTGCGATTTATTATTTAATTCTCGTCTTGATATTTACTATTTTAGTTGGAATGCTCGAGAAAAAATTGGCCGCAAGCGATAAATAAGGGAAGGTGAAGTGAGTTGCGAAAGAAGGATATGATAAAAGTTGTCGACTTAAATAAATCATTCGGAGAATTACATGTGTTAAAAAATATTAACATGAACGTACAAGAAAGTGAGGTTGTTTGTTTAATTGGAGCAAGTGGGTCTGGCAAAAGTACATTGCTACGTTGTTTGAATTTTTTAGAAATAAAAGAGAGTGGAGAAATCATCATAAATGATGAAAAAATAGAGTCTACTAGCCATAACCTAAATGAAATACGGCAAAGAGTTGGTATGGTTTTTCAACATTTTAATCTATTTCCACATATGACAGTTCTTCAGAATGTGATAGAAGCGCCCACACAGGTTAAAAGAATGCCAAAGCAAGAGGCCATTGAGCAGGCAAAGGAGCTTCTTGCAAAAGTAGGATTGGCGGATAAAATGAATGTGTATCCGTCAAAATTGTCAGGTGGACAAAAGCAACGTGTTGCCATTGCTCGAGCATTGGCAATGAAACCCGAGATCATGTTATTCGATGAACCAACATCTGCCCTTGACCCGGAATTAGTCGGCGAGGTTTTAAATACAATGAAGCAATTAGCACATGAAGGAATGACCATGGTTGTGGTTACACATGAAATGGGATTCGCTAGAGAGGTTGCTGATCGAGTTATCTATATGCATGATGGAAAAATTGTTGAAGTCGGAAAGCCTAAGGATATATTCGAAAATCCGAAAGAACAACGAACGAAGGACTTTCTAAACTCTATTCTTTAACGAGAAAGCTACGTATCTCAAAGACAAACTTTGAGATGCTATTTTTTTTCATAAAAAACCCACGAGAAAAGGTTCTTCGTGGGCAATTTGCGTTTTGGTATAATTTACTTTTTCTTAATGAATAATAAATAAAAGCCGATTCCAATCACAAGGAGGGGCCAATAGTTCAAAATAAATGAAAAGCCACCTTCAAATAAGCTTAACCAGCCCATAAATCGGCTATAGTTTAGAAACAATAATGAAACAAATAATAGAACAATACTAGGGATTAACCCATTTTTCGTTTTAAAATATGTAAATAGCATTCCGAGTCCAACAATAAGAAGCAAGGTACCCGGCTGTTTTGGCCAAAAGCTAAGTTGGTTGAGACTGTGAAAATGGAATCCAAATCCAACCAGAATTATTCCAGGTAAGATACTACCTGGATTGTTTTCAACATAAGCTTGAACGAGAAAGGCAATCCCGACAATGATGATGAGTGTTTGCCAAGAATAGAAGTTAGTAAATACTGGTATGCCCAGCTGTTGCAGTAAGAGATAGCAACCAATCCCTAAAAGGATGATGCCAGAAAAGATATTATTTTTTTTCATATGATCCCCCGTGCTATTAACTTGATTTGACACTACTTTTTTGTTAATGTAACGATTGAAGTCAAGATGATTAAAACATATATAAATGCCTTTATAATTATTATTTATTATAAATTTATCTTAGCATAGGTTGTCAAAAACTGTTCACACATTTTTCGACAATCCGTAACATCATACATGGTATAATAGTAGTAGTTTTTTGGACGAATAGGTTCCACATGAACTTTATTCAGTATCCTACTTCTGTAATTCTCTGGGATAAATGCAATCTACTTATAGTATTTATGGGTGAATTATCCCAAGACTGAATAAAGTTAGCCTCCGGCGGATGCCACAGATTTTCAAAGGAAATTTTTCGAGCATGCTCGAAAAAATCTGGGCGCAAATACGCCAAGGCGCATTTGATCATATAAAAGGTTGGGGTGAGATATTATGCATACACTAATGGTCGGACTTAATTATAGAACAGCCCCTGTTGAAATACGTGAAAAATTAACTTTTGATCCGGATAGCATTGCACAAGCTATGAAGGAATTGAAAGGGAAAAAAAGTATTCTTGAAAATATTATAGTTTCAACTTGTAATCGGACAGAAATATATGCTGTTGTCGACCAATTGCATACAGGACGCTACTATATTAAAGATTTTCTTTCACAATGGTTTGGTATCGACAAAGAGGAATTTACTCCGTATTTAAGTATCTTTGAAAATGAGGGTGCAGTTGAACACTTGTTTCATGTTACTTGTGGATTAAATTCAATGGTTGTTGGTGAAACACAAATACTTGGACAAGTACGATCAAGCTTTTTATCAGCACAGGAAAAAGGTACATCAGGAACTGTTTTCAATCATTTATTTAAACAGTCCATTACACTAGCTAAACGCGCACATTCAGAAACTGAAATCGGCTCAAACGCTGTCTCTGTAAGTTATGCTGCTGTAGAGTTAGCTAAAAAAATCTTTGGAGACCTTACGAATAAAAATGTTCTCATCTTAGGTGCCGGAAAAATGGGAGAATTAGCTGTTCAAAACCTACACGGTTCAGGCGTAGGTAAAGTAACAGTTATGAATCGGACTTTCGAAAAAGCACAAAACCTAGCCGAGAAATTCCAAGGTGAAGCCAAGACGATAGAGGAACTTCAATGCGCCTTAGTGGAAGCTGATATCATGATTAGTTCAACAGGAGCTAAGGGCTATGTGATTACAAAAGAGATGATGCAGGATGTCGAGCGCATGAGAAAAGGTCGTCCTTTATTTATGGTCGATATTGCTGTACCAAGGGATTTAGACCCAGGACTAGCAGATTTAGAAAGTGTCTTTTTATATGATATCGATGATTTAGAAGGAATCGTAGAAGCCAATCTGCAGGAACGTAAAGTTGCGGCTGAAGAAATAGAGCTTATGATTGAATCGGAGATTGTTGAATTTAAAAATTGGTTAAATACTTTAGGCGTAGTTCCAGTGATATCAGCTCTTCGCAATAAGGCATTAGCCATTCAAGCCGAAACAATGGAAAGTATTGAACGCAAGATTCCTAATCTTTCCGATCGTGAGAGAAAAGTATTAAATAAGCACACGAAGAGTATCATTAATCAGCTATTAAAAGATCCTATACTACAAGCAAAGGAACTTGCTGCACAACCAAATGCAGAGGAATCACTTTCATTATTTATGAAAATCTTTGATATTGAGGAAGCGGTTGTTTCTGAGCAGGGGACGCAGATGGCTAAGAGTAATTTGAACAAGGTAGCAGTAAATACACAGCAGCCTTCTCTACAGTCATAATGAGGAGAAAATCGATATGGTAGAGATGAATGTAATGAGATTACATGAGTTCACAGTAATTCTCTATGCCTTGAGTGTCCTACTTTATTTTATAGACTTTCTTCATAATAACCGGAGGGTGAACAAGTTTGCCTTCTGGTTACTTTCATTTGTATGGGTAATTCAATCGATTTTTCTATTAACGAAAGTGCTAAGTACAGGTAGATTACCGATTTTATCCATGGTAGAGGGGCTTTATTTTTATGCCTGGGTTCTGATCACCCTCTCTTTAATTTTAAACAAATTTTTGAGAGTGGATTTCATTGTTTTTTTTACAAATTTATTAGGTTTTTTCATAATGGCGTTACACACATTTGCTCCAGGTCAGCACGGTTCAAGTGCTGTGGAAAGCCAGCTAATTTCAGAATTACTTATGATTCATATTTCGATGGCGATTCTTTCGTATGGGGCATTTTCGTTATCATTTGTTTTTTCGATTCTATATTTGATTCAATATAATTTATTAAAACAGAAAAAATGGGGAAAGCGACTCCTTCGGTTAGATGATTTATCAAAACTAGACCATATGTCCTATGTATTGAATCTCATTGGAGTGCCTATGCTTTTACTATCACTCATTTTAGGTTTACTATGGGCCTATATTAAGGTTGATAATTTTTATTTTTACGATGCAAAGGTAATAGGATCGTTTTTTGTTCTAGTTATCTATGCATGGTACTTATATAAAAGAGTTGTACAAAAGCTTCAAGGAAAAGCAATCGCCAATTGGAATATTGGAGCATTTTTACTTTTACTTGTTAATTTCTTTTTATTTGGAAGTTTATCTAGTTTTCACTTTTGGTATACATAGACAGGAGGTACATTCATGAGAAAAATAATTGTTGGGTCTCGAAGAAGTAAATTAGCTATTACACAAACAAACTGGGTTATCCAGCAGCTTAAGAACCTTGGTGTTCCATATGAGTTTGAGGTAAAGGAAATCGTCACAAAAGGAGATAAAATCCTTGATGTTACTTTATCAAAGGTCGGAGGTAAAGGCCTTTTTGTTAAGGAAATTGAACAAGCTTTATTTGATAAGGAAATTGATATGGCAGTTCACAGTATGAAAGATATGCCTGCAGTGCTACCTGAAGGACTAGTTATTGGTTGTGTGCCAAAACGTGAAGATCACCGTGATGTCATCATATCCAAGGGAAGTGTTTCCTTTGAAAAGCTTCAAAGCGGGGCTATCGTGGGTACAAGTAGCTTGAGAAGAAGTGCACAGCTTCTAGCAAAAAGAAACGATATCGAAATTAAATGGATTCGTGGAAATATTGATACGAGACTTGCAAAGCTTGAGAACGAAGATTACGATGCAATTGTATTAGCAGCAGCTGGCTTAAAGCGTATGGGCTGGTCTGACGATGTTGTATCCGAATTCGTAGACCCTGAAGTTTGCTTACCAGCAGTCGGTCAAGGTGCATTAGCAATTGAATGTCGTGTAGATGATGCAGAACTTTTAGTGGCATTGTCAAAATTAAATGATGAATATACGGAAAAAACCGTTGCAGCTGAACGTGCATTCCTAGATAAAATGGAAGGCGGCTGCCAAATTCCAATTGCAGCATATGCAACAATGTCCGATGATAAAGAGATTGCTTTAACTGCCTTAGTGGGTTCTCCTGATGGAAATACGATTTACAAAGAACAGGTTTACGGAAATAATCCAATCGAGGTTGGTCATAAAGCAGCAAATAAATTAACAAATCTGGGTGCTAAAGAGCTGATCGACAAAGTGAAAGAGGAGCTTAACCAGTAATGGAAGGCGAACAACCTCTTTTGGGGAAAATGATCTTAAATACTAGAGGTGAAAAGCAAGCTGCTGAATTCTCAATGAAAATTACAGCAGCTGGCGGAACGCCAATTGAACTTCCATTACTAACGTTTCAAAAGCCAAAAAATACAACGATTATTAAGAATACAATAAGTAATTTGGAGTCATATGATTGGTTGATTTTTACGAGCAAGAATGGTGTAGATTTCTTTTTCGATTTTTATGATCAGGTAGTGGAAGAAGTGGGAATAAATCTTCCTCTACCTAAAATAGCTGTCGTTGGTACAAAGACAGAAAAGGCTTTGTTATCTAAGGGATTTGAACCAGAGCTTGTACCGGAAGAGTTTATCGCGGAAGGCTTATTTAAGAGTTTAAAACCTTTTGTGAAAAAAGGTGCTCGCTTTTTACTTGCTCGTGGAAATCTATCACGTTCTTATTTAGTTGACGAACTGACAAGGTATGGGGCAGAAGCTACTGATTTAATTGTCTATGAGACAATTGGTGATTCGCGTGAAAAAGAGCGCTTAATAGCGCTTTTAAAAGAAAACCAAATTGATATTATAACCTTTACAAGTCCTTCAACTGTGAAGCAATTTTATAAAATGGTTGAACAAATAGAGTGGCAACAATGGACAAAAAATGTGATATTTGCTTGTATTGGACCGGAAACAAAAAAGTGTGCAAAACAATTACATATCCCAATACACATATGTCCTAAGAATTATACCATTGATCATTTATTAACGGAAATCATTGATTATTTAAAAGCGCAAGGAGGAGAAAAATAAATGGAAAAATTACAATTTGCAAGACATAGAAGATTACGCCAAACTGCAAATATTAGAGCGTTAGTTCGTGAAACTCATCTTCATATTGATGACCTAATTTACCCATTGTTTATTGTCGAAGGGGAAAATAAAAAAGTAGAAGTTTCCTCTATGCCTGGTGTGTATAATATTTCATTGGATTTACTTGAGCAAGAGCTTGATGAAATCGTAGAATTAGGAATTAAATCTGTTATTTTATTTGGTGTACCAAATGAAAATGAAAAAGATGAAACGGGTACTGGTGCCTATCATGATCACGGAATTGTTCAAAAGGCAACTCAATTAACAAAAGAAAAGCACCCAGACTTAGTCGTAATCGCAGATACATGTCTTTGTGAATATACATCCCATGGGCATTGTGGTGTAATAGAAAATGGACAAATTTTAAATGATCCTTCCCTTGAATTATTAGCAAAAACGGCTGTCAGCCAGGCAAAAGCTGGTGCAGATATTATTGCCCCATCTAATATGATGGATGGCTTTGTGACAGCGATTAGACACGGCTTAGATGAAGCAGGATTTGAAAATGTGCCAATTATGTCTTACGCGGTTAAATATTCATCAGCATTTTATGGTCCATTCCGGGATGCAGCTGGGAGTGCACCTTCCTTCGGTGATCGTAAAACCTATCAAATGGATTATGCAAATCGTCTAGAGGCATTAAGAGAAGCAGAATCAGATATTGAAGAGGGTGCTGATTTCATAATTGTAAAACCAGCATTATCATACTTGGATATCGTGCGTGACGTTAAAAATAATTTTAATGCACCAGTGGTAGCTTATAATGTGAGTGGTGAATACTCCATGATTAAAGCGGCAGCACAAAACGGTTGGATTAATGAGAAAGAAATCGTTATGGAAATGCTAACAGGAATGAAACGTGCAGGGGCAGATTTAATCATTACGTATCATTCAAAAGATGTTGCTCGCTGGTTACAAGATAACTAATAGCATTATTAAAGGGCCTGACCCCCCACCGTGTTAACGCATTGGGGGTCAGGCCCCAAAAAAGGAAAGGGGTTACGAAGATGAGAAGTTATGAAAAGTCAAAAGCGGCATTTGCAGATGCAGTGCATCTAATGCCAGGTGGTGTAAACAGCCCAGTTCGTGCTTTTAAATCGGTAAATATGGATCCAATCTTCATGGAACGTGGGAAAGGCTCTAAAATATATGATATCGATGGAAATGAATACATAGATTACGTTTTATCATGGGGACCGCTTATTCACGGTCATGCGAATGATCAAGTGGTTGAAGCACTTAAAAAAGCAACAGAAATGGGAACTAGCTTCGGTGCCCCAACTTTAGCAGAAAACGAACTTGCAAAGCTTGTCATTGAAAGAGTGCCATCAATTGAAATCGTTCGGATGGTTAACTCCGGTACAGAGGCAACGATGAGTGCGTTACGATTAGCTAGAGGATATACAGGTCGTAGTAAGATCTTAAAATTTGAAGGCTGTTACCATGGACACGGTGATTCTTTATTGATTAAAGCTGGTTCAGGTGTAGCTACTCTTGGTTTACCTGACAGCCCAGGAGTCCCTGAGGGAATAGCGAAAAATACCATTACTGTTCCTTATAATGATTTAGAGGCTGTAAGATACGCGTTTGAACAGTTTGGAGAAGACATAGCAGGAGTAATTGTCGAACCAGTTGCAGGAAATATGGGTGTTGTTCCTCCACAGCCAGGATTCCTTGAAGCACTTCGTGAGATTACAACCCAAAATGGAACATTGCTCATTTTTGATGAGGTGATGACTGGGTTCCGTGTGGACTATAATTGTGCACAAGGATATTATGGTGTCACTCCTGACCTCACTTGTCTTGGTAAAGTAATAGGTGGTGGACTCCCTGTAGGCGCATATGGTGGCCGCGCAGAAATTATGGAGAATATTGCACCAGCTGGACCAATCTATCAAGCAGGAACCCTTTCTGGGAACCCATTAGCAATGGCTGCTGGCTATGAGACTTTATCACAGCTGAAACCAGAAGACTACACTGAATTTAAAAAGAAAGCTGATCGACTAGAAGAAGGGCTTACACAAGCAGCTGAGAAATACGATATCCCACACTGCATCAATCGTGCGGGTTCAATGATTGGATTCTTCTTCACTAATGAAAAAGTGATAAACTATGAAGTTGCAAAAACATCTAATTTAGAGTATTTTGCATCCTATTATCGTGAAATGGCAAATGAAGGAGTATTCCTTCCACCATCTCAATTTGAAGGACTGTTTTTATCAACAGCACACACTGATGAAGATATTGAAAAAACGATTCAAGCAGCTGAAAAAGCATTTTCTAAACTAAAAGCTTAACTTTATTGAGACGGATTTGAACCCGCCTCAATAAAGTTAAAGCCTCCGGCGGATGCCACAGATTTTCAAAGGAAGCTTTTCGAGCAAGCTCGAAAAAATCTGGGCGCAAATACGCCAAGGCGCATTTGATTGATTAAATATTAGGACAGACTCAGTAAACGGACTGAGTCTGTCTTTTTATTTACGGAAATTATCATAAATGCTTATGATTTATCATAAAAATTGTAATGTCATAGTAAATCTGTATAGAAGAGGACTGAAAGGAGGAGTAGCTATGTCTGAAAACTTACGATTTTCAGTAGAGGAATCAGTCTGGTTTCAAAAGGGACAGGAAGTCTCAGAGCTCATCTCAATATCTCTTGACCCAGATATTGTGATTCAAGAGCATGACCAATATGTGTCCATACGCGGTGCATTACAACTAACAGGTGAATATCGTATAGATGAAAACCATTCCGAGGAGGAAGAACGCGATTTTGCGTCGGTTCGCCTTGTGAATGAAGTGATCACAAGAGAAGATGGGATTAGTGAACTAAACCATCGTTTCCCAGTCGATATTACAATTCCACAAGATCGTGTACAAAGCCTCGATGATGTATATGTTTCAATTGAGACGTTTGACTATGAAATTCCAAAGCGTGGCTGTTTACAAATTATTGCCGATTTAGCAATTAGCGGTATCCAAGGTGTTACTCAGGCGCCTAAGGAGGATGCTGTTCAAGAGACAGTAAAACAAGAGGTGCAAGCCCCAGTTGTGGCAGAACAAGAAGCAGAAGAAGAACTGGAGCTTGTAAGAAGCATTCCTCCTGAAGAAGTGGAAGTGGAAGTTCAGGTGGTTTCAGAACAAGTTGAAGAAGAAAAGCCACAAGAGCAAGTAGAGGTAGTGCTACAAGAAAAAGACGAAGTGGTGCTACATAGAGAGGCTCAAGAAGAGGAACAAATAGAGGAACAAGCAGAGGTTATTGCTGTAAGTGAACAGCAGGATGAGGAAGAAGATGCTGATTTATTTGTTCCATTTGAGGTAGAGGCAAGAAAAGAAGTATATCTAGAACAAGAGGAACCTGAGGAAGAAGAGGAAGTTGATGTTGTCGAAGCGATAGAAGAAGAAGAGGTTCATGCCGTGTTAACCCCTTCAATCGAAGTGAAGGCAAGACATGATAATCAATTATCCTTTGGGTCTGATAATCCTAATAAGAAAAGCTCTACTGCCGTCCAAGAAAAAGAAGCAGGGAAAGATCAAAGAGAAGAAAAGACTGATGAGCCTTCAAAACGTAGTGAAAATGATTTATTATTAACCAAAATTTTTGGTAGAGATGAAGTAGATGACCACACCACTATGAAAATTTGTATCGTTCAACACGGAGATTCGTTAGAAAAGATTTCAGAGCGGTATGATATCTCCGTACAACAATTAGTACGAGTAAATTCACTTAATACTGATTCCGTCTCTGAAGGCCAGCTTTTATACATCCCTGTTCAAGCAAATAGTTAAGAACATCAATAGGGTGAGGAAAACCTCACCCTGTTTTCTATATGAAACAAATGATCAAAACAGTTAGGAAAGAGAGTGATTGGCCCAATGGAAAATAACGATGCTAAAGAAATAGGGCCCATCTTAAAAAAATACAATCTACAGCCCTTATCTTTTGAACAACTCGGGAAAGTTACAAAAGTAGTGACTAACAGAGGAATTTTCGCTTTAAAATCTGTATCAAGTAAAATAAACCCTTCCTTCCCTACTTTCCTTCAACAATTATTGCAACAGGGCTATACAAGGGCAGTGCCCATCTACTCTACCATCGAGGGGAAATACCTTGTCTATCATAACCATAAATTCCACTACCTAATGCCTTGGTTAAAATCCACGACCACTGAACACCGTGGAGAACATTATCATTCCTTTTTTAAAGAAATTGCAAGGATTCACTTAACAACCGCAAGAAAACTACAAATGAACGATGAAACTGAGATTACAGGGCATTATGAATCAATCGTTAAGAAATGGGATGAACGGAATCAGTTTCTAGAAGGTTTTGTTGAAGCTGCCGAACAAAAATGGTATATGTCCCCATTTGAGCTTCAATTCTGTACGTATTTTTATGAAGTAAGTCTAGCAGCCTCATTTGCAAGATCACAGCTCGATAAATGGCATGAGTTAATGAAAGAAGAAAAAGCATACCGTACCGCATTAACACTTAATCATTTTTCAGATACACATTTATTATATGATGACAGTGGAAGAGGGTATCTATCAAATTTTGAAAGGGCTGGTTTTGCAAACCCTACGAATGATTTAGTAAGCCTCTATTATCGAATTTTAAAGACCTATCCGACTTTGTGTACGGATTGTCTTGAATGGTATGAAACGTATCAAAGCCGTTTTCCTTTACGTGAAGAGGAGTTCTATCTCTTTTTAAGCCATTTAACTTTCCCTGAGCCAATCTATAAATGTGTTCGAAATTACATTGAAAATAATCAGAAGAAACCAGAGCGAGAGCATGTCAAAGTATTACAACGAGCCTATTGGCTGACTAAAAATATTGAATTTGTTTCAGTCAAACTCTTGGAAGCCGAACAAAAAAGAAAAGAAAAAGAGGAAGAAGAAGAATCCCATACGGAGTAAAGTATGGGATTTTTTAGATCATGTCGAGGTGAAATGCAACTGCAAGTAAAATTAATATGGCTAAAAAAAGCACATCAAATGAGGTGGGTATAAAGATAGTTCGAACCGCTTGAACGATGGTGATGGGGATGATAAATTGGTGGCAAACATCTCTACATTGTCGTACCCAATGAGGATAAGAGTATTTTCTAAAACGGCGTCTTCTCATGCTTTATCTCTCCCTTCAAAGAAATCCTATAATTAAACTATGCTTGGAAAAGCAGAAAAGTTCCTGTCAATTCAGATTGAAAATTTTGTAACAAATTAACTCTAAGAGAATAAAGTATAAAAAACTTGGCTACCCTTATTGACAATACCTATTGAAATTCAACAAAATAAGTAGTAAAATTCTTTAAAGAACTTAACTTACATACCTATAATGAGTACATACGATGACAGGGAAGAGTACATTGAGAACACCTTCAGAGAGAGAAATCATTAGCTGTGAGATTTCTTAGGAACGTTACAATGGAAGGTCGCCCTTAAGTAGCTTTTATGAAATGAAGTAGTAAAAGCCGGTGAAAAGCCGTTATCTTTTCTTGAGAGCATAGATTAGTTTTTTATCTATGAAAAAAGGTGGTACCGCGAATAGACTCCATTCGTCCTTTTATTAGGATGAATGGAGTTTTTTATTTATTCAGCCGAAGCTGAAAAATAAGCCTCCGGCGGATGTCACAGATTTTCAAAGGAAACTTTTCGAGCAAGCTCGAAAAAATCTGGACGGCAAATACGCCAAGGCGCATTTGATTTTGTTTATTAGTTTAAGGAGGAACTCAAATGGAAGGTAATGAAAAGACTTTATCAACTAAGTATGATCCGCAAGCCATTGAAGCGGGACGTTATCAATATTGGTTAGAAGGTAAATTTTTTGAAGCAAAAGATGATGCTGAGAAAAAACCTTATACGATTGTTATTCCACCACCCAACGTAACAGGGAAGTTACACCTAGGTCATGCGTGGGATACAACTCTACAGGATATTCTTACTCGTATAAAAAGAATGCAAGGCTATGATGTTTTATGGTTACCGGGAATGGACCATGCCGGTATCGCAACCCAAGCAAAGGTCGAGGCTAAACTACGTGAAGAAGGAAAATCTCGCTATGACTTAGGCCGAGAAAAGTTTGTAGAAGAGACATGGAAGTGGAAGGAAGAGTATGCGAGCCATATTCGTGAACAATGGTCTAAACTAGGTCTTGGACTTGATTACTCGAGAGAACGTTTCACTCTTGATGAAGGACTTTCTAAAGCGGTACGTGAAGTATTCGTTACCCTATATAAAAAAGGTCTAATTTATCGCGGTGAATATATCATCAACTGGGATCCAGCAACCAAAACAGCTCTATCTGACATTGAAGTCATTTATAAGGATATTCAAGGTGCATTTTACCATATGCGTTATCCATTAGCAGATGGAAGTGGGTCTATTGAGATTGCAACGACTCGACCAGAAACAATGCTAGGTGATACTGCAATCGCTGTTCACCCAGAAGATGAGCGCTTCAAGCATTTAATCGGTAAAACGGTTGTTCTTCCGATCGTTGGAAGAGAAATTCCGATTGTTGCTGATGATTATGTTGATATGGAATTTGGATCTGGTGCTGTTAAGATTACACCAGCTCATGACCCGAATGACTTTGAACTAGGGAATCGTCACAATCTTGAACGTGTTTTAGTTATGAATGTAGATGGAAGCATGAACGCAAATGCTGGTAAATACCAAGGAATGGATCGCTTTGAATGCCGAAAACAAATAGTTAAAGACCTTCAAGAAGAAGGCGTGCTATTTAAAATTGAAGAGCATCTCCATTCAGTAGGTCACAGTGAGCGAAGCGGGGCAGTTGTTGAGCCATATCTATCCACACAATGGTTTGTAAAGATGCAACCATTAGCAGACGAGGCAATCAATCTCCAATCACAAGAGGAAAAAGTTAATTTCGTTCCAGAACGTTTCGAAAAAACATATCTTCACTGGATGGAAAACATCCGTGACTGGTGTATTTCACGCCAATTATGGTGGGGTCATCGAATTCCAGCATGGTACCATAAAGAAACAGGAGAGGTTTATGTTGACCATGAGCCACCAAGTGACATCGAAAATTGGGAACAAGACAATGATGTTTTAGATACTTGGTTTAGTTCTGCATTATGGCCTTTCTCCACAATGGGGTGGCCAGATAAGGAAGCAGCTGATTTTAAACGCTACTACCCTACAGATGCTCTAGTAACAGGCTATGATATCATCTTCTTCTGGGTATCAAGAATGATTTTCCAAGGCCTAGAATTTACAGGAAAACGTCCATTTAAAGATGTTCTGATTCACGGTCTGGTACGTGATGCAGAAGGTCGTAAAATGAGTAAGTCACTCGGAAATGGTGTGGACCCAATGGATGTTATCGCCCAATATGGAGCCGATTCATTACGTTACTTCTTATCTACTGGAAGTTCACCTGGCCAAGATTTACGCTTTAGCATGGAAAAAGTTGAAGCAACATGGAACTTCGCCAATAAGATTTGGAATGCATCACGTTTTGCATTAATGAATATGGGTGACCTGAAGTTCGAAGACATTGACTTTAGTGGAGAAAAATCTGTTGCTGACAAATGGATTTTAACTCGCCTAAATGAAACAATCGAATCAGTAACAAAGCTTGCTGATAAATATGAATTCGGTGAAGTTGGAAGAGTTTTATATAACTTCATTTGGGATGAATTCTGTGATTGGTATATTGAAATGGCAAAACTACCATTGTACGGTGAAGATGAGCAAGCAAAGAAAACAACAAGATCGATTCTTGCATATGTCTTAGACAACACGATGAGATTGCTACACCCATTCATGCCGTTTATTACCGAGGAAATATGGCAAAACTTGCCGCATAATGGCGAATCCATTACTGTAGCAAAATGGCCGGAAGTGAATCAGGAATTATCTGATGATCAAGCAGCCGGGGAAATGCGACTATTAGTCGATATTATTCGCTCTGTTCGAAACATCAGAGCAGAAGTTAATACACCTATGAGCAAACAGATCAAGCTTCATATTAAAGCGAAAGACGAAGCAGTTCTTTCACAATTGGAAAAGAATCGTTCTTATTTAGAAAGATTCTGTAATCCTAGCGAGCTTGTACTTGCAACTGAAATTACTTCTCCTGACAAGGCTATGACTTCAGTAGTAACAGGAGCAGAATTATTCCTTCCACTTGAAGGACTAATCAACATTGATGAAGAAATTAAGCGTCTAGAAAAAGAACTAGATAAACTTGATAAAGAAGTTGAACGCGTTCAGAAGAAACTTAGCAATGAAGGCTTTGTTAAGAAAGCACCTCAAAAGGTAATTGAAGAGGAACAGGCAAAAGAAAAAGATTATCTTGAAAGACGCGAAACAGTTCGTGAACGCATTTCAGAATTAAGAGGCTAAAGGAATGAGAGGCGAATCTATTATAGATTCGTCTTTCCTTCATTATTAAAGTTGAATGAATATATATGGAGGAACCCATATGATACATACGTACGAAGATGCTTTGTCATGGATTCATGGAAGATTAAGACTTGGTATGAAGCCAGGACTTGCGCGAATGGAATGGATGATGGAACGGCTCGGTCATCCAGAAGAAAAAATAAAAACGATTCATGTAGCAGGAACAAACGGGAAAGGCTCAACTGTTAGCTACATTCGCAATATGTTACAAGAAGCTGGATATAGGGTTGGAACATTTACTTCTCCTTATATTGAGACCTTTAATGAACGAATTAGTGTAGATGGAAAACCTATATCGAACGACGAAATTGTCACTCTTTTAAAGGTGATCAAACCATTAGCAGATGAATTAGAAGGGTCGGAACTTGGGGGTCCAACTGAATTTGAAGTAATCACGGCAATGGCTCTCTATTATTTCGGGGAAAACACGGATATTGATTTCGTGATAATGGAGGTTGGATTAGGGGGCAAGTTAGACTCAACAAATGTGATAACTCCTCTTGTATCTATAATCACGAGTATTGGATTCGACCATATGAATATTTTAGGGGACACCATTGAAAAAATCACCGGAGAAAAAGCGGGTATCATTAAGCAAAATGTCCCGGTCGTGTCAGCAGTTGAACAACAGGAAGCTATTGAGGTTATTAAGGCCAAGGCAAAAGAAGAAAATAGTCAACTGTATCAATTGGGACAGGATTTCTTTATTGTAGATCACCAACACAATAATGGAGAATCATTTACTCTAAAAGCAGATAATCAAACCTTTCATAATCTTAACATTTCCATGAAGGGCACTCATCAGGTACGAAATGCTAGTCTTGCAGTAATGGCGTTAAATATTTTAAAGAATAGTGAGATTGTACAAATCGGAGATCATGAACTTGCAGCTGGATTAGAAAAAACAAAATGGATTGGTCGCTTTGAAGAGATTTCGAAAGAGCCCCTTGTCATTCTGGACGGAGCTCATAATCCTGAAGGAATTAAAAGCCTTGTTGATACAATTCAGGCGCACCTAAAAGAGAAAGAAATCCACATTATTTTTAGCGCATTACATGATAAAAAACTTGATACGATGATTGGGCAACTTGAAGCAGTCGCTGATAACCTAACATTTACAACCTTTGACTTTCCGAGAGCAGCAAGCTCCAACGAACTATATGAAAATTCTTCTAAAGGCGAAAATATTGCTACGCTTGAAAACTGGAAGGATGCTGTGAAAAAGGGATTAGACAAAATAACAGCGGAAAAGAATGCAGTCCTAGTTATAACTGGTTCACTTTATTTTATATCAGAGGTTAGGGGATTTTTATTATCAAAATAACTGAATAGAGGCAAGATAGATGTGAAATAGATAAGAAAAGACTTTTCTTGTCTATTTTTTTACATGAAAATACAAATTCTGACGCGTCTTTATGTTTTTTCCTTTCCAATATAATTTAATAACAATATAATGGTGCTAAAGAACTAATAGTGAAGAGGGGGATGGAGGTTGAAGATAAAGAATCAAAATGGGATCACCTTAATTGAAATTCTCGCCTCCATCGTCATTCTGTCAATTATCATTATGTCAATCACACCAATGTTCATACAATCATCTAGGGCTAATCATCTGTCGAAAAATATAACAGAGTCAACTTATCTTGCAGAATCCGAGATGGAAGAAATCATAAATCTAAATACAAATTCTAATACACCATCATTAAATAATCTATCAAATAAAATACAAAATAAAGGGTACCAAAGTGACCCTTCATGCACTAACTGTTATGGAATATCAAAAGAAGGTCGTTATATTCTCGTGCAAATTAATGACATATCAACTGATCTCGGAAAAATTGTGATGAAAATCTATAGAGATACATCTAAAAGAGAGCTTGAATCCCAAATGGAGATGATTATATCTTGGAAAAAATAGTGGGTGTTAAAAAATGATAAAGTCCGAAAGAGGTGTTACTTTAGTTGAACTATTAGCCGCCATTTCACTTCTTTCAATCATTCTACTTCTAGCTAGTTCTGTTCATTTATTTGGACAAAAACAAATGAATTCACAATCGGATGAGGTACAAAAACAATCACAAGAAAGACTAGCGGCAAATCTAATTACAAAAGAAATTAGAAAAGCAAAAACTGTCGAGGTGAAAAACCCTAATCAGTTAACCGTTAATGATACAGATACTTACAAACTAGAAGGAACGACAATTAAGAAAAACAATGAAGAGTTTATGACAAAGATAAACGGTTTTTCTGTTACAAAGAATGGAAATCAAGTTAATTTAAAAATTGGGAACCTGCCAGAAACCACTATTTATATACGAGAATAGGCGTGATATTTTGAAAAAACGGACTTCATTCTTAAATAATGAAAAAGGTGTTGCCCTAGTTATGGTACTGTTAATCCTAACTGTCGTTACTATATTGGGCCTAGCACTAATGGGACTTACATTGAATAATATGAAAATGAGCTCCAGTGAAAGAACCTACCAATCTACTTATTATATTGCTGAATCAGGCGTTACATATACGTTGGATAAGGTGAATAAGAACATCGTACATATTTATAACGACTCAACAAATAAAACCACTTTTTTTTCAAAAATTGATAGCATGATCACGGATATTAACAATGAACTACCTTATACAAACTTTGAAGAAGCTTTTGGACATCAACCAGAAGCAAAAATACTGATTGAAAAGATTGGGAATCAAAATGCCAACGCAAGCCATCACGATTATAAAATCACATCGATCGGAACAATCGATAATCGGTCACGGACGGTTGAGAAACAAATCCGCATCAAATGGGTAGCTAAAAGTAATGTAGAAATTCCTGATACAGCTGTGTTTGTTAAAGAGGTTATTGATTTATCAGGTGGGGCCGATATTTTTGGTGATGTCGGGACAAACTCATCTGCCCCTAAATCGGTTAAACTTAGCGGTGGTGCGAGTATTTCAGGAACGGTATATGTAGGTCCTAGTGCTGGAAATGACGTTATTGAGAAACCGCAAAATATGAACGTGGACTTTGAAATAGTTAATATACCATATATAAAAATATTTAACTTACCACAGTTTCCTGCATTTCCTAACAATCCAATACCAAAGAACAAAAGAATTTATAACAATAACAATAGTCATGACGTCATCTATAACGGATCATTGCGTATAAATGACTGGGTTGCTAACAATTATACTTTAAATCTGACGGAGGATTTGCAATTCAATGAGATTTATATTACTTCGAATAATACATTAAATATTGATATAGGTAGTGCTGATCGAAATATCGTTCTAAATCATTTAAATGTTCCAAATGGAAAAATTAATATAATTGGAACAGGAAAGCTTACCTTTTATGTTAATAACAATATTACAATGGGTGCAGGCAGTGTTATTAATACCACAGATGAGATTGAAGATATTAAAAAGAAGAATGAATCAACAAGAGCGGAGCTTATCAAAGAACAAATTAAAAAGCTTGATATTTTTTATAAGGGCCCTAGCCTAGATATGTCAGGAAGTCAAAAAATATACGGTTCGTTATATGCACAACATGCAAACATTTCGCTGACTGGAGGATCTGGTTTTCAAGGTCATATTATTACTGGTGGTGGAAAGATAGACATTAGTGGAGGAGCTAATGCTATAACTCAAATCTTCTACGCACCAAATTCGAATGTAAATATATCAGGTGGAGGCACCATTATAGGTAATATTATTTCTAAGAACTTAACCATCTCTGGGGGAGGATCGATAACATATAATAATGTTTTAGATGATGATATTCCCCCAATCTTTGGTGGGTCAACGGGTGCTATATCATCAAAGGATATTCTCTCAACAGAACCAACTAGAGAAAAATAAGTATATAAATGGGGCGAACTGCCCTATTTTTTTATGCTTTAGAATCCAGTTTGAAAAAGTGACAAAATGTATGAATTAATTACAAATATCGTGTAAATCTTCTTTAGTATTTTCCTATTTTCATATAAAATGATAGGTGAAGAATAGGTATTTTTTACTATAAAAACATGCGTTTGAATCTGGGGACACTACAAACAAAACATACAATTAGTTCGAAATAAAAAGCTACATAAACAGTTGAAGGGGGGACAACATGCAAAAATTATTCTCAGTAAAAATATTCAGCCTGCTAATTAGTTGTGTTTTACTGTTATCACTTTTTTCAACTGTTGGTGCAAGAACATATCATGCATTCTTTGCCGAGGATGTATTCAAAGAAGGAACACTGATTGGCCCCGTGGATGTTTCAGGCTTGGGTGAGGAAGATGCAAAAGGCATTTTATTATCAGAGATTGAAAACTGGTATGAGATAGGTGAACTTTCACTTGTATCTGGTGATAAAAAAATGAAGTTGAACAAACGTGAAGTATTTAGCTTTCATATTCTTGAGAGTATTGATTCAGCGGTGGATGGCATCCAAAACCCCCTTCTTACGGATTTAAAGGATGATCATTTTGAAACAGTACTTACAGAATTAACATTGATGGAATTACAGGATTTTAAGGCTGAAGAACTTAAATCTGGGATCTTAGCTCCTGCCTCAAATTTACATCCTGGTGAAATAGAAATTAAGCTTGATCCATTTGTAATTGTTGATGATACCAATGTAATATCACGATCGGTTATTGATCATTTTGACGATGAGAGTGAAATAGTTAAATGGGTTAATGAGTTTGGAGTTGTACATGTACCTGCAAACAAGCCATTTTCATTACTTACCTTATTATCTGAAAGTGGCACAACAAATCACTATTCAGACCAAGCATTAAGTGTAATCGCTACAGGAATATATTCTTCTGTACTACCGTCAAATTTTAAAATTATTGAAAGACATATTAGTGATGTGCTTCCCTCTTATGCTGATTTTGGCTATGAGGCTAAGATTGAAAACAAGAAAAAGGATTTAATTATCTACAATGAAAATCCTTACGATTATAAACTGGTTTTTTCATTAACGGACGAAGGGTTAGAAGTCCAACTCGTTGGTGCTGAGTTCCCACAAACAATCAAGGTCTCCATAGAGGATGAAGAAACCTTTAAACCAAAGATTATTAAGCAATATGATAGTACCCTTCCTAAAGGGAAAATGGTTGTCAAGCAAAAAGGTAGTACTGGTCAAGTGGCAAAGATTTACCGAATAATAAGTGAGAGTGGCCAAGTAGATCAAAGAGTGGAGATAACTGAGGATTATTATCCACCAATCCATACAATTGAAGCTCATAGTATTATCGTTCCGGAACCATCACCCAACCTAAATGATTCAGATTCAGAAGAAAATGGAACTAATTTAGAATCAAATCCTCCTGGAACTAATAATGGAACAGAGGGAGAAGAAAATAACAATGAATCGGGAAGTGAATCTCAGGAAGAAAACGAACAAGAAAATACAGATTTATGGGAAGATCCTGATCCAATGCATTTAATAAAATCTTAGGAAGGGGAAATTCCATGCGAAAACTTCGTAAGCGATTAGGAGACTTACTAGTTGAGTCAGGTCTGATAACAGAGAATCAATTAAAACAAGCGCTTGAGGACAAAACGGAGTCTCAAAAACTTGGAGATATTCTTCTTCAAAAAGGGTTTATAACCGAGCAACAACTAATTGAAGTACTAGAATTTCAATTGGGAATACCGCATGTTAGTTTATTCCGATATCCAATCGATACGACATTAACTAACTTAATTCCAAAAGAAATGGCGAGAAGGCATTATTTAATTGCTCTTCGAAAAGAAGGGGACAAGCTATTTGTAGCAATGGCGGATCCAATGGACTTCTACGCAATTGAAGATTTACGTCTATTGACTGGTTTTCATATTGAACCGGTCATCGCTTCAAAGGATGAAATCTTACGTGCAATTAATAAGTTCTATGATTTGGATGAAGGAGTAAAGGAGCTTTTTAATGAAGCACCAACGGAAATCCAAGAAGAGAAAATTACAAATGAGGATTCTCCCGTTGTTAAATTAGTGAACCAGATCTTGCAAAATGCGGTCCAACAGCGTGCAAGTGATATCCATGTAGACCCACATGAAACGAAGGTTTTGCTTCGTTACCGAGTGGATGGAGTTCTTCGTACAGAACGAGCTTTACCTAAAAGTATGCAGGGAGTTTTAACTGCAAGAATAAAAATCATGGCAAACCTCGACATTACGGAAAGTCGAATCCCACAGGATGGCCGGATAAAAGTTAATCTTGAAGCACACCATATTGATTTACGTGTTTCTACTTTGCCAACTGTTTATGGTGAAAAGATTGTAATGAGGGTCTTAGATTTAGGAAGCTCACTTAATAATCTTTCACAATTAGGATTTAATCGAGTTAACTTTAGTAAATTTAAGAAATTAATTAAAAAACCTACGGGGATTGTATTGATCACAGGCCCAACGGGGTCAGGTAAGTCTTCTACCCTTTATGCAGCTTTAAACCATCTTAATTCAGAGCATGTAAACATTATTACCATTGAAGACCCTGTTGAATATCAACTCGAAGGTATTAATCAAATTCAAGTAAATTCAAATGTTGGAATGACGTTTGCAAAAGGGCTAAGAGCAATTTTAAGACAAGATCCTAATATCATCATGGTAGGGGAAATACGTGATCGAGAAACAGCAGATGTAGCAGTTAGAGCATCTTTAACGGGTCACTTAGTTTTAAGTACCCTTCATACAAACGATTCTCTGGGAACAATAACTCGTCTAATTGATATGGGGGTTGAACCATTTCTTGTTGCTTCATCACTATCAGGTGTAGTGGCCCAGCGATTGGTTCGTCGTGTATGCCGCGATTGTGGCCAACTGCAGGAACCTACCGTACGTGAGCTCGAAATCTTTGCAAAACGTGGCATTGCAGTTGATAAGGTGAACAGAGGAAAAGGCTGTGGGACGTGTAATATGACCGGTTACAAAGGCAGAGTTGCTATTCATGAATTATTAATCATTAATGATGATATGAAAAGGGCGATTATGAATCGAGAATCCTACACGACACTTCGTGAATTGGCTATTAAAAATGAAACCATTTTTCTAATTGATGATGGATTATTAAAGGTTCAACAAGGATTAACAACAACTGAAGAAATATTAAGAGTGACAACTGCTGAATAGGTGGGAACTAAATGAGAGACGAAATAAATCGAATTTTACATTCAGCAAATGAACATAAGGCTTCTGATATTCATATTACAGCTGGTGTACCTCCAATTTTTCGTATTAATGGAGAATTAAAAAGATACGGGAAAGAAATCTTAAAACAGCCAGTAATAGAGGAAATCTCCAAAGCAATTGTCCCAGAGGAAATGTGGGACCAATTCAAAGCGAAAGGTGAGCTTGACTTTTCCTATGGAATAGCTGGTGTTTCACGTTTTCGCGTTAACATTTATATGCAAAGAGGCTGTCCTGCAATTGCATTTCGTGTGATTCCGACGTCGATACCGACGATTGAAGATCTCGCTTTGCCACAGGTGCTTAAAAAGATTTGTCAGAAACCTCAAGGTTTGATACTAGTAACAGGTCCGACAGGGAGCGGGAAGTCAACAACACTAGCTGCAATGATTCAGTATATTAATCAAACAATGAGTAAGCATGTTGTTACGTTAGAAGATCCGATAGAATACTTGCATAAGCATGGGATGAGTATTATTGAGCAACGCGAGGTTGGAAGTGACACTCATAATTTTGCAAATGGTCTTCGTGCAGCACTAAGGCAAGACCCTGATGTTATTCTTGTAGGTGAAATGCGAGATTTGGAAACAACACAAACAGCTATTACAGCTGCGGAAACAGGCCACCTTGTGTTAGGAACCTTACATACAGTAAGTGCCCCTTCAACAATAGACCGGATTATTGATATGTTTCCTTATTCTCAGCAGCCTCAAATCAAGATTCAGCTTGCAAACGTTCTAGTAAGTGTTATCTCCCAGAGATTATTCCCAACCATTGATAGAAAGGGAAGGAAAGCTGCTACAGAAATCTTGCTTAATAATTCAGCAGTTGCAAATTTAATTCGAAACGATAAAAATCACCAAATTAAAAATGTAATGCAAACAAGCCGTGCTGAAGGAATGCATACGTTGGAAAGCAATATTTTAGACTTAATCCGTGCCGGGGTTATTTCTAGAGAAATTGCCCAACCGTTTATACAGGAGTTAAATACGAATGCCTAAATTTAAATATGAGGGTAGAGATAAATTCGGAAAGAAGTCCGGCACAATTTCAGGAACTTCTAAAACCGATGCAGTCTCATCACTAAGTGATAAAGGAATTAGGGTAATTAGCATTAATGAATTACCTGAAACCTTTTTAACGAAAGATATAGCCATTGGCAATCCTGTAAAACTACGGGATTTTGTCATTTTTTTAAGACAGTTTTCAACCCTTATTAAAGCCGGTGTAACCATTGTCGATTCAATGAATATTTTGGCACATCAAACCGATAGTAAACCACTTAAGAATGCTCTCTTAGAAGTAGAGTTGGACCTTAGAGAAGGGATTTCCTTATCAACTGCTACTGCAAAACATAAACGAATTTTTACAAACTTATTCACGAATATGGTACGTGTAGGTGAGGTTGGCGGAAGTTTGGATGAAACACTTGAAAACCTTGCAGTGTATTATGAGAAACAAAATAAGACGAGACAAAAGGTAAAGTCAGCGATGGCTTATCCAATTGTAATTGGAATCGTTGCAATAGCAGTTGTCATCTTTTTATTAGTTTCTGTTGTACCAACTTTTGTTGACATGTTCGCTGACTTTGGAGCCGAACTGCCTGCTATTACAAAATTCGTGTTAAACGCAAGTGTGTTTATGCAAAAGTTTTGGTGGCTTGTATTACTTTTAGGAATTTTTATATTTTTAATGTTTACTCTTCTTAAGCAAAGACAAGAGACAAGATATTACGTGGATTATGCCAAAATAAAAATGCCGATATTTGGGAAGCTAATACAGAAGGCTGTTCTTGCCCGGTTAACGAGAACATTAAGTTCCATGTTGAATAGTTCAGTACCTATTTTACAGGCGTTAGTTGTTGTTGAAACGATTGTTGAAAATGAAGTAATAGCAGACGTTGTAAAACAGTCAAGAAAAGCACTAGAACAAGGGAAATCGATGACAGATCCGATGAAAAAACACTGGGCGTTCCCACCACTGATCATCCATATGATTGCAATTGGCGAAAGTACAGGTTCGTTAGATGAGATGCTAGGGAAAGTAGCAGATTTTTATGAGGATGAGGTGGAGAATACAACAGATCAATTAAAATCATTAATTGAACCATTATTGATTGTATTTTTGAGCGGAATAGTCGGGACTATAGTCACGGCGATTTTAGTACCGATGTTCGACATATTTAATCAAATTAAATGATCTTATTGTGAGAAAAGACATACATTTGTAAAAGAATGTTTAAAACTATGTTATTTTAAACAAATTTCTAGTGTTTTCAACAGCATTTGCTATTATAATAAGTAGTATAAATGGACTAGTTCCTAAAAAGGAGAGGGAATCATGTTTAAGAAACATTTGAAAAACCAAAAAGGTTTAACGTTGATTGAGTTATTAGCGGTAATCGTAATTTTAGGAATTATTGCTGCTATTGCGATTCCGGCGATTGGCAATGTAATTAACAACAGTAGAGAGAATGCAGCATTGGCTGATGCCCAACAGATAATTGATGGGGCTAAATTATATGTTGCATCAACAAATAGTACAGGAAATAGAGAAATAACTAAAGCAAATTTAAAAGATTATGTAGATAAAGCTGAAGGTTTTGAAAAAGTTACTTTAACAGATGGCGTTTATACTATTATCGGTCATACTGATGCAAATACTGCAGCTGATGCACGTGTTGCAAATAGTAGTGATGGTGGATTAACCGAAGCAGAGATACAAAATGCATTGAATACTGAGAAGGCAGGAAATGCTAATAATGAAGAAAACGAAGAAAATGCTGGATAATTATATTATTTTTTAACCAGATAACCCTCTATCAACCAGAGGGTTATCGTTTTAAAATGGGTGGAGATAATGTTGAGTATATTAGTTTTAGTTTATATTTACATTTTGTTAATTGGATTGGTTTTAGGCTCCTTCTACAATGTCGTAGGCCTACGCATCCCGGCTGGCCAATCAATTGTTAGACCACGTTCTGCATGTCCAACTTGTAAGCACCAGCTTACAGCGATAGAATTAATCCCGGTTTTTTCATACATATTACAAAGGGGAAAGTGTCGGAATTGCAAAACCCACATATCACCAATATATGCTTCAATTGAACTTGCTACAGCAATTCTTTTCACGATTTCACCATTGCTGGTGGGATGGTCAAAAGAATTGATCATTGCTTGGACATTAATATCCTTATTGATCATCATTTTTGTTTCAGACATCACATACATGATCATTCCAGATAAGGTCTTACTCTTTTTTGCCCCATTATTCATCATTGAGCGTATCTTTGTGCCACTTGATCCATGGTGGGATATGGTCGCAGGAAGTATTGTTGGTTTTCTGTTACTCTATCTTATAGCTGTCTTTAGCAAAGGTGGGATGGGTGGAGGCGATATTAAACTTTATGCGGTCATCGGACTTGCATTAGGTTGGAAACTTGTCCTTCTTTCCTTTTTCCTCGCTACTTTCATTGGGACTATTTTTGGATTAATTGGGATTGCAATTGGCAAAGTAAAAAAAGGAAAACCCATGCCGTTTGGTCCAGCCATTGTCATCGGTACACTTATAGCATATTTTTGGGGGCACAACCTAATAGCGATGTATATTGACCTAATAGGATTTTGATAGTAAGGAGATACATAATGGCTTTCACACTTCTTTCACCAAGTAAAATTGCAAATATCATTATAAAAGATCATGTCATTCGTTATGTGGGTGTGAAACGCTCTAACCCTATCACAGTACATAAATTTCGTGAAAAATATTTACCCCCTGGCATTATTCAAGAAGGTAGAATCATTGAACGTGACACACTTCATTTAATTCTAGAAGAATGTGTGACAGATTGGGGTATCAAAAATAATCAAGTCCAATTTATTATTCCAGACTCATTTGTAGTCATTCGAAAGATTTCGATTCCAAATGAAGTGAAGGATGATGAGATTTTAGGATATATTTACCTAGAACTCGGTGCAACGATTCATTTACCTTTCGAAGACCCTGTGCTAGATTATAAAATCCTTTCTGAAGACGAAAAGAAAAAAGAGGTTCTAATTTTTGCAGCACCTGAGGATGTTGCTATCGAATACTCTTCCTTATTAGAAGGAATTTCGTTAAAGCCAATTGCGGCCGATATTTCACCGCTATGTATGTATCGACTGTTTCATTTTTGTAAGAAAACAAACGCAGAAGAACACTCATTGTTGCTACAATTTGATCTTCAATCTGCCAATTTAAGTATTTTTCATCACGACATTCCTTTGTTTATGAGGCATATTACTTTGGAAACATCTATTGATGATTGGGATATCCAACAAAACTCTTCCAAAACCTTAGCAGACATTAGATGGAACAGTCATCGCAGTAAGTTAGAAGTTCTTATAGATGAAATAAATAAAGAGATTGAGCATGTAATGAATTTTTATAGTTTTAACATGTCACAGGGGAAAGAAAGAATTACAAATGTTCTCGTTAGTGGGGATCATCCAAATCTTCCAGACATCACATCAACGCTAATAGAACGATATGAAATTCCAGTATGTACAATTGCTACATTTGAGAAACTGCCTAGTCAATATTTTCTACCATTAGGATTGGCACTAAAAGAGGTGTAATTATGCTTGTGGATATTAATTTACTACCAAGAAAAGAGTTTAAAAATCGAGCGAAATTACTACTCCTTCTTATTATTTTATGTGTTGCAATCATTGGATTTTTGTTTATCTTTTTGCAATATAAAAAAGCAACTTCACTTGAAGAAAATCTTGAGAACCAAATTGCAACACTCCAAGAAAAACGAGCAGCAGAGGAACAAAAATATGCATCCGCTGATCATTCGAATAATGTAATCAATTTAGAAAGAACCGTGGAGTGGGCAGATGGCTATTTTGTAGTGACGGTACCGATTTTAAATCATTTAACTAAGTTATTGCCTGAACGAGGTTTTGTTCAAAATTTTTCATATACAGAGGATGGAATTGTTTCTTTAGAAGTTCAGTTTGATACGAACACAGAAAATGCTCATTATTTGGCTTTACTTACTGAGTCTCCATTTATTGATTCAGCACGACTATTAACTGTTTCTACTACCCCAATTACAGAAGAGGATGGGGATACGGCCAATAATAATGATCAACTGAACAATAATGGTAATGAGGCTGAGGATGCTCCATCTGGCCATGCAGTTGAAACAGACGAAAATAGTGACATTCTGCCAAGGTATTTTGCTCAGTATGAAATTATTTTTGAGAAGAGTGCCATTCGTTCATTACAGGAGGGAAATTAGGTATGACTCTCCATTTTTCACGTAAACAAATTATCTACTTGGTTATGGCAATTGTCTTTTTAGTGGGTGTTTTTTATTTAACCTATTTCCTACTAGTAAAACCAGTGAAGTTGAAAATAGCTCAATTAGAGAATAGCGTTAAAACAGAAGAAAGATTATTGGAGTTAATCTCGGATAAGCGTACGAATGATACGCCAATTATAAGTTCTACTGAAATTCAAAAAAGGATTCCCGTAGTTCCTTTAGTTGAGCAAATCGTCTTGGATCTAGAACGTGCAGAAACCTTATCTGAGAGTCGAGTTATTAGCATGTCCTATAGTGAAAGTGAATTTACATTCATGGATGAAACTCAACCTGTAGACGATCAGGAAGCAGCGAATCCTGAAAATATAGAAGTAAATGATCAAGTTTCGACTGATAATGGATCAGATGAATCCGAACAGACTGTCGAAGTGGAGGATGTTGATTCTCAACTAATTGATGGCCTAAACCAGATAACCGTAACCTTACAAGTCCAGTCCCCCACTTATCCTGATTTGGAGAAGTTCTTATCTGTAATCGAACACCAAACGAGAATAACAAGGGTGGAATCATTAAGCTTTTCAGGTACTCCGGAGCTGACTTCTGTGGATCAAATTGCACAACCACTCGTGTATGATGTAACTATTTCAACTTTTTATATGCCTAAATATACTGAACTTGCTGAAGAGGCACCAAAACTTACGGTTCCCCCTCCTAGCAATAAGGATAATCCTTTAGCAACAGGTTTAGAAAAGAAAAGTGAAGAAAATGAGTAGCTGATAACCTAGTAAAGGACGAGGCAAAGCAAAAATGTCTCGTTTTTTATTAGCTGTTATCGCGGCATAATAAATGTTTATAAAATCAAAACATTAGTATAAAATAACAAAGTGTAAAAAATGGCTATGTTGTAAAAAAATTCTTAACAAGATTTTATGCAACTGTTATAAGGAACTTTGATGATCTTTATAGAAAGATGTGATAGCAGCTTGGAATCTCTTGTAATTGCAATTATTTCTCTTTTAATCATACTACCTATTATTTATTTTTTACCTATTGGTTTTACTAAGAAGGGAAAATTACTAATTCTTTTTTGTGCATTTATCGTATTTAGTATCGGCATCGCTTTGAAGACAGTCTTGAGTGTATGGCAAACTGGCTTAGTGTTAATACTGCTAGCAGTAGGAGCTTCCTATTTAATTGGAAAAAGATATGGGAATCAATTATTTATTCATGACGAAAATAGTGCAGAATTCGAAGATAAAGTAATTAAATTCGAAATTGAAGATGATATTGAAGAAGAAATACGAAGTCAGGTTAGCCTTGAAAAAGACAAGGTGCTCCCTAGTGAGCAAAAAATAGTCTCTCCTCTAACACAAGCAGTGGATGAGGAACGTGTAGAAGAAATTGAACCAATTGATAATCAAAAAAATGATGATTTTGTAATGGAAAATATTCATGTTGAAAATGAAGAACTTCAAGATGAGATACATAAGAACGAGATGGATGCTAATCATAATTTTGATGAGTTACTGAAAGAAATCGAACTGGAATTAAATAATAATAATGAATTACAAAGAACAGATGAAATGATTGAAGCATCTGAAGAAACGATAGAAGTAGAACCAATTGATATAGATGAAGAGGACGATGACCTTCTAATTACTGCACCTTCAACCCTTGAAGAAATTCAAATTGATAGTTTACCAGTAAATATTGATGAACAACACAATGAAGAAAGTAGTATAGAGGAAATCCCACTTATTGAACCATCAGAGATTGAGGTAGATTCAATCGAAGAAGATGTCATACTGTCAATTCCCGTTGAAAACGAGAATTCCATACAGGAAGAACAAATGGAAGCATCACAGAATCAGATCGAAGAAGCCCAAGAACTAGTGAAACTAGAAGAAAACGAAATAATAACATTAGAAAATGAGCAAGACGATGAAACAAAGGAAGATGATCCTAGTACTGAAATTGTGGAAGCTGTAGAGGTAGAGGACGATATCCAAGACAATCAAGAAAATCAAGATAATAATCAAGCACTAAGACAGCAGCTCTTTGCTACGATGATCTCTCAAATTAAACTTTCGCGTAATAAAATCTCAAATTCTCATTATGAAAAGATTATTCTGGACCATCTCCATCCTCAACTTTCTGATCATGATTATTATACTGTTGTTAGCTTATTAATAGAACATTATATACATACAGGACAAATTGAAGAACTATCATCTTTACTATCACAAAATAGAGTCAGATTTGAAAAATATCCTGTGATTTTACAAGAAATTAACTTTATTGTAGATGAATATTGCAAAATATGACGAAAAATAGCGAAGAACATGGTAAAATGAATGAAAAAAGACGCATGAAAAAATAACTAGGTGTGGTGAATAGAATGAAGAAGAGTGTTGAAATTGTTGGGCTACCAATTATTAGTATTATAGATGGAATCGAAATAGGAAAGGTAAAATCCTTAGTGATAAACCCTGAAAAAGGTTCAGTGGACTTTCTTACTATAGAACATGAAGATTGGCAAGTAAGTGTGAAAGCTATTCCATTCAAAAGGGTAGTCGGAATTGGTGAGTACGCCGTTACTATTGAAAGTGAAGGATCTGTTATCGATTTGAATGAGATACCAATCGCGAATTCACTTGTAAATAAGAAAATTAAAATTACGAATACAAAAGTCATGACAAGAAAAGGACAGTTATTAGGGGAAGTCCTTGAATATTATGTTGATGATGAGACAGGAAATCTATTAGGTACATTATTAAATGTTTCTGGAAGTGAAGTGGCCCTCGCATCAGATTCAGTTCTAACATATGGAAAAGACATTATCATTGTAGAGGAAGACGCGTCATCCAAGTTCCTTGATTCAGTAGAGTATTTAGAAAACCCAATACTAGAATCAACACAAGATGAAACAAATGAAGAAATCATTGAAAAAGTTTTACCAGCATCATCAACAGAAGAACAAAGTCCATTTGACGAAATTAATGCATCCATTGACCAGCATGAAGAAACAGAAGCAAAAGCACTGCGCCTAAAACAGGTTGATCTTCTATATGGTAAAGTAGTCAAAAAAGACATTTTGGACAATGAAGGAAATGTTTTAATACCAGCTGGAACTCATTTATCAGTAGATGATATTATAAAGGCTCAAGACCTAGGTCCTAGTGTTTTTGTAGAATTATCAATGAACGTTGAACAATAAACCCACGATTTAGTGGGTTTTTTACTTTATATGGACTATTGCAAACCTGCCAATTGTTATCATTTGTAACAATTTGACGAAAACCTCTAGTAACAAGACGACAAATGTCTTGTTCTTTTTTTTTATAGGTATGGTAGCATTGAAAAAAAGTAGGCGTTTCCTTAAATGGGTGGTGAAAAAATGGACAAGCAGAATCGGATTTCTATTAAAATTAATGGCAAGGAGCCAAAGGTTCAGAAGGAAAAGAAAGAGAAAACAGAATTTGTCGAAAAGGAAAAACCTCTTATTATTGTTGAAAATGAGGAGGTTGCAGCTGCACAAGAGGAAGAAGAGGATGATTTTAGCTGGGTTCTACCAGATGAAAACTTGAGAAATAAAAAGACAAAAGAAAAAGAGATTCCTGTGATTCCGATTGAAGATTTACGTCATACCAATGGTCCTAGTAAAATTCCTTATTTACCGAAAAAGAGTAAAGGAATACAAGTATTTTCCTTAAAACAATTTGTTATTTCAATTGCTTTAGCCATTGTTCTTGGCACAGGATTTGGATTTATGATTTTAAAAGTCGTAGAAGATGTGAATGCTGGGCCAGCAGAAAATGACAATCCAACACAAGTTACTAATGGCAATCCTGCTCCAACCGGGAAACAAGAAGACCCTCCTGCAAGTAGTCAGGTTGCTATTGATTTAGAGACTCTATCAACCGGGATCGTTCAAGGTGGTAAGTTTTCAACTGCTGAATCAGCAAATACAACAGTGAGTGATATCAAAGGTAAAGGTTTTGCTGCAACTACTGTTGAAATGGATGGTGCTTTTTACGTTATAGCGGGCATCGGCTCTGAACAGGGCTCAGTTGGGGGTATTAAGGCCAAATACGAAGAAGCATTCCCAGAGTTTTTTACGAAAACATTTGAGGTGCCGGGTGGGTCTTATTCAAATGCAGGAAAAATGGACTCAGAGGCAATCAAGGTAAGTCTACCAGTATATAAGGAATTATTAACTCTATCTTCTCAAGCTTTCGGTACAGGTGCGATTGATAACGGACAATTAGAGAATCTATCAAAACAAATAACGGCTGTAAAGGAAATCAAAAAAGACAACTTACATGCACAGCTTAAAGAATTCAATGCATATATCGAGTCTTCCTTCACTCAGCTACAATCCTTTACAAATGGTGGCGATGAGAAGTCATTATGGCAATCACAGCAATCATTATTAAATGCGTATCAAGCCTACACCGTTTGGCTTTCTGAGCTAAGTTAGTCAAAATTAAATTTTACAATGGACTGGGAAAGGAGAATGAACTCCTTTCCTTCTTTATGGATTGAATTTCTATGGATTTACATAAATAGATAATTTTTTACAAACGATAAAATATCGACAAAATTCAATTTTTCATAATTGTAGAGTCAGGGATTGTTTGTTACGATAAACAGGTATCTTCCATTCTGAAATATAAAGATAAAGGGTGAATAAATCATGCAACACCTCGTTTTAGCCTCTGGTTCTCCACGACGAAAAGAACTTCTTAGAAATGTGAAACTTTCCTTCGATGTTTCCGTCAGTAATATTGATGAATCCATTGACGAAACACTCACTCCTGAAGAAAAAGCAATGACCATTGCCTTAAAAAAAGCAAAGGCGGTCCTGGAGCAATTTCCTGATTCCTATATACTTGCAGCAGATACAGCTGTTGTGTTTCAAAACCAATTTTTAGGTAAACCTAAAAACGAACAGGAATCAATTAATGTTTTAAAAACACTTTCAAATCAAACACATGAAGTCGTAACAGGAGTTGCGATCCTTTTTAAGGACACCCAAAAAACGTTCTTCGAAAGAACAGAAGTAACGTTTTGGGACCTAACGGATGAGGAAATACAAACATATGTTGCTTCAGGCGAACCAAAGGATAAAGCAGGTTCATATGGAATTCAAGGACTTGGATCTGCACTCGTAAAACATATTAAAGGGGACTATTTTACTGTAGTAGGATTGCCTGTATCAAGAACCCTTCGTGAATTAAGAGATCTAGGTTTTCACTGCTGAAATTTGTAAAGTTTGCGTAAAGAAAACTCTTATACGTTGCTTTCATGGTACGATAATTACACATAGTAGTCTGCAGTTTAATAAAGAGAGTGGGGTCCGAGTATCTAATTGTAAAGGTAGGAGGAACCTATTTGAAAACATCTGCACTTATGATTCGGGATTACCCTCAAGCGGAAAGGCCTCGAGAACGTTTGGTTTCTGATGGACCCGACAGTCTTTCAAACCATGAGCTTTTAGCCATTCTATTACGTACAGGTTCAAAGGAAGAATCCGTTATCCAACTTTCAAACCGCTTATTACATCATTTCGAAGGACTACGATTATTACAGGACGCATCTGTTGAAGAAATCACCTCAATTAAAGGGATCGGGCAAGCAAAAGCCGTACAAATTATGGCGGCAATTGAACTAGGTCGAAGAATTGGCAAACTTCAATATGAAGATCGCTATGTCATTAGGTCTCCAGAAGATGGTGCAAAATATGTGATGGAGGACATGCGCTTTTTAACTCAGGAACATTTTGTTTGTCTGTACTTAAATACGAAAAATCAGGTGATACATCGCCAAACGATTTTTATCGGAAGTTTAAATGCCTCGATTGTTCATCCTCGTGAGGTGTATAAGGAGGCATTTCGCAGGTCAGCGGCTTCGATTATTTGCATTCATAATCATCCGTCTGGTGACCCTGCTCCAAGCCGAGAGGATATTGAGGTAACGAAGCGACTTGTTGAATGTGGCAGGATAATTGGCATAGAGCTATTGGACCATTTAATCATTGGTGAACATAAATATGTCAGTCTGAAAGAAAAAGGTTATGTGTGACTATTAATTTTTAATTTTGTACGATATAATATTGGTTATGAGTTTTTCGCATGATTAACAATAAATTACTACTCTTTATTCGCGTATCAGAAAGGAAGATACATATATGTTTGGAATAGGTACAAGAGACCTTGGTATAGATTTAGGGACGGCTAATACACTTGTTTTCATTAAAGGTAAAGGAATCGCAGTGAGAGAGCCATCGGTCGTTGCCATGCAAACAGATACAAAGCAGATTGTGGCAGTCGGAAATGATGCTAAAAACATGATTGGGCGTACACCCGGGAATGTTGTTGCGCTTCGTCCGATGAAGGACGGTGTCATCGCTGACTACGAAACAACCGCGACAATGATGAAGTATTACATTAACCAAGCGGTTAAAACAAAGAACTTTTTCTCTAGAAAGCCATATATTATGGTTTGTGTGCCATCCGGAATTACAGCAGTTGAACAACGCGCGGTAATCGACGCAACTCGTCAGGCTGGTGCGAGAGATGCCTATCCAATCGAGGAGCCATTCGCAGCGGCAATTGGCGCTAACCTTCCTGTATGGGAACCAACTGGCAGTATGATCGTTGATATTGGTGGTGGTACAACAGAAGTAGCGATTATTTCTTTAGGTGGTATCGTTACAAGTCAGTCCATCCGTATTGCTGGTGATGAAATGGATGATGCCATTATTCAATATATCCGAAAGACTTACAACCTTATGATTGGAGATCGGACGGCGGAAGCAATCAAGGTTGAGATTGGATCAGCGGGTGCTCCAGAAGGTGTAGAGAACATGGAAATCCGCGGAAGAGACTTATTAACTGGTTTACCAAAAACAATTGAAATTACAGCAGCAGAAATTTCGGGTGCACTTCATGATACAGTGTATGCGATAGTCGATGCTGTTAAAAATACGCTTGAAAAGACGCCACCTGAATTAGCAGCAGATATTATGGATCGTGGAATTGTGCTAGCTGGTGGGGGAGCTCTTTTACGAAATTTGGATAAGGTTATTAGTGAAGAGACAAGTATGCCTGTTCTAATCGCCGAAAACCCATTAGATTGTGTCGCAATCGGAACAGGAAAAGCGCTCGACCATATCCATTTATTTAAAGGGAAATCAAAGGATTTACGATAGGGGACTTATATAGTGGGGAATTTAACTTCCCCACTATATGTGTTGAAATTTAAGTTTAGTTAGAGGGTGTAACACATGCCACAATTTTTTCTCAATAAGCGACTAATCATCTTACTTGTTTGTATCATCGTTCTAGTGGCATTGATTGGATTTTCCTTACAAGAGCGTAACAAATTATCATGGCCGGAGCAATTTATAAAAGACTCAGTTGGCTGGGGTCAGAGTGTTTTTCATCAGCCCTCACAAGCCATTGCGGGATTTTTTGATAATATAAATCATATACAAAATACATATGAAGAGAATAAACTCTTAAAGGAAAAGCTTGATTCCTATGGTCAATTAGAAGCAAAAGTACAGGAGTTAGAAAAAGAAAATGGAAAATTACGCGACGTCCTGGAAAAAACGGAATCTCTTGATCATTTTAATAAAATACAGGCCACTGTTATAGGACGTAACCCTGACCAATGGCATGAAATCATTACAGTTAATCGTGGGACTCGGCATGGCGTGGAAGTTGACATGGCGGTGATTACCTCAAAAGGATTAATTGGAAAGGTAAAGCATGCCAACACATTTACTTCTACCATCCAGCTTTTGAGTTCTCCTAATCGAATTAACCGAATCTCTGCTTACATTCAAGGGGAATCAAAGATTATGGGCTTAATTGAGGGGTATGACGAAGAAAAAGAAGCTCTACTATTTAAAATCAATACGCCAGATTCTAAGATTGAAAAAAATCAAAAAGTACTTACTTCCGGGCTAGGTGGAATTTTCCCAAGTGAACTGTATATTGGTGAGGTTATGGATATTGTACCTGACGATTATGGATTAACAAAAACAGCCTATATCAGACCAGCTGCTGATTTTTATGAAATTGATCATGTAATCATTGTCGAGAGAACGATGATTGTACCGGAAGAAGAGGAGGAAGAATCGTGAAGCGTTTCGTTCTTCCCCTTATTTTGTTCTTTGTTTTTTTACTGGAAAGCAGCTTTGTTGATTTAGTGCCAGCAGATATTTTTCACAAAGAGAATGTCTATGTACCTCGTTTTTTATTTTTATTGATTGCTTTTATTACAGTCTATTTTAATAAACCAGTTGGACTTTTATATGGGGCTATCTTTGGTTTACTTTATGATATTGTTTACACGGAAGTTTTAGGAGTTTATTTGTTTTTATTCACACTTGTGGTCTATCTTATTTCCTGGGCAAGTCGAATTTTACAAACAAATATCTTTGTCATCTCTTTTCTAAGTCTCATTGGAATCTTTGTTTTGGAATTTTGTGTGTATGGTGTAAATTTGGTAATCGGTTCTACTACTATTTCAATAGAACGATTCCTTCAAATCCGAATTTTACCGACGTTACTACTAAATAGTATATTTATACTAGTGTTTGCATTTCCCTTTAAGAAATTACTAGGAAAGCTGCATATTGAAGAATAAGTAGAATTTGATAGAATCTCTTAAAAAAATTTGATAATTAACAGGAAAAATGGAGTCTCTTGTTGAAGTATATTATCGTTGAGGTGAACGTCGTGAAAGGACAAAAACAACAGTATGTTACAATAAAAGGGACAAAAGACGGACTAACGTTGCATCTCGATGATTCTTGTTCATTTAAAGAGCTAATCGAAGACTTAGAGATTAAGCTTTCCCTGAATCAGAAGCGGAATGATGATGTTCCGTTTGTTCCTGTTAAAGTAAAGATTGGTAATCGTTTTTTATCACAAGATCAAGAAGAAGAAATCAGGTCGATTATTCGAAATAAAAAACATTTGGTCGTAGATTTAATTGATAGTAACGTTGTTACAAAACAAGAAGCAGAAGAGATGAGAAAGAAGCATGAAATCGTTTCAGTCGCTAAGGTGATTCGTTCTGGACAAGTTCTAAAGGTCGAAGGAGATCTTATGCTAGTTGGTGACGTGAACCCTGGAGCTACTGTGATCGCTGGAGGAAATATTTTTATTTTAGGCACTTTACGCGGAATTGCACATGCCGGTTTCAATGGGAGACGAGATGCGATCATCACTGCAGCAGTTATGAAACCTACGCAGCTTCGGATTGGTGACATCATGAATAGAGCACCAGACGCTGTTCAAACAGAAAACAATCTAATGGAATGTGCCTATGTGGACGATAATGAGACAATTGTAGTAGATAGATTGCAACAGTTAACTCATTTAAGACCTAATTTAACAAGGTTAGAAGGGGGAATCTAGCTGTGGGAGAGGCTATAGTTATAACATCAGGAAAAGGTGGAGTCGGAAAGACGACCACGTCTGCTAACGTAGGCACTTCCTTGGCTGTGCTAGGGAAACGAGTATGTTTAATAGATACAGATATTGGCCTGCGTAATCTAGATGTTGTTATGGGTCTTGAAAATCGCATCATTTATGATTTAGTTGACGTTATTCAGGGTCGTTGTAAGCTTAAACAAGCCTTAGTTAAGGATAAAAGATTCGAAGACCATCTATATTTACTGCCAGCTGCCCAAACAAGTGATAAAACTGCAGTAGAACCTAGCCAAATGAAAAATTTGGTAGAGGAGTTAAAACAGGATTTTGATTATATAATCATCGACTGTCCTGCCGGAATTGAACAAGGCTTTCAAAATGCTATTGCTGGGGCGGACAAAGCGATTGTTGTAACAACACCAGAAACTTCTGCCGTTCGAGACGCCGACCGCATAATTGGATTACTTGAAAAAGAGGATGTCGAACCACCACGTCTCATCGTAAACCGGATACGGAATCATATGATGAAATCAGGTGAGATGCTTGATATTGATGAAATTGTGACACATCTCTCAATCGACTTAATCGGAATTGTCTCAGATGATGATGAAGTTATTAAAGCGTCAAACAGTGGTGAGCCAATTGCCTTAAATTCAAGCAGTAAAACAGGAATTGCTTATCGAAATATAGCGCGAAGAATTTTAGGGGAGTCGATTCCACTTCAATCACTTGAAAACGACCCTAAAGGGATGTTCTCAAAGATTAAGAAATTCTTTGGAGTACGTTAAACCACCTTACAAAATGAGGTGGTTTTTTATTATTGTAAAGGCTCTATAATATTTGTTGGGGTTTAGAAAAAAATTTTGTGTGCATAAAAATACACGCAAACTCTTCATTCTTTTATACTTGAATTGTCGAGAAACAAGTAAAGAATGGAGTTGCGTGTATATTGATTTTACCATGATTATTCCAGGATTAAAAGGGTCAATCTTAACCAGTGTTGAAGAGGTGGGAGAAGTTGTACGACTGTACGTTGAAATGGAACGGAAAGTACACCGGTGCCCTAAATGCAATCAAAGGACGAGGAAAGTTCATGACTATCGTGTACAAAAAATCCAACACTTAAAGTGGTTTGAAAGAAAAACTCAGATCTTTTATAAGCGAAGACGATATGCATGTGAATGTGGAAAACGTTTTTCTGAGAAAAACCCTTTTGTCATGCGCTATCAACGTACTTCTATCGAATGGAATCAAGCAATATCAATCAAAGCAATTAAGGGGAAAACATTCAAAGAAACGGCTGAGAACTATGGATGCTCTTCATCAACAATTATTCGTCGATTCGATCAAATCTCTAGAACTGAAATTCGCCCTGTTGAAGAATTACCTACGGTAATAGCGATAGATGAATACAAAGGTGATACCCGAGAAGGTAAATACCAGTTAATCATTGCGGATGGGATAACAAAAGAACCGATTGATATTCTACCAAATCGCTATAAACGTACGATAAAGGACTACTTACGAAAGCATGGTTCTAGAGTTCAAATAGTCATAATGGATATGAATCATTCCTTTAAAGCAGCCGTTCAAGAGGCATTGGGTAAACCTGTTATTGTAGCTGATAGGTTTCATTTTTGTCGTTATATCTATTGGGGGCTTGATGCAGTAAGACGACGGGTACAAAACGAGTTTCATGGCTACGATCGTAAAAAGTGTAAGCGAATGAAACATGTATTTCATAAAGATAGCCAGCGCTTGACCAAGGATGAACGATGGCATTTGGATAGATACTTGGAAATGTCAGAGGAGCTCCAACGAGCTTATGAGATTAAAGAGGCCTATCGAGCTTGGTTTTTACGTGCCAAAGAAAAAGGAAAAAGCAATATTAGCCTAGTAAAAAAGGAACTCGAAGAGTTATATAAGTTCATTGGGGAATCGAAGATACCCGAGATGATTAAAGCAATAAAGACCATTCAAAATTGGCAAGTTGAAGTATTAAACAGTTTTGCCTATGAATATTCAAATGGATTTCTAGAAGGAATTAATAATTCCACCAAAGTTCTTAAGAGAAACGCTTATGGATTTAGGGTTTTTGAACGCTTTAGAGCTAAAATTTTATTAACACACAAGTATAAAAGAATTGGGGTACATATTGGTTAACCGAGTTAGTGAGTATTCTTCTGTATAAAAAATGATGAATGGTACCCATCCATCATTTTTTATACAGGCCACCAAGCGAAGCGCGGTAGCCTATAACCCCAACATTTGACTTAGAACCATTGTAAAAGGCCTTCTTAAAGTGAGCCACTATAAATTTAAGTAAAGCTATGAGAATTTAGTCCTTCCCCGTCATTATTAAGAATCTGAATTAGGAGACTGTACCTATCGTAATCGCTAGAAATAAAGGAATAAATTACCAACTTACGTTCGACCTGAATAATTTCAAAAAAATTAGAAGGAGAATATAATCATTTTTGGAGAACATTTTGGAAATTCCTTACAAGTAAGACGTTCTACCTAACAAATAAATTTGTAATCTTTTGTTATGAAAGGTAAAGCAAAGTCCCTATTTTCTTGAAAAACCCCCAAAAAACACATAGCGAAACGAATATATATTAATTCGTACTAAACTCCTTATTTGTCTTTTTCCATATAATACAAATTAACCAAATTCTGAATCTTCAAACAAATTAGTCGTTTTTCGACACTTTTTTCATATTTTTTTAGCTAAGGTTAATTCATACCTGTACTTCTACATAATGTTATTTCCAGATGGAAATACGCGGTATCTAAGAGACCCCAATGAATTGGAGTATAGGAATCTATCGAAAGGAGGACAAATCAGATCGTAAAAAAATAAAGGGAGGAAACCTGATGAGGAAAAAAGGGAAACGTAGGTTAACAAAGGTTGCAAGTATCGTAATGTGTGCGTTATTACTAGCACCGAGTGTAATGGCTTCGCAAACATTTGCTCAGGCAAAGGAACCTTCAACATCTTACCTAGGAAATAATAATGATGTGGCTTCTAGTAAAATTTCTAAAAGCTTACAAGACAAATTCGCCGATGAGAAGATGGTTACTTTTCTTGTTAAGTTCAAGGAACAAGTTGATTCTAACAAAATAGCAAATGAAGCAGCTAAAAAAGCTAGTATCCAAAAATCTACAGTAGCTAAAACAAAATCGATAAAACGAAATGCAATTGTTTCAGAACTTCGTACAACAGCGATTGAAACACAAGGTGATGTGAAGACATATCTTCAAAAAGAAGAGGCTTCGGGTAATGCAAAGGATATTAAATCCTTCTTCATTGTAAACGGAATGGCGGTTACGGCAACGAAAGATGTTATGGAGAAAATCGCATCATTCCCTGAGGTTGAAAAAGTGTTACCTAATGAAACACGAACATTGCATGTTCCAGTAACGGAAAAGTCTTCAGTAGCAGTTGAATCAAAAGCGACTCCTCAAAACATTGAGTGGAATATTGATCGTGTTGGAGCTCCGCAGGTTTGGGAGATGGGAATCGATGGAGCTGGTACGGTTGTTGCTAGCATTGATACGGGTGTTCAATGGAATCACCCAGCATTAATGGAGCAGTATCGTGGCTATGACCCAGCTAATCCAAGCAATCCGAACCACCAGTTTAGCTGGTTTGATGCCACTGCTGGTCAATCTACTCCGTATGACGATATTGGTCATGGAACACATGTTACAGGTACAATGGTTGGTGCAGAGCCAAATGGTGCAAATCAGATTGGTGTTGCTCCAGGTGCAAAGTGGATCGCGGTTAAGGCATTTACAGATGCTGGAGGGTCCGATATTGACTTATTAGAAGCAGGGGAATGGATTATCGCTCCTGGTGGTAATCCGGATATGGCTCCTGATGTTGTTAACAATTCATGGGGTGGGGGACCTGGTTTAGATGAATGGTATCGCCCAATGGTCCAAAACTGGAGAGCAGCAGATATTTTCCCAGAGTTTTCTGCAGGTAATACAACATTATTTAATCCAGGTGGCCCAGGATCAATTGCTACACCAGCAAACTATCCTGAATCGTTTGCAACTGGCGCAACGGATATTAATGATCGATTGGCAGGGTTCTCGTTACAAGGTCCTTCACCATATGAAGGAGATATTAAACCGGATATTTCAGCTCCAGGTGTGAATATTCGTTCATCCGTTCCTGGTAGCGGATATGAAGGTGGCTGGAATGGAACATCAATGGCAGGTCCGCATATTTCTGCTATTGTAGCTTTATTAAAACAAGCAAATGCATCATTAACGATTGAACAAATTGAAGAGATCATTACATCAACTGCAACGCCTTTAACTGACGGTACTTTCCCAGAATCACCTAACTTTGGTTATGGGTATGGTTTGGCTAACGCCTATCTAGCTGTCTCCTCAGTTGCTTCTGGACTAGGGAAAATTAAAGGTCAAGTTGCAAAGGATGGTATGGATGAAGAGGCTCCAACGTTTGAACATGCAGCACCTTCTGAAACCTATGCTGGAATGGACTTACCACTTTCGATTTCAGTACAAGACAACATAAGCATTACATCTGTTGTACTTCAATATGAAAATCAAGATGGTGAATGGGTGAATGTTACAGCTACTCAAACATCTGGAACGTACAATGAAGGAACATTCGAAGCAGTGATTCCAGGGGAAGACATTGCAGAGCCTTCTGTTTCATATCGATGGCAGGTGGTTGATTTTGGTCAAAATGATGTAACGACCGATGAATATGAAGTTACTGTACAGCCAGGTATTTCAGTCGGTTATTTCCAAGACTTTGAATCTACTCCTGTAGGTTGGTTCTCTTATGGTGCGGAGGATACTTGGCAATGGGGTGCTCCGACAAGTGGTCCAAATAGTGCGCATTCTGGAGAAAAAGTATATGCTACCAATCTAGCTGGACAATATAGCAGTCGAGCGAATATGACTCTTGTTATGCCACCAATTGACCTACCTGAAGGTCCAGCATACCTACAATACATGAACTGGTTTAATCTTGAACGTAACTGGGATTACGGTCACGTATTTGTTTCTACAGATATGGAAAACTGGACACAATTACTACGTATCACAGATACATCTTCTGGATGGCAATCTGCAGAAATTGATTTATCAGAGTATGCGGGACAGCGTGTATATATTGGCTTCAATGTAACAACTGATGGAAGTGTAACTCGCGATGGCTGGTACATTGATGATGTACGTCTTTCAAATGAGCAACAGCCAGGTCAAAGTAAAGCTCAATTAGGAGTACAACCTACGAAGGGTGATAGCGCAGACAGAGGGGACAGCTCAGTTTCTCTTAAAGAAGGAGAAAAAGTTGATCCTGCTAAAATTCAGCCAAAAGGTTCTCATATCGACTTTAAGGAAGTAGATGTTAATGAAACTAGCCCACAAGCTTTGCCTTTACATGCTCAAGTGAGCGTACTAGAATCGGGCCGATCTGTTTCAACTAATCCTGCTACTGGAGCTTATGAATTAATTCATGGCACAGGTGATTTTACAGTAGTTGCTGAAAGCTATGGGTACCATGCAGCACAACAAACTGTAACAGTCGAGGCAGAAGGTGAAGCAGTGGCAAACTTTGTTTTAGAGGAGAAAGCACAAGGAACAGTATCAGGCACAATTACAAATGCGGCAACAGGTGAACCTGTATCAGGTGCAACTCTATTACTCGTAGAAGATGCAAATGTTACTCCTGTTGAGACAGATGAAAATGGTCAGTATTCACTTACTGCATATGAAGGTACGTATACTGTTCGTGTAATGGCACCTTCCTATTATAGTGAATCATTTGAAGTTGTTCTCGAAGGAAATGGTGAAGTTGCACAAAACGTAGAATTAAGACCATTCATTGGATATCCTGGTGAAATTGGTTATGACGATGGTACTGCAGAAAATGCACGTGCTTTCTATGATGCTGGTAACGGTTGGGCAGTGAAAATGTCACTAAATGAAGGGCAAAATGCTGCTCTTGTTACAGGAGGACAATTCCGTTTCTGGGATACAACATGGCCAACCCCAGGAGGAACGGATTTCAAAGTAGAAGTATGGGATGCAACTGGAATAGATGGAGCACCAGGTAAAAAACTTGCTGGGCCGATTGACGCAACTGCTCTACGAACTGGTGAATGGACAAATGTGGACCTTGCTGCTGAAGGAATCATCGTAGAAGGCGACTTCTATATGGTATACATTCAAGCAGATCCAAATCCAAATGCACCAGGACTTGGAACCGATGAAGATGGAGAGTATTCAGGTCGTAGCTGGCAGTTTGTTGGAGGAGCCTGGTCATTAGCTCCAGAAGCTGAAGGAAATTACATGATTCGTGCAACAGTTAATTATGAGGTAACGGCTCCAACCATTACTTCTCCAATAACAGGAGCTTACACAAATGAATCTACTGTTACTGTTGAAGGAAAGGCAGCCCCTACAACAACTGTTCATATCTTTAACAATGGGGAAGAAGTAGCAACAACGGACACAACTGATGCTGGTACTTTCTCTGTGGATGTTGAATTGCAAGATGGTGAGAATTCACTAACAGCTAAGGCATCAACTGACACGGGTATTACCGATGCATCAGAACCTGTAGTTGTTGTGCTTGACCAAACATCTCCGGAACTCGCAATTACAAGCCCAGAAGATGGTGCAAAGACAAATAAAGAAACAGTAACTGTAACAGGTACTGTACAGGATGAGAATATTGAATCTGTGACAGTAAATGGAGAGAATGCAACTATTACAGAAGGTAGTTTCTCAAAACGCATTTTAATTGAAAATCGAGAAAATAATATCGAGGTCGTTGCTACTGATAAAGCAGGTAATACAACTACTAATCAAGTTACTGTAACTGCTAAATTCGGTGAAATAAGAATAGCTGACCTTAAACCTACTGAGGATGTACATTTGAAATCAGGTGAAAGTGTGAAGATTGAATTCACAACTGAACCTGGATTAAATGCAACCTATGCGATTCGCTTACCTTTAACGAACGCTAAAGCTGATCTTAGTAATGCTACAGAACTTCCAATACAAGAAGTATCACCGGGTGTATACGAAGGATATTGGACAGCAATTTCAAGCGTTGTAGCCGAAGGTGCTGAAATTGAGGTTATTGTAAGGGATGAATTTGGAAACGAGGCACGACAAGTAGCAACTGGTAAGCTGTTTATCAATGTACAAGAAGATGATGGAAAGCCAGGAAAAGGCAAACCAGGAAAGCCAGGAAAACCTGACAAACCAGGAAAAAATAAATAGTTTTTTGAAGGGAGAGGAGGATGCAGAGAAATCGCATCCTTCTTTTTCAATGAGAATCAAATGAAAGATGAATCATTTGATCACAAGTGTTCCAAATTGTCATAACTGACGTTCTTCAATCATAAACTTGTACAAATAATATGGACAAGGGATGATGTGAATATATGAGTAATCGAGCGAATGAAATTAGAAGGCGGATTGCGAAGAGAAAGCGTTCCAGATACCCGAGCCCCACTAATCCACACAAGTCAGTTCCTCCCTTTTTAGCAAATGATGAGGAGCGATTTGGAGGTAGTACATACGCCTCTTTCGATGGGGGTGGATCTGGAGATGGAGGCCATCCACTCTTCCGAAAAGAAGTCTTTTTATTTAAGGTACTTCTTTCAGCCATTCTTGTATTGTCAATTGGAATTATATTTAAAAATCAGTCACCAAATTTTGAAAAAGTCCGGCATTTTGTATCCAGTACAATGGAAACTGAATTTCAATTTGCGGCAGTAACGGAATGGTATAAAGATACCTTTGGCAGTCCACTTGCTTTACTTCCTATTAATCAAAACAAAGAGCAGGTTGATGCACCTGAACCTGGTAAATATGCCCTTCCTGCAGCTGGAACTGTGACGGAGACCTTTGAAGCAAATGGTCAAGGTATTATTGTTGAAACGGACAGCAAAGTAGTAGAAGCAATGAATGCGGGAAATGTGACGGAAGTTGCAGTTAAAGGTGATCTAGGCAAGACAGTTGTGATCCAGCATAGTGATGGCACTGAAACTTGGTATGGAAATCTAGGATCAGTAAATGTAAAACTATATGATTATGTAGAAACAGGACAAGAGGTAGGACAGGTTCAAGACCCAGAAGGCGAGAACAAAGGAACGTATTATTTTGCAATAAAGCAAGGTGAAACATTTATTGACCCGATCCAGGTGATAAAATTTGAATAATTACGTAAAACTCCTAAGAAAAATAGAAATACATCCACTACTTTGGCTTATCGTCGCAATTGCAGTTGTTACTGCACATTTTAGAGAGTTATTGATGCTGTTTTTAATCATATTTGTCCACGAAATGGGACATGCTGCATGTGCCCATTTTTTTTCATGGAGAATTAAGAAGATTCAGCTCCTGCCATTTGGTGGAGTGGCAGAGATGGATGAACACGGAAATCGTCCCTTGAAGGAAGAACTCCTCGTAATAGTAGCAGGGCCCCTACAACATATTTGGTTAGTGGGTGTTGCGTATTGCTTGTTTTTGGGTTCAGTCATCTCCCCAAAAACATTTGATCTTTTTCTATATCATAACTTAGTGATTCTTATCTTTAACCTCCTTCCGATTTGGCCGTTAGATGGAGGGAAACTGCTTTATTTGTTTTTTTCTTATAAGCATTCTTTTTTTGAGGCACATAAACGGATGCTTTTTGTATCCTGCTTGATAGCTGGGCTCATTTTAGTTGGAATGTTACTCTATAGCCCGAACAATCTAAATCTATGGGTAATTTTATCCTTTCTATTCTTTTCGATAATTATGGAATGGAGAAAGAGGCATTACGTCTTCATGAGATTCTTACTGGAACGCTACTACGGTAAGCAGGACACCTTTACGAAATTGAAGCCACTCGTAGTGGACGAAACAGAAATGGTTTATTCCGTTCTTTCGATGTTTCAACGAGGTTGTAAGCACCCCATTGTCATTAGAAAGGACGGAGAAAACCAACAGCCGCTTGATGAAAATGAGCTATTATATGCCTATTTTAATGATAAAAAGATTACCCAACCTGTCGGTGAGCTTCTCTACTTGTATTGACATTTCCAAATGAGGTACATTAAAGGAAAGTGTATTGTTAAAGCGAGGACAAGAGTTTGAAGACAATTATTATAAATGTTAAAACAAGTGAAAAACGAGTAGCTGTAGTAGAGGATCAAAAAGTTCTAGAGTTGAATATCCAGCAACCCAAACATAAAGAAATAGTTGGAAATTTATATAAGGGGCGAGTGATTGACGTCCTACCAGGGATGCAGGCAGCCTTTGTAGATATTGGTATAGGCAGAAACGGCTATATCGGACGAGAGCAGCTTGCTTCCTACCATCTTTCTCCCCAAAGTGAAAAAGATAAAAATATAGCTCATTTTGTTAGACAAGGTGAGGAAATCATTGTTCAAGTTACGAAAGAAGGGGCAGAGCGGAAAGGTCCCAAACTAACTGGACTAATTGAGTTTCCTGGAACTTCCCTTGTCTATTCGCCATTTGGGAATTATGTAGCAGTCTCGAGGAAAATGAAAGAGGAAGAAGAAAGGGACAGATGGCGTAATTTTGGAAAAACATATCTTGAAAAGCCAGAAGGTCTTATTATCCGGACTGCTTGTGAAAATAAGGATGAATCAATCATTCTAAAGGAGCTTGAAATTCAAAGAAGCCGCTTCAATTCTTTAATTGAAAAGCAAAAACTACTTAAGCCTCCAAGCCTTTTATTTGATGCCAATCATCTTGTTGATAAAATTCTATTAGAGCATCAGTTTGAGGATATTAAGGAAATTGTAATTGATGAAGCGCAAGAATATAAACAGATAAAGGACCTATTAGGCGAAGAAAAAGTCTCTTTTTTTCGTGGAAAAGAAAATATTTTTTCTTCTTACGGTATAGAGCGGGAAATTGAAAAAGCACTTAAGCATATTGTATGGCTAGATAATGGGGCGTACTTATTAATTGAGCAGACAGAAGCTTTAACGATAATCGATGTGAATACTGGAAAGTTTCAAGGAAAAGAAAATTTGCGAGATACGGTGTTTAAAACAAATCTCGCAGCAGCAAAAGAAATTGCTTTCCAACTAAGGCTTCGAGATATTAGTGGTATTGTCTTGGTTGATTTTATTGATATGAAGCATAATGACGAACGCCAAAAAGTCATCCAAGCCTTACGCTCTGTAGCAAAGGAAGATCGAAATCGCATGACTATTCATGGCTTTACGTCTCTAGGTATTCTAGAGCTAACCCGAAAGAAAACTCGTCAAGATCTTTTAGGAATATTGCAGACGAGTTGTCCAACTTGTTCAGGTACAGGACGGGTAGACTCTGCAGAAACGATTGCTTTCAAACTTGAACGTGAATTATGGGAATATCAAGGCATGGATTACGACGCGATTTGGATTGAAACAACAGAAGAAGTAAAACAAGTCCTGCTCGGAGAAAACACTAATCATAAGAAACGTTTGGAAGAAGCCTTGTCTTTTCGTATTTATGTAACTGAAATAGTTTCTCCTCGACATGAATATTTCATTAGACATATTGGAACCATTGATGAAATGAAAGAACGGCTAAATAATCGGTCCTAATTTAAGAAATGATTGACTCAAACTTGTCTTTGTGATAATATTTTCATGTTATTGTTTGTAGCACCCACTGCTACAACCGCTCATTCCAGGTAGTTAAGTTTCCATTAATGGAGCGCCTGTGTATTGGCGAGTCTTAGTCATACTATTAGGAGGTGCAAATATGTACGCAATTATTGAAACTGGCGGTAAGCAAATCAAAGTTCAAGAAGGCCAAGAAATCTATGTTGAAAAGCTTGACGTAGAACAAGGTGGAACAATTACTTTTGACAAGGTTTTATTCGTAGGTGGCGAAAACGTAAAAGTTGGTAGCCCAACTGTTGAAGGTGCAACTGTTACAGCTAAAGTTGAAAAGCAAGGTCGCGCTAAGAAGATCGTTGTTTTCAAATACAAGGCTAAAAAGAACTACCGTAAAAAACAAGGTCATCGTCAACCTTACACTAAAGTTACAATCGAAAAAATCAACGCATAAGGCTTTCTATCATGATAAAAATAACTATTAACCGTAATAGTTCTGGTAGAATCGACTCGTTTACAATGAGTGGACATGCCGAATATGATGTTCCTGGAAAGGATATCGTTTGTGCAGGTGCCTCAGCCGTTGCTTTTGGTGCTATTAATTCAATATATGCTCTATGTAAAGTAGAACCGATATTGGAACAAGAAAAAAACGGATTCCTCCGCTGTCAAATTCCTCAACTCGAGGATGAGACAACCCGGGAAAAGGTACAGCTTCTTCTAGAGGGAATGCTTGTATCCTTACAAACGATTGAACTTGATTATGGACAATATATGAAAATTCAATCATAAAAAACTTCATTAATAGGAGGTGGACAATAATGTTCGTAAGATTAGACCTTCAATTCTTCGCTTCTAAAAAAGGGGTAGGTAGTACTAAAAACGGTCGTGATTCAATCTCGAAACGTCTTGGTGCAAAACGTGCTGACGGTCAATTCGTAACTGGTGGATCAATTTTATACCGTCAACGTGGTACTAAAATTTATCCAGGAGTAAACGTTGGCCGTGGTGGTGACGACACTCTATTCGCAAAAGTTGACGGAGTTGTTAAATTTGAGCGTGTAGGCCGTGACCGCAAACAAGTAAGTGTATACCCAGCTGCGCAAGAAGCGTAATCGTATTAAACTCTAACCTTAAGGTTAGAGTTTTATTTTTTGGAGGATGAAAATGACACATCGAACTTCTGTGTTGGCTTGCTTCTCCGGTCCTCACGTATTAATTGCATACGCTCCGGTCCTCAAAGCTGCGCCGCCTTGAACTTCTTGGTCCTTTTCAACCTCCTTTTTTTATTTATTAAAGAATCCTGATTGTAGAATGTAGTGTTATTTTCCAAGGTTTGATATAATTTTTAGACAAGATTCGAAATCTAAATGTTGTCTTTTGGCACATTGAATTTTAGGGGAAATGACATGAATAAAAATTGGAGTACGATTGAAGTTTTAAAACATACACGTCACGATTGGTTAAATAAAATACAGCTAATCAAAGGGAACATCTCACTAAATAAAATGGATCGGGTTAAGACGATAATTGAAGAGATTGTTATAGATGCTCAAAATGAAACACATCTCACAAATTTACAAATTCCAACTTTTGCTGCACTTATCATGACCTTAAATTGGGAGCCTCATAAATATCAATTGGACTATGATGTTGTTGGTGATATTCGAAATTTATCAAACTACGATACAAAACTAACAGAATGGTGCACACAATTTTTTGCCATACTGGAAGATGCGGTTGATGAAATGGGAGAAAATCATTTATCCCTTACTATCGACTGTTCATTAGAGGAAACTCGATTCTTTTTTGATTTTAGTGGAATACTAAAAGATAGGGAATACCTCACAAATTGGCTAACTACGCTAAGCCAATCAGATCAATTCCCGCAAATAACAGAATACAAAGTACATAATAAAGAAGTAAGTATAACAATACATATTGCATGAAAATTCAGGTGCATAAATAACCGGAGGTAAGAGATGTTTGTAGATCAAGTCAAAGTGTATGTAAAAGGTGGAGACGGTGGTAACGGGATGGTTGCTTATCGTCGTGAAAAATATGTTCCAATGGGCGGTCCTGCTGGTGGAGATGGTGGAAAAGGCGCGGACGTCATTTTTGAGGTTGAAGAAGGTCTAAGAACCTTGATGGACTTCCGATACCAACGCCATTTTAAGGCAAAACGTGGGGAACACGGAATGTCGAAGAATCAGCACGGAAAAAACGCAGAGCCGATGGTTGTTAAGGTCCCCCCTGGCACAGTCGTGACAGATGATGATACAGGTGTGGTTGTTGCAGATTTAACACAGCATGGCCAAAGAGCAGTCATCGCTAAAGGTGGTCGTGGTGGAAGAGGAAACTCTCGATTTGCAACACCTGCCAATCCGGCACCAGAAATCGCTGAAAATGGTGAACCAGGACAGGAGCGTTATATAAGACTTGAACTTAAGGTTTTAGCTGATGTGGGTCTTGTTGGTTTTCCAAGTGTCGGAAAGTCTACTCTATTATCCGTTGTTTCTGCTGCAAAACCAAAAATTGCAGAGTACCATTTTACAACGATAGTACCAAATCTGGGCGTTGTTGAAACAGAGGATGGACGCAGCTTTGTGATGGCTGACCTTCCGGGTTTAATTGAAGGGGCACACCAAGGCGTCGGTCTTGGACATCAATTTTTAAGACATATTGAACGAACAAGAGTCATTGTTCATGTAATTGATATGTCAGCAATGGAAGGACGCGATCCTTACGAGGATTATCTCACGATTAATCAAGAATTAAAGGAATACAATCTTCGTTTAACGGAACGTCCACAAGTGGTGGTCGCAAATAAAATGGATATACCTGAAGCTGAGGAAAATTTAAAAACATTTAAAGAGAAGCTCCAAGACGATGTGAAAATTTTCCCGATTTCCGCGATAACAAGACAAGGTCTCCGCGATTTGTTGTTCACGATTGCAGATCTACTTGAAACGACCCCAGAATTTCCTCTTGAGGTCGAGGAAGATACGAGCAATCACCGCGTGATGTATCGTCACGAAAAAGAAGAAGTGGATTTTATTATTTCGCGTGAAAGTGACGGCTCATTTATTATTTCTGGAGAACGAGTCGAAAAACTCTTTAAGATGACTGATTTTTCAAGAGATGAGTCTGTAAAACGATTCGCTCGCCAGTTGCGTGGTATGGGAATCGACGACGCATTGCGTGAAAAAGGTGCAAAACACGGGGATATCGTAAAATTACTTGAATATGAATTTGAATTTATAGAATAAAATAATGTGTTTAAAAGAAGGTAAGTAGGGGGGAGTAGCTTACATGGATGGCAAATTCTATCTAGTTCGTGAGGATGTACTTCCAGAAGCAGTTCGTAAAACATTGGATGCAAAGGAACTATTAGACAGTGGAGAAGCACAATCTATTGCAGAAGCAACACAGAAAGTGGACTTAAGTAGGAGTGCTTATTACAAATATAAAGACACTGTCTTCCCTTTTCATACGACTGTTAAGGAAAAAATTATTTCATTGTTTTTTCATCTGGAGGACCGGTCTGGTACCCTTTCTCAATTATTAAGAACTGTAGCAGATACTGGTTGTAATGTGTTAACAATCCACCAAACAATTCCGCTTAGGGGAAAAGCGAATGTAACACTCTCATTAAACACATCAGGCATGCATGGTGAAGTAACTGACCTCCTAGCTAGACTTCGTAAACTTGAATTTGTAGATAAAGTTGAAATTCTTGGAACAGGAGCATAGGGGGAAGAACGATGAACATTACAAATGTAGGGTTTCTAGGACCGAATGCTACATTCACAGCACAAGCGGTTGAAGCATTGTTTCCCGGTAAGGAAAACAAACCATATCGAACAATACCTGCATGTATTGATGCAGTAGAAAACGGGGAAGTGGATGTGGCTGTCGTTCCAATTGAAAATACGATTGAAGGAACGGTTAATTTAACAATTGATTATCTAATTCATGTAAAACAACTTAAAATTATTGGTGAAGTGATTATCCCAATCAAACAGCATTTAATGGTGCATCCCAACAATATAAACAATTGGGAAGATGTACAAGGTATCTATTCACACCCACATGCAATCGCGCAATGCCATAAATTTTTATATAATCATTTTCCAAATATACAGCCGATTGAAACAAGTTCTACAGGTGCAGCCGCTAAATTTGTAAGTGAGCATCCAGAGCAGAATCATGCGGCTATTGCAAACTCATTTGCGGCAAAGGAATATGGTTTAACGATTGTAAAACATGATATACATGATTTTGATAATAATCATACGCGCTTTGTTGTATTACATAAAGAAATGTTAGATTTAGATTTAGTTAAGGAAAATACAGGAGATAAAACAACCTTGATGGTTACATTGCCTTCCGACCAAGCCGGGGCATTACATCAGGTATTGTCCGTTTTTGCCTGGAGAAAGTTAAATTTGTCTAAAATCGAATCAAGACCAATGAAAACGGGTCTTGGTAATTATTTATTTTTAATTGATATTGAACAAAGAATGGATGAAATACTAATCCCAAGTGCGATTGCAGAATTAGAAGCTTTAGGGAGCGGAGTGACTGTATTAGGTAGTTATCCATATTATCATATTTAGACTCGGCATTTAGTCGAGTCTCTTTTTTTTTATACTTTTTATGCTTGGCCAGCCCTCATGCTGTACATAATTTGTGAAGCCTATGCATAAGTTGTGATGAGAAATAGTGGCAATTTGCCTATTTTGACATAGTATGTATTGACTTATGTATAGGAGGGGAAAATCGCGTGAAGATCCATATCGTTCAAAAAGGCGACACCTTATGGGAAATTGCAAAAAAATATGGGGTGGACTTCCAAGAACTAAAAGCTGTCAATACTCAGTTAAGTAATCCTGATATGATTATGCCTGGTATGAAAATTAAAGTGCCAACCGGAACTGTTCATGTAAAAAAAGAAGCTCAAATTGGTGGAGCTAAAAAAGAAGCTCAAATTAATGTAGCGCCGAAAGAGGAACAAATTCAGCATCCGTTTGCCGAAATTGCACCTCAACCATTTCCTGTAATCGATTTTGAAGAGGAGGTACCAGAGGTTAAGGAGGAAGTAAAGGGTGTTGAGACAGGACCATATATTCCTCAAATGCCGCAAATGCCGCAAATGATAATAATGCCGCAGATGCCAGCTGCACCACCACAAATGCCAGTAATGCCGCAAATGCCACAATATCAGCCACTAGAAATTGATATCAATAACTTTAATCTGATGGAGATGGGAATGCCGCAAATTCCAACACCACCAACCAATGTTTTACCTGGGATGATGGCACCGGAAGAAGAGGAGTTTGAACCAGAAGAAGATTTTGAAGCACAAATGCCACAAATGCCACAAATGCAGCAAATGCCACAAATGCCTTTACAACAGCCAGCTATGTTTAATAATTGTGTACCAATTACGCCAGTTATGCCTGGGTACGGCTTTAATTATGTACCAGGGTTTCAGGGAGGCTTTCCACCGCAACAAGGGCCATTTAATCCGATGGGAGGATTCCCTCGAACAGAAGGGGTAAAAGAGGAAGTAAAAGAAGAAATGGCTCCGGTTCAAATGGCTCCAGTTCAAATGGCGCCAGTACAAATGCCACCGCAACACCCATTTGAAATCGATATTAACAATTATAATATTATGCAAGCACAAATGCCACAAATGCCTCAAATGGTCGCAGGTGTAGAAGATGAATTTGAAGAAGTAGCTGAAATGCCACAAATGCCACAAATGGCACCAATGCAGGCACCACCGTTTCCGATGGGACCGTGTGTACCAGTAACTCCGGTAATGCCAGGTTATGGATTTAATGGAGGTTTCCCAGGGCCTGCTGGATTCGGACCTAATATGCCAATGCAAGCTGCACCACAAGCTGTAAGTCCAGCGATGGCTAACAATCCAGGACCAGGTTTTGCGGGACCAATGAATCCACAAATGATGCCAACACAATTTTATAATAAAAAAGATTGTGGTTGTGGTGGACCGAAGCCTCCATTTGTAGGACATTTCCCGCAACAAGGCTACCCAATGGGGCAACCAGGATTTCAAGGACAATTCCAACCACCATTTCAACCTCAGTTCCAAGGTGGTGGATTCCCAGGATATCAGGGTGCACCGTTTGGAATGAATCCAAATCAGCAAATGCCGTTTAACCCAATGTTTAACATGCCGGATGTTGACGATGACTTAGACGATTAATAATAAACATTTAATGAAGGGCGAATAAATCATACATTCGTCCTTGTATTTTTTTAGTATTTGTCTAAAAAGTAAGTTCTAAAAATGTAATAATTTGAAAATGGACACTTGTCAGTCCAAGATTTAAATAACCTGCAAAAAACTAACAGAAATAATCCCCCTTTGGATAAGCCAACCTAATGATGAACATGTAGATATGTTCAATAGGTCAAAGGGGGTTATTGTATTGAGGAAAATACTCTATACAGTTTCGACTGCAGCATTATTACTTGGTGGTCTAACGGCGTGTAATACCGATAATCAAGGGGCAGGTCCAAATAAGGATTATAATGATAATGCTAGACCAATCGGTTATTACTCGAATGAAAATAATCGAAATAATGAAGATGGAAATGGAAACCGTCTTCGTGACAATGATGGTCCATTAACAGAAATTATGGATCGCACTGGGAATAACAGGAATGACCGTACCGGCATCATGAACAACAGAAATGACAATAACAATCGCACTGGCATCATGAACAACAGAAATGACAACAACAATACCGGTATGGTAAATAACAATGATAAAACAAGAAAAAATCGTCCTGGAATCATGAACTATCGCGAGGAACAACGTCGAAATGGTATCATGAATAACCGTAACGGTCGAACAATTAACCCTTTTAATGATGGAAACCCGAATACAATGTATGAAAATGGCCATGGACATGCTGATACAAACTATAGCAGCCATCTGAATGACAATAACCATAAAGTACAAACATATGGCTATTACAATGACAATGGAAAATTAGTTCGTAAAATTTCCGAACGTGCTTCTAAGGTTAAAAACGTGGACGATGCTCGTGTCATCGTAACAGACGATAACGTCTTAGTTGCTGTTGATACGAACGATAATACAAATCGTAATAATGTCCAAGACGCTGTAGAAAGAGCGGTACAGCCATTAGCTGGTAACCGAAATATCAATGTTGTGACAGATGAAGGTACTTTTTCACGAGTACGTGATATCGATAATGATATTCGTAACGGAAATAGACGTGAAACAATTGATGCTGACATAAAAGACCTTTTTGACAACATTGGTGATGCTATTAGTAAGCCATTCACAAACCATAATAGGGGTTAATGTAAATTGCATATCTAATTGGGTGTCCTTTGGGACATCCCTTTTTTATGGAAAATTTTTTCAAAAAACATTGGATATTCTTGTTAATAATGGTCAAACTAATATGTGTAGGACGGTCATATACAAGTATAAAAAAGAGTTGGCAACTAATTGTAAGAGGTGATGCCAAAATGAGAAAGATTGTAAAAGTAATCGTTTGTCTAGCGGTTGTTTTTATATTGCCTAGCTTTTCAGGAATTGGTGCGGAGTTAGAAGAAAACAATGATTCTGTTCAAGAGGTAACCGGTCCATTAGAAGTCACTGTCATTCTTGAACGTGTTTATGTAGACGGCGAGGTAAGTGAAGAAATCATAAAAGAAACAATCCTATCTATGGAAGATTTTTGGGCACAGTATGAGGATTGGAACCTAGTCCATCAAGATGATACTCAGGTTGTTTTTCAACAACGAATAGACGACATTTCACCTTTGCTTAAAACGAACGGCTATTTTGGTATAACGGAAGATGGAATTTTGTCTATTTTTAATGGAAAACCAGATGAATCAGAAAAGGTTATCCAATCATTCTTTCAGATCGACGTTGAGAAGCTTGAAAGCTACCAACATGATTTACTGAAAAAAGGAATCAAAATAGGAACAAAAGATGAGTATATTAATGTCATTGAAACCTATAAAACCTATACATCCTCCCCTTAATATATAACATTTTTAAAGAGACTAGACTCCTTCTAGTCTCTCTTTTATTTTGGAGGATGTTCAAAAAGTCCGGTAAAAATGACACATCGAATTTCTTCGTTGGCTTGTTTTTCCGTTGCTCACGTATTAACTGCATACGTTCCGCTACTCAAAACTTCACCGCCTCGACCTTCTTGGTCCTTTTCATCCTCCTTTTTGAACACTCATTTTTTAGTCTTTTTTTGACGAATATGATAAAATGGGGTACAGCAAAGTAGGGGAGAGAATAAGTTTGATTGAATTTATTAAAGGGACGGTTGACTACATTAATCCGGAATATATCGTTATTGAAAATAATGGGGTAGGCTACCAAATCCTAACACCAAATCCGTTCGTTTTTAAAAGAGATAATAAGGAAATTGTTTATACATATCAGCATGTAAGAGAAGATATTTTAGCACTTTATGGTTTTAAGACACGTGAGGAGCGTGCTTTATTTTTGAAACTCTTAAATGTTACAGGGATTGGTCCAAAGGGCGGACTCGCGATTTTGGCTTCGGGGGAACCAGAACAAGTCATTCGTGCAATTGAAAACGAGGATGAAAAATTCCTCGTTAAGTTTCCAGGTGTAGGGAAAAAGACAGCTCGACAAATTATACTGGATCTTAAAGGAAAGCTCCATGACCTTATGCCAACACTTCATCCTGATTTGTTTAGTGACGATCATGAATTTGTGGACAATACGAGTCACACAGAAATTGAGGAAGCAGTTGAAGCTCTTAAAGTGTTAGGCTATGCGGAAAGAGAAATCAATAAAGTGTTGCCAGAGCTAAGAAAAGAAAAGCTCTCAACGGATCAATATATTAAAAAGGCTTTACAAAAGCTATTAAAATAAGGAGGATGCTTGAATGGAGGACAGAATCGTTTCAGGTAGTACCAATTACGAAGAGTCAGCAATCGAGCAAAGCCTCAGACCACAAACCTTAGCTCAATATATTGGTCAAGAAAAGGTAAAATCAAATTTATCGATTTTTATTGAAGCAGCTAAAATGAGACAAGAAACCTTGGACCATGTATTATTATATGGGCCTCCAGGACTTGGGAAAACAACGCTAGCTACGATTATTGCAAATGAAATGGGCGTGAATATTCGGACAACCTCAGGACCAGCAATTGAAAGGCCAGGGGATTTAGCGGCTATATTGACAGCACTTGAACCAGGTGATGTCCTTTTTATTGACGAAATTCATCGTCTTCAAAGGTCCATCGAGGAGGTTTTATATCCTGCGATGGAGGATTTTTGTTTGGATATCGTGATTGGAAAGGGAGCGGGAGCACGTTCTGTTCGACTCGACTTACCACCCTTTACTTTAGTTGGAGCGACAACACGTGCTGGATCACTATCTGCACCTCTTAGGGATCGATTTGGGGTGCTTAGTCGACTAGAATATTACACTGAAAATCAATTAGCTGAAATTGTAACAAGAACAGCTGAATTGTTGGAGGTAGAAATTGATGAACATGCGGCACACGAAATAGCGAGACGATCAAGAGGGACCCCAAGGATTGCGAATCGTTTATTAAGGCGGGTAAGGGACTTCGCACAGGTACGCGGGAATGGTACAATTACAACGCAAATGGCAGATACAGCCTTAGAATTGCTACAGGTTGACCGTTTAGGACTTGATCATATTGACCATAAATTACTTAGAGGAATCATTGAGAAGTTTCGTGGTGGTCCAGTTGGACTTGAGACGATTGCTGCAACGATCGGTGAGGAGGCACATACAATTGAAGATGTTTATGAGCCTTACCTTCTGCAAATTGGTTTCTTGCAACGAACCCCACGTGGTCGAATTGTAACTGAACTGGTATATCGACATTTTCAAATTGAGGTTCCAAAGGAGTAATACCTAATCATATACGCCTTGGCGTATATGCGCCCGATTTTTTTCGAGCTCGCTCGAAAAATTACCTTTGAAAAATCGTGGCATCCGCCGGAGGCTTTTTAACTTTATTCAATTAAGTTTTTATCCTACACGAAAATTGATTTTACAAATAGATGCCTTCGTTCCAATACCTTATAAGGAGTGAATAAAGTTAAAATGGGTAAAATGCTAATGATAATGGGAGTTCTATTATTAGTTGTCGGGTTTATTATGCATTTTATTGGAAAACTACCTGGGGATATAGTCGTGAAAAAAGGGAATACCACATTTTATTTTCCAATCGTTACATCTATTGTAATAAGTATTGTATTATCATTAATCTTTTACGTATTTGGTAAGTTTCGTTAGAAAGTCAGTAGAAATTAGGTGGAAATATGAAAGTAGAATTATTTGATTTTGAATTACCAGAGGAATTAATCGCTCAAACTCCGTTAGAAAATCGTGAGGCTTCGCGCTTAATGGTAGTAGACAAAGAGACAGGAGACATTACCCATACTCATTTTCGTTCAATCCTATCATATCTAAATAAAGGAGATTGCCTAGTCTTAAACGATACACGTGTCTTGCCAGCAAGACTGTATGGAGTAAAAGAGGACACAGGTGCAAAAGTAGAAGTACTACTTTTAAAACAAAAAGATGGTGATAGTTGGGAGACTCTTGTTAAGCCTGCAAAACGTGTGAAAGAAGGTACTGTATTAACCTTTGGTGATGGACGTTTAAAAGCAACGTGTACGGATATCGGTGATCACGGTGGAAGAATGTTGAACTTTCATTATGAAGGTATTTTTTATGAAGTTTTAGAAGCCTTAGGTGAGATGCCATTGCCCCCATATATTCATGAGCAATTGGATGATAAAGAACGATATCAAACTGTTTATGCAAAGCATCGTGGTTCAGCAGCAGCGCCTACGGCTGGACTTCATTTTACAGAAGAGCTTTTACAGCAAATTCGTGACCAGGGAGTACATACAGCCTTTATTACCTTGCATGTGGGGTTAGGAACATTTCGTCCCGTCAGCTCAGACACAATTGAAGATCATGATATGCATTCTGAATTTTATCAAATGACAGAGGAAACTGCTAATTTACTAAATGAGGTAAAAGCAAATGGTGGGAAAATCATTTCCGTAGGGACTACCTCAACTAGAACCCTTGAAACGATTGTGAAAAATAATGGTAAATTCGTAGAATCAAGCGGTTGGACGAATATATTTATATACCCTGGATATCAGTATGAGGGAATTGATGGTCTTATAACAAACTTCCATCTTCCAAAATCAACACTGATCATGCTTGTAAGTGCACTGGCTGGACGCGAGAATATCCTCCATGCGTATAACGAAGCAGTAAAAGAGCGGTATCGATTCTTTAGCTTTGGGGACGCAATGCTAATTAAATAAGACATAGCGCAAATTAGATATTTCGGGTGGTGAGTTTTATTCATCACCCACGATAAAGGAGACATATAAGTGACAGCAATAAGATACGAACATATTAAGACTTGTAAGCAAACAGGTGCGAGACTAGGAATTGTGCATACCCCGCATGGTTCTTTTGAAACACCTGCATTCATGCCTGTGGGAACACTTGCTACCGTAAAGACAATGTCACCAGAAGACCTTAAGGAGATGGGTGCTGGTATTATTCTAAGTAATACCTACCATCTATGGTTAAGACCAGGCCATGAAATCATCAAAGAAGCGGGTGGACTACATAAATTCATGAACTGGGATCGAGCAATTCTCACTGATTCAGGAGGATTTCAGGTATTTAGTTTAAGTGAATTTAGAGAAATTAAGGAAGAAGGCGTTCATTTCCGTAATCATTTAAATGGAGATAAGTTATTTTTGTCTCCTGAAAAAGCAATGGAGATACAAAATGCCCTTGGCTCAGATATTATGATGGCATTTGATGAGTGTCCACCATATCCAGCTAGCTTTGAATATATGAAGAAATCTGTTGAACGTACTAGTCGTTGGGCTGAAAGATGCATCCAGGCACACAGTCGTCCACAAGACCAGGGACTATTTGGTATTGTTCAGGGAGGAGAATACGAGGAACTTCGTAAACTAAGTGCAAGAGACTTAGTATCCCTAGACTTCCCTGGCTATGCTGTAGGTGGCTTATCTGTTGGTGAGCCTAAAGACGTTATGAACAGAGTACTCGAGTTTACAACACCACTTTTACCAACGAACAAGCCTAGATATTTAATGGGGGTTGGTTCGCCGGATTCCTTGATTGATGGAGCGATACGTGGTATTGATATGTTTGACTGTGTACTACCTACTAGAATTGCTCGAAATGGAACGCTTATGACAAGCGAAGGAAGATTAGTAGTTAAAAACGCGGAGTATGCACGTGATTTTGGACCGTTGGACGAAAATTGTGAATGTTATACATGTAAAAATTATAGCCGTGCCTATATTAGACACTTAATAAAAACAAGTGAAACATTCGGAATAAGACTTACTACTTATCATAATCTTCATTTTCTGTTAAAATTAATGGAGCAAGTCCGTCAAGCGATTCGCGAAGATCGTCTTGGAGACTTCCGCGAAGAATTTTTTGAGCGATATGGTTTCAATAAGCCGAACGCGAAAAACTTCTAACTAAAGAAAAAATGAAAAAAAGATAGAGTCGGGAGGTGAAATGAATGGAAGGTATTTTAGGAACAGTTGGTCCGTTGATTCTAATGTTTGCGATTTTCTATTTCTTGTTAATTCGTCCACAACAAAAGCGTCAAAAAGCTACTCTTAATATGCAATCTAACCTTCAAAAAGGGGATAAAGTTGTAACTGTAGGCGGTTTACACGGAACAGTTGATGCAATCGACGAAAACAAGATTATTATTAAATCTGGAAATGCAAATCTTACATATGACAGACAAGCAGTACGTGATGTCATCAAGGACTAATTTTTCATAAAAAAAAGAGCGTCTCGGGCGCTCTTTTTTTATTTTTCTATTAAGCATCTCTTCTTGATGGAGTGGTCATATTCACCCCGAAAATTCCACCAATTACAGCAGCCGCTAAAAACCCAACATGATACATTGTTTGCTCCGCTGTGAAAGTAGCATCATACCCTAAAAATTGAACTATAAATACAATGATAGAATATAAAATACCTGTGCCTCCACCAATTAGCCAACCTTTTTCCTTTCCTTTTCCACCTGAAACAAAACCACCGATGAAAAGAGCAAGGAAGGAAGCACCTAAAATCACCCAGGACATTGAAGATTCCTGAAGTGAAGTAAATCGAAGTAATAGTGAGATAAGTAAACTAGATACAATAACAATTAAAAAAATTGCTACCACACCATAAGCCATTGCAACTCCCATTTTCCTCATATCGATTCTCTCCCCCTCAAATATATACGAATAACCCTTAGTACGAGCATATTCACGATCACAAGGAATTAGAATAAAAAGTACAAACTTTTCTTGTCCATTAAAACTCAGGTAGAAAAAATTCGAATTATGTTTTAAGAGAATTTGTGCACACTAAGTTGCAGTATGTGTTTCTTATATTAGATTCCATTAGAGAGGGGGGCTTTCGTTGGGAGAATACCTCATCCTTGTGGGGAGGACTATTTTTCTTTATATAATCCTGTTAACGATTTTTCGATTAATGGGTAAACGAGAAATTGGAGAACTTAGTCTTATCGATTTAGTAGTTTTTATGATGATTGCAGAGATGGCAGTTATCGGTATCGAGAGTACAAAAGATCCAATTCTCCATTCGCTCATACCGATGCTTTTGTTGATGGGGATTCAATACTTACTTGCCCTGCTGTCGTTAAAAAGTAAAAAACTTAGAGAACTCATCGATGGACGTCCAACAGTGATTGTGAACAGGGGTAAAGTTGATGAACATGCCATGAGGCATCAACGTTATAATCACGATGATCTTATGATGCAGCTTCGTGAAAAAAACATAAAAAATTTAGCTGATGTGGAATTTGCTATACTTGAATCATCTGGAGAATTGTCCGTGTTGGAAAAAAGTAATAATCAACCATCCGATTTCTCAGATTATACAATTGATTTACCAGTCGTTCTTGATGGAGAAATTCAAGTGGATCATTTAAAACAAATTAATAAGACCGAATTTTGGCTCCGATCTGAGTTGAAGAAGTTAGGTTATAGTGATATTAAGAAAATTTCAATCTGTAATTATCATCACGGAAAACTACATGTAGATATAAAGGATGAAAAAAGGTAACCGTGGTCGGTTACCTTTTGGTTTAGTCATTACAAAAGTGTTGCTAGCTTTGGTCCAATAAAAGGAATTCTCTTTACTTCCTCTTTTGTCAAAAGCTTAAAAGCAAATAATAGAACAACATAAATGAATGATGTAACACCAATCGCTGCCAGTGTTCTTATAGCAAGGGAACCATCGGTTAAGCAGAATTGATAAAAGTAATGACCGCCTATGCCTGATAGAACCATGGTTATGCCACTCTTTATATAATCCTTAACATAAAAACTATAAGAAATCACTTTTACAATCGTCGAAAAATGTAGCAAGGTGACAAGCATCATTCCAATGACAATCGCAAGAGCTGCACCCATAATCCCAAGGGAAGGTCTTGTTGCAAGAATAAAAATCGCGCCCGTTTTTATAAAATTTCCGATAAAGCTATTGATCATTGCGGCTTTGGCTAAATCAAGAGCCTGCAAGGTTGCTTGAAGTGGACCTTGGAAGTAATAAAAGATAAAAAACGGAGCCATTACTTTTATATAAATGGCTGAATTACTATTCCCATACATCAGCTCCATTACTGGGGAAGCAAACACATATAAAACAACGATTGCTAACCCACCTGAAACAAGTGATAATCGTAACGCCTGTTTCAGGCGATATTCAATTAATAATGTTTGCTTTTTTGCTGCTGCTTCACTTATGGAAGGCACAAGTGCTGTTGAAAGTGAAGTCGTAATGAACGATGGAAGCATAAGTAGTGGTAATGCAAAACCTGTTAACTCCCCGTATTGTCTTGTCGCGAGATGTGTAACGACACCGGCAATTGCTAAACTTTGGGCAACGACAATCGGTTCAAAAAACCAAGAAATCGACCCAATCATTCTACTGCCTAAGGTTGGAACCGCAATTCGTGTCAAATCATTGAATGTTTCTTTTCCGTGCTTAGCCGATTTAAAAAAGTTCTGCCGGATTCGAATCCGTTTTTTCAGCTTGAACATAAAGAATAAATAAATGAGTGACATTAATTCTCCAACAACGGCCGAGAGCATTGCACCTGCTGCAGCGTATTCAATCCCCATCGGTAAAAAGGCCTTCGTAAACACATATACTAAGGTAATTCTGACGACTTGTTCAATTACCTGTGAATAGGCAGGTGGCTTCATATTTTGACGACCTTGGAAATAGCCACGGAGAACAGATGAAATCGCCACAATAGGGACAATCGGTGATATCGCTAATAAAGGATAATACGTTCTTTCATCCGTAAGAAGCGTCTCGGATAATAAGGGTGCAAGAAAGATCATCATAGGTGTAAAGATAATACTTAATATTCCAGTAATGGATAGAGAAACAACCAAGATTTTTTTGATTTTTCTCTTATCACCCTGAGCCTCTGCTTCTGCTACTAATTTCGATATTGCCACTGGGAGTCCCATCTGAGTTAATGTGATAGTGAGGACAAATGTAGGGATTGCCATCATATAGAGCCCCACACCTTCTTCACCAATAAGCCGTGCGACAACAATTCTATTAATAAATCCCAATATTCTTGTAATGAGCCCTGCGATAATTAAAATTAACGTACCTTTAAGGAATGTTTGCTTTGACAATTCATTTTCCCTACCTTCTCAAAAAAGGTGATATCATTTACAATTAACTATATGCTTAGTAGGTGGCCAAGCATGACAAGTATCGTAAGTTAGTTGAAAAATGGGAGAGATGATGAGTGGGTCAATCAGAGAGTCACATGTATGACAAGTATCGTGAAACAGTTCGTCCATTTTTAAAGAGTAAGCTGGAAGAATTCGGACTGTATGGATACGACAGCGTTAAAGAGGAAGAACTGTGGGGGTTCATGAAAAATAAAACATGGAGAAAAGAAAAAGAAGAAAAGCAGTTGCACCAAATTGTCAGTGATATTCTCGGAATAAAAGTTGGAGATTATATGAACTATGCAACGGTAGAAGCTTTTAAAGCGCCGAATTGGTTTGAAGGTGAAGGAAAAGAAGCTTTGGAAAAATTACTGTAATTCGTAGAACCATAAATTTTTTTTAGATGTGGCATAACATTCACTAAAGCTGTAATTGACATCAAAATCGCATTGTTTCATAATTGTGATGGAGGGCTTAAAGGACAGGCTAGTTTTTTTACTAGAATAGAATTGTCTAGCTCTTGGCTCCATCGGCTCGAGGACATAAGCCAATCGCTTTTGAAGGCAAAGTGCGCCTTCTGTCGGCGCTCGACTTATATTTGTCACCGATTGGCAGGCGCACCTTTCGCTTTTCTTATATAAAGGAGGATATACATACTTATGGTTAAAAAAGGCCGCATCGTGGTGTTTTTTGTATTGGTACTTCTCTTTGGTGCCTTAATCGGAGTAACCGGTACAGATACCGCAAAAAATATTAAATTAGGACTCGATCTTCAAGGTGGTTTTGAAATCCTTTATGAGGTACAACCTGCTAAGAAAGGCGATGTAATTGATAGGGAAGCCTTAGTAAGTACGGTAAATGCCTTAAATAACCGTGTAAACGTACTAGGGGTAAATGAACCAAATATTCAAATTGAAGGTAAGGATCGCATTCGTGTGCAATTAGCGGGTGTTGAAGACCAACAAAAGGTTCGTGACATCCTATCTACACAAGCTAAACTAACCTTCAGAGATGTAAACGATAACGTTTTACTTGACGGCTCCCAATTAGCGCAAAATGGTGCTAGTCAGGCATTCGATCAAATGGGAAAACCAGCCGTTTCTCTAACCGTTAAAAATTCAGATGACCTAAAAAACGCTACACAAAAAGTTCTTGACCAAGCTCCAAACAATTTAATGGTGATATGGTTAGACTTTGAAGAAGGTGTGGATTCATTTGAGGCTGAAAGTAAGAAGCCAAATCCAAAGTACCTTTCTGCAGCAACTGTTAATGAAGTATTCAACAGAAAGTCGGTCTCAATAGAAGGAGGCAGCTTTACGGTTGAATCGGCTAAGGAACTTGCTTCATTGTTAAATGCAGGCGCACTTCCTGTAGATTTAGAAGAAATCTATTCCACATCTGTTGGAGCAAAGTTTGGTGAACAAGCTTTAGAGAAAACCGTTTTCGCAGGGGCAATTGGTATTTTCTTAGTGCTATTATTTATGCTTATATTTTACCGATTCCCAGGACTCATTGCTGCAATTACATTAAGTATATTTGTTTATTTAAACATACTTGTATTTGACTGGATGAATGCGGTACTAACTTTACCAGGTATTGCAGCCTTAATCCTTGGGGTAGGTATGGCGGTTGATGCGAATATTATCACCTACGAGAGAATTAAGGAAGAAATTAAGTCCGGAAAATCTATTTTGTCCGCGTATCGTTCAGGAAGTAAAAACTCCTTCCTAACAATATTTGATGCAAATATTACAACTCTTTTAGCAGGTGTTGTCCTATTTATTTTTGGGACAAGTGCTGTAAAGGGCTTTGCAACCATGTTAATCGTGAGTATCTTGCTAAGCTTTATAACTGCTGTATATGGAAGCAGATTATTACTTGGACTTTGGGTAAATAGCAAATTTTTAAATAAGAAACCAAGCTGGTTTGGTGTTAAACAAAGTGACATCCGAAACTTAGCTGATGCCGATGAGGAAGGAAATTATCCTACTCGATTTGACCGTTTTGATTTTGCGAAACATAAAAATAAATTCTTTTTGGCATCTGGTATAATGGTTATCTTGGGAATCGCAATATTGGCAATCTTTAGGCTTAATCTCGGTATTGATTTTGTTGCTGGTACCCGTATGGAGGTGCTTGCTGACCATCCAATCTCTCAAGAAGAATTCACTGATGAACTTAGTAAGCTTGATCTAGAAGCCAAGGAAATCGTGATATCAGGAGATAATAGTGACATTGGTGTTGCTCGTTTTGCTGATGAGCTATCAAAGGATAAAGTAAATGAGGTTAAAGCTCATTTCCATGACCTGTACGGGGCAGACCCTAACGTTAGCACGGTCTCTCCAACAGTCGGAAAAGAATTAGCTAGAAACGCTTTTATCGCAAGTTTAATTGCGATGGCTGGTATTATTATCTATGTTGCATTCCGCTTTGAGTGGTTAATGGGGCTTGCTGCAATTGTTGCGCTTTTCCACGATGCTCTCTTTATGATTGTAATCTTTAGTGTTACACGACTTGAAGTAGATGTAACATTTATCGCTGCTATATTAACTATTATTGGTTATTCTATTAATGATACAATTGTAACGTTTGATAGAATCCGTGAACTTTATAAGAAGAAAAAGCGTGTTAAAACATATGAAGATCTTGCAAGTATTGTAAATAATGGATTAAGACAAACATTAGGGCGTTCCGTTAATACGGCTATAACCGTTATCTTCACAAGTGTTGCATTATTATTATTAGGTGGACAGGCTATTACCAATTTCTCTTTCGCCTTAACAATTGGTTTAGTTGCTGGTATGTATTCATCTATCTTCATTGCAGCACAGCTATGGTTAATATGGAAGACAAAGCAACTTACAAAAAAACGTCCAGCACAGTCAGAATCAGAACCGCAGGTATAATATAACAGTTAAAAGTCGTGATTTTTCACGACTTTTTATTTTCTCTATGAATTTGGATACACTAAAAAGCATGCGTATGCGCAAAAGAAAAAAGCGCATTTTTGTTCTCAAACTTACATGGGGAGGATGAGTTTTTTTTGAAGGAGAACGATCGTTTCAAACAAGCAGAAAAAGCCATTATTATCGGTGTAGTGGGGAATATCATTTTAGCTATTATTAAATGGGTGATTGGGGTACAATCCAATAGTCGCGCGCTTATTGCAGACGCGGTCCATTCGGCTTCAGATGTGGCAGGGTCTATCGCAGTTTTCGTTGGAGTCCGCGCAGCAAAAAGACCACCAGATGAAGATCATCCATATGGTCATGGTAAAGCTGAGTCTGTTTCGGCCATCATTGTTGCTGTATTACTAGCACTAGTCGGATTTGAAATCGGAAAAGCATCAATTGAGGCATTTTTTAAGCCTATCGCTGTTCCAAAGACGATGGCTATTTATGCTGTCTTATTCTCCATCATCATTAAAGAAATCATGTTTCGATATAAATATCATCTCGGAAAAAAAATTAAGAGCGATGCACTTATCATTAATGCATATGATGACCGTTCTGATGTCTTTGCTTCCATTGCTACGCTTGTGGGGATAGTTGGGGCTATTCTTGGAGGCTATTTAGGAATTGACTGGCTTGTTTATGCTGACCCGGTTGCGGGGTTAGTTGTTGCTGTTTTAATTGTAAAAATGGCCTGGGAATTTGGTACGGAAGCAATACACAATACATTAGATCATGTGTTACATGATGAAGATACAACTGAATTTAGAGAATTGGTACTGTCCGTTCCGGAAGTGAAAAAAATTACGGAACTTCATGCTCGTGAGCATGGACATTATGTTATTGTAGATTTGAAAATTTCTGTCGACCCCTACATGACTGTTGAAGATGGACATAAGGTTGGGAAAAAGGTAAAAGCAAAACTGATGGAATATGCAGAGGTACATAATGTTTTTATCCATATCAATCCATACTCTGATGATGACTGAAAATTAGAACCTATTAAATGAAGAATATCAATCGTTGTAACAGGCCCAAAGCTTCGGTATAATAGTATGGTTAAGGGGTGAAACTTTTGTTACAATCTAAAACTCGTTGGAAAGTAAATGATTACAACCAGACAAACGCTAATCTACTAGTTAAAGAACTGCAAGTTACACCTCTAGTAGCATCCCTACTAGTGAATAGAGGACTTACAACTGTCCAGGAAGCACGTGAATTTTTAGAACCAGATTTACTTGAGTTCCACGATCCATTTTTACTGGACCAAATGGATACGGCCATTGACCGAATTAATACGGCCATTAAAAATGAGGAACAGATTTTAGTTTTTGGTGACTATGATGCGGACGGTGTGAGCAGTACGACCGTAATGGTTACTGCATTAAAAGAAAAAGGTGCAAATGTTGAATTTTATATTCCAAATCGATTTACGGAAGGTTATGGCCCAAATGAAACAGCTTTTCGTTGGGCAAAATCGGAAGGAATCTCACTTATTATTACTGTAGATACAGGTATTTCTGCGCTTCATGAAGCAGAGGTTGCAAAAGAATTAGGCATTGACTTAATCATTACGGATCACCACGAGGTCGGTCCCGAGTTACCCGTTGCAACAGCGATTATCCATCCGAGAAAGCCGAATAGCCAGTATCCGTTTAAGGAATTGGCAGGAGTTGGGGTTGCTTTTAAAGTAGCTCATGCTTTACGAGGAGAAGTCCCTACAGATCTATTAGATGTAGCCGTTATTGGAACAATTGCCGATTTAGTTCCTTTAACTGGGGAAAATCGACTCCTTGCAAAAAAGGGAATAAGGGCGTTACAAAATACAAAGCGGCCAGGTTTAAGAGCATTATTAAAAAAAGCAAAGATCGAATCCAATGATATATCTGAAGAAACAGTTGGATTTGCAATCGGTCCACGAATAAATGCAGTAGGTCGATTGCAATCTGCAGATCCTGCAGTTGATTTATTATTGACAAACGATTTAGAAGAAGCAGCATATATTGCCGATGAAATCGATGAACTGAACAAAGAAAGGCAGCAATTAGTCAATCAAATGACTCAAGAAGCCATTCAAGAGGTAGAGGAGAATTTTCCACCTTCTTCAAATTCAGTATTAGTCATTGCAAGGGAAGGCTGGAACCCTGGTGTGATTGGGATTGTTGCTTCTAGATTAGTTGACCGCTTCTATCGGCCAACAATTGTCTTAAGCATTAATTCTGAAAAAGGTCTGGCAAAAGGCTCAGCAAGAAGTATTGAAGGCTTTAATCTATATGAAAGTCTATCAACATGTCGTGATATTTTACCGCATTTTGGTGGACATCCAATGGCAGCCGGAATGACACTAAAAGTGGAAGATGTGGCAGACTTAAGAAATCGCCTTAATACAATTGCAAATGAGGTCTTAACCCCAGAAGACTTTCAACCTATCACAACTGTAGATGCTGTTTGCCGTATACAGGATGTTTCGATCGAAACAATTCTAGAGTTGAATAAATTAGCACCATTTGGAATGGGAAATCCAAAACCCACTGTGCAAATCAATGATGTTGAAATCAATTCGCTTCGAAGAATTGGGTCTGATCAAAGTCATTTGAAAATTGTCCTTCAGGAAGACCAAATAGCTTTAGACGGAGTTGGCTTTGGATTAGGACATGCTGTTGACGGAATCTCACCTTTATCGAAGGTTTCCGTTATCGGTGAATTATCTATTAATGAATGGAATAATAATAGGAAGCCACAAATGATGTTACAGGATATAGCTGTTCATGAGTGGCAATTATTTGATATTCGTGGAATGCGTGATTTCTTATCCTACTTAGAAAAAATTAAAGATGATAAACTCAAATTAGTTTCCTTTGCTCAGGAAACTGTTCAAAAACTTCGTCTATCTAATCGCGACGTAACGGTAATTTCTTCGTTTGAAGAGGCAACAGAGCTACAACTCGAATCAAGGCATGTTGTGCTTCTTGACTTGCCAGAAGAAGATGAAATGATAAAAGTACTATTTGATACTAGTTTTCCAAATCGGATTTACACATTATTTTTTCATGAGCAGGATCATTTTTTCAGCACAATCCCGACTCGAGAGCATTTTAAATGGTTTTATGCATTTCTGGCAAAAAAAGGTCCGTTTGATATGAATCGCTATGCGCATGAGTTAGCAAAATATAGAGGATGGTCAACGGAAACAATTGATTTTATGTCACAGGTGTTTTTTGAATTAGATTTTGTTAAAATAGACAATGGATTTATTTCATTATCAAATCAAGCTAAGAAAAGGGATTTGACTGAATCGAGAACATACCAATTAAAAGCAAAACGAATTGAATTGGAAAAGCAATTATTGTATTCATCATATCAACAATTAAAGCAATGGTTTGATGCAATAAATAAAGGTTCGCATTCGCTTGAGGAGGCAATTAAGTAATGGATTTAAAAAAGTATATTGAAATAGTTGACGATTATCCAAAGCCAGGGATTAAATTTAAGGATATTACTCCTTTAATGAATGACGGTGAAGCGTATAAATATGCTACAGACCAAATCGTGAAATATGCTAGGGAAAAAGAAATTGACCTTGTTGTTGGACCAGAGGCTCGTGGCTTTATTATTGGTTGTCCAGTCGCATACTCACATGGTGTAGGCTTTGCTCCTGTTAGAAAAGAAGGAAAACTACCAAGAGATGTGATTAAAGTGGATTATGGTCTTGAGTACGGTAAAGATGTATTAACAATTCATAAAGATGCAATTAAACCGGGCCAACGTGTATTAATCACAGATGACTTACTAGCTACTGGTGGAACAATTGAAGCTACAATTAATCTTGTAGAACAGCTTGGTGGTATTGTTGCAGGAATTGCATTCCTTATCGAACTCACGTACCTAGATGGTCGTGACAAGCTTGAAGGTTATGATGTATTAACACTTATGCAGTATTAAGGTATAAATGAAAAGCGCTCAGATTTGAGTGCTTTTTTTAATAGATTCCCTTCTATAACCCTTAGGTAACGAATTTTTAGACTTATTAGGCGATATTTATGTTATTTCCCTTTACATCTTTCAAGATTTTCAAGATAATAGAAACAATAATCTTTTTAATTCTATATTTTAAAAATGATTTAAGAGGATATCTTGAATCTTCAATTTATAAAAAGGTGATAAAATCCATGGCAAACGAACAGGTCTTAACTCCTGAGCAAGTGATAGAAAAGGCAAAAAAATATTTGAATAATAACGATCTCGAGTTTATTGAACGAGCGTATAAATTTGCAGAGGAAGCTCATCGGGAGCAGTTTCGCAAATCTGGTGAACCGTACATCATCCACCCCGTTCAAGTGGCAGGTATTTTAGTTGATCTTGAGATGGATCCTTCAACAATTGCGGGTGGTTTTCTACATGATGTAGTGGAAGACACGAATGTAACGCTTCAAGAAATTAGTGATGCATTTACTCCAGAAGTAGCAATGCTTGTCGATGGAGTCACAAAACTAGGAAAAATTAAATACAAATCTCAGGAAGAACAACAGGCTGAAAATCATCGTAAAATGTTTGTTGCAATGGCTCAGGACATTCGTGTTATTTTAATCAAGCTAGCAGACCGTTTGCACAACATGCGTACTTTAAAGCATCTCCCACCAGAAAAGCAGCGTAGGATTTCCAATGAGACGCTTGAAATTTTTGCTCCATTAGCACATCGACTTGGGATATCTAAAATTAAATGGGAGCTTGAAGATACAGCCTTACGATATTTAAATCCACAGCAATACTACCGGATTGTCAACCTGATGAAAAAGAAACGAGCGGAACGTGAGGAGTATCTTGAGGAAGTCATTAATGATGTAAAAGAACATGTTGATGAGGTTTCGATCAAAGCTGATATTTCTGGTCGACCAAAACATATCTATAGCATTTATAGGAAAATGGTTCTTCAAAATAAACAATTTAATGAAATTTATGATCTACTTGCCGTTCGAATCGTCGTAAATAGCATTAAAGATTGTTATGCAGTCTTAGGAATCATCCATACTTGTTGGAAGCCAATGCCAGGAAGATTCAAAGATTATATTGCAATGCCTAAGCCAAATATGTATCAATCCTTACACACTACAGTGATTGGTCCGAAGGGTGACCCACTTGAGGTCCAAATTCGAACAGTTGAGATGCACCAAATTGCCGAATTCGGGATTGCAGCGCATTGGGCATATAAAGAGGGTAAACAGGTTAACACACAATCATCGTTTGAAGAAAAATTAACATGGTTCCGTGAAATTTTAGAGTGGCAAAATGATGCGTCAAATGCTGAAGAATTTATGGAATCCTTAAAGATTGATTTGTTTTCTGACATGGTTTTCGTCTTTACACCAAAAGGCGATGTTATAGAATTACCAACTGGTTCTGTTCCAATTGATTTTGCATATCGCATTCACTCGGAAATCGGTAATAAAACGATCGGTGCCAAAATAAATGGTAAAATGGTGACCTTGGATTATCAATTGAAAACAGGGGATATCATTGAGATACTAACTTCGAAGCATTCCTATGGGCCAAGCCAGGACTGGATTAAGCTCGCCCAAACATCCCAAGCGAAAAATAAAATTCGTCAGTTCTTCAAAAAGCAGCGCCGTGAAGAAAATATTGAAAAAGGGAAAGAGCTTGTTGAAAAAGAAATTCGCAATCTTGAATTTGAAGTGAAGGATATTTTAACACCTGATAATATTAAAAGAGTTGCTGAGAAATTTAATTTTTCAAATGAAGATGATATGTATGCAGCGATTGGGTATAACGGCATTACGGCAGCCCAAATAGCAAATCGTTTGACTGATAAACTGAGAAAGCAGCGCGACCTAGAACAAGTTATTGAAACGGTATCAGAAGTCAAACAAGTATCATCTCGTTCGAAAAGACGCGATTCGGGCGTACAGGTTCAAGGAATTGATAATTTACTAATCCGCTTGTCAAAATGCTGTAATCCAGTACCAGGGGATGAAATTGTTGGATTCATAACAAAAGGTAGAGGTGTATCCGTACATCGCGCAGACTGCCAGAATGTTCATACCGAGGATGCGCAGCAGAGACTGATTGAGGTTGAATGGGAAAGTAATCTAAATGATCGTAAAGAATTTAATGTTGAAATTGAGATAAATGGATTTGATCGTCGTGGATTATTAAATGAGGTTCTTCAAGCTGTAAATGAAACAAAGACGAATATCTCATCTGTTTCTGGAAGATCCGACCGAAATAAAGTAGCCACAATCAATATGTCTATATCCATACAAAATGTAAGTCATCTTCATAAAGTTGTAGAACGGATTAAGCAAATTCGTGATATTTATTCAGTTCGACGTGTCATGAGTTAGGGGATATGTTGTCATGAAAGTTGTTGTACAACGTGCAAAAGACGCACGTGTTATTGTTCAAAATGAAGAAGTCGGAGCCATCAAAAATGGTTTAATGCTTCTAGTCGGAATTACACATTCCGATACATCGGAAGATATTAAATATGTAGCAGACAAGATTGTGAACCTTCGTATTTTTGAAGATGATGAAGGGAAAATGAATCAGTCACTGCTTGATGTTAAAGGAGATATTCTTTCAGTATCTCAATTTACGTTATACGGGGATTGCCGAAAAGGAAGGCGACCAAACTTTATGGACGCTGCTAAACCCGAATTTGCGGAAAAAATGTATGACCTTTTTAATGCGGAAATCCGCGAAAAAGGTGTACATGTTGAAACAGGTTCATTTGGAGCAATGATGGATGTTCAATTTACAAATGTTGGACCAGTTACCTTAATAATCGAGAGTAAATAATAAATGCCTCAAAAGCGATTTGCTTTTGAGGCATTTTTGTTAGGATTTTATTTTCCCTTAAAATATTGAGCAAGTCCGTAATAGACTCCGTTTGAAACATTTTCCTGGAACGTATTTGTGTTAACCGTATATTCTTCAGTCGGATTACTAAGAAATCCTAATTCTAATAGAACAGAAGGGTTACGGTTTTCACGTAACACCTGATAATTACCTAGGCGGTGTTCTCTGTTTTTAAAACCTGTATTCTTGACTATCTCTGTTTGAATGTTAGAAGCGAGTCCAACATCGATATTTTTATAATAATAGGATGTAACACCACGAACATTTCGGTCATAAATGCTATCATAATGGATACTTACAAAAGCATCGGCACTTCGATAATGTGAAATACTCACTCTTGAGCGGAGACTGACATAATTATCGCTATTGCGTGTCAGAACTACATTTGCACCTGATGCACTTAATTTATCAAAGACCATTCTTGCTGTACGTAAGTTTAGAGTTTTCTCATAAGTACCACTTACTCCAATAGCTCCACTATCATTCCCGCCATGACCAGGATCAATCACAATAGTTTTTCCCTTTAAATAGTGATTAACACTAACACCAGGTCGTTCTACAATTTGGTCTGTTCCACTAACAGAAACAAGCCAACCGGCAACATATCCAATTTTATTCCCCGGAAGGTTGATTTTATACCAGTCACCTTCCTTTGCTACCATTGCAAACGAATCGCCTTCATTCGCACGCGCAACTACTGAAGTTGAAGTAGACGAGCCAGAACGAATATTTGTCCCGTTGTAAAGGATCTTTACAGTTGATTCTGCTTTGTTTGGGGTTTCACTTGGTGTATCCAACTGAACGTCAAGATACCAACTAGCAACCCATCCTTTACTACCATTTGGCAAAGTAATATGGCTCCAATTATTTACTTCTTCTTGAATAGTGACTTTATTCCCCTGCTTCAAACTGCCAATAACTCTTCCAGAAAGGGAACCACTATCTCGTACATTTAAGCTAGAAGCCGTAACTTTACCGATTTTCCCTTGATTTGTCGGACTTTGTGGTGGTGCAGCAGGTTGAGTTGGTTTTTCTTCTGTTGAAGAAATGCCTGCTACAAAATCTCTATGTATCCAACCAGAGCTACTGCCGAATTTAATTTCTAACCAACTTTCTCTTTCATTTGTAATCGTAACAGTAGCATTTTGTTTTAACTTCCCTACAATTCTTCCTTGCAAATTAGGTTGATCGCGTACATTTAAGATTGAAGCAGTAACAGTTGCTGTTTTCTTAGATGTACCAGAATTTGAATTTGGTGTTGAAGTTGTAGGACCAGATGGTTGCTTCGTTTTTAAAAATTGTGAGGAAACCCAACCAATATTTCCTTTATACGATATTTTTGACCAATTATCATTTGCTTCAATAAACCCAGCTTCATTTCCTTTGTTTAACGACCCGATTACTTGGAAGCCTGTTCCAGGACCGCTGCGAAATCTAAGCCCATCTACAGTTGAAACAACGGTGGACGAAGTACCAGTTTGGGTAGAAGTAGTCTGTGTTTCTTTAATAAGCCAAGAAGCAACCCAACCGGTTTTTCCAGCAGAAAGCTGTAGCTTAACCCAATCATTTTTTCTTTCGATTATTGTGAATTTCTCTCCTTGTTTGACCTGTGCAGTCCTTGAGTAGGAGAGTCCAGGGCCATCTCTCACGTTAAGTACAGTGGTGTCAATAATTGCGACTTGTTCAGCTTTTGTAAGATTTCCCGGGTTGGTTGTAACTGAAAAAATAATCGCGAGTAGGAACGCTAGTCCTATTTTTAAAATCTTGTGTAACACGTAAAAGCCTCCTTGAGTTAAAAAGCATAGCTTTATAAAGATTCGCTAAAAATAAAAAAATTCCTGTTTAAAAGAAATAAATTCTTAAAAAAGGGAATGATACGTAATATCTTACCACGAAAAAGGGGCGAAAAGGATGAGATTTAGCGAAAAAAGTAACAATGTTCAAAATACTGGAGGAAATCTATTCGGGGTTGATTTCCACGATTTTATTCAGAAGGAACAATCTTCAACCTATGTGGAATTAGCTAGTGAATTTGGTGTTTCAGTTAAAGACGTACGGAATTTAAAAAAGCAATTACATCGTTCCTAAAATAACCTTTTTGTTATAAAAAAATAAAAAAATCGATTCATAAACTTGACATGAACCGAGTTCATACGTATGATAATATAAAATTCTACAAAAAATATGATAATCTGAACCAGTGATGGGGAAAAGTAAATAGGACTACACATGAATAGAGAGGGAATGTCATAGGCTGCAAGCATTCCTACATGATGACTTATTGAACGAACACCTCTTAGGTTTCTCTCTGAAAAAGCAATTTGCTCTACTAGGAGTTGAACGTTTCAGGCGTTAACTGATCGAGTGAAAACTTCTAAACGACCAACTATTGTTGAGTTCATCGAAGTTTTAACTAGGGTGGCACCACGGGACTATAAGCTCTCGTCCCTACAAGAAATTGTAGGGATGGGAGCTTTTTTGTTTTGTTTGTTATCCCAGATGTGTAAATACATATCTTTTCTTTGAGTAAGGAGGAGTAAATAAATGGTTAATATCCCTAGAGGAACGCAAGACATCCTTCCAGGTAATGTGGAAAAATGGCAATATATCGAGGAGATCGCTCGAGATATATGCAAAAGATTTAATTATAAGGAAATACGGACACCAATATTTGAACACACAGAACTTTTCTTACGAAGTGTAGGGGAAACCACTGACATCGTGACAAAGGAAATGTACACCTTTGAAGATCGTGGGGAACGAAGTCTAACCCTTCGACCTGAAGGCACTGCAGCTGTTGTTCGCTCATATGTAGAAAACAAAATGTTTGGTAACCCATCACAACCAACTAAGCTTTATTACTGTGGCCCTATGTTCCGTTATGAACGACCACAAGCAGGTCGGTTCCGTCAGTTTGTCCAATTTGGTGTTGAGGCATTAGGGAGCAATGATGCAAGTATCGATGCAGAAGTGATCGCCCTTGCGATGGAAATCTACAAATCATTGGGATTGAAAAAGTTAAAACTTGTCATTAATAGCCTTGGTGATAAATCTAGTAGAAGTGCACACCGCGATGCCCTAATCGCACATTTTTCACCTAGAATTGAAGAGTTTTGCTCAGACTGTAATTCTAGACTTGAGAAAAATCCAATGCGTATCCTTGATTGTAAAAAGGACAGGGACCATGAATTAATGCACACGGCACCATCGATTTTGGAATATTTAAATGACGAATCAAGTGAATATTTCAATAAGGTAAAGTCCTACTTAACCGATTTAGGAATTGATTTCGAAGTTGATTCCGGACTTGTAAGAGGGTTGGATTACTATAACCACACTGCATTTGAGATCATGAGTGATGCAGAGGGCTTTGGAGCCATTACGACACTTTGTGGTGGAGGACGCTACAATGGATTAGTGGAAAGCCTTGGTGGACCCGAAACGCCAGGTATCGGTTTTGCTTTAAGTATTGAAAGACTTTTAGCCGCTCTGAATGCAGAAAGTATTGAACTACCAGTTGAAGAGAGAGTTGATTGCTATGTTGCTGCAATCGGTGAGGCAGCATCAGCTAAATCTGTGTTCCTCGTTAATGAACTTAGGAAAGCTGGATTAGTTGCAGAAAAGGACTATTTAAATAAAAAAGTAAAAGGCCAATTTAAAGCAGCTGACAGATTACAAGCTAAATTTGTCGCTATTTTAGGCGATGAAGAATTAGAAAGAAAAGTTATTAACGTGAAAAACATGGAGTCTGGTCATCAAGAAGAAGTCCAACTTGAGGAATTTATATCATATATACTTGAAAAAAGTCATTAGGAGTGGGAAACATGTCTGGAAGAACGTATTATTGTGGTGAAATAACCGAACAAGCAATTGGCGAAAAAGTAACATTAAAGGGCTGGGTGCAAAGACGCAGAGACCTAGGTGGACTTATTTTTATTGACCTAAGAGACAGAAGCGGAATTGTTCAAATCGTATTCAACCCTGAAGAATCTAAGGATGCATTAGAAATTGCTGAAACGGTTAGAAATGAATATGTACTAAGCGTAGAAGGTATCGTTGTAGCTCGTGATGAAGCAACAATAAACAATAATATCACAACTGGAAAGATCGAAATCAAGGTTTCTGATATTACTATCATAAATGAAGCAAAAACACCTCCATTTATGATTGAAGATCGTTCAGAGGTTTCAGAAGATTTACGTTTGAAATATCGTTATTTGGATCTTCGTAGACCGGCTATGTTTGAAACGTTCCAAATGCGTCACAATGTTACAAAATCCATTCGCGAGTATCTAGATGGCAAGGGATTCTTAGATATCGAAACACCTATTTTAACAAAGAGTACACCAGAGGGTGCCCGTGATTATCTTGTACCAAGCCGTGTCCACCCAGGTGAGTTTTACGCACTTCCACAATCACCACAAATTTTCAAACAACTATTGATGGTGGGTGGATTTGATCGTTATTATCAGATTGCACGTTGTTTTAGAGACGAAGACTTACGTGCAGACAGACAGCCAGAATTTACACAAATAGATATTGAAACTTCTTTCATGAGTCAAGAGGACATCATTGCTATGACAGAGCAAATGATGAAGAAATTAATGAAGGACGTAAAAGGAATGGACATCGAACTTCCATTGCCTCGATTAACATATGAAGATGCAATGAACCGTTATGGCTCAGACAAACCTGATACACGCTTTGAAATGGAATTAATTAATCTTTCTGAAGTTGTGAAGGATAGCGGATTTAAAGTATTCAGTAATGCAGTAGCGACTGGTGGGCAGGTAAAAGCAATCAATGCAAAAGGTGCTGCAGATAAATATACTCGTAAAGACATTGACGGCCTTACTGAATATGTAAATCGTTACGGTGCAAAAGGGCTTGCATGGTTAAAGGTTGAAGAAGATGAGTTAAAAGGTCCAATTGCAAAGTTCTTTGATGCAGAAGAGCAAAAAGCATTAAGAGCAGTATTAGAGGCTACAGCGGGAGACTTGCTATTCTTTGTAGCAGATAAACCAAATGTAGTTGCAGATGCACTTGGAGCACTACGCTTAAAACTTGGAAAAGAGCTTGATTTAATCGATGTATCTAAGTTTAATTTCCTTTGGGTAACAGACTGGCCACTATTAGAATTTGATGAGGAAGATGGTCGTTATTACGCAGCTCACCATCCATTTACGATGCCAGCTAGAGCGGATATTGAGCTTCTAGAAAGCAAACCATGGGAAGTTAAGGCACAGGCATATGACCTTGTATTAAATGGGTATGAATTAGGTGGAGGTTCACTCCGTATTTTCGAACGTGATATCCAAGAAAAAATGTTCAATGTTTTAGGATTTACAGATGAGGAAGCAAGAGAACAGTTCGGATTCCTATTAGAAGCATTTGAATACGGTACACCACCACATGGTGGTATTGCACTAGGTTTAGACCGACTAGTCATGCTTCTAGCAGGTAGAACAAACTTACGTGATACCATTGCATTCCCTAAAACTGCAAGTGCAAGTGATCTTTTAACAGACGCTCCTGGTGAAGTTAGCAAAGCGCAATTAAATGACTTGTATTTGTCGTTAAATGTTCGAAAATAGCGAACAAAACCCTTTTTGGTCAACTTGTAAAGACGAATTTCGTGTGTTAGTATATTCATAAAGTTAGGAGTCCTGATGTGTTTGTCGTATAACCTATTGTTTTGACCGAACAATAGATTATACGGGAGCCCGGAGTTTTCGTACTTGCGTAAATGCCTCATCTTTTACTTGAAAAGAGGACTTACAAAAGTCGAAACAGGGTGCCCACCTGCGGTGAGCGGGTTCAAAACTAAGGCATCGACGGCACGATTGGGACTTCTAAGGATACTTTATACAAGAACAACCCTCTGTTTACATTGTGTAAACAGGGGGTTTTTAATGTTTTTCTGTATTAAATACATAAATTCACATAGAAATACTTGAAATGTGTCGAAAGTATGTTATATTCTAGTTCTGGTAAAAATAAAAAAATATGACATTGAATTTGATACCCAATGGAGTTGAAGATATGTTACACCAATTTTCACGTAATGAACTAGCAGTAGGCAAGCGCGGGGTAGATATCCTTAAAGACAGTACAGTAGCTGTCCTAGGAGTGGGTGGCGTTGGTTCTTTCTCAGTAGAGGCGCTAGCACGCTCTGGTGTTGGACGTTTAATCCTCGTTGATAAGGACAATGTGGATATTACAAATATTAACCGTCAGTTACCTGCTTTACTTTCTACAATTGGTCAGTCAAAAGTTGACGTAATGAAGGAACGTATTGCAGATATTAATCCTGAATGTGAAGTAATCGCGCTTAAAATGTTTTATACGGAAGAAACTTATGAAGAATTTTTTAGCTATAACCTAGACTTTGTTGTTGATGCATCAGATACGATTATGTATAAAATTCATCTTATGAAGGAATGTTTGCAACGTAATATTCCAATCATCTCAAGCATGGGTGCTGCAAATAAGATGGATCCAACTCGTTTTATGATTGCAGATATTTCAAAAACTCATACCGATCCAATTGCCAAGGTTATTCGTACAAAACTAAGAAAAGAAGGAATTCGCAAAGGGATTCCTGTTGTATTCTCAGATGAAAGCCCGATCGTTATTCGTGAAGATGTTCGTAAGGAAATCACCGATGAGAATGCTAAAATCCGTAAAGCAAAAATGCCTCCATCCTCAAATGCGTTTGTACCATCTGCGTGTGGACTAATAATGGCAAGCTATGTTGTTCGTGAATTGCTAAAGGACATCAAAATAACTAGAGTTAAGGACCAATAAATAAAACGTGGCCTCGTTGGCCACGTTTTATTTATTTTGCTAATTGCTCAAGATTCCCGTTTTTATCCATTCGAAATGTCGGGGAGTTACGGTCCTCTGTATCTTCAAACATCACTAAGCGTCTTGCACGGTCCATAATTTGTACAAGTGCTTGGTAGTCTTCTTGAATGATAGTCTGTTGGTCAGATAACTTATCAAGTCTCTTTTCAAGCTCTTTAGTTTGTTGCTTCAATGATTCATTTTCACGACGTAAACGATTATTCTCCATCTCCAACTGATTCGAAAGAAGATCATTGTGACGTAATGAAGATAAGAATGTAATACAATCTTCAAGCGTGATTGAATTAGTAATTGAATTTGATGATGGGATTAATTCTGCAGAAACCTCTTCGATATAAACAGGTACAGGAGTTTCTTCTACAAATGAATCGTGACTTACTGTTTTTTCTTGAGTTGTTCCTTTATCCTTGTTCATTCTTTCTAATGCTCGTTTTCTTTCTTTACGCTGCTTTTTTGCAATAGCAATTGCTTGTTCATAATTATTACGGACTTCTGCATTCCATCTAAACCCACATGCCGCTGAAGTACGGTTTAATTTATCGCCTACTTCGTCAAAAGCAGCCAATTGAGTTCCGCCCTCACGTATGTAGCGTAATACTGTTTCAGCTAATAGTAAATCATCTTCATGTGACCATGCGTCTTGTCTTACTTTCATATAACCAACTCCCAATTACTTAAAATAATAGATTTTTTCTTTATATCTAGCATGACCACGTTATATTTGTTTTATACATTAGTAGTTTTATCAAAAAAGAAATTACAACATAAGGAGTACAATACTGCATTTGCAATGTAAAAGTATTGTTAATTTCTCTCATAACCTAAAAAAATGGGAACTTTTTCATCTATAATACGTAAGTAGTATTGTCGCATAATCCGGAAAACGGCGAACGAGATTCTACACGAGTGAATCTCACAAACTGATAGGGGGAAACAATGTGCAACCAGTTTTACAATTGAAAAATGTAAAAAAGACAATTGGTAAAAAAGAAATCATTAAGGGAATTTCCTTTGATGTATATCCAGGTGAAGTGTTCGGCTTTTTAGGGCCCAACGGTGCTGGTAAAACGACTACGATTCGAATGCTTGTAGGGCTTATGTCCATCACTGATGGTGAAGTTATGATAAAAGGAACAAATGTTGCCAAGAATTTTGAAGAAGCTGTAAGGCATATTGGCGGCATTGTTGAAAACCCGGAAATGTATAAGTTTTTAACGGGATATCAAAATCTAGTTCACTATGCACGGATGGTAAACGGTGTAACAAAAGAAAGAATTCTTGAGGTAACAAAGCTTGTTGGCCTTGAAAAAAGAATCAATGAGAAAGTTAAAACCTATTCCTTAGGAATGCGGCAGCGCTTAGGTATTGCTCAAGCATTATTGCACAGCCCTTCGATTTTGATTCTAGACGAACCAACAAATGGTCTAGATCCTGCTGGAATTCGTGAAGTTCGTGATTATATACGAAAGCTTGCTAGGGAAGAAGGATTAGCCGTAATTGTTTCCAGTCACTTGCTCTCTGAAATGGAAATGATGTGTGATCGAATCGGAATTATACAAGATGGTAGATTAGTGGGTGTACAAAAAGTCACTGAATTTATGAATGAAGAAACAAGCATTAGAGTCCATTTCCAAGTGGGTGATGTAGACAAAACACGATCTATTCTATCAGCGGAATACCCGGCACTTGAAATGATTCAAACCGAAAAGGGAATTGAACTCAACATTGAACATGAGATGATTCCGCAAATAAATGCTAGTCTTGTAAAAAATGAGATTCAGGTATTTGGAATCACACAACTTTCCAAATCACTAGAGGACCGATTCTTAGAAGTAACAGGAGGTAGCAGAATTGGCTAATATCGTGAAACTGATACAAAATGAAAATATGAAAATTTACCGTCGCATTTCTACTTGGATTATGCTTGTAATACTGATAGCTGTAGCCGTAGTAGTAGGAGTTGTAATGAATTCCACAGCATCAGATTCTGTTGATGAACAATGGAAACAAAACTTACAACAACAGAATGAAATGTATAAGACGGATTTAGCGAATGAAGACTTACCTGACATGGTAAAGGATATTTCAGAAAGAGAATTAACGATTAATGAATATCGACTCGAACATGATATTGCTCCGATGGAAACTAGGTCTACATGGAACTTTATGACGGTTGCTGCGGAAATTGTATCATTAATTACATTGTTTACCATAGTAGTTGGTGCTAGTAGTGTTGCCTCTGAATTTACATGGGGAACCATTAAATTATTATTAATACGACCTGTATCAAGAGCGAAGATTCTTCTGTCAAAATATTTAGCTACCATTTTGTTTGCGTTATTTTCTTTAGTCTTACTATTTGCAGTTTCATTTTTAGTAGGAAGTATATTCTTTGGTATCGGAGGCTCCACACCACACCTCGTTTATAGAGATGGTGCAGTACATGAGGTTCATATGGTTTCACATATTCTCGGGATTTTCGGATTAAAATCAATTAATTTAATCATGATGTCAACATTCGCATTTATGATTTCTACTATTTTTAGAAATAGTGGTCTAGCAATTGGTTTAGCAATCTTTTTAATGTTTGCAGGGGTAAATGTTACAGCTCTTCTGGCAACAAAGTTTGATTGGGCAAAATACATCCTATTCGCGAATACAGATCTATCTCAATATCTAACTGGATATGTTCTAGTCGAAGGAATGACGATGGCATTTTCAGTCATCATGTTAATTATTTATTTTGTTATATTCAATGCACTAACGTGGTTTGTCTTTACGAAACGTGACGTTGCTGCTTAATAAAAACAGGGGGAAGAAATAGCCTAGTCTATTTCTCCCCCTCTTTTTGTAATTGCTCAAGCCGATCATATACTTTAGCAAAATATTTTTCTTGTCCATTTTGTTTTGGCTTAAAGTATTTTCTGTTCTTTAATAGGTCTGGTAAGTATTGCTGCTGAACCCATCCATTAGGATAGTCATGTGGATATTTATAGCCAATTCCATGACCTAGTTCTTTTGCGCCGCTGTAATGGGCATCTCGCAGGTGATCTGGAATTTCTCCGATATTTCCCTTGCGAATATCTTCAATTGCTTTATCCAGTGATTTATAAGCACTATTTGTTTTGGGTGATAGACACTGTTCAATCACGACATTTGCTAGTGGAATACGTGCTTCAGGTAGTCCTAAACGTTCTACAGCCTGGCAAGCAGCAATCGTATGAGCCCCAACTTGAGGTGCAGCGATTGAAATATCTTCATAGGCAATTACGGTAAGCCGTCTGCAAATCGAAACTAAATCTCCACCTTCAATTAGTCTAGCTAAATAATGTAAAGCCGCATTTACATCACTACCCCGAATACTTTTTTGAAGGGAAGAGAGCAATGAATAGTGAAGATCGCCATCTTTATCATGAGAAAACCCCTTATTTTCTACGCATTCCTTAACAAGCTCTATGTCAACTTCAACCACTTCACTGTCTCTAGCTTTTGAGGCCATGACAACATCCTCTAACACATTCATAGCAGAACGTGCATCTCCTTTTGTGGATGATGAAATAAGATCAATTGCTTCTTCTGAAATCGAAATTTGCAAATCGCCGAGTCCACGTTCTGAATCCGCTAATGCACGTAGTATTAATTCTTTAATATTTTCTTTTGTTAATGGACGAAGCTCTTTAATCTGTCCACACCTGCTCCGAATCGCAGGGTTTACATCATGGAATGGGTTTTCCGTCGTTGCCCCGATTAATGATATCAAGCCTCTTTCAACATGTGGAAGCAAATAATCTTGCTGCGCTTTGTTAAAACGATGGACTTCATCAATGAAAAGAATTAATTTCCCTTCGGCTTTTGCGGTTGAAACCGCATCCTCTATATCCTTTTTCCCAGCCGTTGTTGCATTAATGGAGATAAAGGGCATATCAACCGTACCTGCAATCGCAGTTGCGATGGAAGTTTTACCAATTCCAGGTTCCCCATAAAGTAAGATGGAAGGTACATGTCCATTCATAATCATTTTATATAAAGCTGTATCTTTACCAATAATATGCTTTTGCCCAAGAATTTCTTCAATATGCTTGGGGCGCATTCGGTACGATAAAGGTGCTTCGATAAGTGATTCAAAAAGCAAAACATTCATCCCCTTAGCCAACAAAATCCTAATAGTTTTAATGTCTGTACATCAACTTTATCATACGTTTCGACCCGATAAAATACAAATACAATGCAATTTATGATATAATGTCGTGAGTTTAGACGAAATCGAAATAGCAAATAGAGAAAAGTTATGCAACAGTGGGAGACACAAGAGATGGAGTGAGGGAAATGAGAGCACAGAGTAGCTTTAGCCGCCACATTTTGAAGTGGTCTACTTTTTTTATTGGGATGTTAATTATGTCATTGGGAATAGTCATGATAATCAAAGCAGAGCTTGGGGCATCACCCTGGGATGTTTTGCATATAGGATTATTTAAACAAATTGGTCTTACTATTGGCTCATGGTCGATCATTGTCGGCTTTTTTGTTTTGTTCCTATCCTCATTATTATTAAAGCGACTGCCTCAAATTGGTGCTTTTTTAAATATGATATCAGTAGGTATTTTCATTGATATGTTCATGATGGCTCCGTTCCTTGTAACACCAGAAACTTTTATTGGGAAATTAATCATGTTGTTGATGGGACTACTTATTAACGGATATGGAATGGGAATTTATATATCAGCGAGTGTCGGTGCAGGTCCAAGGGACAGTCTGATGTTAGCACTAACCCAACTTTCTAATTGGAAAGTGCAATATATTCGTACAGGAATGGAAATTATTGTACTAACGATTGGTTGGTTGTTAGGAGGACCTGTTTTTATCGGAACTTTAATATATTGTGTAGGTATAGGCTATATCGCAGGGTTTGCGTTGCCACAATGTCAACGAATGCATGATGGGTTAAAACAGAAATTGGAGAAGACACCAATAGTTGAAGTGAATCATTTTAGTAATTAGGGGTGAAAGTGAATGAAAATATCAACAAAAGGAAGATATGGTCTGACAATCATGATTGAACTTGCAAAAAATCATGGAAAAGGACCGCTCTCCCTAAAATCAATTGCAGCAAAACACGAGCTTTCTGAACATTATCTTGAACAATTAATCTCACCTTTACGTAATGCAGGATTGGTGAAAAGTATTCGTGGAGCCTATGGTGGCTATGTATTAGGGGATGAACCTACAAAAATTACAGCAGGAGATGTCATACTCGTTCTTGAGGGACCCATTAGCCCTGTAGAAGTTTTGGAGGATGAAGAGCCAGCAAAACGGGAATTATGGATACGAATTCGAGATGCTGTAAAAGAAGTATTAGACGGAACTACACTCGAAGACCTTGCAAGCCATAGCGATGGAAACGATGCATATATGTTTTACATTTAAGGAAAACATGTCATAATAACGTTACTTTTTTAAAAAAGGAGGGCTGATTTGATGCAGCATATTTATTTAGATCATGCAGCTACATCGCCCATGCACCCTGATGTTGTAGAGAGTATGCTTCCCTTTATGACAGAGGCTTTTGGCAATCCGTCTAGCATTCATTTTTTTGGACGAAAAAGTCGTCATGCAGTTGATGAAGCAAGACAAACCATTGCCGGTACAATCAATGCAAAACCAAACGAGATTGTCTTTACAAGTGGAGGTACTGAGGCAGACAATTTAGCAATAATTGGAACTGCTATGAAGATGCAAGGAAAAGGCAAACACATCATTACGTCTGCTATCGAACATCACGCCGTACTTCATACTTGTGAACATCTGGAGAAACAAGGGTTTACAGTTACGTATTTACCAGTAAATGAGGCTGGACTCATTTCTGTCAAGGACATTGAAGCGGCACTAACTCCGGAAACGATCCTTGTGACAATTATGTTTGGCAATAATGAGGTAGGGGCCATACAACCGATTAAGGAAATTGGAGAACTTCTTCAGGATCATCAGGCAGTATTTCACACAGACGCGGTCCAAGCATATGGACTGGTTGATATAGATGTGAATCAATATAAAATTGACCTACTTTCCGTTTCAGCACATAAAATAAATGGCCCTAAGGGAACTGGTTTTTTATTTATGAGAGAGGGAAGAAAGTTAGCTCCTCTTCTATTTGGAGGAGAACAAGAAAAGAAACGTCGTGCAGGAACGGAAAATGTAGCGGGAATTGTTGGATTGCAAACTGCAGCACAGTTGGCGAAGAAAACAATGAGCGAAAAAAATGCTCTATACCAAGATTTCAAACAGGCTTTTGTTTCAGTTTTAAAAGAACAAGATATCTCGTTTGAAGTGAATGGTGAGCTAACGAAGTCTTTACCACATGTGTTAAATATCTATTTTCCTGGTACAAATGTCGAGTCTATGCTCGTTAACTTAGATTTAGCAGGAATAGCAGCTTCAAGTGGGTCAGCATGTACCGCTGGGTCCATTGACCCTTCACATGTGCTGGTTGCGATGTTTGGAAAGGATTCGGAGCGAATCGCTTCTTCTATCCGTTTTAGCTTCGGTATCGGTAATACAATCGAAGTTATAAAAACAGCAGCATTAGAAACAGCAAAAATCGTTTCACGATTAACAAAATAGGAGGTGGAAATATGAAAGATCCTAAAGATACCCGAGTTGTAGTAGGAATGTCTGGTGGAGTAGACTCATCAGTTGCAGCCCTTTTACTAAAAGAGCAAGGCTATGATGTAATCGGGATATTTATGAAAAACTGGGATGATACCGATGAGAATGGCGTATGTACTGCCACTGAGGATTATGAGGACGTAATTCGTGTCTGTAACCAGATCGGCATTCCTTACTACGCAGTCAATTTCGAAAAGCAGTATTGGGACAAAGTGTTTACCTACTTTTTGGACGAGTATAAAGCAGGCAGAACACCAAACCCAGATGTGATGTGTAATAAAGAAATCAAATTTAAAGCCTTTTTAGATCATGCTTTAACACTTGGTGCGGATTATCTCGCGACTGGTCACTACGCTCGTGTTGAATACAGAGACGGTGAATACAAGATGCTCCGTGGGGTAGATGAGAATAAGGACCAAACTTATTTCTTAAATCAACTTACACAGGAGCAGCTTTCAAAGGTCATGTTCCCAATCGGAAATATTGAAAAGTCAAAGGTGCGGGAGCTTGCAAAAGAAGCAAACCTTGCGACTGCCACTAAAAAAGATAGCACTGGGATTTGCTTTATCGGAGAACGTAATTTCAAAGAATTCTTAAGCAATTATTTACCTGCGCAAAAAGGAGATATGGTGACTTTTTCAGGTGAAGTAAAAGGGAAGCATGATGGCTTAATGTATTATACGATTGGTCAACGTCATGGCCTTGGAATTGGCGGAAGCGGAGAACCGTGGTTTGCAGTTGGAAAAGACCTTAAGAAAAATATTCTTTATGTTGACCAAGGTTTCCACAATGAGTTTCTATATTCAGATTCCATTTTAGCTACAAATGTTAGCTGGGTTTCGGATATGGAACCTGAAGAGGAAGTAAAATGCACAGCTAAATTCCGTTATCGTCAACCGGATAATGCAGTAACGGTTAAAAAGGTGGACGATAATACAGTTAAAGTCATTTTTGATGAGCCAATTCGTGCGGTAACACCAGGACAAGCAGTCGTTTTCTATAATGGGGACGAATGTCTCGGTGGTGCAACAATTGATAAAGTCTTTAAAAATGGAGAACGTCTAACATATGTTGGATGAAGAAACCTCAACTCTATATTTAGGGTTGGGGTTTTCCTGTGTTATAATATGAGTGCAAAAAAGTTGATTCTGGAGTTGAATATCATTGGATTTAAATAAACAAGGCATTGAATATATGCAAGAAGGTAAGTATGAAGAAGCAGCGAAATGCTTTTCACAAGCTATTGAAGAAAACCCGAAAGAGCCGGTTTACTATATTAACTTTGGCAATCTTCTAGCGGCTGTGGGTGACCCTGAGAGAGCGATTGCTTTTTTTACGAAAGCACTTGAGCTTGACGAGGAAGCGGGAACTGCTTATTACGGAATCGGTAACCTCCTTTACAACCAAGAAGATTTCTTAAAAGCAAAGGATATGTTTGAAAAAGCTCTAAAAGCAGGCTTGGAAAATAGTGATACATACTTTATGTTAGGTATGACTTTGATTCAACTAGGACAGCCAAAGTTAGCACTGCCATATATGAAGCGTGCAGTGGAATTAAACGAAAATGATGTGGATGCATTATTTCAATATGGCCTCTGCCTAGCGGGTGAATCAGTAATTGACGAAGCTATCAAAACGTTCCATACTGTAATTGAATTAGAGCCTAATCACTCAGATGCCTATTACAATCTAGGTGTAGCCTATGCTGGTTTTAAGAATGATTATGAAAAAGCACTCGAAATGTTTGAAAAAGCATTAGAAATTCAACCTGACCATATGCTTGCAGCAAACGGGAAAAAGATTGTAAGTGAAGCATTAAGTGAATAAATGAGGGGAGGGAATGCTTAATGGAACAACAGGAGTCTTTAGATTTATTTGATGAACAACGAAAATTTATGAAGGGAACTCACTTAGTGACGATCTTTCATAATGAGCAAAATTTATATTCTGTCGTTCGCATTAGACTTCAAGAAACAAATGAAGACTATAATGAAAAAGAAGCAGTTGTAACAGGGTATTTCCCTCGAATTCATGAAAATGAAACATACATCTTTTTTGGTCGCTTAAAGGAGCATCCACGGTTTGGCATCCAGTTCCATGTTGAACAATTTCAAAAAGAAATTCCACATACGAAACAAGGAATCGTCCAATACCTTTCAAGTGATCTTTTTAAAGGGATTGGGAAAAAGACAGCAGAAAAAATTGTAGAAAAACTTGGTGAAGGAGCCATTTCAAAAATCATCGCAAACCCTGATATCTTGCAGGAGGTTGATAAACTTCCAGCAGACAAGGCAAAAGAGATTTATGAAACACTACAAGAACACCAAGGTCTTGAACAAATCATGATTGGCCTCTCTCAATATGGATTTGGTCCTCAGCTTTCCATGCGGATTTATCAAGTCTATAAAGAGCAAACACTTGAAATTCTTCAACATAGTCCGTATAAGTTAGTCGAAGATATTGAAGGTATAGGTTTCGGTAGAGCAGACGAACTAGGACGCCAACTTGGGATTTCTGGAAATCACCCAGACCGAATTAAGGCTGGTTGCTTATACATACTTGAACAAGATTCTTTACAGGACGGACACGTTTACCTTTTTGTTGAGGATTTAATCATTCGTGTTCAGCAATTATTAGAACAAAGTAGCCGTGAAGAAATCATTGCTACAGATATTTCTAAGGAAATAATAAGTTTAACCGAGGAAAGTAAGCTTGTTATTGAAGAGGACAGGGTTTACCTACCTACTCTATATTTTTCTGAAAAAGGATTAATTACAAATATAAAACGAGTCATGGAACAGACTGAATACGAAAACCTATTCCCAGAGTCTGAATTTTTGCTAGCACTTGGTGAGTTAGAGGAAAGAATCAATGTCCAATACGCACCTTCGCAAAAAGATGCGATCCAAAAAGCGCTCATGTCTCCAATGCTTCTCTTAACAGGTGGTCCAGGTACGGGGAAAACAACCGTTATTAAGGGGATCGTTGAATTGTACGGAGAACTGCACGGCTGCTCCTTAGACCCAAAAGATTATAATTCCGAAAATCCTTTCCCAGTTTTATTAGTGGCCCCAACAGGGCGCGCCGCAAAAAGGATGACCGAATCAACTGGTCTTCCTGCCGTCACCATCCATCGACTTTTAGGATGGAACGGAGTCGAAGGATTTAGTCATGATGAGGATAATCCGATAAACGGCAAGCTGTTAATAGTTGATGAAGTTTCAATGGTCGATATTTGGATTGCACATCAGTTGTTTAAATCACTACCGGAGCATATCCAAGTAGTGCTAGTAGGGGATGAAGACCAGTTGCCTTCTGTTGGTCCTGGCCAGGTGTTAAAGGATTTATTGGCATCTGAAGTAGTACCAACTGTACGTTTAACTGATATTTATCGACAATCAGAAGGTTCGTCAATAATTGAATTGGCTCACGATATTAAAAAAGGCGCTCTACCACCTGATATTTCCGCACCTAAAAAGGATCGCTCTTTTTTAAAGTGTTACCAGAACCAGGTACTTGAGGTGGTTAAGCAGGTTTCGGATAATGCAAAAAAGAAGGGCTTTTCCGTTAAGGATATTCAGGTGTTGGCACCAATGTATCGCGGCCCTGCTGGGATTGACAGTTTAAATGTGATGCTGCAAGAGCTTTTTAATCCGCCCGTACACGGCAAGCGAGAATTAAAATATGGAGATATTGTTTACCGGCGTGGTGACAAGGTGCTTCAACTCGTCAATCAGCCTGAGAATAATGTGTTTAATGGCGATATTGGTGAAATTGAGTCAATCTTTTATGCAAAAGAAAACACAGAAAAACAGGACATGGTTGTTATTAATTTTGAAGGTAATGAAGTCACATATACAAAACAGGACTTAAACCAAATCACACATGCCTATTGCTGTTCGATTCACAAATCACAGGGTAGTGAATTCCCAATCGTCATTTTACCGATTGTTAAAGGTTATTATCGCATGCTACGTCGTAATTTAATTTACACAGCCATAACGAGAGCTAAAAACTTCCTAATTTTATGTGGCGAGGAAGATGCATTAAGGCAAGGTGTTCAACGTGCAAATGATACAAACCGTCAAACAACCTTATGCGATAAATTAAAAACAACTTTTGGTGCAATGGTGGAAGCTCCTATTCCTGTAGCAATACCTGAAGAGGCAAAATCCTATCAAGAGGTTATTTTCCAAACCGACCCAAATATTGGCATGGAGGGAATTACTCCATACGATTATATGGAAGTTGAATAAAAGCTGGGGATTCCAGCTTTTTTCTTTTGGAAACTCTTGTGCAGTATGACACCTTACCTGAAAGTGAATGATAAGTAATGTTCGGAAAGGTGGCGATTATCTTTGCGGACGTTCTCTCTACTCAAGGATTTACCGGTCTATGATGAAAAGTCTGCCGAAGAGCTCGGCCGAGTTTCAGACCTTTGTCTCACATCAGATGGCAAGGTAAATGCCCTGATTATGAAAGGAAAAGGACTATTTGAACGAAATCGAGTAGTCCCGATCGAAAGCATCTCCTCGATTGGAGATGATGGTGTCATGGTTTCGGACAGAACGCTATTGGAGCTTCTTGACAATGAAGCCGATACACCCACCTATTTTTTGCACACCCATCATGGATTATTCCGAAAGCCACTTTTGTCCTCAGAAGGTCAAAAATTAGGCTTACTTGAAGATGTATATTTTACAGAAGAAGTGGGCACTATTATAGGGTATGAAGTAACGGATGGCTTTTTTGCTGATATAACAGAAGGAAAAAAGGTAATCAAAACCAACGAACCTTTAAAAATCGGTGAAGATGTCATCGTCGTATCTATAAATTAGGAATTCCATGATGTGAGGTGTACCCTGTGAAGTGCCCAAACTGTAAAAGTAAAGATATCGGTAAAATTGGTGTTAACCAATATTACTGCTGGGGATGTTTTATCGAACTATCTGTTAACAAAGGACAAATATTCACACATCAGGTAGAGGAAGATGGCACACTCAGTTCGTTGGATGATCTGTTTGCTGAAGACGACAGAAGGATCAGTATGTAATCCTAAACAAGGAGTGAAGAGGATATGAATAAAACAATGACTTCTCTAATCACTATGGGTCTAGGTGCTGCGGCATACGGAATGATGCAAAGAACAGATGTTATGTCTGCCCGCAACATGAAAAAAATTCGCAAACGTATTACGAAAATGTTTTAAAATGTGATGAAATGGAAAAACCCCACGGATGTGGGGTTTTTTGGTATCTGTTTGGAGTAGTGTCCCTCAAAACTAAAGAAAGAGGTCCGAGCTTGGATAAAATTAGGAGTTAGGAACCGGCAAAGTGGAGAAAGAGGTTCGCGCCTGGATAAAATTAGGAGTAAGCAAACCTGCAAAGTAGAGAAAAAGGTCCACATCTGGATAAAATTAGGAGTAAGCAAACCGGCAAAGTGGAGAAAGAGGTCCGCACCTGGATAAAACTAGTAATCGCCATACCAGCTATAAGACTTTAATCAACCATCCCCAAAAATACCCACCCAAAACTGTCACGGACCACCTTTACTTCCTTTTATCCACATAATATGAGCCTCTACCAAATAATATCAAATCGAAATTCTTGGATAGTATTTTTTGTATTGTTTTTTTTGACCTTATAACCTTACACCAATTATAAATAACATCCACAGTTATTCGTTTTTCAGGAAAAAGGAACCTAAACTCCTCTACACTCCTAAGTATCGCTGATTCTTTGTCCTCCACAAAGCCACATTTATTACAAACCAAAGTTTGTCTATTTGTATCTTCATATTCCAAGCACCCACTCTTACAAACAATCCCCTTCTCCAACTCCTCATATGTGTAATCTGGCAGTCTCGAATAGGGATTCTTCGTTATATGCAATGAAGCCAATTTTTTAGCTAATTCTATATGACCCCCGGAAACCCCAGATGCCGCACCAGCATCTAGTTTTTTCAAAAAACGACCTAGTTGTGCATGGAATACATAGGGTCCATTAACCGGTGCCTCATATAAATAAAACTCTGGGTTGATGAATATTACATTAGATTCAACTGGTACATTGAACCTCAATTCCTGGAGGAGTTGCCGAAATAATGATTCGCTGCGGGAGGTTTGGATGAGAGGGTTTTTGATTTCTTTTCCATTCATTATGTGCAAGCGGCCATCTTTGATGTAATAGTCTCCTTCGTAGTTTTTTACTTCAAAGATGAATATTTTCTTTTGCGTGATAAGCAGGGAATCAATTTGGAATAGGGTGTTGTTCACTTTCAGGAGAAGGTCGTTTAATATGAGGTTTTCATTTGTGAGGCCTAAAAGCAACTGGTCAAACTGTTTTTCACCTAGCCAGCCTTTTTCGAGGGATACAAAATTGTTTTCGTCTTCTTCCGCTAGTTTCTTGTGGACTCGTAAAGAGCGTAGTAACTCTAGTTCAATGTTTTCACCACGTGGTTTAATAACTATAACCAATCTACCACATCCTTTCAGCTATATTTTACAAAACAATCTGTCTTTTTACAATATTTTCTGTTGCGTTCACAACCCGTATAAAACCGCATATACTCCAAAAACTACTAACAAGGGAGTGAATGAGATGAGTGAAAATAGAATCAAATGGATTTTCAGAATATCACTATTATTACTAGCGTTTTTAACTATTTATGTTTTTTTGAAATTGGCTCCAGTCTGGCTCCCGATTGTGTTACTCTTAAAAACATTTCTCGTTCCTTTTATTCTTTCTATTTTTATCGCTTACTTGCTGCATCCCATTATTGAAAAAATCAGCAATCGTGGAGTACCGAGATCACTAGCGATCTTACTCATCTATTTTGTTTTTTTCGGTGGGGTTGGTTTTGGTATATACAAAGGAATTCCGGTAATTCTTGCACAACTCAAGGACCTTGCTGAGAGCTTCCCAGAATTCAGTAAGACCTATAGAGTATGGTTAAAAGAAATTGAATCAGGTAGTTCACAGCTTCCTGCCTTTGTTCACTCACAGCTTGATGATTTGCTTAATTCGCTAGAAAATTATGTGGATTATCTACTTTCAAGGACAATTGAATTTTTGAAAGTATTGCTTAATTCCATTTTCATTATTGCTATTATTCCATTCATCGTTTTTTATTTGTTAAAGGACCACGACCAAATGATGAAAGCAGTTTGGTATATTACGCCTCGAAAACTTAGAAAAGCAGGTCAGCTTTTTTTTCGAGATGTTGATGAGTCATTGGGGAATTATATTAGAGGGCAACTGATTGTTTGTTTGCTTGTTGGAACAACAGCCTCAATCGCATTTTGGATCTCCGGTATGAAATATCCCTTATTATTTGGAAGCATAGTGGGCATAACGAATATCATCCCATACTTCGGTCCAATTATTGGTGCAATTCCAGCCGCCATTATTGCTGCAACGATTTCAATCAAGATGCTAATCATTGTTGTTCTTGTTGTGTTTGGACTTCAGTTTATCGAAGGAAACCTGCTTTCACCAATTATTGTCGGGAAAAGCTTACGCTTACATCCGATTGTAATTATTGCGGCGTTATTAGTAGGTGGAGAAGTAGGGGGAGTCGTGGGCCTGATTGTTGCTGTTCCGGTTGTGGCCATATTAAAGGTGTTTATCGTTCACGCGAAACAACATTTTACAGTTGCTCGAAAGGAACAATAACACATTGAACGCTGACGTTGACAAACATTTTTGACTTGAATATAATTGACAAGAAACTAGGTAATACATAATGTGACAATTTAATCACGATGAGTGAAAACTATGAAGGAATCAGTACGTTACAGTACCATCAAACCAGAGAGAAATTTCCAAGGCTGAGAGGAATTTCGGATGAAGGGTAACAGAAAGCTACTCCTGAGTGTAGGTAAACCTACCGGTGAATACCGTTATCAATATACGAAGGTGATGGGCACTATTTCTTTGTGTCCATAATCAGGGTGGTACCGCGAGCATACTCTCGTCCCTGTTTTTTAGGGGATTAGAGTATTTTTTTATGTCTAAAATGTAATTGGAGGTAATGAAATGAAACAGTTAACATCAGCTCAAGTTCGCCAAATGTTTTTGGATTTTTTCCAATCAAAGGGGCACGCAGTAGAACCAAGTGCTTCCTTAGTTCCACATGAAGATCCATCCTTACTATGGATCAATAGTGGTGTTGCTACTTTAAAAAAATATTTTGATGGACGTGTAATCCCTCAAAATCCAAGAATTTGTAATGCACAGAAATCAATTCGTACAAATGATATTGAAAATGTTGGAAAAACAGCACGCCACCATACTTTCTTTGAAATGCTAGGAAATTTCTCCATTGGTGATTACTTCAAAGAAGAATCAATTGAATGGGCATGGGAATTCTTAACAAGCAAAGATTGGATTGGTTTTGACCCAGAGAAGCTTTCTGTAACGATTCATCCTGAGGATGATGAAGCATTTGAGCTTTGGAATAAAAAGATTGGAATTCCTGAGGAACGAATCATTCGTCTTGAAGGAAACTTCTGGGATATCGGTGAAGGTCCAAGTGGTCCAAATACAGAAATCTTCTTTGACCGAGGCGAGGAATTTGGTAATGACCCAAATGATCCAGAATTATATCCAGGTGGAGAAAATGAACGTTATCTAGAAATATGGAACCTTGTGTTCTCACAATTTAACCATAACCCAGATGGTTCTTATACTCCACTTCCTAAAAAGAATATTGATACAGGGATGGGTCTTGAAAGAATGTGCTCTGTTATTCAAAACGTGCCTACAAACTTTGACACAGATCTTTTTATGCCGATTATTGAGGCAACTGAATCCATTTCAGGTGAAAAATATCGTCAATCAAAAGATAAGGATGAGGCATTTAAGGTTATTGCTGACCACATCCGTACAGTTACATTTGCAGTTGGAGATGGTGCGCTTCCTTCCAACGAAGGTCGTGGCTATGTAATCAGACGACTATTAAGACGCGCTGTACGTTATGCAAAACAAATATCCATCAACCGTCCGTTCATGTATGAACTCGTTCCAGTTGTAGGGGAGATCATGGTTGATTTTTATCCGGAAGTAAAAGAGAAGACTGAGTTTATACAGAAAGTCGTGAAAACAGAAGAGGAACGCTTCCACGAAACTTTACATGATGGACTAGCAATTCTATCAACTGTTATTCAAAAGGAAAAAGCAAAAGGCAGTGACACGATTCCTGGTGCAGATGTCTTCCGCTTATATGATACGTATGGTTTCCCTGTTGAACTAACAGAGGAATACGCAGAAGAAGAAGGTATGAAAGTCGACCACGATGGCTTTGAACGTGAAATGGAAAGTCAACGTGAAAGAGCAAGATCTGCTCGTCAAGATGTTGATTCCATGCAGGTCCAAAGCGGGGTTCTTGGTGAAATTAAAGTTGAGAGCACATTTGTTGGGTATGATGAACTTGAAGCCGAGTCAACCGTTCTTGTCATCGTAAAAGATGGAGAAATGGTCGAGAAAGCAAATGAAGGCGACGAAATTCAACTTATTTTAAACCAAACGCCTTTTTACGCTGAGAGTGGTGGACAAATCGCTGATGAAGGTACAATTGAAAACGACAATACAAAATTAGTTGTAAAAGACGTTCAAAAAGCGCCTAATGGACAAAACCTTCATCGAGTAGTTATTGAAAAAGGAAGTTTAACAAAAGGTGATAAGCTTCATGCGAAGGTTGACCAAGAGAATCGTGCTGGGGTTATTAAAAACCACACGGCGACTCACCTTTTACATCAAGCATTAAAAGATGTGCTCGGTGCACACGTAAACCAAGCGGGTTCACTTGTAACATCAAATCGTTTGCGTTTTGACTTCTCTCATTTTGGTCAAATTAAACAAGAAGAGATTGAGCAAATTGAAGCGATTGTGAATGAAAAAGTTTGGAGTAGCATCCCGGTTAATATTGACTATAAATCGCTAGCTGAGGCAAAAGTGATGGGAGCAATGGCTCTATTCGGTGAAAAATATGGCAACATCGTTCGTGTTGTTCAAGTTGGTGACTATAGTTTAGAGCTTTGTGGTGGATGTCATGTACCAAACACATCAACTATTGGGTTATTCAAAATAGTTTCTGAGTCCGGTATAGGTGCAGGTACACGTCGTATTGAAGCTGTAACAGGTGAAGCGGCATACCATGTAATCAATGATCAAGTGAAAATGCTGCAGGAAGTTGCTAACCTTTTAAAAACAAAGCCGGCAGAAGTTCCAAGTCGCATTGAAGCATTACAACATGAAATTCGTAATTTGCATCGTGAAAATGAATCACTTTCTGCGAAACTTGGCAATATAGAAGCTGGTAGCCTTGTTGAAAAAGCGAAAGAAATTAATGGAGCAACTGTTTTATATAGTAAGGTAAATGCCCAAGATATGAATAATCTTCGTGCAATGGTCGATGACTTAAAACAAAAGCTTGGCTCAGCTGTAATTGTCTTAGGTTCTGTTAACGAAGACAAGGTAAACTTAACGGCTGGTGTAACAAAAGACTTGATTGATAAAGGCTTCCATGCCGGAAAATTAATTAAGGAAGTAGCGACTCGTTGTGGCGGCGGCGGTGGTGGCCGACCTGATATGGCGCAAGCGGGTGGTAAAAATCCAGAACAGCTTGAATCTGCATTACAATTTGTAGAAGAATGGGTAAAAAATATATAAAAATACTTGTTCAAAAAGGAGGGTGAAAAGGACCGCGTCGACAAAAACGCCACGTCCTGTGGCATTGTCGACACTAGCACGTCCTGTGCGTCGAAAGTTCAAGGCGGTGCAGCTTTGAGTACCGGAGCGTATGCATTTTATACGTGAGGAACGGAGAAGCAAGCCAACGCAGAAATTTGATGTGTCATTTTCGACCGACTTTTTGAACTACCTCTAAAAAATGTGAATTTGTATCATTCTGTCTAAAGGAATGATACAAATTGTCACTTCTTGTTTCTATTTAGTTGTGATTAGTGTACAATGAGTGGTAAGATTTACATGTACGGATGCGGACACCAGAATCTAAAGAGTGAGGTGCAAAACTTGAGCTCATTTGATAAAACGATGAAATTCAACTTTCCAGAGGAACCAGTTGAAACCAATGTAAATGAAGTATTATTCAATGTTTATGATGCTCTTCAAGAAAAAGGATACAATCCAATCAATCAAATTGTAGGGTACTTGTTATCCGGAGATCCTGCATACATTCCACGTCATAATGACGCAAGGAATATCATCCGAAAGCTTGAACGAGATGAAATAATCGAGGAGTTAGTGAAGTCGTATTTAAAGATCCATCGTGAGGGGTAAAACGAATGAGGATTCTCGGTTTGGACGTCGGCTCAAAAACAGTCGGTGTCGCCGTCAGTGATGAAATGGGCTGGACTGCTCAAGGCATTGAAACAATCAAGATAAATGAAGAACGACAGCAGTTTGGATTGGAAAGACTTGGTGAAATTATCAAGGAATATGAAGTAGAGTCTGTCGTAATTGGTTTACCTAAGAATATGAATGGAACTATTGGACCACGTGGTGAAGCCAGTCAATATTATGCTGACATTGTACAAGAGAAATTTGGTTTGCCTGTTGTATTGTGGGACGAGCGTCTCTCAACAGTAGCAGCTGAACGTGTCCTATTATCAGCAGATGTAAGTCGAAAAAAGCGAAAGCAAGTCATCGATAAAATGGCTGCAGTCATGATCCTCCAGGGGTATCTAGATAGTAAAAATTAATGAGGTGGATTAACATGGAACATGGTGAAAAGCAAATAACAGTAATTGACGAGCAAGGAAATGAAATTCTTTGTGAGGTACTATTTACATTCGAATCAGATGAATTTGGAAAGTCATACGTCCTTTACTATCCTGTAAGTGATGAAAATGAAGATGATGAAGATATCGAAATTCATGCATCAAGCTTTAGCCCTTCTGAAGACGGTGAAGATGGTGAACTTAAACCAATTGAAACTGAAGAAGAATGGGACCTTGTCGAAGAAATGCTAAATACATTCCTTGATGAAGAAGGAGAAGAATAAAAACAGCCGCGAGCTGTTTTTTTTCTTTTTCTCCAACTTATGGCTTAAAAAATTCAAAAGATACTAAAAAAAGAACGAAATTTTTAGAAAAAACTGCAAAAATATAGTGAATTCTCCCTAAAATTGACGAATTAGATAAAAAAATGTAGTATAATAATTCGAGTGAGGGGAGGATTTTCGATATATGTCTGATAACGAATCGAAAAAGGATTTATATAAAAAGAATTTGCAAGAACGGCATAGAGAAGCCAAAACAATCCGTAAAATTGTGTTTATCGTATTTATCGTTATATTAGTAGTTTTATCTGGAATAATTGGCGGAGGCTATTTATATATAAAATCAGCACTTGAGCCTGTTGACCCTACAAATAAAGAACCAATCGAAGTAACTATACCAATTGGTTCGTCGCCAACAGCGATTGCAAGAATTCTTGAAGAAAATGATATTGTGAAACATGCAAAAGTTTTTCGTTACTACACAAAATTTAAAAATGAATCTGGTTTTCAGGCTGGCGAATATACATTTAACCAATCTATGAACTTTGATCAAATTATTGAAAGTCTGAAATCAGGAATCCTTATGGGAGAACCAGCATTTAAACTAGTGATACCAGAAGGAAAACAACTTGAAGAAATAGCAACAATTATTGCGGAGCAAACCGGTTATACCAAGGAAGAAATCATGGAAAAGGTAGACGATCCTACCTATGTCAAAGACTTGATTAGCAGGTTTCCAAATACATTATCGGAAGAAATTTTAAATAAAGATATTAAACATCCACTTGAAGGATATTTATTCCCAGCAACCTATCCATTTTATGAGAAAAAGCCTTCAATTGAATCCATCATCGAAACAATGCTAGAGCAAACAGATAAGATCCTAGTAAAATACGTTGGGCTAATGGAAGGGAACAGCTATATCGATTCTACTCATAAACTATTAACCATGGCGTCGTTAATAGAAGAAGAAGCAACGGCACAAACAGACCGTGAGCAAATTTCTAGCGTGTTTTATAATCGTCTGAATGATGGAATGCCACTTCAAACCGATCCTACTGTTCTTTATGCATTAGGAGAACATAAAAAACGTGTTCTATATGATCATCTTGAAGTGAACTCACCATACAACACATATAAAAACCAAGGTTTAACACCTGGACCCATTGCAAATGCAGGTGAATCATCCCTATCAGCGGCGTTAAACCCTGCCGAGACGGATTACCTATACTTCTTAGCAGCTCCAACAGGTGAAGTGTATTACTCCAAGACATTGGACGAGCATAATGCTAAAAAAGCACAGTATATAACCAATCAACAATAACTTACTAGGGAACCCAATATGGCGTTCCCTTTTTCTTTATGGTAAAATAAGTTGAAATTATTATCATACAAAAATAAAAAAGCAAAATTACTGCACTTTTAACCAATACCACCATACTGAAATGGAGGTTTTTTTCTTGTTATCAAGCAAAATAACCAATTATCTAGAAGGTCTATTTCCAAAACGAGACGAAATCATTGAAGAAATTGAACATTATGCAAAAGAAAACAATGTACCAATTATGGAACTAGTAGGCATTGAAACAATGCTTCAAATATTGCGTATTTCTGAGCCAAAGCAAATTTTAGAAATTGGAACGGCGATTGGCTATTCTGCTATTCGAATGGCTCAGGCACTTCCAAATACGAAAATTGTCACGATTGAAAGAGATCAAGAAAGATACGAAATAGCCATTGAAAATATTGAACGAACAGGGACCGGCTCACAAATTGAAGTGATTTTCGGTGATGCTCTTGACGCAGCTGAGGAAGTAAAGAAACATGGCGAATTTGATTGCATTTTTATCGATGCTGCTAAAGGGCAATATCGACATTTTTTTGACATCTATGAAAAATGCCTTTCAAAGGATGGTTTAATTGTTACGGATAATGTACTATTTAAAGGGCTTGTTGCAGAGGAACAAATTGAGAGTAAAAGAATAAGAAATCTCGTAACAAAAATTAAATCGTACAATGAATGGCTCCTCGCACACCCAGATTATCTGACTACTATCTTACCTGTTGGGGATGGGGTTGCATTAAGTAAAAGAAGAGGTGTAACAGAATGAAGAAACCAGAGTTACTGGTGACTCCTACAAGTGTAGAAGAAATTGAACCATTGATTAATGCTGGTGCTACAGCTTTTATTATAGGTGAACAACGATACGGTTTGCGTCTTGCTGGTGAATTTAACCGTGAGGAAATTGTAAAAGCGGTTGAGGTTGCTCATGCACATGACGCAAAAATATATGTTGCAATGAATGCCCTTTTCCATAATGAAAAGGTCCCTGAGTTAGGAGACTATGTTGCGTTTCTACGTGATAGCAATGTGGATGCGATTGTTTTTGGTGACCCTGCTGTACTGATGACTGTAAAAGAGGTAGCGCCAGAAATGAAACTTCACTGGAATACTGAAACAACAGCGACAAATTGGTATACATGCAATTACTGGGGCAGAAAAGGCGCAAAGCGTGCGGTTCTTGCTCGTGAGTTAAACATGGATGCAATTGTTGAAATAAAGGAAAATGCAGAAGTTGAAATTGAAGTTCAAATTCATGGAATGATGTGCATGTTCCAATCGAAGCGTTCATTAGTCGGAAACTATTTCGAATATCAAGGTAATGTTATGGAAGTTGAAAATCGTAAAAAAGAAAAAGATATGTTTCTATTTGATGAAGAACGCGGCAATAAATATCCTATTTTTGAAGATGAAAATGGCACTCATATCATGAGCCCGAACGATGTGTGTATTGTCGATGAATTAGAAGAAATGATTGATGCTGGTGTAGATAGCTTTAAAATTGAGGGGATTTTAAAATCAACAGAGTATCTGATTGAGGTTACAAAAGTCTATCGAAAAGCAATCGATTTATGTGTCGAAAATCGTGATGAGTATGAAGATATCAAGGATGACCTATTATCACAACTTGAAGAACTTCAACCCATGAATCGCCCACTAGATACAGGTTTCTATTTTAAAGAAACGGTTTACTAACTTTATTCATAAGAAGACTGAATAAAGTTAGAGCCTCCGGCGAAGACATGCGATTTTCAAAGGAAGTTTTTCGAGCAAAGGATCAAAGACTAAAATCGCCACGTCCTGTGGTAACGTCTTTGTGACCCACCTCGTGTGGGCCTAAAAAATCTGGGCGCAAATACGCCAAGGCGCATTTGATATAAGTAAGTGATAAAGGAGGAAATTGTATGACAGCAGTTGTGAAAGAGCCTATTTCAAAGATAGTAGACGGCAAACGTGTAATTGTTAAAAAGCCTGAATTGCTTGCTCCAGCAGGTAACCTTGAAAAACTAAAAATTGCTGTTCATTATGGCGCAGATGCTGTTTTTATCGGTGGTCAAGAATATGGACTGCGTTCAAATGCTGATAATTTCACATTAGAAGAAATCGCTGAAGGTGTGGAATTTGCAAAAAAATATGGTGCGAAAATCTATGTTACGACAAATATATTTGCTCATAATGAAAATATAGATGGATTAGATGAATACTTGGTCGGACTAGAAAGTGCTGGAGTATCTGGAATTATCGTTGCAGATCCCCTTATTATTGAAACATGCAAGCGAGTGGCTCCAAAGATGGAAGTACACTTAAGTACACAGCAATCACTTTCTAACTGGAAGGCTGTTCAATTCTGGAAAGAAGAAGGCCTAGAACGTGTTGTTTTAGCGCGTGAAACAAGTGCCGAAGAAATTAAAGAAATGAAGGAAAAAGTCGATATTGAAATCGAAACTTTTGTTCATGGTGCGATGTGTATTGCCTATTCTGGACGATGTACATTAAGTAATCATATGACAGCTCGTGATTCGAATCGTGGTGGTTGTTGCCAATCATGTAGATGGGATTACGAATTATTTAAATTGGATGAAAATGAAAATGAAGTAGCCCTATTTGGTGACAGTGATGCTCCATTTGCAATGAGTCCAAAAGACTTAAAGCTTATCGAATCGATTCCACGCATGATTGAATTAGGAATTGATAGCTTGAAAATTGAAGGACGAATGAAGTCAATTCACTATATTGCAACAGTAGTAAGTGTTTACCGTAAAGTGATCGATGCGTATAGTGCAAATCCGGATAATTTCGTCATAGATGAAGAGTGGCTTAAAGAGCTCGATAAATGTGCAAATCGTGAGACGGCTCCTGCCTTCTTTGAAGGGGTTCCTGGTGTATCAGAGCAAATGTATGGTACACATAGTAAAAAAACAACTTATGATTTTGCAGGTCTCGTGTTAGACTATGAAAAGGAATCAGGAATTGTAACGTTACAACAACGCAATTACTTTAAAAAGGGAGACCAGGTTGAATTTTTCGGCCCTGAAATTGACAACTTCACACAAACAGTTGAGACGATTTGGGATGAGGACGGAAACGAAATAGAAGCTGCGAAACATCCATTGCAAATTGTTTCGTTTAAAGTGGACAAGCCTGTTTATCCAAACAACATGATGCGAAAGGGGAAGTAAGATGAGCAGAAAGCCAATTGTCATTGGCATTGCTGGGGGCTCAGGATCTGGTAAAACAAGTGTTTCAAAAGCCATTTATGAGCATTTTAGAGGCCATTCAATCATGATGATTGAGCAGGATTCCTATTATAAAGATCAAAGTGATATACCTTTTGAAGATAGATTAAATACAAATTATGATCATCCACTGGCTTTTGATAATGATTTACTCATTGAACATATTAAAAATCTTCTTGAATATAAAGGTATAAGAAAACCAGTTTATGACTATAAATTTCATACAAGGTCTTCTGAAGTGATCAATGTTGAACCTAAAGATGTCATTATTTTAGAAGGAATTCTTGTTCTTGAGGATGAAAGATTACGCGATTTGATGGATATTAAACTATATGTTGACACGGACGCCGATATCCGAATCATCCGAAGAATGCTACGAGACATAAAAGACCGTGGCCGTACGTTAGAATCTGTTATCGAACAGTATGAAACAGTGGTTCGTCCAATGCATAATCAATTCGTTGAACCAACGAAGCGATATGCAGACATTATTATCCCCGAAGGTGGACAAAATCACGTTGCAATAGACTTAATGGTAACAAAAATTCAAACAATTCTTGAACAAAATGTCATTTTGTAATAACATAACAGAGAAAAAGGTGTTATGATAGTACAATCAATAAGGAAAGGAATGGTGGTAATTTTCTACCATTCCTTTCCCTACATATAGTAAAGAAAAAAATTCGTACTACATATTTTAACTTAAAAGCAATCACAGGGGGATTGTAACGACTTTCAAGGAGTGAAGGGATTATGGTAGAGAAAGTATTTCCTATGACATTAGAAGGAAAGCAAAAATTAGAGCAGGAATTAGAGCATTTAAAGACAGTTAAACGCAAAGAAGTAGTTGAGCGCATTAAAATTGCAAGAAGCTTTGGGGATCTTTCAGAGAACTCAGAGTATGACTCTGCGAAAGATGAACAAGCATTTGTTGAAGGACGTATTACAACAATTGAAAATATGATTCGTAATGCAAAGATTATTGAAGAAGATGCTGACAGTGCTGGTCGTGTTTCACTAGGAAAATCAGTGACGTTTATTGAACTTCCAGATGGTGAAGAAGAAACATATACAATTGTAGGAAGTGCAGAAGCAGACCCATTTGAAGGGAAAATCTCAAATGACTCTCCAATTGCAAAAAGCCTTTTAGGCAAACATGTTGGTGATAAGGTAACTGTTCAAACTCCAGGTGGAGAAATGCTTGTCGAAATAACTAAGATTGACTAATTTCGACATTGCACCAGGCTTTTTTATAACATTTTAATATGTATAAATAGTGTGACACCTCGTCGAAACTGTAGACGAGGTGTTTTTTTATGGTTATTAAAAGACGAGCATTACTAATTCTGGTACTAATTCTGTTAGGCTTAGCTGGATTAATCGGTAGGCTTATACAATTACAGCTAGTAAGTACAGAATCATTTACGGATAGAGATGTGAATTTAATTGAAGCGAGTGTATCGCAACGGACCCAAGAACTTGTTATTGACCAAGGTCGTGGTAGATTTATTGACCGAAATAAAAAGGCGCTAACTCATGAATATTATCCAACACTAGTGTTGTTTCCTTTTTTAAAAAACGTTGAATGGCCAGTTGAAGAAGTAGCAGATATCGTAAATATTCCTGCTTCAAAACTAAAAGATGAAATTCTGGAAGCGAAAAAGCCTGTTATAGTAGGTGGAGATAGACCCATAGAATTAACGGAAACGCAAATGAATAAAATCAATAATCTCCAAATTCCTGGTGTATTTGCGGTCCATCGTCAATATGAACTCGATAGTGAAATCGCCGAGCACTTAATCGGCTTAATCCGGGAAAACAGAGAGTTGTTCGAAAATCGTTATCCAGAGAAAAACTATTTACCGAAAAATACAAAGTTAGGTATCACTGGTTTACAATCTACGTTTGATGAATTCCTATTACCAGAAGGAGAGGCGAAGCTTTTATATCACGTAGCAGGTGATGGAGGACCATTATTCGGAATTGATGTAAAGTACACTGCACCTGCAAATCCATATTATCCAGTTGCTATTCAAACAACACTTGATCGAGACCTCCAGATGTTGACAGAAGAGATACTTGATAAGCATGATTTGAAAAAGGGTGGAATTGTTCTTCTTGATGTTGAGTCTAACGATTTACTTGCTATGGTGAGTAAACCAGATATAAATTCATCAAACCCATTTAGGGATGGCTCTGCTGAAAATCAAATGATTATGCCACAATTCCCTGGTTCTGTGTTTAAGACGGTCATCGCCGCAGCCACAATCGAAAATCAACAAATCTCAAACGATCGTATGTTTAATTGTGACCAAGATTTGTATGGGGAGGGGCAAGCCGAATATCCACATGGTATGCTGAATTTTCATGATAGCTTTGCAAAAAGCTGTAATTTTACCTTTGCTAAGCTAGCCCAAGAATTAATACAAAAAGACCAAAACGTGATTGAACAATATTCTGAAATGCTTGGTTTACTTGGCCCAGTTGGATGGAACGGGGATGTATTTCGTTTTCAAGATTTTAAGCAGCTGCCTAATGAATACAATGGTCGAATTTGGACGGATGAACGTGATAAAAAAGTAGCCAAAGCAGTTGCACAAACAGCCATTGGACAAAAAGATGTTAGGGTAACTCCGTTGGGGATTGCAAATATGATGGCAACTATTGCTCGTGGCGGTTCAAAAAAGGAGGTTCGTACTGTTAGTGATGTATTATATAAAAACGGGACAACCCTATTCTCATTCTCTAAACAGGATATGGATGGACCGAAGATAGCTCCATACACGGCAAGTAGGCTTCAGGAATTATTAAGGGGTGTTGTTACATCCGGAACGGGACAAAGGTTCGCACAGCTTCCATTTACAGTGGCGGGAAAATCAGGTACTGCTGAGACAGGAAAAAAACAAGGAGATGCAGTCCTTGTAAACAAATGGTTTGCGGGTTATTTTCCATTTGAAAAACCAAAGTACGCGCTTGTCGTCGTCGATTTAGATCAGCCAGGAGCAAAGTCTGTAGCGAATACTGTTTTTTATGAAATCGTACAAGGTATATATCAAATGGAACAGGAAAAAGGTACCAAACAAAGCGACTGATTAAGAAATGTCTTCAACCTTTCTTTCACACATGCTAGAATAAGAAGATAGTTTACTGATTAATAGTCGTTTTTAGGAGGTACTATAATATGGGGTATGAGTTAGACAAAATGAATGAAGGGCCTCGATCTGGTAGAAGAGCGAAAAGAAAAAAGGTAAATCGAATTTTAAATATTTTAATCGTCCTTGTTGTTGTTCTGATTGTCTTTTTTGGTGGAAAGTTAATTTTCGGTGATAAAAATGTAGATGATTCTGTAGCTTCCAAACAGACAAATCAACCGGCAAATGATAATGGAAAAGCTGCTTCGGATCCTTCAGATAACAAAGAGAATGAAGCAGAAGAAACTTCTGGCAAAACGAATGAACAAACGAAAGAAGATACAAAAAAAGAAACGCCTGAAGGAAATGAAGAGGAAAAAGTAACAGAATCGGATGAAACTGAAGTGATTACAGAAGGTGATCCTGAATCAAATATTGTGAAAACAATCGTCAATCAGGCATGGAAGCCAATCGGTACTGAGCAAGCAGAACCACATACAACGAATTTCGAAACCGATTCAGTTGACCGCAATGAAATGGAAATGGCAACAAGTTATGCCACCGGTTTTGACCGCTCAGATATGGTTGTGTGGTGGCTAGGCAGAAACGGTGGAAATTCGATCACTGCTACTGTTTCATCGAAAACAACAAAACAAGTACTTAAAGTATATTTAGATTGGGTACCTAACGAAGGGTGGAAACCAACAAAAATTGAAGAATTAAAAGAAAATGACAGTGAAACATATAAAAACTATAAAACTTCAGAACCTGATGAAGATGAAAACGAACCAGATGAGGATGAAGATTAATTTTAGCGCAGGGTATTCCTGCGTTTTTTTTGTGCCGTTATCTCATCTAATAATTGATAATAGCCGTATAATATGTTAAATTTAGAACAATTCATTGTTTAATTCATAGTATACTTATAGGAATAATATCTAATGTGGAGAGTGAGAAATATGGGGCGAGAATTTTTAGATGTTTTTGAAGGTTGGGCGGATTCTTATGATTCAACTGTAACCGGTCATGATGTGGAATATAAAGAAGTGTTTTCACGATATGATGACATCTTAAATGATGTTGTACAAAAATCTGGCCTCACTGTTTTGGAGTTTGGTGTTGGCACAGGAAATCTCACTCAAAAATTACTTAACAATAATAAGAAAGTATATGGAGTAGAACCATCAAAGCCGATGCGGGAAATCGCCTTAGAAAAGCTTCATAACTTTGATTTTACAATTGAAGATGGAGATTTTATCGTTTTCAATAAGCCAACTGCCCAGATTGATACCGTTGTAAGTACGTATGCATTTCACCATTTAACTGACACCGAGAAAAACCAAGCTATTTTACAATATAGCAACTTGCTTGAAAAAGGTGGTAAAATAGTGTTTGCGGATACAATGTTTGAGAATAAACAAGAATATACAATGACGATTCATTCCGCAAAACAAAATGGCTTTCATAACCTTGCAAAAGATCTAGAAACGGAATATTACACAACTATCCCTGTATTACGTGAAATTGCAAAGCAAAATGGCTTTACTGTTGAATTCACACGTTTTAATCATTTTGTTTGGGTCATGGAGGCAACGAAACAGTAAAAATGAAAGGTGATACGTACTTATGAAGATAGCAATTATCGGAGCAATGGATGAAGAAGTAGCAATTTTAAGAGAGAAAATTGAAAATAGACAGGAAACCACAGTTGCCGAAAGTGTTTTTTATACCGGGACGCTAAATGGGTATGATGTTATTTTATTAAAATCAGGAATTGGGAAAGTGAATGCAGCGATATCTACAACTATTTTATTACAGCAATTTAAACCAGATTATGTTGTAAATACAGGATCAGCAGGTGGTCATTTAAAAACGCTTAATGTAGGCGATATCGTCATTTCTTCAGAAGTAAGACATCATGATGTGGATGTAACTGCTTTTAACTATGAATATGGGCAAGTTCCTGGATTGCCAGCAGCATTTAAAGCGGATGAAAAGCTAATAAAATTGGCTGAAAAAAGTGCTGAAGGAATTACAGATATACAGGTTGTGACTGGATTGATTGCAACAGGTGACTCCTTCATGAATGATCCAGAGCGAGTCTCATTTGTAAGTCAAAAGTTCGGTGATTTATACGCAGTAGAGATGGAAGCAGCAGCTGTAGCGCAAGTTTGTCATCAATTTAAAGTACCATTTGTCGTGATCCGTGCCCTATCAGATATCGCGGGTAAAGAATCCGATGTATCGTTTGAACAGTTCCTACAAACTGCAGCAGCTCATTCATCAGATGTAGTTGAAAAAATGGTAGAACAAATTAATAAGTCTTTGTAAACGGAGTGAATCTAAAATGCAAGTGTATCAGAATGTTCACGGGCTTATCGGCAATACCCCGATCGTTGAGATTACGAAATTTCCATTATCTAATGGCGTTCGTCTTTTTGCAAAGCTCGAATTCTTTAATCCAGGCGGAAGTATAAAAGATCGTTTAGGAGTTGAACTTCTTCAAGAAGCTTTTACTACAGGTCAGTTAACTGAAGGAGGAACGATCATTGAGCCTACTGCCGGCAATACTGGGATTGGACTTGCACTTGCTGCAATCAACCGTAATGTAAATGTGATTCTTTGTGTTCCTGAAAAGTTCTCAGTTGAAAAACAAGAATTGATGAAGGCGTTAGGAGCAACTATCGTCAATACTCCAACAGAGGCAGGTATGACGGGTGCGATTGAAAAGGCAAAAGAGCTTCTTAATGAAATTCCAAATTCCTATTGTCCACAGCAATTCGCAAACCCAGCAAATCCTGAAACCTACTATAAAACAATTGGACCTGAAATTTGGAATCAACTAGAGGGACAATTAGATATTTTCGTAGCGGGAGCAGGTACTGGTGGTACTTTTATGGGGACTGCTAAGTATTTAAAGGAAAAGAAAAAGTCCATAAAGACGGTTATCGTTGAGCCAGAGGGTTCGATCCTAAATGGCGGTGAATCAGGTCCACATAAAACAGAAGGAATTGGAATGGAATTTCTTCCAGGATATATGGATACATCCTATTTTGACTCGATTCATACTGTATCTGATGAGGACGCGTTCCGTCGAGTGAAGGAAATAGCACGTACGGAGGGGCTTCTTGTCGGCAGTTCTTCAGGGGCAGCCCTTCATGCCGCTCTTTTAGAGTCAGAAAAAGCACAACCGGGATCACATATTCTAGTCATTTTTCCTGACAGTAGTGAACGCTATTTAAGTAAAAAAATATATCAAGGTGGGATTTAAGAATGAAACGTAAAACGATGCTTATTCATGGGGGAGTTGGCGAGGATCCACAGACCGGCGCGGTTAACACGCCTATCTACCAGGTTAGCACTTATAAACAAGAAGGAATCGGAGGCCATAAAGGCTTTGAATATTCACGAACTGGAAATCCAACCAGACATGCACTAGAAGAATTAATCAAGGATATTGAAGGTGGAGAAAGAGGATTTGCATTTGGCTCAGGTATGGCTGCAATCACAGCTGTAATGATGCTATTTAACAGCGGAGACCATGTCATTTTAACTGACGATGTGTACGGTGGAACATATCGCATAATGACAAAGGTTCTTAACCGCCTAGGTATTGATTCAACTTTTGTTGATACAAGCAATCTAGACAATATTGAAGGTGAAATTCGTAAAAATACAAAAGCAATTTACATCGAATCTCCGACAAATCCTTTATTAAAAATTACCGATATTAAAGGGGCTTCAGAAATTGCAAAGAAACATAACCTCCTAACGATCGTAGATAACACCTTTAGCACGCCATATTGGCAAACACCAATTGCTCTTGGTGCTGATATCGTTTTACACAGTGCTACCAAATATATTGGTGGTCATAGTGATGTAGTGGCTGGTCTTGCGGTTGTTAACTCTGCTAAGCTAGGTGAAGAATTGCATTTCGTTCAAAACTCAACTGGTGGTGTACTTGGTCCTCAGGATTCCTGGTTATTAATTCGTGGGATTCGTACACTTGGAGTACGGATGGAAGAGCATGAGGAAAATACGAAGAAAATTGTCGTGTTTCTTCAAAACCATCCAGCAGTTAAGAAGGTATACTATCCTGGGATTGAATCCCACCCAAATCACGCCACTGCTAAGGAACAAGCAAAAGGATTTGGTGGAATGGTATCCTTTGATGTTGGCAGTGAAGAAAATGCAGATAAGCTATTAAGTAAAGTTAAATACTTTACTTTAGCGGAAAGTTTAGGGGCAGTTGAAAGCTTAATTTCAGTGCCAGCTAAAATGACCCATGCCTCCATTCCAGCAGATCGCCGTGCGGAATTAGGCATTGGAGATGGGCTAGTACGTATCTCTGTTGGATTAGAAGATGTTGAAGACTTAATCGAAGACCTCGAACAAGGCTTACAATAAGAAGTGAACCTCTGGCCCATTTAAGGGTTAGAGGTTTTTTTGAGGGAATTAAACTGCTAAAATTTACATTCTTAACAACCTATCAAGCTATGATATTATAGGGTAGAAGTTTAATAATTTGGTAGGTGAAGACATGATGGAACAAAATAAACAAATGAAAAACCTGCGTACTAAAGTCACAGACTACACAAACTTCGGATACATCCTTCTTGTTTTAAGTGTATTTATATATATTGGTGTGATCATTCCTGAGGGACGTTCTCCGTTTCAACTATATACAATGATGGGTTCTACACTCATTCTCTTAAGCTTGTCATTTACATTTTTTATTTTAGTGATTAAATATAAAAAACAACTCCAAGAAGAATAGTCCTTCACCTAAATTTGTGGTGAAGGAATTTTTTTGCAAAAAAGTGTTTACATGTGCACCTGAATTGGTTATAATTACCGCAGTAGGAAAAAATTAATGACAAAAGGAGGTCGAGTAAAATGATTAAATTAAATGCTATTGCTACAAATATGACAACTTCATATGAAACAATCTATTCGACCAAACCGGTGATTAATTTTTAATTTTATTTGATACGTTAATCATGCCACAGGTGGAATAGTACGCCTGTGGCTTTATTATGCCTTTAACGCCACAGGACTCGTATGCCTGTGGCCTTTTTGTGTCATTTTTTCCTACACAAATTTTCAATATGTATAGCTAACGAACAAAGGAGGTGAGTAAATAATGACCATCAATCTATTCTTTTTAACAATCTCAATTTCAAAACGTCAAAAGTCTATTGAAGAATATGTACATGAAGAAAAAGTCAATAAACATATGGAAGAAATGAAGGAACGCCAATATTCAATGATGCGCTTATTTTAATCAACAAAACTAAAAATAGGAAAGGGGAATGATGAAAATGTTAATGAGAATTTGTCCGATTGTAGCTTGGTTATCTGTGGAGAAGGATTCCACCTAACGTACTAAAATCATAGGAGGAGTTTCGAATGCTTTCGGTACATGTACTGATTTTTACCATTTTATTTTCAAAGAAAAATAAACAATAAATTGAAAGGAGCGCCAATGCTAGGCGCTCCTTTTAAGTTGTTGTCTAGTTACAGGCGCCATCTGTTCGAGGTCATAAGCCAATCGCTTCGGAAGGTAAAATGCACCTTCTGTCAGCGCTCGTCTTATGCTGGTCACCGATAAACGGGCGCCTTTCACTTTTCTAGTTCGCCTTATTTTTGTCAAATTTCTTTAACACAATGTTCAAAAGTGGATAACGTTTACACAGTTCGTAAGTGATAAAGTAAAAGTAAGAAGTACATCTCTTTATGGAGGTTGATGGATATGTTTATGATCGTTATGGGGCTTGTCATTACAGCTGTTATTGCCATTATTATTGGAACAGAGGTAAGTGTAGAATTATAGGAAAATAAAATAAGAAAAGGGTGGACTGCATCCAGCAGTCCACCCTATTTTTATGTTCTTCTTTTTTCCTTTTCTGCGCGATAAAATTCATGGAACATTTTCATTAATGCACGCTTTTCAATCCGTGAGACATAGCTTCTTGAGATACCAAGTTCTTTTGCAATTTCACGTTGTGTTTTTTCCTTCTTTAAATCAAGTCCGAACCTGCCCACAATTACTTCCTTTTCCCGGTCATCAAGGACATCAATGTATTCTTTGATCTTCTCAAGCTCCATATTTAATTGGATGGTTTCAATCACATCCTCCGTTTCAGATTTCAACACATCAATTAGACTAATTTCATTTCCTTCTTTATCCTGGCCGATTGGATCATGGAGAGAAACATCCTTTTTTGTCTTTTTTAGAGCTCGCAAATGCATTAAAATTTCATTTTCAATACATCTTGCTGCATAGGTAGCAAGTTTTGTTCCTTTTCCTTGTGAATAGCTTTCGATGGCCTTAATCAAACCAATCGTCCCAATTGAAATGAGATCCTCTGTGTCCTCACCTGTATTTTCGAATTTTTTTACTATATGAGCGACTAACCGTAGATTATGTTCAATTAACACATTCCGAGCATGTTCATTTCCCTCGGCCAACAATTGTAAGTATTTCTTCTCATCAGAAGATGATAACGGTTGAGGAAAAGCATTGTTTTTTACATAGGATACTAAAAATAATAATTCTTTTACAAAATAGCCTAATGCTGCTAAAAGTCCAGACATTTGCTCACCTCCACATATATCGTAGTGTATGTAGGCATATCCATTACACTACTACCCTAGGCGTTTGCCCATTACTTAATGTTATGTAGGAAGTTGCTTCCTTGTGTCTGTCCAATGTAAAAAAGCTGATGATAGTACAAAAGACGATCTTTTATACACCAACAGCCCTAGCATTAATTTTTACTTATTTGAGGATTGTAAAAAAAGGTCCAATAGCTATGATTATAGCTAATCCAAATACAACAATGGAACCCGATTTATTTTTATCCTTCCAGAGGGAAACGGAAAACATGACTGTATAAAAAAACGTGATTATAATCAACAAATATGTGAATGCGGTCATACGTCAGTCCCTAATCCTTTCGTATGTTGGTAATTCAGATTGCCGCCCAAACTCTCCAAATGTAATGTCGACACTAACCCTTATATCTGCTGAAGGATAAGATTTCATCCAATCATAGTTTTCCCACTCTGAAATGGTTAAAAATTGTTTTCTTGCCGTTAGAGAAAAACCAAAGAGGTCTGCTTTAAACTCCTCCTGACTTCGTTTAACAAGATCATTTATTCTTTTTTCGAAACCTTTAATGATGTGTTCTTTTAACTCATTTCTCTTCTCTTCGTCTTGTGCATAATTGACCATACTGTGATCTGTCAAAATCTCAGCTTGTATTGGGACATTCACCATAATCTTGGGAGCCTTCTTTGATACATCAACATTAATTTGTGGAGCTTTTAGTTGAGAGAATCGTGCAGTTATAAAAAATTCATCCAAAAATGGATCAGGCATAGAAACCAAGAAACTTGGTTTTTCCCTCCATTTGTTTAACAGTTTAGAAATCCGCGTCTCTTGCACCGATAACTTTCCAATCATTTGTCCCTCTTTAAAGACTGCTGAACCAAGAAATTGGGCAGGATTCGTATTTCCGGTTACCTTCATCTTTCCAGCAATTAATTCTTCATCAATATTTTTCTGTGCTGTATTCTCGTCCTGTTTAGTTGTAGCATAGGCAGTAGAATATAGTTCTGCATCCCCTTCGGTTATTCTAAAAAAGTTGTGCATTTCTGAATCTGGAATTAAGCCGATCTCAGTTGCGTTATCGAAGATTACTTCAAAGTATTCATGTCTTCTTGTTTCTAGTTTCGGTTTATTGTTTTCAATAAACTTACTTGCATCTTCCTTCGTAACGATGATTTTCGTATCACGTCTAATTTCACGGTCTTTTGTAGCATCATAAATCCAGCGAACAAATTTTTCTTCTTTCGCTAGACTCTCTGAAACTGCAAAAAAGTCCAATATGTCGTATGTAATGGACTTTGCTATCACAGCGTTTGCGAGGTCTTCTGATTCAATGAAACTTGATGAAGTAAACGAAATAATTTCATGAGTTGGTTCATTTCCACCACCACCTTGTTGTGTTGAACCCGCTTCTGGATTTGAGATTAAATAAGTAACTTTTAAAAAACCTTCCGTTTCTGATTTATCTAAACCTATCCCTAGGACATAAGCCCTTTGATCTATTTCCTTCAAATCCCAGCATCCAACTAGGAATAACAAAGTAGAAAAGATAAATAAAAATCTACTTATTTTGGCTCGTTTTTTCATACTTTAAATCCCCTCTTAGTTTTGCAAGTATCCACATAAGGCAAGGAACGAATACAAAAATAGGGCTCATCAAATTTTGCAAAATCTCTCTCATTTTAAAGAGTGTAAAGGTTGGTGCCTCAGGAGCCATCCCAAAAATAACCGTAATCGTCGCAATGATAGGTGCCAGATATTCAAAATTTTTAATATTAAAGATGCCCCCGAATAATATTGAAATTAAATATAAATACATAGAAAAACGAATAAAGGAGGCAATAATCCAAAATGGAAAGAAAAAGGTTTCAATATTTGTTATAAATCCAAGCCTAATCAATCGTATTAACTCTTGGTATGGATAATCAAGATACCTTAACCCCTCAAAGTCGAAGACGAACAAATAGACTAGAAATGAAATGGTTATTTCAGTAACGACAATTATTAGGGCAATCCACGTCCCTTTCTTAAATGCTTTAACAGTTGCAATATAGGGAGCTATTAATCCTATATAAAAAAATTCTGCGAAAATCGATACATGGGTACTACTCCTTTTTACCACTTCCCAAGGACCTGGGCCTAAAATAGGGAAGGTATGGGCTGCTCTGCTTTCTTGTAGGGCTAAAATCAGGGCAATTAATAGTGAAATTTTTATATAGAATAGAACTAGCCACGAAACGGATCCAATATGTTCAAGTCCTTTTTTTGCACTATAAGCGCAGACAGCCATAAATACTATGTAAATGAGTAAAATGGGTGTTTCAGTAAAATACATTGTACCAATGATATCAACATATACAGCAGAATCCAAAATGAGCGCGATTAGCCCCCCTAGTAATAGGATGCATGATAAAATATTTCCTATATATCTGCCAAATAAATGGAGGATTACATCATGCAAATTTTTATTTTTATAGGCTGTAATGACCTTTAACATGAAATAAATGGGAATGATCGATAATAATCCGATCAAGATAGGGGCCATCCATAATGCATTTTTGAGGAAATAAGCAAAAATGGCAGGTGTATCATCCGATAGCTTGACACCGACAACTAAGATTACAGTGGCCACATATTCTCTTATCCCCATTTTTCCTTTCGATTGCTCCATATCTATTCCTCTGCCTTTTTTATAATGTCCTTTGGTTTTAAATACCCAGGACGCAAACGTTCATTCTTGACCAATTTTCTAATGATTGTATCTTTAGAAGAAATATATTTAGGTGTCATTGGTGATAAGTAAGGAACACCGAAAGTTTTAATAGACACCATATAAAATAAACCCACTGTAAATAAGGCTGTCATTCCGTAAATCCCAAAGAAACCTGCTGATAGAATAAAGCCAAACCGAATAATTCTAATTGCAAAATTCATGCTTACATCGCTAAGTGTAAATGAGCATAATCCTCCTAATGCTACAACAATAACGACAATAGGACTTACAATATTTGCCTGAACGGCTGCTTGACCTAATATCAGTGCTCCAACAATACCAATTGTCGGCCCAATTGGATTTGGGACTCTAAGTCCAGCTTCCCTTATGAGCTCAAAGGCAATTTCCATCATGATAATCTCAATGAGGGAAGGAAAAGGAACTTTTTCGCGTGTTGCAGAAATTGCTAGTAAGAGGTCCGTCGGAACCATCTCAGAATGATAATTCGTAACTGATACATAGATGGCAGAAGCAAAAAGGGTAATAAATAAAGAAAATACCCGTAACATGCGAATGAAGTTTCCGTATATAAATCGCAAGTAATGGTCTTCAGGGTTATGAATAAAAGACCAAAAGGTTGCTGGTACTATTAAGGCTGCTGGCGAGTTATTCATTAATAAGGCGACATATCCATCCTCTAAAAATGAAGTAGCCCGATCCGGTCTTTCGGTATATAATATACTGGGAAAAATAGATTTAGGCCTTTCTTCAATATACTGTTCTAGGAGTGACAGATTCTGGATTGCATCAACATCTAATGCACTTACTCTTTCCTTTACATTTTTTATCATTTTTTCGTTTGTTAAATCTTTAATATAAAGAATATATAGCTCGTTATTTGACCGCTCAGAAATGGTTAAATGCTCTACAATTAGATTCTCATTTCTGATTTTTTTACGAATTAACGAGATATTTGTATCTGCTTTTTCATTAAAGGCTTCCTTTGGTCCTTTAAGAACAACCTCACTTTCAGCTTTTTCTACGGATCTGCTTTGAAAATCAGAGGTTCCGATTATATATCCTTTTTGTTCTCCGTCAATAAGTAAGATTGTGTTCCCTTGGTTGGCTCCATTAATTACTTCTTTTATCTGTTTTACCTCTGTAAATGATTGCACTTGGACTATCGATTGAACTTCCTTAAGTGGACTTTCATTGTTAAGCAATGGTTCCAGAATATGATTACTAATCATGTCTATATCAGTAATGGTTGAAATAAACAAAAGAGCTGCTTTTTTATTTAATCCACCGATCGTAAAATTATGGATTTTTACATCATTGTTTTCTGGTATTGAATAGATCTTCTTTAATGTTGAAATATTGATCTGAAGTTCTCGAGTAATTTCCAGATTTTTAACTTGCATATCTTCTGCAGCAGATTCTTCCGGATATTGTTCAGGGTCTAGTTTCGCGTTATTGAACTTATCTATATAGTTTTGAATTAATTTCTTCTTCATTACAAACAACTCCGGGTTTTTCCTAAGTTTGCCTCCAAAGGTAAAATTTCATTCAAAGAATGTAAATACGTGAGAAAGTTAAAAACTTACCGAAATGATAGAAATTTTTATAAAATCCATTTATAATGAATCATATAAATTATTTAGGGAGACTAAATAATTAGAAGGGGGAAACAAATTTGAGCACGAGTACATATGAACAAAAATGGGATTTAGACATATTTTTTGAAGGGGGTAGCAGTTCACCTGCATTTCATTCCTTCTTGGAAGCGCTACATAAGGAAATTTCGGAATTCAATGCTTTAGTTGAGGCTTTTCAAGTACCAACAAATGAGAAAGATAAAGACGAATTATTAAACATACTAAATGCTTTCCAATTATCTTTCAAAAAGCTTCGCCAAGCAGGTGCCTTTGTTAGCTGTTTGACAGCACAGGATACAACAGATCGTGGTGCTACTCTTTTACAAGGAAAAACAACACAGTTAAGTGCACAACTTCAATCCGTCCTTACTGCTTTTGATCAAAAGCTAGTTGCAATAGAGGAATCTGTTTGGAATAAGCTCTTATCAGAGGAACCATTAAATGAGCTATCGTATGTATTAGAAGAAAGAAGAACGAGAGCAAAAGAAAAGCTTACTCTTGAGCAAGAAAACCTTATTAATGCTTTAGGGGTTGATGGCTATCATGCATGGGGACAGCTTTATAATATGGTAGTTGGAAACATCAAAGTTCCATTTGAGGAAAATGGGGAAGAAAAACAACTTTCTGTTGGACAAGCATTCAACAAATTTTCTAGCTCTGACCGTAATGTTCGCAAGACGATGTTTGAGCAATGGGAAAAAGCTTGGGCTGAACATTCAGATTATATTGGTGAGTCGCTGAATCATCTTGGCGGGTTTCGTTTAAATGTGTATAAAGCACGAGGTTGGGACAATGTGCTCCAAGAACCGCTGGATATAAACAGAATGTCTAAGGAAACGCTTGAAACCATGTGGTCTGTCATTACGGAATACAAGGCTCCATTTGTTGAGTATTTGAACCGTAAAGCAAAGGTATTGGGTCTAAATAAACTTAGTTGGTATGACCTGGATGCACCTGTTGGACAATCTGAAACAAAGGTTTCCTATCAAGAAGGTGCAGAATTTATTTTAGAACAATTTAGTAAGTTTGGTACTGAGCTTACTGAATTTACCCAAAAAGCATTTGAAGATAGCTGGATTGAGGCTGAAGATCGTCCTGGTAAGCGTCCAGGCGGGTTCTGCACAAGCTTCCCTGAAAGCGATCAGTCAAGAATTTTTATGACGTTCTCAGGAACACCATCTAATGTATCAACGCTTGCCCATGAGCTTGGCCATGCATTCCACCAGCATGCAATGGCAGGGGTTCACACGTTAAACCGTAGTTATGCAATGAACGTTGCAGAAACTGCATCCACGTTCGCAGAAATGATTGTCGCTGATGCTTCTGTGAAAAATGCAAAATCAGAAGACGAAAAGCTTGCACTTCTAGAGGATAAAATTCAAAGAAGTGTTGCATTTTATATGAATATCCATGCTCGTTTCCTATTTGAAACAAGATTCTATGAGGAGCGCAAACAGGGAATTGTAAGCACTGAACGTCTTAATGAACTCATGCTTGAAGCGCAGAAGGAAGCATACTGTGGAGCATTAGAGGAATATCATCCACAATTCTGGGCGTCAAAAATGCATTTCTATATTACGGGAGTACCTTTTTATAACTTCCCATATACATTTGGTTATTTATTCTCTTTAGGTATTTACGCGAAAGCATTAGAAGAGGGAACCGATTATGAAGAGAAGTACATTGCACTGTTAAAGGATACAGCAAGCATGAAAGTAGAAGATCTTGCTGCAAAACACCTAGGTGTTGATTTAACTAAGCGCGACTTCTGGGAAAAGGCAGTAAAACTCTCTATAAAAGATGTTGAGGAATTTTTAGAACTAACTAAGTAATAAAGAAAAGCAAAGGCGCCTGGAGTTTGACAAGAAAAAACACCTATCTGCTGTTAAAAGTGAATAGGTGTTTTTGAATTTGAATTAAACTTTCCTTAATTTAAATGTACCAACCATCAGGAAGGACAGAATAATCATGAGGTAAATAAAAAATTGAGGAGAAACATAAGGGATTGCTAAGAAGCTTAATGTCAAAAGACAGCCTGCAGCTGTAATTGGTAAGCCAACGAAGAAGCCTTTATTGTCGCTAATATTGAATTTTGCTAAACGAAATGCCCCGCATCCGATATAAAAAACGGTGAAAAACATTCCTGGTGCTCCGAATTCATGAATAATTCCTTGGTATAATAAAAGTGCAGGTGCGACTCCAAATGAAATAATATCACACATCGAGTCAAGCTGTTTTCCAAGCTCAGATTCAATTTGAAATTTTCTTGCTACCATTCCATCAAATCGATCAGCAAGAGCAGCTAAAAAGATCAACAATAATCCTAAATTTAATTCGTTTTTAAGAATAAATAATATTGAAAAACCACCTAGGCTTAAGTTAATTAAAGTAAGAATATTAGCTGTGTGTGCTTTAAGCTTTTTAAAAGTTGAATCTAAATATTCTAATAAAAACATCTCATCACTCCTTTCTTGGAAAAGTCTTTGTAAAAAGGACCAAAAATCAATAAAATAGTATAGTATCACTTTATTAATCTTATTTTATTCGTTCTATTTTGCTTTTGTAAAGAGAATTGTTATATCCTAGGAGGAATTGGGTTTGCAAAAATGGCTTTATCGCTTTTTTATAGAATTAACAAATCATCGTTTTTCATCGGCGATTTTAAAAAAATTTTCACAATCAAGAGTTAGTGCTATACTTATTCCGAGTTACGCGAAAATATACAAGATTAACCAAGCAGAAATGGAAAAAAACTTGACTGAGTTCTCAACCTTACATGACCTTTTTATAAGAAGGCTTAGAAAAGAAAGTAGGCAAATCGATCAAACCGAAAATACGGTGATTAGTCCTGTTGATGCTGTCATTGAAGAAACGGGGATTATTACCGCTTCAAAAGAAATGATTGTAAAGGGCAAGCACTATCATGTTGCGGAAATGCTTGGTGATGAAGAGTCGCTTACAAAATACATAGGTGGTACCTTCCTTATTCTTTATTTAAGCCCAAGCCACTATCATCGAATTCACAGTCCAATTTCTGGGGTCGTAACAAAGCAATGGGAATTAGGTCGGAAATCGTATCCAGTTAATCGACTAGGGTTAAAATATGGTAGAGATCCTTTATCCAAGAACTATAGAAAAATCACAGAAATAAAGGGCAATGATTCATATGTTGCGATGGTAAAGGTTGGTGCAATGTTTGTAAATAGTATAGAAACTACATATACAAGTGATACTGTGGAAAAAGGGGAAGAAATTGCGTACTTTTCATTTGGCTCAACCGTCATATTGTTATTTGAAAAAGACAGTTTTATGCTTAGCCCTGACATGAATGCTTCGACAGATATTAAAGTAGGTGAAGTTTTAGGGGTAATGAATGATAAAGAAAAAAAGAGCCACTAAATGGCTCTTTAAATAAATAAATTATTATGATATATTTCTAATTTTATGTCCCAATGATCTGCGCATTATTTCAGTTTCAATAAGGTGAATAAAATCAGGACTTAGCTTTAATTTTATTGCTTTAAAATAAGATTCAACTAACAAGTCATCTGATAATTTTTTCATATCATACTGCCAATAGTTGGCCATTCACCTCCTAAATTATTTACGTGTAAGATGTTCTAATGTATCTCATGTTGCATATACTATTATGTTATTCTTTGTTGTTAAATTAACTCTATCACGAAAAAAATAATAGAACAACCGTTCTGTTATCCACAGGAAATGGTGGATAACTTGTGGGTATTTTGTTTATAAAATATGGAAATCTATGTATATCGCTGTGTAAAATGTGCATAAGATTATCCACAGGTGTTGAAATTTACTGACTTTTGTCGAAAACTTTTTATTTTTTGTAAAAAAAATGAAATATTATCATGCATTTTGTCATCTTTTTGCTTTGTGGAAATCATATTAATTCGTTATGATAGGATGGGTATAAAAAGGGTAGTCCGAGAGAGGTGTAAACAAATTGTTAAATGTTTTTTTACCAAATGAACATGTGAAATCAGTTTTTGAGGTTTCACCAAGCAAATTAAAAGAACTAGGCATCAAAGGTGTCATTACCGATTTAGATAATACTTTGGTAGAATGGGATCGCCCAAGTGCAACTCCAGAACTTGTTGAATGGTTTAAGGAGATTAAGGAGCAAGGTATTACCGTAACAATTGTATCAAATAATAATGAAAAACGAGTAAAAGAATTTGCAGATCCACTAGGTATTCCATTTATTTTTGAGGCGAGAAAACCATTGGTACGTGCTTTTAAGCGCGCAGTAAAGGAAATGGGATTACAAAAGGATGAAGTTGTTGTAATCGGTGATCAACTTCTAACAGATGTCTTCGGTGGGAACCGGAGTGGCTTGCATACGATTCTAGTTGTTCCAGTTGCCCAAACAGACGGTTTTTTTACAAAATTTAACCGCCTAGTCGAAAGAAGAATATTAACTTGGATGAAGCGTCGTGGAATGCTTTATTGGGAGGATTAAATAGAGTGGAACAAGAAAAAATTAGCTGTATTGGCTGTGGAGTAGAAATCCAAACAGCTGACGAAACAAAATTAGGATATGCACCAGCATCTGCTTTAGAAAAGGATAAAGTCATATGCCAACGATGCTTTAAATTAAAGCATTATAATGAAGTACAAGATGTTTCTTTAACGGATGATGACTTTTTGAAAATCTTACACGGAATCGGCTCTACGAATGCATTAATCGTAAAAATTGTTGATATATTCGACTTTAACGGCAGCTGGTTACCAGGTCTTCACCGATTTGTGGGGAACAATAATATACTATTAGTCGGTAATAAAGTGGATTTGCTACCAAAATCGGTGAAACCAAAAAAACTAGTAAATTGGATGAAAGAATCGTCTCGAGAACTTGGCTTAAAACCGGTAGATGTCTTTTTAATCAGTGCAGAAAAAGGTACAGGCATCAAAGAGGTAGCTGAAGCAATTGAGCATTATCGCTCAGGAAAAGATGTATATGTAGTAGGGTGTACGAATGTCGGAAAGTCTACATTCATCAATCGTCTGATTAAGGAATTTAGTGGAGAGAAAGAGGACATCATTACTACTTCTCACTTCCCGGGTACAACATTAGATATTATTGATATTCCCCTTGATGAGGAGCATTCCTTATTTGATACTCCAGGAATAATCAATCACCATCAAATGGCACACTTTGTATCAAAACAAGACTTAAAAGTTATTACACCTAAGAAAGAAATTAAACCGAAAGTCTTTCAGTTAAATGAAGGACAATCCTTGTTTTTTGGTGGTTTAGCAAGGTTTGATTTTGTAAGTGGTGGCAGACAGTCTTTCGTTTGTCATTTCTCAAATTTGCTAAATATCCATCGCACAAAACTTGAAAATGCAGATGAACTATATGAAAAACATCAGGGTGAGCTCTTGCAGCCTCCTGGCAAAAATGAATTAGATGATTTTCCACCGCTGGTTGCCCATGAATTCATGATCAATGAAGCGAAAACAGATATTGTTTTTTCTGGATTGGGTTGGGTAACGATTAATGAACCACATACGAAGGTAGTAGCTCATGTTCCAAAGGGCGTTGGGGTTATGATAAGAAAATCATTAATCTAAAAAGAGATAGTAGTAAAATGAATGGTAATGGGTGAGGAAATGGAAAAGGTATATGGGGTAATTGGAAGTCCTATTTCACATTCGCTGTCACCGATGATGCACAATGATATTTTTGAACATTATAAGCTTAATGCCAGATACCATGCTTTTCATGTGGGACAAGACCAGGTGAAAGCTGCAATTGAAGGAATAAGGGCACTCGGGGTATCAGGAATTAATGTTACAATTCCACATAAATTAGAGGTAATCGACTATTTAGATGAAATTGAAGAGGTTACTAAGAATATCGGTGCAGTGAATACGATTGTAAATGAAAATGGGAAATTAGTTGGCTATAACACAGACGGAATTGGATTTATCCGTTCGTTAAATCGTGTCATCAGTAATGAGGAATTGCGTTCTTCGAATGTATTGATTATCGGAGCGGGTGGTGCAGCTAGAGGGATATTTATTTCATTAGCAGCAACGGGTGTGAAAAGAATTGATATTGTAAATCGTACGGTAGACCGGGCAAAAGCCATTATTGATGATTGCAAATTCGAGGTTGACTCGCATGCACTCGTTTTTGCGGATGCAGAGAGTAATCTAGGTAAATATAAAGTCATTATCAATACAACTTCAGTTGGTATGCATCCCCAGGTGGATCATATGCCATTTAGACTGGAGAATTTGGCACCAAAAACAATCGTAAGTGATATTATTTATAATCCATTTGAAACGAAGCTCTTGCGTGAAGCTGCAAAGCGTGGTGCAATTACGCAAAATGGAATTGGAATGTTTGTTTATCAGGGTGCTTTAGCATTCGAAAAATGGACAGGAATATTTCCAGATACGGAGAGAATGGAAAGACTAGTTACAAAGCTATTAGGAGGTAAGACATGCTAACAGGTAAACAAAAACGATTTTTGCGATCCAAGGCCCATCATTTAGATCCGATCTTTCAGGTTGGAAAAGGTGGGGTAAATGACAACATGGTTAAACAAATCAGCGATGCGCTAGAAGCTCGTGAACTATTAAAGGTAAGTGTCCTTCAAAACTGTGAAGATGACCGTGATACGGTAGCGCAAGAGCTGAGTAAAGGTGCAAAAGCTGAATTGGTTCAAATCATTGGTAATACAATTGTCCTGTACAAAGAGTCTAAAGAAAACAAGCAATTGGAGCTACCAAAGGCTAACAAGTAAGCAACCAAATAAGGAGGTTGAAAAGGACCGAAAATTTCAAGGCGGCGCAGCTTTGAGTACCGGAGCGTATGCAGTTAATACGTGAGGAACGGAGAAGCAAGCCAACGCAGAAATTTGATGCGTCATTTTCGGCCGACTAGGAGGGAAAAAATGAACCATATCGGAATCATAGGTGGTACATTTGATCCGCCCCATATTGGTCATTTATTCATTGCTACAGAGGTATTAACACAGCTAAATCTTTCAGAGGTTTGGTTTATGCCCAATCGTATACCTCCACACAAAGAACGGAAAAGTTATGTGACCGATGAGGAGCGGGTTGAAATGCTCTCTTTAGCTATTTCAGGCCAACCAAAGTTCAAGTTACAGCCAATTGAACTGGATAGAGAAGGACCCTCATATACATACGACACAATTCTATTGTTACGTGAACAATATCGTAATACAAAGTTTTATTTTATCATTGGTGGGGACATGGTCGAATATTTGCCACATTGGCATAAAATTGATGAACTCATGGATATGATTACGTTTGTTGGGGTGAAAAGACCAGGATATTCCTTTCCGACTCAATATTCAATCATAGAAGTTGATGTTCCTCAATTAGATATCTCTTCTTCAATGATAAGAAAGAGGCTGAGGGAAAAAAGAAATACAATGTATTTAGTTCCTGAAAAAGTACGAAACTATATAGAGGAGAAGCATTTATATGGAACGTGATAGGGCCCTAGAACTTGTTAAAGAACAATTAACGGAGCACCGTTATCAGCATACACTTGGTGTTATGGAGACAGCCATTGAACTGGCCAAACGATATGATGCTGATGTGAAGAAGGCCGAAATGGCTGCCATATTCCATGACTATGCGAAATTTAGATCAAAGGAAGAGATGAAGCAGGTCATCATCGACCAACATATGCCAACGGGTTTATTAATTCATAATACAGAACTTTGGCATGCGCCAGTTGGAGCCTACCTTGTTAAGACAGAGATAGGGATTCAGGATGAAGAAATCCTTGATGCAATCCGTTTCCATACATCTGGACGTGAAAGAATGACTCTGCTTGAAAAGGTTATTTTTGTCGCAGATTACATAGAGCCAGGTAGACATTTTCCAGGTGTAGATGAAGTTAGAGAAGTCGCAAAACGGGATTTAGACACAGCCCTCATCTACTCATTAAGAAACACCATCATGTTTTTGGTGAAAAAGAATCAAGCAATTTATCCCGATACGTTGCAAACATACAATGCATTAATCTTAAATAAAAAGGGGGAATCCTAGGGTGAATGAAAGAGATATCTTAACATTTGCAGTTCAAGCTGCTGACGATAAGCGCGCTGAAAATATTGTAGCATTAAATATGAAGGGGTTATCCCTTGTTGCCGATTATTTTTTAATCTGCCATGGAAATTCTGAAAAACAAGTACAAGCAATTGCACGTGAAATTAAGGACAAAGCGGATGAAAATGGTATTCATATTAAACGCCTAGAGGGCTTTGACGAAGCAAGATGGGTACTTGTTGATCTAGGAGATGTCATTGCTCACGTATTTCATAAAGACGAGCGTACCTACTATAATTTAGAACGTCTTTGGGGAGATGCGCCTACTGAAACAGTAGAAGACGTGCTAAGTTTATGAGCTATGGAGAATTTGCTTATATCTACGATGAACTAATGCGTGATGTGGATTATGAGCAATGGATTTCGTTCTTTAAAGAGAGAGTTACACATGATAATAAAAAACATCCCATGCGTGTTCTTGATATAGGTTGCGGAACGGGTGAAATTGCCATTCGACTTGCAAAAGAGGGCTATGAGGTTGTTGGGGTAGATCTCTCTGAGGATATGCTGGCAGTCGCGAATAACAAAGCAATGGAAGCTGGAATGAGGGTTGAGTTTTACCAACAGGATATGGTGGAAATCTCAGGGTTAGACCCATTTGATGTGATTGTCATTTTCTGTGATTCACTGAACTATCTACGTACAGCAGAAGATGTGCAGAAAACCTTTCAAAATGTATTCAAGCTTTTGAAACCCGATGGACTTTTTTTGTTTGATGTTCATTCCGTTTATAAAATGGACTCCATTTTTATGGATGGGCCATTTGTGAGCAGTGATGAAGAGGTTAGTTTTATTTGGAATTGTTTTGAGGGGGAACATCCTCACAGTGTAGAACATGAATTATCGTTTTTTGTAAAAAATGAACATAATGATGATTATACGAGATTTGACGAATTTCATGAACAGCGAACCTTTCCGATTCAAACGTTTCAAAATTGGCTAGAGGAAATTGGTTTTAAGGTCACTGATGTGCTTGCTGATTTTAATAATCCAGTTCAAGAGACTTCTGAACGGATATTATTTACCGCAAAAAAATAGAGGGTCAGACGATGTCTGCCCTTGTTTTATTTTGTCGAGAAAAAATGAGTATTCCTATTTAGGAAGGAACATGATATATTTATCGAGATGGAGTCTCGTTAAATTGTTTATTCACTTCGCAAATGTCCTCATCAAATTTTCGATGGGTACTCTTAAATAGTTCTTCAAATAACTCGCCGATATTTTCTTCCATTGCCTTAATACCTTCCCCAGTTACACCACCTTTTACACATACTTTTTCCTGGAGAGTAGGTAACGTATAGATTTCCTTTTCAAGCAATTTCCCCATTCCGACTATCATTTCACTAGCTAATAGTGTTGCTTGCTCCTCTGTGATTTTCGTTTCCTTTACTGCTGCATTTATAAACTTTCTCACAAGATAAGTAAAAAACGCAGGGCCACAGCTTACGATATCAGAAGCGACTCTTGTAATGTCGTTATTTATGTGAACCGGAGCAGAAATTTGCTCAAAAAGAAATTCTAAATAATCCTTAAATCTACTGCTTATGCTACTTCCAAATGTAAATAAGGATACGCCTGTTAGTGCGCGATTTGTAATACTTGGAATAATACGTGCGACCTGACAATTCACAATTGATTCGAGCTGTTCAACAGAAATCGGACTCGTAATTGAAACGATACATTTACTACTCGTAAGGCAAGGAGATAATTGGTGTAAAAGGGGGTGAATTTCCAAAGGTTTTACACAAATGAAAATTAAATCAGAGCCTTTTACAACGTCTTCATTTGTCGCTACAACGGTGATATCTGGCAAGGAGTTCTTAATGGCTATTGCTTTTTCAATCGTACGATTTGTTATCGTTAATTTCGAAGGCGGAACAGCAAGAGATTCTACAAAGGACTCTATTAAAATTTTCCCCATATTTCCTGTACCAATAAACCCTATATTCAAGTTCGTCCCTCCTTTACAGACTATTCTCCTAACACAATATGTATTCCTGTATGAAATTATGAATGTTTTTACTTAAAGTTTAAAAAACAAAGGAGACCAAACCATGAATTTTAGAGAAAAAAAGATTACGTTCATTTTAATGAGTTGTGGAATTTGTTTAGTTATCTTTATTGTCTTTTATAATATTTTTGGATATGGAACAAGAGCAGAACCTGACGAGGTAGAAGAAGATTTTTTCCTTGAATCGAACGTTGATGAAGAACCTATTGCAGAGGAAGAGATTAAGGTAATTCTTGTTGATATCAAGGGTGCGGTACATAATGAGGATGTATTTGAGGCCGAGGATGGGATGAGGATTAAGGACGTTATAGAGATGGCGGGGGGATTTACTGAAGATGCAAACATTAAGCAAGTGAATTTAGCACAGCGAGTGGAGGATGAAATGGTTATTTACGTTCCACGTATTGGTGAGGATTTCGAAGTGGAGAACAGTTTGTCCCCAGAAAGCGATGGAAAGATTTCTTTAAATAAGGGAACACAGGCAGATTTTGAAACCTTATCAGGAATTGGCCCATCTAAAGCGGCAGCAATAATTACGTTCCGTGAAGAAAATGGGCCGTTTAAACAACTTGAGGACTTGATGGAAGTTAGCGGAATTGGGGAAAAATCTTTTGAGAAAATAAAAGACGAGCTCAAATTAAATTGACGATACGTACAAATAACCGATAAAATAATTGTAAGATTTTGTTGAAGGGATGGGGGAAATTTTGAATCGAATCAAATGGGATCAATATTTTATGGCACAAAGCCATTTACTTGCATTAAGAAGTACATGTACTCGACTAACAGTTGGGGCAACAATTGTACGAGATAAGCGAATTATTGCAGGGGGCTATAATGGCTCTGTATCTGGAGGAACACACTGTTCAGATGAGGGGTGCTATGTAGTCGAAAATCACTGTATAAGAACCGTTCACGCTGAAATTAATGCATTACTGCAATGTGCCAAGTTTGGAGTCCCTACAGAAAATGCGGAAATCTATGTTACTCATTTTCCATGCCTCCAATGCACAAAAGCAATTATTCAAGCAGGGATTAAGGTTGTCTATTATGCGGAAGATTATAAAAATCATCCTTATGCAATAGAATTACTTGAGAAATCAAATGTAAGAATTGAGAAGGTTCCTCTTCAAGAAATGGTGATCGACTTAAAATCAAAAGAGAAATTAGCATTTGTTAATGATTTAATAGAAAAATTAACAGAGTCAGGTGCGGACGATAGAGAAATAGAGAAGTTACATGAGAAAACTGCTGCACTATTTTCGAATATCGGTTAGTTTGATAAATAAGTATGGGGACTTTGTAAAAGGAAAGCTTGTTTTTCTTGCAACCTTTGCAATTTTTGGATTACTAGTCCCCTATACATCTTTTTCATGGTTAAGTATAATCCTCACACTACTCTTATTAGGATTTATCATAATCCGCCACCATTTCTCTCTCGTTATCCTCAGTATTTTTACTCTATTTACTTTTATGTGTCTTTTTACCATCATCGACTCCAACAATCACACTAAATTGAATCCTACCACAGAAAGGATTGAAGCGGAAATAGTTGAAGCACCAGCTATTAATGGTGACAAGCTATCTGTTATCGTAAATACTTCAAGGGATGAAAAACTACTGTTAGTTTATTACATAAAAACGGAAATCGAGAAAAAGCAACTAAGCACTTCTGTTCGTATTGGGTTAGTCTGTACCTTTAATGGAAGTCTGAAAGAACCCCAAGTCGCACGAAATCCCAATTCCTTTAACTATAAACAATATTTGTATACACAAAAAATCCATTGGATATTTGAAGCGAATGAAATGAAGGCAGGAGAATGTGTTTCAAACGAAAAGTGGACGATAAATCATTTGCTTCTAAATATTAGAGATGCTGGAATCCGTCATATTGATACTTATTTTGATGGCTCAACTGCAGGAATAATCCAGGCATTGATATATGGGGAAAGAACAAATATCGCAAGTGAAATAGAAAATTCCTACCAATCATTAGGATTGATACATTTATTGGCGATATCAGGACTGCATGTAAGTCTCATGACAGGGATGTTTTACTTTTTATGTATACGCTTCGGCATGACACGTGAAATAACCGCAATTTTACTGTTCTGTTTACTACCAGCATATATCTTTATTGCCGGTGGCTCCCCCTCAGTCATTCGCTCCGTTTTGATGAGTATGCTTTTATTAGCAAGTATGATGTGGTGGAAAAAAGGCAGTATCCTTGATGTCATTAGTTTTGCCTGCATGATCATGCTGGTGTTTAATCCGTACTATATCGTAAATATCGGTTTTCAATTGTCCTTTTTAGTAAGTGCATCCTTGATCCTTTCTTCAAAAGCCATTTTTAAATACTATCCAACTACGATTGCTTCTTTATTTGTCGTTTCATTGTTATCGCAAATTACTTCAATGCCGGTTCTGCTCTTCCACTTTTATGAGTTCTCGTTATTGAGCTTACCACTTAATATGCTGTATGTCCCATTATATTCAGTTGTCATTTTACCTTTTGCCTTACTCACTGTATTTTTGCTGAGCATATTCGCCCCGATTGGCCAAATCTTTGCTGCAATGCTTTCGTGGATGCTCGAAATTTTAAATCACGTGACAGTTTGGGTATCCCAATTCACTTTCGCTTTATTGACACCAGGTAAACCTGGGTTAGTCTTAATGGTCCTGTATTGTTCATCTATTCTATACTTTTTAATTTGTTGGGAAAAGAGAAAATCCTTGATGCAAAGTGCGCTTCTTGCCCCGATTGTAGTCTTAATTTTTCATATGCTATTGCCCTATCTAAATCCATATGGTGAAATGACCATGCTTGATGTTGGGCAAGGCGATAGTATATTTATTGAGCTACCGTATCGAAAAGGAACGTATCTCATTGATACTGGTGGAAATATTCAGTTTGATCAAGAGCAATGGCAAGAAAGAAGGAAAGAATTCTCGACGGCCAATATTATCATTCCATTCCTAAAATCAAAAGGAGTACAAAGTTTAGATAAACTAATCATTACCCACGGTGACCAAGATCATATCGGTGGTGCGAAGGAAATTGTTGAAAAAGTGAGGATTAATGAAATCGTCTTAGGAAAAAACAAGAAGGATGCGAAACAAGAAATAGAGTTGAAGAAAATAGCTACTAAAGAAGGGATTCCCATTCATTTAGTTGAACGTGGACAAAAATGGCAGGAAGGAGGAAATACATTTTATATCCTTGCCCCAAAAGGAGATGAAATGGTGGAAAATGATAATTCAATCGTAATTTTTACGCGGTTTGGTGGTCTAAGTTGGTTATTTACAGGTGATATCGAAAAAGAAGTGGAGCTTGATCTTATCAATACATATAAAAACATGAGGATTGATGTTTTAAAGGTGGGGCATCATGGAAGCAAGACATCGTCATCGGAGAGCTTTATTCAACACATTCATCCAAAAATTGCCCTAATCCCTGTGGGTGTGAATAATCGTTTTAATCATCCACATCCAGATGTGATTAATCGATTAAAACAAGAAAAAATCAAGGTATATAGAACGGACACAAATGGAGCCATACAATACCGTTTTTTCAAAAATTCAGGAACCTTTATAACCACAATTCCATAAGATACAGTAAAGGCAAGGAACGAAAAAAGACTGCCATATATAGGCAGTCTTGGTTTTGACAGTATGTATTCTGTCGAAATTAAGCTCCGATAATTTTAATTAATGTTGCGATAATGAAAATTATTGCGAAGAAGCCAAATGATGCAACGAAAGCTACTCCAGCATCGATAACGTCATTTCGTGTGTTTTTTATATTCTTTTCAAATTCGTTCACGCCTAACCCCTCCTAAACAGTTATAGTATAGCCTAACTAGTTAAAAAAATCTATAATTCCTTTAAAAAGTTGGTTTTGTTTTATAGACCAAAAGTTAGAAACCTCAGGTAAATAAAACAAAGCCAAAAAAAGGTAGTACCCTTTTTCCCCTATTATCCGATACTCTTCCTTTATTAACAACACTTGTCACAAATAGTTCAAAAAAACAATGTAAATCCTAATAGTACATAAGAATAACATCACAGCAAACGTCAGGTTACAAATAATCATTACTCGACAAGATACCCGGGGCTTGTTTGGTAATGTTTCTATAGATAGGGAATTGGCTAAAACCAATTCCCTTTGTATTTTTATGGAGGTTGAAATATTTGTGTTTTACCGATACGATTAGATAAGAATTGAAGGCTAACAGTGGAGAGGAATATGTATGAATTTAGAGCTTTGGAAAAAAATTAAGAAAAGGCAATTTGCCCCTGTCTATTTATTACATGGTTCAGAAACCTTTTTAATACAGGAAACAAAGGAGTTACTGATCAAATATAGCATTGAAGAGGAAGAAAAAGATTTTAACCTATCTATTTTTGATTTAGAGGAGACACCCGTTGAAATTGCATTGGCTGATGCTGAGACCCTTCCTTTTATGGGAGAAAGACGCCTGGTTATTTTACAAAATCCACACTTTTTAACAGCTGAAAAGAGTAAGGAAAAGGTTGAGCATAATGTAACGGTACTTGAACAATATTTAAATGAACCTGCTCCTTTTACGATTCTTGTCGTTACGGCACCGTATGAAAAGTTAGATGAGCGGAAGAAGATTGTTAAGCAGTTAAAGAAAAATGCTGAAGTGTTGACTGTTAATACATTATCTGAAAAGGATTTACATAGCTGGATAACTGAAAGAACGAACCAACATCAGGTTACTATTTCACCCTCTGCGATTCAGGAACTGTTACATGTGGCAGGGACGAATCTTATGAACATAACCCAAGAAATCGATAAAATGTGTTTATATCTTGGGGGAAATGGAGCGATAACTGAGGAAACCGTGAAATTGCTGGTACCCAGATCTTTGGAGCAAAATATTTTTTCGTTGATTGATAAGGTAGTGAATAGGAAACTCGATGAGGCACTAAGAATATTTTATGACCTTTTGCAAAATAATGAAGAGCCCATCAAAATATTATCTTTGCTTGCTACACAGTTTAGATTGATTTTTCAGGTGAAGGAGCTATCTAGACAAGGTTACGGACAACAACAGATTGCTGGAAATCTTAAAGTTCATCCGTTCCGGGTCAAGCTTGCAGGTGGACAAGCAAATTTATTTACACAGGAAGAATTACTGGGAATTTTGAGCCAGCTTGCTGAAGCTGACTATGAAATGAAAAACGGAAAAAAGGATAAAAAATTAATTTTGGAATTATTTATTATGAAGTTAGGGAAGTAAAATAGAACGCAAAAAAAAACGACTCAAATCGAGTCGTTTATTTATTATGCGTTAACCTCGTTAAGTTTTTTCGCTAGACGAGATTTTTGACGGTCAGCAACATTTTTATGGATAAGACCTTTACGAGCCGCTTTGTCAAGCTTGCTTGAAGCAGTAAGATAAGCTGCTTTTGCGTTTTCAACGTCATTGTTAGCAACTGAAGCTTCAAAGTTTTTTACAGCAGTACGCATTGCAGACTTAACAGTCGCGTTATGAGCACGGCTTTCATCACTTGTTTTTACACGTTTGATAGCTGATTTAATATTTGGCATACTTTCACCTCCTGCGAATATCAAGATGATCTAACACGCAATCATCTACGAAACTTAACGAAAACCTTCTCTTATAAAGTTTTCTTCGCTTAATGATCTCTTATACATTCATTGATACTCTGATGTTACAACAAAAGTTATTCTATCAAATTGGCTGTGAGAATGCAATACCAATCTATTTCCTACTTGATAAAAATTGCATGAACCACATTTTAACAGGTAAAGATATAGATACTATGTAAAAATTGGAGGTCATTGGAATGGGAGAACAACTAGACTTAACAAAATACTCTGTTCGTACTGACTTAGCGCTAGAAGCAAGCGCAATGGCAGTCGAGGAACGAAATAAAACACTAAAAGAAGATCAACAGCCCGTATCAGAAATTGAAGGTGTCATCATAAAAGAGAGACAAGAGGATGGAATTACCATCTCCACAGTCGAAATTACCGAGGAAGGCGCTAATGCAATCGGAAAGAAAAAAGGAAATTATTTAACACTAGAAGTTCAGGGGATACGGCAAAAAGATTCAGAACTCCAGCAAAAGGTGCAAGAAGTATTCGCAAAGGAATTTAATCATTTTTTATCAAAACTAAATATTGGGAAAGATGCTAGTTGCCTAGTTGTTGGTTTAGGAAATTGGAATGTCACACCAGATGCGCTTGGGCCGTTGGCAGTTGAAAACCTGGTCATAACAAGACACCTCTTTGAGCTCCAGCCTGAAAATGTGCAGGATGGCTTTCGCTCTGTAAGTGCGATTGCACCAGGGGTGATGGGATTAACAGGAATCGAAACAAGTGACATCATCTACGGAGTCATCGAAAAATCAAAGCCTGATTTTATTATTGCCATCGACGCATTGGCAGCACGTTCGGTTGAGCGGGTGAATTCAACGATTCAAATATCAGACACTGGTATCCATCCGGGTTCTGGAGTTGGAAACAAACGTAAAGAATTAAGTAAGGATTCTTTGGGTATTCCTGTAATCGCAATTGGAATTCCAACAGTTGTTGACGCTGTTTCTATTACAAGTGACGCGTTTGATTTTATTTTAAAGCATTTTGGTAGAGAGCTTAAAGAAGGGGATAAGCCTTCACGTTCTCTCATTCCTGCAGGTATGACTTTTGGAGAGAAAAAAGTATTAACAGACGATGACTTGCCTGGTGAGCAAGAAAGAAATACTTTCTTAGGGATCGTCGGAACTCTACCAGAGGATGAGAAAAGAAAGTTAATTCATGAAGTGCTGTCCCCTCTTGGTCATAACTTAATGGTTACCCCAAAAGAGGTCGATGTCTTCATTGAGGACATGGCAAATGTGATAGCAGGTGGCCTTAATACTGCATTACATGGTGAGATTGGCCAAGATAATTCAGGTGCATATACTCATTAATAAAATTGAATAGATTCTATCATTTCAGTTCTACTAACTCTTGTTTGCTCATATCAATATGATAGACAAACCATTGAGGAGGTAGAATATGAAGGGCTTTCGATCTCAAGGAATGATGATCTCAATTCAAGGAACCAGCGTTGTAAAAGGGATTCTATTCCTCATATTTAGCTTTATTTTATTGTTTACGATAACGGGAGCAATTGTCTCTCTTAAACCAGAATTTAGAATAAGTTCTTCGTCTATAAGTAATGTTGCAACAAATCTCTCAGGGGAAGCACTTGTTCATTTATTAGGGTATGAAAACCATTATTTCGTTCAAGGCTTACCTGAATCTACTACGAAACCAGACTATGTAGGAGCCGTTTTTAAAGCAGCGACAAACCTTACATTAGATGACCCACGGAGCTTCTTAGGCAGGGAGCTCCCTGGATTCTCGATTTTTGACGGGAAGATCATTGTAGCAGGTGAAGGAACCAATTACACGAATATGCCGATAGAGTCTCCGCCACCATTAGATGTTTTACTAGATGAAAGAAAAGTGGCTACCCAAAATGTTGAACAGGCAGAAAAGCCTACTAAACCTGTGCCACCACCAACGATGACAACCGGCGAGAAAAAAGTTGCCTATATATATCACACCCACTCGTCAGAAGCCTACTTCCCACATTTAAAAGGCGTGGATACAAATAATGCGAATAATGCAAGACATCCTGAAGTGAATGTAACCAAAGTAGGGGAAATGCTTCAGCAAGAATTAGAGGCAAGAGGAATTGGTACAGATATTGATAAGACAAATATGGATCAGTATATAAAAGGAAAAGGATACAATTGGTATCAATCATATAAAGCTTCTGGCGAGATTATGGCTAGCGCTATGTCAAGTAATAAGGAATTAAATTACTTCATTGATATTCACCGGGATGCACATAGAAAAGAAAAAACCACAGTGACAATTAACGGAAAATCCTATGCAAAAATAGCATTTATTGTTGGATCAGACAATCCCAACATTGCTAAAAATCTTGAGCTTGCCAATTCGCTCCATGATATTTTTGAAAAAAAATATCCAGGTTTAAATCGAGGTATTTTTAAACAAGGTGGAGTTGGCAATAATGGAGTATATAACCAAGATAAATCTGGAAATGCCATGTTAATTGAATTTGGTGGTGTCGATAATAATTTCGAAGAACTCCGCCGAACAGCAGCAGCCGTAGCGGATGTCTTAGCAGAATACTACTGGCAAGCTGAAAAAGTGGATGCGAATGAAACGAATAAAGAATAGGCAATAAAGGGAGTAATTCCAATGGTTAAATTCATGATGAAATGTTTTTTAATAGTAACCGTACTTCTTCTGGGCGTATTGATCGGCATGCAGCAGGCGAATGAAGGGATGAAGAAAATGAGGGGCTATAATGACCCCTCCCTTCAAGGCGCCTTTCATATTTCCGACAATAACGGTGAAGTTGAAGCATCTGTCTTAGGCCGAAAGGTCACGAGTCATGACCTAGAAGAAAAACAGAAACAACTAGAAAATGTTGAATCATTTAACTTTTTTTCAAGTATTGGTGAAAAACTAGGAAATGGAATCAGTGCTATTTTTGAAAAAATCATGATTGCTATTGGAAATGGAATTGGACATTTACTTGATAAAATTTAGAAGAGAGCATGCTATAAAATAAAAAGCAAGCTCTCTTTGTTTATGGTCGTTTTTTTTCGTAATTGAATGTGAGAAAATAGTTCTGTATAATCTAATCTAGTGTAGTTGTTCCATACAGGAGGATTTTTAATGAACCAAGAAGAGAGACGTAATAGACAATCTAGAATTCGAAATTTTTCAATTATTGCTCATATAGACCATGGTAAATCAACATTGGCTGACCGGATACTTGAAAAAACAAATGCATTAACCCATCGCGAAATGAAAGAACAATTGCTAGATTCCATGGACCTAGAAAGAGAACGTGGCATAACGATTAAATTAAACGCGGTACAATTAAAATATAAGGCAAAAGATGGTGAGGAATATATATTCCATCTTATTGACACCCCAGGACATGTTGACTTTACATATGAAGTTTCACGGAGTCTAGCAGCATGTGAGGGTGCAGTACTCGTTGTCGATGCAGCACAGGGGATTGAGGCACAAACACTAGCAAATGTGTACCTCGCTTTAGACAATGACTTAGAAATATTACCGGTAATTAATAAAATCGACTTACCAAGTGCGGACCCAGAGCGCGTTAGACAAGAAGTTGAAGATGTTATCGGACTTGATGCGTCAGAAGCTGTTTTAGCCTCTGCGAAAGCGGGTATTGGAATTGAAGAGATATTAGAGCAGGTTGTTGAAAAAGTCCCTGCACCGCAGGGTGACCCTGAAGCACCTCTAAAAGCTCTTATTTTTGACTCTTTATATGACCCGTATCGTGGTGTAGTTGCGTACATTCGTGTCATAGAAGGTAAAGTCAGACCTGGTGATAAAATAAAAATGATGGCAACAGGTAAGGAGTTTGAAGTGATTGAAGCGGGCGTATTTACACCTCGCGCAACCCTTCAGGAAGAGTTAACTGTTGGGGACGTTGGATTTTTAACAGCAGCAATCAAAAATGTTGGGGATACTCGTGTAGGTGATACGATTACGAACGCGAAAAATGGTGCTACTGAGCCCCTACCAGGATATAGACGCTTAAATCCTATGGTGTATTGTGGTTTATATCCTATCGATACAGCTAAATATAATGATTTACGTGAAGCATTAGAAAAACTTGAATTAAATGATGCAGCCCTTCAATTCGAACCAGAGACTTCTCAAGCGCTAGGCTTTGGTTTCCGATGTGGATTTTTAGGTTTATTGCATATGGAAATCATTCAAGAAAGAATTGAAAGAGAATTTAAAATCGACTTAATTACTACTGCACCAAGCGTTATTTACGATGTGTTTCTAACGGATGGTACAGACGTACGAATTGATAACCCAGCATCAATGCCGGATCCACAGAAAATTGACAGAATTGAAGAGCCTTACGTAAAAGCAACCATGATGGTTCCAAATGATTATGTCGGTGCTGTTATGGAGTTATGCCAAGGCAAACGTGGTATCTTCATTGATATGCAGTATCTTGATGAAAGACGAGTAAGTATCGTCTATGAAATTCCACTTGCAGAGATTGTATATGATTTCTTTGACCAATTAAAATCAAGTACAAAAGGCTATGCGTCATTTGACTATGAATTAATAGGTTACAAGCCTTCAAAGCTTGTGAAGATGGATATTTTATTAAATGCTGAAAAAGTAGATGCATTGTCCTTCATCGTCCACAAGGATTCAGCTTATGATCGAGGAAAAGTGATCGTAGAAAAGCTAAAGGAATTAATTCCAAGACAGCATTTTGAAGTGCCTATTCAAGCAGCGGTTGGTCAAAAGATTATCGCTCGCTCAACCATTAAGGCAATGCGTAAAAATGTATTAGCAAAATGTTACGGTGGGGACATTTCCCGTAAACGTAAGCTTCTTGAAAAACAAAAAGAAGGTAAGAAACGAATGAAGCAAGTCGGCTCAGTCGAAGTACCTCAAGAGGCATTCATGGCAGTATTGAAAATGGATGATAAATAAAGTAAGAGGCCGCAGACTTTTCTGCGGTTTTCTTTATTCCACTAACCGCGACATCCGCTTATAGAAAGAAGTGATTTTTTGGTACAAGCAGCATACCTTCACATCCCGTTTTGTGAACAAATTTGTCACTATTGTGATTTCAATAAAGTTTTTCTAAAAGGACAACCCGTTGATGAATATCTTCAATACATGGATACTGAAATGAAAAATACAGTCGAGGCTTATCCACCTTCGACTCTCAAAACCATCTTCGTTGGTGGGGGAACGCCAACCGTTCTTTCCGCAAACCAGTTAGAGAAATTCCTAACGAGTATTAATCAATATTTAAAGCCCCAAAGCGATACAATCGAATTCACCTTTGAAGCAAACCCTGGTGATCTTACAGAGGATAAATTAAAAATATTACTTGATTCAGGTGTCAATCGAATAAGTTTTGGAGTACAAACTTTCGATGATGAGCTCCTCAAAGCTATTGGTAGAACACATCGTCGTGAAGATGTTTTTCACACAATTGATTTGGCGAAACATGTTGGGTTTAAAAACATTAGTATTGATTTAATGTATGCTTTACCCCAACAAACGATAGAAAGTTTTCAAGAATCACTTAACTTAGCTTTTTCACTAGATGTAGAGCATGTATCAGCATACTCTCTCATTATTGAACCAAAAACAGTGTTCTATAATTTGATGAGAAAAGGGAAACTGAATCTGCCAAGTCAGGAAAATGAAGCAAGAATGTATGAAATTTTAATGGCGGAAATGGAAAAGCATGGTTTCCATCAATATGAAATTAGTAACTTCTCAAAGGATGGCTATGAAAGTCGCCATAATCTAACGTATTGGGACAATGAAGAATACTATGGAATTGGCGCAGGCGCCCATAGTTATGTGGCAGGAAGAAGAATTTCAAATGCCGGTCCAATTAAAAAATATATGCAAGCCATAGACGAACATCGCTTTCCGTATGTCGAAACACATGAAGTAACAAAACAAGAAAAAATGGAAGAAGAGCTTTTTCTAGGTTTGCGTAAAACAAAAGGAGTTTCGCTCTCTCATTTTTCGGAAAAATTTTCAATCAGTATTTTTGATGTTTTTGCAGACCAAATTAAAGAACAAAAAGAAAAAGGTTTGTTAGAAGAAAAAGATGATTATATTCGGTTAACACAAGCCGGAAAATTTCTTGGAAATGAAGTTTTTCAAGCGTTTTTGCTGTAGATAAAGAAGGAGTTTAAATCGTTGACAATGGCACGCGTATTTGGTAATTTAATTATAGAATTAGCACTCGCAGATTAGGAGTGCTAACAGAGGTGATGTTCCTTGCTAACAGATCGTCAACTATTGATTCTTCAAGTAATAATTGATGACTTTATTAGATCTGCACAGCCAGTAGGGTCAAGAACATTGTCGAAAAAGGATGGGATTGTGTTTAGCTCAGCAACTATTCGCAATGAGATGGCAGATCTAGAAGAACTAGGATTTATTGAGAAAACCCATAGCTCATCTGGTAGAGTCCCATCTGAACAAGGCTATCGATACTATGTGGATCATTTATTATCTCCAAGTCGATTAACTTTAAAGGAAAAGCATGAGATAAAGTCAATTTTTGCAGAGAAGATTTATGAGCTTGAAAAAATCGTTCAAAAATCTGCACAGATTTTATCAGATCTAACAAACTATACTTCAATTGTTTTAGGTCCCGCCTTTAAAGAAAATAAAGTCAAAAAGCTGCAAATTGTTCCAATTAACAATGAAACAGCTGTTGCAATTATCGTTACAGATAATGGCCATGTGGAAAATCGAACTATTTCATTTCCGGAGTCCATGGATCCGAGCGATATTGAAAAAATGGTAAACATTCTAAATGAGCGACTTGTTGGTGTTCCACTGACTGATTTAAAAAACAAAATTTATAAAGAAGTTGCTTCTCTGTTAAAAACAAATATACGTAACTACGATACGGTTATAAGTGTTTTAGACAAAACACTTACACTATCAACCGAAGAAAAAGTGTTTATTGGTGGAAAAACAAAGATGTTAAGTCAACCCGAATTTCATGACATTGAAAAAATTCGATCTTTATTAACCATGATTGAAAGTGAACACGAATTTTCTCGATTGTTACGAACCGATAAAGCGGGAATCAATATCAAAATCGGTCATGAAAACAACAATATCGCAATGAATGATTGCAGCCTAATTACTGCAACTTATTCGGTTGGGAATGAACACCTAGGGTCTATCGCGATTTTGGGCCCGACCAGAATGGAATATTCACGTGTTATTACATTGTTGCAGCATATCAGTCATGATTTTTCGAAGGTGCTGACAAAACTGTATCAAATCGAATAGCCGTGGCTATATTTAGTAGAGGGTGGAATAACCCTCTAATACATATACTAGATACTATGATGATAGGGACTTCACTTTAAGGGAGGTGAGTGTATTGGCTAACGAGAACGAAGTAGTAAAAGAAGAAATTGAACTAGAAGAAGCTAACGTAGATAATGATGTGGTAGAAACGATTGAACAGGCTGAAGCAGAATTAGTAGAAGAACAAGAAGATAATGTGCAAGCCGAACTTTCGAAAGCCAATGAAAAAATTGCAGAACTTGAAGCTAAGCTAGAGGAGGCAGAAAGTCGCATTTTGCGTCAGGTTGCCGATTTCGAAAACTTTAAGAGGCGTGCACGCTTAGATCAAGAAACAGCTGCTACATATAGATCACAAAGTCTTGTAACGGATTTGTTGCCAGCTCTTGATAACTTTGAGAGGGCACTTCAAATAGAAGCAACAAATGACCAAGCAAAATCTATTATGCAAGGTGTAGAGATGGTTTACCGAAGCATTATAGATGCCCTTAAAAAAGAAGGGGTAGAAGCTATCGAAGCAGTGGGAACACAATTTGATCCGAATGTGCATCAAGCCGTTATGCAGGTGAGTGAGCCTGACACGGAATCAAATGTGGTTCTAGAAGAGTTACAAAAAGGATACAAACTTAAAGATAGAGTGTTACGACCTTCAATGGTGAAGGTGAATGAATAGTTCAAAGTTTTATTCAATTAGGAGGTTTTTTTATGAGTAAAATCATTGGTATAGATTTAGGTACAACAAACTCATGTGTTGCTGTTATGGAGGGTGGAGAACCGAAAGTAATTCCGAACCCAGAAGGTAACCGCACAACACCATCTGTTGTTTCTTTTAAAAATGGGGAAAGACAAGTTGGTGAAGTGGCAAAACGTCAAGCAATCACAAATCCTAACACAATTATGTCAATCAAACGTCACATGGGAACAGATTATAAAACTGAAATAGAAGGTAAGCAATATACTCCACAAGAAGTATCTGCGATTCTACTTCAATACTTTAAATCTTATGCAGAAGAATACCTTGGAGAAACGGTAACAAAAGCAGTTATCACAGTCCCAGCATACTTTAATGACGCTGAACGTCAAGCAACTAAGGATGCAGGTCGAATTGCTGGTCTTGAAGTTGAACGTATTATTAACGAGCCAACTGCTGCTGCTCTTGCATATGGCTTAGATAAAACAGAAGAAGATCAAACCATTCTTGTATATGACCTTGGTGGTGGTACATTCGACGTGTCCATCCTAGAACTTGGTGACGGAGTATTCGAAGTTAAGTCAACTGCGGGTGACAATCGTCTTGGTGGAGATGACTTTGACCAAGTAATTATCGATTATTTAGTAGACCAATTCAAAAAGGAAAATGGAATTGATCTTTCAAAAGATAAAATGGCGTTACAACGTTTAAAAGATGCTGCTGAAAAAGCGAAGAAGGATTTATCCGGTGTAACATCTACACAAATCTCTCTTCCATTTATCACTGCAGGAGAAGCAGGACCACTTCACTTAGAAGTTAATTTAACTCGTGCGAAGTTTGATGAGATTTCAGCAGGACTTGTTGAGCGCACAATGGGACCAACTCGACGTGCACTTCAAGATGCTGGTCTATCAGCTAGTGAAATTGACAAAGTCATCCTTGTTGGTGGTTCAACTCGTATTCCAGCTGTTCAAGAAGCAATTAAGAAAGAAACTGGTAAGGAACCACATAAAGGTGTTAACCCCGATGAAGTAGTTGCTCTAGGTGCAGCAATTCAAGGTGGAGTATTAACTGGTGACGTTAAGGATGTTGTTCTGCTTGACGTAACACCTTTATCTCTAGGTATCGAAACAATGGGTGGTGTATTTACTCGTTTAATCGATCGTAATACAACAATCCCAACAAGTAAGTCACAAACATTCTCAACTGCTGCAGACAATCAAACAGCTGTTGACATCCATGTACTTCAAGGTGAACGCCAAATGGCTGCCGATAACAAAACATTGGGCCGTTTCCAATTAACTGATATTCCACCAGCACCACGTGGAGTGCCACAAATTGAAGTAACATTTGATATCGATAAGAACGGTATCGTAAATGTACGTGCAAAAGATCTTGGTACAAATAAAGAGCAAGCTATTACAATTCAATCATCTTCAGGCTTATCTGACGATGAAGTAGATCGTATGGTACGTGAGGCTGAAGAAAATGCAGAAGCCGACAAAAAGCGTAAAGAAGAAGTTGAACTTCGTAATGAAGCAGATCAATTAGTGTTTACAACTGAAAAAACACTTAAAGACTTAGAAGGTAAAGTTGATGCTGCAGAAGTTGAAAAAGCTAACGAAGCTAAAGACGCTTTAAAACAAGCAATTGAGAAAAACGAACTTGAAGAAATCAGAGCGAAGAAAGATGCTCTACAAGAAATCGTTCAACAGCTTTCCGTGAAACTTTATGAGCAAGCTCAGCAACAAGCTCAAGCAGCTCAGGGTGCACAAGGAGCAGAAGGTGCAGCTCAAGGCAAGAAAGACGACGATGTAGTAGATGCTGAATACGAAGAAGTAAATGATGATAAATAGAAAGGCGTAAGTGCCTTGCTCAGAAACGAGAAAACTGGCCGACTAAAACGCCACGTCCTGTGGCGAAGTCGGCACTAGCACATCCTGTGCGTCGAAGACTCCGACAAAGAGGCGTAGTTTGCCTCTGCAGGAGGAGTTGAAGTTTCTCGAGTTTCTAGGCACTGAAACCAGACACCGTTAAAAGAATTAAATGTAAAAAAAAGTCGAAGTCAGGCCTGTCTTGGCTTTGGCTTTTTTTGTTTAAAGTGGTTACCCTTTAAAAGTTAGACAATTATGAACTTAATGCTTAAAACAAGTATTATTGCCTTTTCATAAAATTAAATGATACAATATTCTTTATGTGAATGATGCGGGAGTGGATTCAATGAGTAAAAGAGATTATTATGAGGTACTCGGGGTTTCGAAAAGTGCTAGTAAAGACGAAATTAAAAAAGCATATCGAAAATTATCAAAAAAATATCACCCCGATATCAATAAAGAAGCAGATGCTGCAGATAAATTTAAGGAAATTACAGAGGCTTACGATGCATTATCAGACGATAATAAACGTGCTCACTATGACCAATTTGGTCATGCAGATCCAAATCAAGGGTTTGGTGGCTTTGGTGGAGGTGCGGATTTTGGTGGTGGCTTTGGTTTCGAAGATATCTTCAGCTCAATCTTTGGTGGCGGAACTAGAAGAAGAGACCCAAATGCACCACGTCAAGGGGCAGATTTACAATATACAATGACACTTAAGTTTGAAGAGGCTGTTTTTGGTAAGGAAACAGACATCGAAATTCCGAGAGAGGAAGAATGTTCAACCTGTCATGGGTCAGGTGCAAAACCTGGAACAAACCCACAAGAATGTTCACACTGTGGAGGTTCGGGTCAAATCAACGTTGAACAAAACACAGCTTTCGGAAGAATTGTAAACAGACGTGTATGTCACCACTGTAGTGGAACTGGTAAATTCATTAAGGATAAATGTTCTACATGTAGTGGAACTGGTAAAGTGAAAAAACGCAAGAAAATTCATGTGAAAATTCCAGCTGGTATTGATGACGGCCAACAGCTTCGCGTATCCGGTCAAGGTGAACCAGGTGTAAATGGAGGACCTCCAGGGGATTTATACGTTGTGTTCCATGTTCGATCTCATGAATTTTTCGAGCGTGACGGAGATGATATTTTCTGTGAAATGCCACTAACCTTTGCGCAAGCTGCATTAGGTGATGAAATTGAAGTACCTACTCTTCATGGGAAGGTAAAGCTAAAGATACCTGCTGGTACTCAGACTGGAACAAAATTCCGCCTTCGAGGCAAGGGTGTGCCAAATGTTCGTGGTTATGGTCAAGGAGACCAACATATTCGGATTCGGGTTATTACCCCAACAAAGCTGTCTGAAAAACAAAAACAATTGCTTCGTGAATTTACGGAAATAAGCGGTAATGAAGCTCCGGATGAACAACATGATAATTTTTTCGCGAAAGTAAAACGAGCTTTTAAAGGCGAATGATACAAAAAGGTGTAGCGACTTTTTAACAAATGGATTGGAGTTGGTAGTAATGAAATGGTCTGAAATTAGTATTCACACTACACAAGAGGCGGTGGAGCCGGTATCAAATATACTTCATGAAGCAGGTGCAAGTGGAGTTGTCATTGAGGATCCATTTGACTTAACGAAAGAACGTGAAAATGTGTTTGGTGAGATCTACCAACTCAATCCTGATGACTACCCTGAAGAAGGAGTTATTGTTAAGGCGTACCTCCCAGTAAATAGCTTTTTAGGTGAAACGGTTGAAGAGATAAAAGAAGCAATCAACAATCTTTTGCTTTTTGATATTGACTTGGGCCATAATAAAGTCACTATTAGCGAAGTTCATGAGGAAGAGTGGGCTACAGCGTGGAAGAAGTATTATCATCCTGTAAAAATTTCTGAGAAATTTACAATCGTGCCTACTTGGGAAATGTACGAGCCTGTTCATAGTGATGAATTAATAATTGAACTAGACCCAGGCATGGCTTTCGGAACGGGTACACATCCAACGACAGTCATGAGTATTCAAGCATTAGAACGAACAGTTAAGAACGGAGATACAATTATCGATGTTGGGACTGGTTCTGGTGTGTTAAGTATTGCAGCAGCAATGCTGGGGGCAAGTTCTGTCAAAGCACTTGATTTAGACACAGTTGCGGTTGAAAGTGCAAGACTCAATATTAAATTAAACAAGGTTCATGATAAAGTTACCGTGTCTCAGAATAATCTACTTGATGATATTGAGGGACCTGTGGATCTCATTGTCGCGAATATCCTAGCTGAAATTATTGTCCGTTTCACAGATGATGCAGTAAAAATCCTGAAACCGAATGGAGCATTCATCGTTTCTGGAATTATTAATACGAAAAAACAAGAAGTAAAGGACAGTCTTCTGGCATCTGGATTCGAGATTGAGGAAGTACTAGTTATGGAAGACTGGGTATCAATGATTGCAAGAAAGAAAAGCGAATAAGGGTATTTGCAGGTGGTGGAAAAATAGATGCAAAGATATTTCGTCGATACTATAAACGAAACACAGGCCACAATTACAGGTGAAGATGTTCACCATATAACACGAGTTATGAGAATGTCAGTTGGAGACTCTATTTTTTGTTGTTATAATGGTAGAGTAGCTATTTGTGCAATTACTGAAATTACCAATGATACAGTTTTGGCAAATGTTGTAGAATGGGTAGAGAACTCGAATGAGCTTCCCATTAAGGTATGTATTGCAAGCGGACTACCAAAAGGGGATAAGCTTGAATATGTAATCCAAAAAGGGACGGAGCTTGGGGCATCTGAGTTTGTCCCTTTTGTTGCGGCACGTTCAATTGTCAAATGGGATGAAAAAAAAGGACAAAAAAAGGTAGAACGGTGGGCGAAAATTGCAAAGGAAGCAGCTGAGCAATCCCATCGCGCAATGGTTCCAAACGTTAACAAACCATTATCATTTCGAGAATTATTGTCCTTTAGTCAATCTTATACCTATAAGGTAGTAGCTTATGAAGAGGATGCAAAGCGCGGTGAAAACTCTAATCTAGCACGTCTTTTATCACAAATGAAAAATGGGGAATCTCTTTTTGTTGTGATCGGGCCTGAAGGAGGTCTAACCGAAAAAGAGGTTTCCTTCTTAATCGAAAATGAGTTTATTTCCTGCAGCTTTGGACCACGAATTTTACGTACTGAAACAGCACCATTATATGTTTTATCAACTGTATCATATCATTTTGAATTAGCGAGGTGACAATCATGTCATTAGTTGCATTCCATACATTAGGATGTAAAGTAAATCATTATGAAACAGAAGCCATATGGCAGCTTTTTAAAGAGTCTGGCTATGAGCGTACTGAGTTTGAAAGTACTGCTGATGTGTATGTAATTAACACTTGTACTGTTACAAATACAGGGGACAAAAAGAGTAGACAGGTCATTCGTAGAGCGATTCGTAAGAATCCTGATGCTGTTATTTGTGTTACAGGCTGTTATGCACAAACATCACCAGCGGAAATCATGGCGATTCCTGGCGTTGATATTGTCGTTGGTACACAGGATCGTAAGAAGATGCTTGAATATATCGAGCAATACAAAGAAGAGCGACAACCGATAAATGGTGTTGGAAATATCATGAAAACACGAGTGTATGAAGAACTTGATGTACCTTCATTTACTGACCGTACCCGTGCTTCATTAAAAATCCAAGAAGGTTGTAACAATTTCTGTACGTTCTGTATCATTCCATGGGCACGTGGTTTAATGCGTTCTCGTGACCCACAAGAGGTTATCAAACAAGCACAACAGCTTGTGAATGCAGGCTATAAAGAGATTGTTTTAACCGGAATCCACACAGGTGGCTATGGGGAAGATATGAAAGATTACAATCTGGCAGCTCTTTTACGCGACCTAGAATCAAAGGTTATTGGTCTTAAGAGAATTCGTATTTCTTCCATCGAAGCTAGCCAAATCACAGATGAAATTATTGAAGTGCTAGATAAATCGAAAAAAGTGGTTAGACATCTACATGTTCCATTACAATCAGGTTCGAACACCGTGTTAAAGCGTATGAGACGTAAATACACAATGGAGTTCTTTGCTGAACGTCTAACAAAGTTGCGTCAGGCATTACCAGGATTGGCGATTACATCAGATGTTATTGTTGGTTTCCCTGGGGAAACGGAAGAAGAGTTTATGGAAACCTATAATTTTATTAACGAACATAAATTCTCTGAATTACACGTTTTCCCATATTCAAAGCGTACTGGAACACCTGCCGCTAGAATGGAAGACCAAATTGATGAAGAAGTGAAGAATGAGCGTGTACACCGTTTAATTTCACTATCTGACCAATTAGCGAAGGAGTATGCGTCTAATTACGAAGGTGAAGTATTAGAAGTAATTCCAGAGGAAATCGACAAAGACGATCCAACAAGTGGTCTATACATCGGATATACAGACAACTATTTAAAAGTAAAGTTCGATGCCACTGAAGATATGATTGGAAAAATTGTAAAAGTAAAAATTACAAAAGCCGGTTATCCATATAATGAAGGTAAATTTGTAAAAGTCGAAGAAGAACTAACGGTTGAACAAGAACAAAGAACGACTGCATAAGAACCAGAGAACCGTAAAGAAGTTAATCATTGGATTAGCTTCTTTTTTTTATCGCATAATATGACAGAGAAGTGCTAGTCAAGCTGTTGCAACAATGATATGATGTTAGAGGTACGTACAACTGAAAGATGAAGGGAGTAATACATAATGACGAATATTGCAAAAATGATTGATCATACAGCATTAAAAGCGGATACAACGAAAGCGCAAATTGAAACCCTTTGTGCAGAGGCAAAAGAATATGGGTTTATGTCCGTTTGTGTAAATCCAACATGGGTAGAAAAGGCAGCAAGCTTGTTAAATGGTTCAGATGTTAAGGTTTGTACAGTTATTGGTTTTCCATTAGGAGCTAGTACTTCTGAAACAAAGGCATTTGAAACAAAGGATGCAATTGAAAAAGGAGCCACTGAAGTGGATATGGTAATCAATATCGGTGCTCTTAAGGATAAAAATGACGAATTAGTTGAAAAAGACATTCGTATGGTTGTTGAAGCAGCCAAAGGAAAGGCGCTTACTAAAGTGATTATCGAGACATCCTTGCTAACTGATGAGGAAAAAGTAAGAGCTTGTGAACTCTCTGTAAAAGCTGGGGCTGATTTTGTTAAAACATCCACTGGTTTCTCGACAGGTGGTGCTACTGTGGAAGATATTCGCTTAATGCGTAAAACAGTGGGTCCAGATATCGGAGTAAAGGCATCTGGTGGTGTTCGTGATGTGAAGGGTACTCAAGATATGATCGATGCTGGGGCTACAAGAATTGGGGCGAGTGCTGGTGTCGCAATCGTTAATGGATTAACTGGTTCTTCAGATTACTAAAAAAGAAATTAAGCTGGCCAAATGGCCAGCTTTTTTTATGCAGTTCTGTGCACTTTCGTTATAAAATTTGTTAAGACTCCAGCAAATGGTAAAAACAGGAGTGAACTGAGGACATTAAAGATTAAACTAACGTGTGCGATTTGCACATCAGGATGTGATGTGAGTAATATGGCGATTTGACCAAGTACATTAATAAATGGGAAGAATAACGCTACCCCGATTACATTTACCCAAATATGAGCATATGCCGCTAATTTTGCTTCATGCTTGCTTCCAATACTTGCAATATATGCAGTAATACAAGTCCCTATATTCGCACCAAGTAAGACGGCTATCCCTGCATTTAAAGTTAATAGTTGTTCATTCATAAACCCCATAATAATTCCAGTTGTCGCTGTACTTGATTGAATAATTGACGTTAAAATGGTTCCAACCCCTACACCAAAAAGATTACTTTGATTTGTATGTTGAAAAAAGGTATAAATCGAAGGGAAATCGCCGATAGGTCTCGCGAGTTGTTCGAATCCATTCATTGCCACAAACATGCATCCTAACCCAAATAAAAAGGCGCCAAAACTAAAAACCTGCTGATTTCGAACAAATAAACATAAAAATCCTATGATTAATATTGGGACAATCCATTCAAATAAATCAATAGTGATCATTTCTGCAGTAAATGTCGTGCCTATATTTGTCCCAAGAATAATTCCAATCGATTGTTTAAAGGTTAAATATCCAGTCGCAATTAATCCAACAACAAGAACCATAACAGCAGAACTGCTGTGGATAATTGCTGTAATGATCATGCCAGTTAATAAACCTTTTATCGGATTATTTGTAAAACGAATTAGCCATACCCTTAATTTATCGCCGGTAAGATTATACAAGCCTGTCCTCATAACAGTCATACCAAATAAAAAAATGGCGATAAATACAGCAAATAATGATATAAGTTCAATCATATATCTTCACCCCTATCACATTGTATGGACAAGGCTGCTTGAAAATGACTACTTAGATTTATTTAACTTTTTTTCATGTTAAATTTTTTGGAATAAGTAACAAACTATAAAAAGTAAGGAATTAGTAGGAATAACAGTATAAAACTTTATCAAAACTACTGAATATAAATTGCTTTCTAGTGTTCAATTATGATAAATAGTTGACCAAAAAACATGCATATATTATAATTGCAAAGTACATGTTTATTTTTTAGACGATATTTAGCTATCGACACCAAGAGAACCAATGGAACATGTGTCTTAATTAGATGTTAGTGGTTGTTTTCGGAGGGAGGGAATTAGAATGTCAAAAACGGTCGTTCGTAAAAACGAATCGCTTGAAGATGCTCTTCGCCGCTTCAAACGTACTGTATCTAAATCAGGTACGATTCAAGAAGCTAGAAAGCGCGAATTCTATGAAAAGCCTAGCGTAAAGCGTAAGAAGAAATCTGAAGCTGCTAGAAAGCGTAAATTCTAAAAGAGGGTGTAGTTTTATGAGTCTTCTCGAGCGTTTAAATAATGATATGAAAACAGCGATGAAGAATAAAGACAAAGATAGGCTATCTGTTATTCGAATGGTAAAGGCTGCTCTTCAAAATGAAGGCATTAAGCTTGGTTCCAGTGAGCTATCAGAAGATGCAGAACTAACTGTTCTTACTCGTGAATTAAAACAACGAAAAGATTCCCTCCGCGAATTTAGTAACGCTGGTCGTGAAGATCTTGTTAATAAAATTCAAACTGAAATTGAGATATTAGAGGTATACCTTCCAAAACAATTATCCGAAGAGGAACTTGTTGAGATTGTGAAAGAAACAGTACAAGAGGTCAATGCTTCTTCAAAGGCTGAAATGGGCAAAGTGATGGCTGCAATTATGCCAAAAGTTAAAGGGAAGGCTGATGGCAGTCTCATTAACAAACTTGTTCAACAGCACCTATCTTAAACAAAGCACCTTACATTGTGTAAGGTGTTTTTCTTATATGAGGGAAAATAAATCGCTCTTTTCGCTGGTTGTAGTTCTCATATCACTATATACATAATCCAAGAAATACCAACAAAAATAATGTATCGAAACACACAAAATATTGAAACCTCACCTACATCTCATTCGTATTACATACTATCAAGTCGTAAAAAGGAATAGAAAGGGGGGATCGCCTTGAAAAAAATGAGAATATTTTTGTACCTATCCATTATTCTTTTACCTTTACTCCTTACACTAACACCAAATAAAAGCCTTAGTGCCACAGATCAGGTAGCTTACCTCATTCCGTTGGAAGAAACCGTTGAAAAAGGCTTACATGCTTTTATTGATCGTACGATTACAGATGCCGAGGAAAAGGGAGCCGATGTCATCATTCTCGAGATAGATACTCCTGGTGGGGCCGTTGATGCTGCAACTCAAATCGGAAAACGAATTCAGGAATCAACTATTCCTACAGTTGCCTTTGTAAATAACGACGCCATTTCAGCAGGTGCATTTATCGCCTTAAATGCCAATGAAATTTATATGTCTGAGAATGGAAGAATGGGGGCAGCAGGAATTATTGATCAGGCAGGGAATACTGCAGATGAAAAAGCTGTTTCATACTGGCTTTCAGCGATGAAAGGCGCTGCTGAAAACAATGGTCGAAATCCGATTTACGCGTTAGCAATGGCGGACAAAGAGATAGACCTGCCAGAACTAGGTGCTGAAAAAGGTAAATTTCTCACATTAACCGCCAAGCAGGCTCAGGAGGTTGGATATGCTGAAGGTGTTGTAAAGAATAGAGCAGACTTACTAAAGACAATTGGCTATGAAAAAGCTGCTGTTGAAGAAGCCGAACTTAGCTTTGCAGAAAAGATTGCACGCTTTATTACGAATCCGGTTGTTGTTTCGATCTTATTAACAATTGGAAGCTTAGGTTTAGTAGTTGAACTTTACTCACCTGGATTTGGTATTCCAGGTATAATGGGAATATCATCGTTACTACTCTTTTTCTATGGACATTTAGTAGCAGGACTAGCTGGAATGGAGTCCATTATCCTTTTTGTAATAGGAATTGTTTTAGTTTTATTAGAGTTTGTATTGCCTGGGGGGATTATAGGCTTGATAGGTTTAGGAGCAATTTTAACAAGCTTTTTCTTGGCAGGAAGTAGTGTTATGGTTATTGGTGTTTCACTATTAGTTGCTTTAGTAGCTACTGTCATCGTTTCAATTATTTTGGTTAAAGTATTCGGTAAGAAATTACACGCCTTTAAAAAGATTATTCTCTTCGATTCTACGAACACCGAAAGCGGGTATGTATCAAATAAGAATCGCGAAGATTTGATTGGAAAACGAGGAATTGCCTTTACAACCTTAAGACCTTCTGGTACAGCAATCATTGATGAAGAAAGACTAGATGTTGTCACACAAGGGAATTACATTGAGAAAAACACAAAAATTGAAGTGATCAAAACAGAAGGTTCTCGAATTGTCGTTCGAGAGGTTACTGATATTGATAAATAAATTTAATCTAGGAGGAAAATTAGAATGCCAACAGGTATGATTACAATTCTAATATTAGTTGCACTTGGTATTATTTTATTAGCTGTACTATTTACATTTGTGCCAGTTGCACTATGGATCTCTGCACTAGCTGCGGGTGTCCGTGTAAGTATCTTTACATTGATAGGGATGAGACTACGTCGGGTTATTCCAAACCGTGTTATTATCCCGTTAATTAAGGCTCAAAAAGCGGGATTAAACCTTAATACAAACCAACTGGAGAGTCACTATTTGGCGGGTGGTAATGTCGACCGCGTCGTAAATGCCTTAATCGCTGCACAACGTGCGAACATTGAATTAACCTTCGAAAGGGCAGCTGCAATTGACTTAGCGGGTCGTGACGTGTTAGAAGCCGTTCAAATGAGTGTTAATCCAAAGGTTATTGAAACACCATTTATCTCGGGTGTGGCAATGGATGGTATCGAAGTTAAAGCGAAAGCACGTATCACTGTGCGTGCGAACATTGACCGCCTAGTCGGGGGTGCAGGTGAAGAAACTGTTATTGCCCGTGTAGGTGAAGGTATCGTTAGTACAATTGGTTCACAAAAAGACCATAAAAAAGTACTCGAAAATCCAGATATGATTTCTCAAACCGTACTTGCAAAAGGACTTGACGCAGGTACTGCATTCGAAATTCTTTCCATTGATATTGCCGATATTGATATTGGTAAAAACATTGGAGCTGTGCTTCAAACAGACCAGGCCGAAGCCGATAAGAAAATTGCTCAGGCGAAAGCTGAAGAACGTCGCGCCATGGCGGTTGCAACTGAACAAGAAATGCGCGCTCGCGTAGAAGAAATGAAAGCGAAGGTTGTGGAAGCTGAAGCTGAAGTACCTCTTGCTATGGCAGAAGCTTTACGTTCAGGTAATCTAGGAGTACTCGATTATACGAACCTTAAAAATATCATGGCTGATACTGATATGAGAAATTCAATTGGTAAAAGCACACATCCAGAGGATGAAGATAAATAATAATTAAACCTCAAAATTTGAAGGGAGGTTTACATTGTGGAATCACCTTTGCAAGACTTGATTAATTTTGTAATGGGAAATGCTTGGATTCTAATCATTATCATTGGATTTGTTTTTAATGCGTTTAAGCGATTTAACAGTGGGGAGTCAGAGCCTACAACGCCAGTACCAATGCCAAAACAGTTTAATCCGTTTGACCAAGAACGTAAACCTGAAAAAGATGAATATCAGGTGGAAACAAAATATGAAACTGAATTAGAACCAGAAGAGATTCCCAATACTCAAGTTCCAAATACGTTTTATGATCGTTATCTCGAGCTTCAACAGCAGGGAACCTATACGGAAACGATAACCGAGGAAGAAGAACCAGTCCTGACGGTTATTAAACCAACTGCTTCTAGAGAAACGAGTCCTGCTAAAAACTACTCGAAAAACAAGGTTGTAGAAGGTATTATTTGGTCTGAAATTCTGGGTCCGCCAAGAGCAAAAAGACCATACCAAATCCGTCGCTAAGTGTCCGTTTATGGATTTTAAAAAATGTACTAAGAACCCCTTTTCACTCATAAACATGAGATGAAAGGGGGTTCTTTGTTATGCCTAAAAACCTAAGTCAACGAATGAAAAGTTGGATTACAAACAAGATGGAACTTCCTGCTGACGTCATGATGGATCTTCCAAGAATAACCATGATTGGACAATTACATATTTACATAGAAAATCATCGAGGATTATTAACCTTTTCAGATAAAGAGGTACGGCTATTACTGAAACAAGGACAACTTCTGATAAAGGGTAATGCATTTGTGATTAAAACAATTTTACCTGAAGAAATAATGCTCGAAGGAAAAATTGAACATGTGCAATATATTGAGAATTGAATCATTGAATCAGTAGGGGGATAAGCATGAAAAATCATTGGATGCACTTTTTTAGTGGGAGTGTCAAAGCTGTTATTTCTGGAAAAGGTACAGAGAGATTCATAAATGAATGTGTAAGACAAGGAATTGTCGTGTGGGATGTAAAGAAGCCAGGAACCCATGCCCTGAGCTTCTCTATGTATTTAAAGGATATAAAAAAAATTCGACGGGTTGTCCGTAAAAATGATTGTAAGCTTCGCTTTATTGGAAAAAAAGGTTTGCCTTTTCTAGTTCAAAAGGCGATATACAATAGTGGATTTCTTATTGGAGCTTTTTTATTTCTGATCATTGTAACTTTGTTATCTAATATGGTCTGGGGCATTAAAGTAGAAGGTGCCAAGCCAGAAACTGAGCATTTAATTATTAAAGAGCTGAAGAAACTCGGAGTTGAAAAAGGAAAGCTTCAATTCTTTATTGAGGATAATGAGTCCTTACAAAGGCATCTAGAAGAAGCGATTAACGATATTACTTGGATTGGTGTGGAGTTAAATGGGACGACCTATCATTTTGAGGTTGTTGAAAAGAACCAACCTGACCCGCCAGAACAGTACAGTCCTAGAGATCTTGTTGCAAATAAAACAGCTATTATCAAAAAATTAATCGTAGAGGAAGGAAAACCAGTTAAAGCAGTAAATGATCTTGTCAAAAAGGGAGACATCTTAGTTTCGGGCAAAATTGGAAAAGAAGGAGAAGAAATCTATGTACCTGCACGTGGGAAGATTTATGGGGAGACTTGGTACAAGTCTGCAGTAGAGGTAGAAATTACAACGAAACTAAATGTCATGACAGGAGAAAATAAACAAAAGCATTATATCTCGATAGGGGATTTACGTATTCCAGTATGGGGATATGGTAAAGTTGAGTATAAGGAATATCAAACTGAATTAGATAAGAGGCATATCAAATTCTTTAATTGGGAACTTCCAATTGCGTATGAAAAAGTGTCTATTCGAGAAAGTGAAGAAATCACTAGAAAGTACACAACAAATGAGGCTGTTGAAGAAGCAAAGAGAATCGGTCGGAATGCTTTAGAACAAGATTTGGACAGTGATGCTGAAATTATTGAAGAAAAAGTTTTGCGTCAATCCATTAACAATGGTAAAGTAAAATTGGAAATAAAATATAATGTTATTGAGAATATCGTCACAACGATACCATTAGTTCAAGGAGACTAAAGGATGTCAGAAGATTTAGTAATGAGTAAACATCAACTTGAAAATCCAAACGAAGCACTTGTGCTGTTTGGAAACAATGACCTCCACCTTAAAAGGATTGAGGAGGAATTAAACGTCTCAATTATAACAAGAGGCGAGGCACTTAATGTTTCAGGAAATCCAACAAGTGTACAGCTTGTTGAAGAAATTATTGAAAAGCTTCTTGGTGTCATTCGAAAAGGAATACGAGTAAGTGAACGTGATGTTATTTATTGTATTCAAATGGCGAAGAATGGAAGTTTGGATTCATTTGAAGAATTATATGATGAAGAAATCACAAAAACTGCAAAAGGAAAATCAATTCGTGTAAAAACACATGGACAACGCCAATATGTAGCTGCTATCAAACAGCATGATTTAGTTTTCGGAATTGGACCAGCAGGTACAGGAAAAACTTATTTGGCAGTAGTAATGGCCGTAAATGCACTAAAAAATGGACAGGTCAAACGAATTATTCTAACTCGCCCTGCTGTAGAAGCTGGTGAAAGCTTAGGATTTTTACCTGGAGACCTAAAAGAAAAAGTTGATCCATATTTACGACCTTTATATGATGGATTACACGACGTGCTTGGAGCAGAACATACGGAACGACTAATAGAAAGAGGAACAATTGAAATTGCTCCATTAGCCTATATGAGAGGGCGTACACTCGATGATGCTTTTGTCATTTTAGACGAAGCGCAGAACACAACACTAGCCCAAATGAAGATGTTTTTGACACGACTTGGTTTTGGCTCTAAAATGGTCATTACTGGGGATATCTCGCAAATCGATTTACCTAGAGGGGTAAAGTCTGGATTACATGAAGTAATGCATATACTGAAGGATGTATATGGTTCTGCATTTATCTTCTTAGAACAGTCTGATGTAGTACGTCATCCCCTTGTAGCTCGTATCATTGAAGCTTATGAAAAGGCTGAAGCTGGACAATCATGACAAGACCCATGCGAAATGGGTCTTTTTTACCATTAAAGAAACTGGTAAAATCAGGTTAAAGGAGGTTCAAGAGATGAGGAAACCGAATAAGCTGCAAAATAAGTTGTCCATTTTAAAAAGCTATCAATCCCTACATATTTTGATATACATCCTCCTTGCGGGAATTATGTTTTTAGTCATGTTTAGCAATGTGAAACCAGAAGTTTTACAAATCGAAGCTTTAAAACCATCTGAACAGACAATTCGTTCTCCTTTGACAATTGAAGATAAGGTTGCCACAAAAACAAAGCAGGATGCAGCTGCAAAAGAGGTTGAAGATGTTTTCACTCTCAAATCAGATTATGCAGACAATCAAGTTGACCTTGTCATTTCTATTTTTGATTCAATTGATGAAACAAATAATGAAGCAATGGATATATACAACTCAAGGGTCAAAGAATGGGAAAGCCTTTCGGAGGATGATCGAGGAGAAGAACCAAAGCAACTCACAGCTTCTGAAAAGTTACAAATTTTAAAAACAAAACTTCCACAGGATTTAACTGATCGAATTCAAAACGATGTTCTTACAGCATTATTAACAGCAAGTCCCAATCAATTATCACGCACTAAGGATGCAGTTATTACCGCAGTGAATAATGTAATGAACACAAGAATTCCAGCTTCTGAAGTTGAGAATGCAAAAAATAAGGTAGTGGAGGAACTACGTTACTCAAGTGTCGATACGGCTCTTCGAGAACCAATGCGTGAAATGGCTCGGTTTGCAGTTGTTCAAAATGTCTATTATGATGTTGAAGCCACGGAAGAAAAGCGTCAGCAAGCGATTGAGGCAGTTGAGCCCGTTAAAATCCTGCAAGGTCAAATTATTGTTGAAGAAGGACATTTAATCACTAGGGATATATATCGGCAGTTAGAGCTGCTTGGTATGACTAGCACAAATAACCCTATACAACCATTCATCGGCCTATTGTTGATTATTCTATTGATTATTACCGGGATTATTTATCATTTTCATAATGAGATGATTCCAACTGATCGGCATCGGAATATCTATTTATTAATTTTTGCGATTATCTTTACTATTACCATTCTATTAATGAAGGGTATTAGTTTATTCCAACAAATCGATTATTCTGATATAGGATATATTGTTCCAGTGGCAATGGGGGCAATGCTAATAAAGCTATTGATTAATGAAAAAGTTGCGATACTTTCAAGCATGGTTTTTGCTGTTTGTGGAAGCCTTATCTTTAATGAAGGTGTGACGGGTACGCTTAATTTCTCAGCGGGAATCTATTTCCTATTTGGCAGCTTGGCTGGGATACTTTTTCTAAGTAAGCACAATCGTAGGGCGAAAATTCTCCAAGCTGGACTCTTTGTAGCTTTAATTAATATTTTAGTCATATTTTCAATTATGTTATTGCAAAACGGTAGTTATTCAAGTCTAGACTATGGTTCTTCGATTATTATGGCGGTCTTATCTGGGGTAATTGCTGCTGTTTTAACAATAGGGCTACTACCATTCTTTGAGGCTGGATTTAATATTTTATCAACTATGAAATTAATTGAGTTATCAAACCCAAATCACCCGTTACTGCGGAAAATTTTGACGGAAGCTCCTGGAACCTATCATCATAGTGTGATGGTTGCGAATTTGTCAGAATCAGCCTGTGAAGCAATCGGGGCTAATGGTTTATTAGCTAGGGTGTCGTCATATTATCACGATATTGGAAAAACAAAACGACCGCATTTCTTTATTGAGAATCAGATGAATATTGAAAATCCGCATGATAAAATTGCACCACAGCTTAGCAAAACAATTATTACAGCACACGCTACAGATGGGGCAGAAACTTTAAGGAAATTTAAGATGCCAAAGGAAATAGTGGACATAGCAGAACAGCATCACGGTACAACACTGTTAAAATATTTTTTCCATAAAGCAAAGCAACAAAGTGAACGCGATATTCTAGAATCAGATTTTAGATATGTGGGTCCAAAAGCACAAACAAAAGAGGCAGCGGTGATTGGGATTGCGGATAGTGTTGAAGCAGCCGTAAGGTCGCTATCAACTCCTACTCCACATAAGATTGAATCACTAGTAAATAGCATTATTGCGGACCGCTTACAGGATGGACAATTTGATGAATGCGATATAACACTAAAAGAACTTGATGTAGTTGCGAAAACACTTTGTGAATCACTAAAGGGGATTTTCCATTCAAGAATTGAGTACCCTGCCGAAACAACAAAACAGAAGGTGAAGGAAGCATGAGACTAGAAATTGATTTTAATGATGAAATTGGGGAAGTAAAAGAGGAAGAATGTACATTAGTTCAAGAACTTTTATTTTTGGCTGCCGATAAAGAAGGAGTCAGTGAAGGAACTGAGGTTTCCGTTACGTTTGTTGATAACGAACGGATTAGAGAAATAAACCGAGAATATCGTGACAAAGATCAACCGACTGATGTCATTTCATTTGCGATGGAAGAAATGGGTGAAGGGGAACTTGCGATTATTGGTGAAGACATACCAAAGGTATTAGGGGATATCATCATCTCGATTCCGAGAACAAAGGAACAGGCCGAAGATTATGGTCATTCTTTTGCAAGGGAATTAGGTTTCCTTGCTGTCCATGGTTTCTTACATTTACTTGGTTATGACCATATGACAAAAGAGGATGAAGAAAAAATGTTTTCAAGACAAAAGGAAATATTAGAGGCATACGGTCTTGAAAGATAAACAAAAGAGTGAATGGTTACGCTTAATCAATAGCTTTTCGTATGCTTTACAAGGCTTGCGAGAAGCATTTTTTTCAGAACGAAATTTGCAAATTCATTTTTTTTTCTCGGTTATCGTTATTTTTTGTGGTTTCTTGTTTCATATTACAAAGGTAGAATGGCTAATTGTTCTCCTTTTATTCGGTGGAATGTTTTCAATTGAAATGCTGAATACTGCAATTGAAAAAGTGGTTGATTTAGTCACGGGTGAGTATCATCCCTTAGCTAAAAAGGCTAAAGATATTTCAGCTGGAGCTGTTCTAATATATGCGATAATAGCCATTATCGTTGGATTAATCATTTTTTTACCATATCTATACAAATTAATATAGAGAAAATTCTTACAATTATGTAACAAATGAAACATAAACGATGATTTCGTGAACGTTTTTATGTAAAATGAAAATACACTGCCGTACTAGATACGCAGAAAGGAAGAAGACATAGTGAAAACAGAGGAACTAATCAACGAAGCGAAAATAGCAAGAGAACTAGCATATGTTCCATATTCAAAGTTTAAAGTAGGGGCTGCGATATTAACAAAGGATGGTAAAGTATACCATGGCTGTAATATCGAAAATGCAGCATACAGTGTAACAAACTGTGCAGAGAGGACAGCGCTATTTAAGGCTGTTTCTGAAGGAGATAAGGAGTTTGCAGCAATTGCTGTAGTTGCAGATACAGAACGACCAGTACCGCCTTGTGGCGCATGTCGTCAAGTGATTTCGGAGCTTTGTGGACGTGATACAAAGGTATTCTTATCAAATCTTAAAGGTGACGTACAAGAGATAACAATTGATGAACTGCTACCAGGAGCATTTACACCGGAGGATTTACATGGAAACTAAGAATAATTATAAATCAGGATTTGTTTCAATTATAGGACGACCGAATGTTGGGAAATCTACTTTTTTAAATCATGTTATCGGGCAAAAAATCGCTATAATGAGTGATAAACCACAAACGACACGTAATAAGGTGCAGGGGGTTTTTACAGAAGAAAATTCCCAAATTATTTTTATAGATACGCCTGGAATTCATAAGCCAAAGCATAAACTTGGTGATTTTATGATGAAGGTAGCTCAAAACACTCTTAAAGAAGTTGATCTCGTTTTATTTATGATCAATGCGGAAGAAGGATATGGTCGTGGGGATGAGTTCATTATTGAACGACTTAAAAATATTCAGACACCAGTTTTTCTCGTTGTTAATAAGATAGACCAAATACATCCTGATAAATTATTGGAGTTAATCGAGAAGTACAAAGGACTTTATCCGTTTAAGGAAATTGTTCCAATTTCAGCACTCCAGGGAACGAATACCTCTAGATTAGTTGAACAGATCAAAGTTTATTTACCAGAGGGACCTCAATACTATCCTGCTGATCAGGTAACTGACCATCCTGAACGATTTATCATTACTGAGTTGATTCGTGAAAAAGTGCTTCACCTAACAAGAGAGGAAATACCACATTCGATTGCAGTTGTAATGGATTCACTCGAAAGAAGAGAAAGTGGAAATACTGTCTATGTTGGCGCCACTATTATTGTCGAACGTAATTCGCAAAAAGGAATTGTAATCGGAAAACAAGGTAGTATGCTAAAAGAAGTTGGGAAACGAGCACGAGCAGATATTGAGGCATTGCTTGGTTCAAAAGTTTTTCTAGAGCTTTGGGTAAAGGTTCAAAAGGACTGGCGTAACAAAAGTTCTCAACTTCGTGATTATGGCTTTAGAGAAGATGAATATTAAAGTCTAAGTATACGTAAATTCCAAAAAAATACACGGATTAGCAAAATTTATGTAACATGTTTTTTAGGATTTTCGGTCAAGATATTCTTACAAGTGAATGAAATTGGAATAGTCTTTGCTAGTGTTTAAATTACAGAAAGGTGGGGTTACTATGTTAGATTTTACCTGGAAGGTGTTTAGTCAAACAGGTAATGTTGATACGTATCTTCTTTTTAAGGAATTGGAACAAGAGAAGACAGAGAGACCCGAGGCACAAAGTGAGGAGCTAGCAGAAATAGATTTTCCAATTACTTGACCATCCTAAAAAAAGCGTCTTAAACCTTAAATAAGTCATGTATGACGCAAATAATCAACGGTAATTGGATTGCCTAGTTGCCAATGGATGGTGACAGTAGTGCTACAAAAATGCGAAGGTATTATCATAAGAACAAGTGATTATGGTGAAACAAATAAAATCGTAACTTTGTATACCCGTGAATGGGGGAAAATAGGGGTAATGGCAAGAGGTGCAAAGAAACCTAGTAGTCGCCTTGCAGCCATTACCCAGGTTTTTACATATGGACAGTTTTTAGTTCAAAAGACGTCAGGTTTAGGCGTATTACAACAAGGTGAAACGATTTCAACCTTACGAAGTATTCGGGAAGATATTTTCCTAACGGCATATGCATCATATGTTGTCGAGTTAACCGATAAATGCACTGAAGATAAGAGATCAAACCCGTTTTTATTTGAAATGTTGTATCAAACCCTCAATTACTTAAATGAGGGGTATGATCCTGATATTCTTTTGTATATATATGAGCTTAAAATGCTACCATTGCTTGGGTTGTATCCTCGACTTAATGAATGTACAAACTGTAACAGTACAGAGGGTGAATTTGCCTTTTCGATAAGAGAGGGTGGGTTACTTTGCCACCGCTGTTATGAAAAAGAACCCTATCATTTGAAAGTATCGCAAGCAACAATTCGTTTGTTGCGCTTATTTTATTATTTTGATTTAAACCGATTAGGAAAAATTGCCGTAAAAGACGAAACGAAGAAAGAATTGAAGATGGTCATTGACATGTACTACGAGGAATATTCAGGCTTATATCTAAAATCTAAACGATTCCTAGACCAACTTGAAAATTTACGTCTAACCTAACGTGGTCTACTTGACATAGCAGTGAATTTGGAATATAGTTCAAATAAAATAAGAGTTCAAAAAGTTGACGAATCAGAAGCGAGAAGGTCAAGGAAAGAGTGACTTGAGGACCGCAGCGTATGCTCTTAATACGTGAGGACCGGAGAGGCCGAGTGACGCAGAGATTCGAAGTCTAATCATTTGGCTACTTTTTGAACCTCATCTAAAAATATTGCACGGTGAAGGAAAGTAGTACTTATCCCCGTTCATAAAAGCGAACCTAGGATGGTGGAAGCTAGGGTATGAACAGATAAGGAAGGCGTTCCAGAGTGTATCGCTTGAAAGAGGCAATAACTCATAGAGTTTTTGCAAATAGGGTGGAACCGCGGGTAAACTCTCGTCCCTATGTCTACAATTAGGCATAGAGGAGGGGAGTTTTTTTATTTTTTTATAAATAGTTTTTTCAACCTAGCTGCAGCGCCTAGAAACTCGAGAAACTTCAACTCCTCCTGCAGAGGCAAAAAGCGCCTCTTTGTCGGAGTCTCCGACGCACAGGATGTGCTAGTGCCGACTTTGCCACAGGACGTGGCGATTCTAGTCGGCCAGTTTCCTCGTTTCTGAGCAAGGCGCTTTTCGCTTTATAATTTTGGAGGTGCAAGATTAATGAATATTCAAGAAATGATATTAACCTTACAGAAGCATTGGTCAGATCAAGGTTGCATTCTGATGCAGGCTTATGACGTTGAAAAGGGTGCTGGAACAATGAGTCCCTACACATTCCTAAGAAGCCTTGGCCCTGAGCCGTGGAATGTGGCATATGTTGAACCTTCAAGACGCCCAGTCGATGGCCGTTACGGAGAGAACCCAAACCGCTTATACCAACACCATCAATTTCAAGTGATCATGAAGCCGTCACCTGATAATATTCAGGAATTATATCTAGATTCCTTACGTGCATTAGGAATTAATCCATTAGAACATGATATCCGCTTCGTTGAAGATAACTGGGAAGCCCCAACACTTGGAGCAGCAGGGCTTGGTTGGGAAGTTTGGCTAGATGGAATGGAAGTTACTCAATTTACATATTTCCAACAAGTTGGAGGTATTGAATGTAAGCCAGTATCTGTTGAGATTACATATGGAATTGAACGTTTAGCCTCATATATTCAAGATAAAGAGAATGTTTTTGATCTTGAATGGACAAAAGGATTTACAGTTCGAGATATTTTCCATCAGCCTGAGTACGAACATTCAAAGTATACGTTTGAAACATCAGATACAGAAATGCTATTTAACTTATTTAGCATTTATGAAAAGGAAGCGCATCGTCAAATGGACGAAGGACTCGTTCATCCAGCCTATGACTATGTCTTAAAATGTTCTCACACCTTTAACCAATTAGATGCAAGGGGAGCAATTTCAGTTACCGAAAGAACAGGATATATCGGCAGAGTTCGTAATTTAGCTCGTAAGGTAGCTAAAACGTTTTATGATGAGCGGGAAAAATTAGGCTTCCCAATGCTGAAGGCAAAAGGAGACGATCGTAATGAGTAATCGAGATTTATTGATTGAAATTGGATTAGAGGAAATGCCAGCACGCTTTGTAACAGATTCTATGAATCAGCTTTCTGACAAGGTTACAAACTGGCTGCTTGAACATAATATTTCATTTGAGCAAGTAGAGAGTTTTTCTTCACCGAGAAGACTAGCGGTTCTTGTTCGGGATGTTGCCGACAAACAAAAGGATGTTGAACTAGAAGCAAAAGGTCCTGCAAAAAAAATTGCCTTAGACCAAGATGGAAATTGGACAAAAGCTGCAATGGGGTTCACAAGAGGACAGGGTGCTTCTGTTGAGGATATCTTTTTTAAAGAAATAAATGGTGTGGAATATGCACATATCAATAAATTTATTAAAGGGAAAGACACGAAAGAAATCTTAGGTGAACTTGAGGGTGTTATCGTCCATCTTTCATTCCCTAAAAATATGCGCTGGGGCGATCAAGACCTTCGCTATGTCCGTCCAATTAAATGGATTGTCGCTTTGTTTGGAGATCAAATAATACCAATCACGATTACGAATGTAACATCAGGAAATAAAACATGGGGACATCGTTTCTTAGGTCAAGAGGTTGAAATCACATCTCCTAGAGACTATGAAAAAGTACTTATGTCTCAATATGTGATTGCGGATTATCTTGAGCGCAAAGAAGCCATTACGAATCAAATCAAAATACTTGAAGAGGACAACAATTGGGAGATTCCAATTGACGAAGATTTACTGAATGAAGTAACAAATCTTGTTGAATATCCTACTGCCTTTTTCGGAAAATTTGAGGAAGAATTTTTGAATTTACCGGAAGAAGTGTTAATTACAAGTATGAGAGAGCATCAGCGTTATTTCCCTGTAAAGGACAAAAACGGGGCCCTACTACCTTACTTTGTCGCAGTTCGTAATGGTGATCATAACTATCTTGATAAAGTTGCTAGAGGGAATGAGAAGGTTTTACGAGCACGTTTATCTGATGCAGATTTCTTTTATAAAGAAGATCAAAAGTTAGAAATTGATAACTTAGTCCAAAAGCTTGATAAAATAATTTACCATGAAGAAATTGGTTCAATTGGTGATAAGGTTAGAAGAATTCAGCATATCACTAAGAAGGTGTCAGAACTTCTTAACATTGATAGCCAAACACAGGAAAAAGCAAACAGAGCAGCCGAAATATGCAAATTTGACCTTGTAACCAATATGGTGTATGAATTTCCTGAGCTTCAAGGTGTAATGGGTGAACGCTATGCACGAATTAGTGGAGAAGACGAGGCAGTGGCGGTAGCTATTAACGAGCATTACATGCCTAGACATGCTGACGATTCTAGTCCTAATTCGACTATTGGCGCAGTAGTTAGTTTAGCGGATAAATTGGATACAATAGTTGGATGTTTCTCAATCGGTATTATTCCAACAGGATCACAGGATCCATATGCATTACGCCGTATGGCTTCTGGTGTCGTTCAAATCTTACTTGATAAAGGTTGGAATATTGGCCTTGAAGAACTAATCGATGGTGTATTAGATCTGTTTGTTGAGGCAAAAGTTGCGAAGCTTGAAAAACAAGAAATTAAGAAAGAACTTGTTCACTTTTTCAAATTACGAATCAAACATGAACTAAATACTAGAAACATCCGCTATGATATTATTGATGCGGTTCTTGGTACAAAGATTGGAAATGTTGGACTTATTATTAAAAAGGCGGAAATGCTTGAGAACAACAAGGACCACCAAGATTTTAAAACAACTATTGAGTCATTAGGTAGGGTTGTTAACATCGCCAAAAAAGGTGAAGAAGCTGAAATTAATCCAAGCTTTTTCCAATCTGAAGAGGAAAAGAATCTCTTTGAGAAGTTCACTGAAGTAAAACCAAAAGTAATTGAAAGTCTAAACAATCATGAAGTAGCAGAAGCTTTCCATTTATTAGCTTCATTGAGAGAGCTAATTGATCAATACTTCGAACATACAATGGTAATGGCAGATGATGCGGCAGTAAGGAAAAACCGACTTGCACAAATGGTGCAACTAGCTAACATTATTTATTTAATTGGGGACCTGAACGCAATTATTGTAAAATAAACTGACCATGAAAAACGAATGTACATGTTTATGACCGCGAAAAAGTAACACTTGGGATAAACAATTTAAAAACTAGGAGCAGAAGAATTAGCTCCTAGTCTTTTTCTATTTACTATACGTGATTACGCAATTAGTATATAATAATTAATAATTAGTATAACTCTTTTCAAACAACTTACATATTTAAAATAAATACTATAGATTTTAGGAATGGTGGTGAGTACAATAGAACTGAGTAAGCGGCAAGAACAAATCGTACAAATCGTAAAAGACAATGGGCCAATCACTGGTGAAGCTATTGCAGAACGTTTAAATTTGACTAGGGCGACTCTTCGACCAGACCTCGCTATATTAACTATGGCAGGATATCTTGAAGCCAGGCCACGTGTCGGCTATTTCTACACAGGTAAAACAGGTCAGCAATTACTTGCGGATAGGATAAATAAAATTAAAGTGATGGATTACCAATCTATCCCTGTTGTGATTAATGAGAGTATATCTGTCTATGATGCAATCGTGACAATGTTTTTAGAAGATGTCGGTACATTGTTTGTGGTGGATAAATCATCACTTCTTGTTGGAGTTTTATCACGTAAAGACTTACTGCGGGCAAGTCTTGGAAACCAGGATTTAAAATCTGTACCCGTTACAATTATTATGACACGAATGCCAAATATTACGATGTGTGAAAAAGATGATCTTTTAATTGACGTGGCTCATAAATTGATTGAAAAACAAATTGATGCATTACCAATTGTTAAGCAATCAGAACGGGGTATAGAGGTAATTGGCAGAATCACTAAGACAAATATGACAAAAGCATTCGTAGGACTTGCTGGTGATGAAATCCTTTAATGAGCATTTTGATCTTTTAAGTTAGGAGATGGAGAATTAAAATGAGAAATCGCGTTGTATATGTAGTATCAGATTCAGTTGGGGAAACAGCTGAATTAGTTGTTAAAGCGGCAGTTAGCCAATTTAACGGCTCCCATACAGAAATCAAACGAATTCCTTATGTAGAAGATACAGCTACATTAGCAGAGGTTGTCGCACTTGCCAAACTTAATAATGCAATTATTGCATTCACACTTGTAGTTCCTGAACTACGAGATTTTCTTGTGATCGAAGCTGCACGTGAAGGGGTAATTGTAAACGATATCCTGGGTCCATTAATCGAAAAAATGTCTGGCCTTTATGAAAGTAACCCAAGATTTGAAGCAGGTCTTGTACGAAAACTAGATGAGGATTATTTCAAAAAGATTGAGGCAATTGAATTTGCTGTTAAGTATGATGACGGTCGCGACCCAAGAGGAATTTTACGTGCAGATATTGTCTTAATCGGGGTTTCAAGAACGTCCAAAACGCCTTTATCTCAGTATCTCGCTCATAAGCGCTATAAAGTCGCAAACGTCCCAATCGTCCCAGAAGTTGATCCACCGGAAGAGCTCTTTAAAGTATCACCGAATAAATGCTTTGGACTAAAAATCAGCCCAGAGAAGCTAAACCATATTAGACGTGAAAGATTAAAGTCATTAGGTTTGGATGACCAAGCGATCTATGCAAATATTAATCGTATTAAAGAAGAACTTGACCACTTTGAATCTCTCGTGAATAAAATTAATTGTGATGTAGTGGATGTATCAAATAAAGCGGTTGAAGAAACGGCCAATATTATTTTAAATAAAATAAGTAATCGTAAAACAAAGTAAACATAAGACTACTTATACAGTAAAAAACATATCTCTAAAAAGATATGTTTTTTTATGGCGCTTGAAGGAATTTTATATTATAATAAAAAATTGTGATAAAAATACATATTTTTAGGTTTAGAGTTCGATTGGATAGAATAAACTATATATTGAAGGTTGTCAAGGATAAATTATGGAATAGGTGAATTAATTTTCGACATTTTTTTCCTTGTTTCAATATTTCTCAACAGATATATGATAGTATATCTGTCCATAATTGCTCACCTAAAGATGGGACAATCACAGATTTTTGAACTTATTTGTAATCTTTTTCTTGAAAAGAAGGATTCTTCGGAGTGATGTAGAATAGAGAAATATGACGAAAAAAAGAATAAAATATTTGTGGATGCGGATGCTTGTCCAGTTAAAGAAGAAATACTTAGCATAGCAGGTACATATAATATCAATGTTGTATTTGTAGCGTCGTATGCTCATGTTATGTCGACTCCAATGGGTGGTAAATGGGTGTACGTGGATGCTGAGAAAGAAGCAGCAGATCTCTATATTATGAATCATGCAATAAAAAAAGACATCGTCATTACCCAGGATACTGGCTTAGCGAGTATTTTAGTAAATAGAGGTGTAACTGTTATATCACCTCGTGGCAAAGAGTTTAAGGAAGAGGATATGGAACAAATCCTCCATTTTCGCTTTTTATCTGCAAAAGAAAGACGGAGTGGTTCATATTCAAAAGGACCAAAACCCTTTACTGACGAAGACAGACAACATTTTACTAAAATTTTTAAAAAAAGTTTGTCGAATCTTGCAGGATTTAAACTCTAAACATCGAATAATTTAGTACTTGGGGATGTTATACATGGGATATCGAATACCCGAAGAAACAATCGAAAAAATTCGTATTTCTGTTGACATTGTTGATGTTGTTAGTGAATATGTTCAATTGAAGAAGCAAGGTAGAAATTATTTTGGCTTATGCCCATTTCATGGTGAAAATACCCCTTCATTCTCTGTATCTCCCGATAAACAAATCTTTCATTGTTTTGGGTGTGGAGCAGGTGGAAATGTATTTTCTTTTTTAATGGACTTAGAAGGGTATTCCTTCGCGGAGGCGGCAATAAACCTCGCTAATAAAGTGAACATAGATTTGTCAGATTATGAACAGCCAACTGCTGTTTCTGATAAAAACAATGAAGCATCAAAAATGCAAGAAGCACACGAATTATTAAAGAAATTCTATCATCACCTATTACTTAATACAAAAGAGGGTCAACCAGCGCTAGACTATTTAACCAATAGGGGCTTCACAAGAGAAATCATCGATAAGTTTGAAATTGGCTATGCCCTTGACTCGTGGGACTTTGCCACGAAATTTCTTCAGAAGAGAGGCTTTAGGCCTGAGTTGATGGAACGGGCCGGACTGCTCGTAAAAAAGGAGGATACCGGAACATTCTTTGATAGATTTCGAAACCGCATAATGTTCCCGATATGGGATCACCAAGGTAAAACCATAGCATTTTCTGGCAGGGTGCTTGATAAGGGGCAGGAACCAAAATATTTAAACAGCCCTGAAACGATTATTTTTAATAAAAGCAAGACCCTTTATAATTTCCATCAAGCTAGACTTGCTATTCGAAAACACCAGCAAGTGGTTCTTTTTGAGGGATTTGCAGATGTCATTGCAGCAGATACAGCTGATGTTCCAAATTCAATTGGTACGATGGGCACATCCTTGACGGATGAACATGTAAAAATAATAAGACGGAATGTGGAATCTGTTGTTATCTGTTATGACTCTGACAATGCGGGCTTAGATGCCGCTTTACGAGCTTCTAGTATGCTAGGTGAAGCGGGTTGTTATGTAAGAGTAGCAACAATGCCAAATGGCATGGACCCTGATGACTACATTAGAAAATATGGCGCAGATAAGTTTAAAAATGATGTAATAGGGGCAAGTCTTACATTAATGGCATTTAAAATGCAGTACTTAAGAAAAGGAAAAAATCTTCAGGATGAAGGAGATCGCATCCGTTATATAGAAGATGTTATTAAAGAAATTTCCTCTTTAGAAAAGGCTGTAGAAAGGGACCATTATTTGCGCCAATTATCAAGTGAATTTTCTATATCACTTGATGCATTAAAAACCCAACAGCTTCAGTATTATAAATCTGAACGGAAAAAAAGGGATAATTTCTCTTCGAATAGAAATAATACGAAAGCGAAACCTACCGTATCAAAACATTTACTTAAAGCCTATCATAATGCAGAACGATATTTAATTGCTTATATGTTGCGTAGTCGGGATATTGCTGAGAAAATACAGGATCAGCTTCAAGCCGAATTTAATATCGAAGAGCATCGAGCGATTGTAACGTACCTATATGCATTTTATGAAGAAGGCTATGAACCAGATATCAGCACATTACTAACAAGGATTCATGATGAGAGTTTAAAAAGGATTGTCACCGATATTGCAATGATGTCCATTGAAGAGGAAGTGACGGAATCTGTTTTATCAGATTATGTGAAACAGGTGTTGAATCACAAAAAAATGTCAATGATAAAAGAAAAAGAATCTGAACAACTAGAGGCTGAACGAAGTAAGGATTATTTGAAGGCTGCTACAATTGCAAATGAAATCATTCAAATGAAAAAAGCATTAATTTAACAAAAAGGTTTTCTAACCTCTATGTCTTACAAGTTTGGAAGGAGGGGAACAAATGGCTGAAAAGTCTAAAGAAGTCGATACTGAGTTAACATTAGAGCAAGTTAAAGAAAAATTAACAGCACTAGGAAAAAAACGTGGTGTATTGACATATGAAGAAATCGCTGAGCGTATGTCTGGTTTTGAAGTTGAATCAGACCACCTTGATGAATATTATGAGTTCCTTGGAGAGCAGGGTATTGAATTATTAGGTGATAGCGGGGATCATGATGCTGATGATGACAATGAAGATGATCCAAATATTCAAGAACTATCCAAGGAAGAAGAATTTGATCTTAATGATCTAAGTGTTCCTCCAGGAGTAAAGATAAATGACCCAGTACGTATGTACCTGAAAGAAATTGGCCGTGTTGATTTACTTTCCGCTGATGATGAAATTCAACTTGCTGAACGAATTGAACAAGGTGATGAAGAGGCCAAACGTAGACTTGCTGAAGCCAATTTGCGACTTGTAGTAAGTATTGCTAAGCGTTACGTTGGTCGTGGGATGTTGTTCCTGGATTTAATCCAAGAAGGTAATATGGGACTTATTAAAGCTGTTGAAAAATTTGATTATCGCAAAGGTTTCAAATTTAGTACGTATGCAACATGGTGGATACGTCAAGCCATCACACGTGCGATTGCAGACCAAGCTAGAACCATCCGTATTCCTGTTCATATGGTAGAAACAATTAATAAATTAATCCGTGTGCAACGTCAGTTACTCCAGGACCTGGGGCGCGAACCAACGCCTGAAGAAATTGGAGAAGATATGGATTTAACACCAGAAAAGGTAAGGGAAATCTTAAAGATTGCACAAGAACCTGTATCATTAGAAACACCAATTGGTGAAGAAGATGACTCACATCTTGGAGACTTTATCGAAGACCAAGACGCAACTTCTCCATCAGAGCATGCTGCATATGAGCTTTTAAAAGAACAACTGGAAGATGTTCTAGATACCTTAACAGATCGAGAAGAAAATGTATTACGTCTACGCTTTGGATTGGATGATGGACGTACTCGTACTCTCGAAGAGGTTGGTAAAGTATTTGGTGTTACTCGTGAACGTATTCGACAAATTGAAGCAAAAGCCCTACGAAAGCTTCGTCATCCAAGCCGTAGTAAGAGATTAAAGGATTTCTTAGAATAAATATTTTCATTTACATTCCGTAGTTTACTTCATACAATTGAAGTAAACTATTTTTTTAGTTTTAGCCCTATTCGACATGGGTACAAAGACAATGCCACTCAAACATGGAGTTTTAGTCTTTGATTTTATTCAAACAAGGTGAGCGCTTTCATGAATCAAGACAGAAAAAAGATTATTATCAATGAAATCCTATATTGGCGTAAAAATAAATTACTGCCAGAAGCATATTGTAATTTCCTACTCTCGTTATATACAGAGGGAGAAGGAATTGAATCAACAAAAGAAACAACTTTAACTAAGAAAACTCCATTTGTTTCGATCATCGGAATTGGTTTACTTTTACCAGTTTTATTACTTGTCACTTATTTTACTGAAATATCGACTATATTGCAAATGGTATTAAACTTTATTTTTTTAATTATCTGCATTTTAGGCCTAATTACTCAAAGAACTAATCCACTTTTCGTTCATTTTGGTTCAATTATTTTCGCCCTTTTCACCTTGCTTTTAACAACGAGTTTAAGTGAACTACTTTTTAAAGGACAGGCACTTTATTTAATCGGTATGATTCTTTTGAATTGTATCGGTTGGATTTTAGTTGGAGTGTTTTTAAAGAAGAAGTATTTTTTGATAGCAGGAGTTCTCGTTAGTATAATTTCAGTTGTTACTTTATTGAAAATTTAAATTATTTGAAAATTCACCAACTCCCGATATAATAGATATGAAAACGTATACAACGGGAGGGGTATTATGAATTTCGATTTAACGACCGAGCAAAAATTGATCCAAAAAACAATTAGAGAGTTTTCCGAAGCAGAAGTTGCTCCAGGTGCTGAACAACGGGATAAAGATAAACGTTTCCCAAAAGAAATTTTTCAAAAGCTTGGAGAATTAGGGATGATGGGTCTGCCGTTTCCTGAAGAATATGGCGGAGCAGATTCTGATACAATTAGCTTTGCAATCGTGGTCGAAGAACTTAGCCGTGCCTGTGGGTCTACCGGAATTACATACTCGGCACATATCTCACTTGGTGGTGCACCCCTTCATTTATTTGGAACAAAAGAACAAAAACTAAAATACTTAATACCTATTTGCACAGGAGAGTCCTTGGGAGCCTTTGGATTAACAGAACCCAATGCTGGATCAGATGCAGGTGGAACCCAAACAGAAGCCATTCTCGAAAATAATCAGTTTATCATTAATGGAAATAAATGCTTTATCACAAATGCCAGTTTCGCAAAGCATTTAGCCCTCACAGCGATAACGGGCCGTCATGGGGCTAAAAAAGAAATTAGCGCAATTATAGTACCAACTGATGCAGAAGGCTTTAAAGTTATTGATAATTACGAGAAAATGGGACTCAATGCTTCAAACACGACGGAATTAGTTTTAGAGGACGTTCATGTACCTGAAGAAAACCTGCTAGGAAAACGAGGAGAAGGCTTCAGACAGTTTCTAATAACGCTAGATGGCGGCAGAATCGGCATTGGAGCAATGGCAGTTGGAATTGCACAAGCAGCCTATGAAAAGGCCCTACATTATGCAAAAGAACGCAAACAATTTGGAAAGTCCCTATCTACCTTCCAGGCTATTCAATTTAAATTAGCAGATATGGCGATGAAGATTGAACTGGCACGGAATATGGTGTACAAAGCTGCATGGTTGAAGGATCAAGGAAGAAGTTTCTCAAAAGAAGCTTCAATGGCAAAGCTTTATGCCTCTGAAATTTGTATGGAGGTGACAAATCAAGCTGTCCAGATACACGGTGGCTATGGTTATATGAAAGAATATCATGTTGAAAGATTTATGCGGGATGCAAAGCTTCTTGAAATCGGGGAAGGGACCTCTGAAATTCAACGAATGGTCATTGCACGTTCAATTGGATGCTAAATAAATATGTCTTATTGACTCCTTGCCAATTGGGAAGGAGTTTTTATTATTTTTTATGACAAATTTGTGACGTTTTTGTGTAAAAAAATTTTACAATATTATGTTAAATAAGTTCTTGTACAAATAGGTCTTTTACTTCTATCATTTTTCAAGTAAAATAGAGAGTGTTTGTATAGAATAATAATTATATCTATTTTTGATGTACATAAGGTAAGGGAGGTCAGAATAATGAAAAAGAATCCATTAATACCATTTGCCCTGATTGCAGTTTTCGGTATTGGACTTATGTTCCTATTAGGCTTTGTTGGACTAGGTAACATGGACGAAATGGCAAACCAAGGTGAAGAGGCTCCAGAAACAGCAGCTGCTTCCCCAGAAGAAGTTGTCCAAGGAACATGTGCAGCATGCCATGGTCAAGATTTAGCAGGTCAAGGTACTGCACCTGCTTTAAAAGGTGTTGATCTTTCCGTAGAAGAGATTCAGGATGTAATCACTAATGGTAGAGGTGCGATGCCAGGTGGCTTAGTTAAAGACCCTGCACAAGTACAAGAAATCGCAAATTGGTTAGTTGAACAAAAATAAATAATAAAAAAACCCTTTGCATAAATGTAAAGGGTTTTTTACTGCCCTTCCCTGTCAGATGGAAGTTTCTACTGACATCTTGTATAATAAAAACTAAAAAATATGATGTTAAAAAAGGAGGATGAAAAGGACCGCGTCGACAAAAACGCCACGTCCTGTGGCATTGTCGACACTAGCACATCCTGTGCGTCGAAAGTTCAAGGCGGTGCAGTTTTGAGTAGCGGATAGTATGTAGTGAATACTTGAGCAGACGATTTTGCACGCCGGAAAAGTGGTTTTCTTTTCCAAGGAACGGAAAAACAAGCCAACGAAGAAATTCGATGTGTCATTTTCACCGGACTTTTTAACTATCCTAAAAAAATGTGGTGTTATTATGAATGAAGAAAAGCTATCAAAGCGGCTTGAAACTGTCGCATCATACATACCAAAAGGGGCAATATTAGCAGACATCGGGTCTGACCACGCCTATCTTCCGTGCTATGCATACTTAAATGGGTTTATCTCTGGAGGAATAGCAGGAGAGGTAGCAGAGGGACCATTACAATCTGCAAAAAAACAAATCTCCAAAAGTGAGCTTGATGCCAAAATTGAAGCTCGTAAAGGGGATGGACTGGAAGTCATTCAACCAAATGAAGTTACATGTATTACCATAGCAGGTATGGGGGGCTCGCTTATCCGCTCCATACTTGAAAATGGCAAAAACAAACTGCCTGGTGTACAAAGACTCATCCTACAACCAAATATTGGTGCTTCAACAATTAGAGAATGGCTTATTGAAAACGATTGGGAGATAATCGCAGAAGAAATCCTAGAGGAAGACAAAAAAATCTATGAAGTTTTAGTTGCCGAAAAAGGAAACCCACTTAAGCCTTATCAGGATAAGGAACAAGAACTTTTACTAGGACCATTCTTATTAAAAGAAAAAAATTCAGTTTTTGAAAAAAAAATGGGATCATGAACTAAAACATTGGGAAAAGATCTTATCACAGCTTGAGACAGCAGGAGAAACACCTGAAAATCAGACACGAAAAGAAGAGCTCAAGCAAAAAATAAAAATAGTAAAGGAGGCATTACAATGAGCAAAATACCTAACGGTTTTGAAGTAATACAAGTATTTGAGCAATTTTCTCCAAAGCACTTAGCCGTCGAAGGTGATCGAGAAAGAATCGGCCTTCAAGTTGGTACATTAAACAAACCAATAAAAAAAATAATGGTTGTACTTGATGTATTAGAAAATGTGGTTGATGAAGCCATTTCAAATGATGTTGATTTGATTATTGCTCATCATCCTCCTATTTTTCGACCCTTAAAAACGGTTCAAACGGATACACCATCTGGAAGAATCATTGAAAAGTGTATTTTACATAACATAGCGATTTATGCAGCACATACAAATTTAGACGTGGCTGTTGGGGGCGTGAATGACTTACTTGCGGATGCATTGGGGTTAACCAATATTGAATTGCTTGCGCCAACCTACGAGGAAAAGTTAAAAAAACTAGCTGTCTATGTCCCTCGGGAGTCTGCTGATGAAGTACGAGATGCTTTAGGCTCGGCTGGTGCAGGTTTTATAGGGAATTACAGTCATTGTACTTACAACACGCCTGGTACAGGAACATTTTTACCACATCAAGGGACAAACCCACATATAGGTGAAGTCGGTAAATTAGAAGTTGTGGATGAAATCAAAATTGAGACGGTTTTTCCGAGTGGCCTTCAAAAGAAGGTGATCACGGCTATGCTTAACGCGCATCCATATGAGGAGGTTGCTTTCGATATTTATCCCCTTGAAAATGAAGGTAATGTGCTTGGACTTGGACGTGTTGGTTATCTCGAACAGGAGATGACACTTGAGCAATTCGCCTTTCATGTTAAGGATAAATTAGAAGTAGATGGACTTCGTGTCGTAGGTACTCTTTCAGATAAAGTGAAGAAGGTTGCGGTACTTGGAGGAGACGGAAATAAATATGTTTCACATGCTAAAAGAGCTGGTGCAGACGTGTATGTAACTGGAGATATGTATTACCATGTTGCTCATGATGCAATGATGATGGGCCTTAATATCGTTGATCCAGGCCACAATGTTGAAAAGGTCATGAAAAAAGGGGTAGCTAATATCTTAACGGAGCGTTTCAAAGAAAAGAAATTCGAGGTTACTGTGATTACCTCAGAACTAAATACAGATCCATTTCAATTCCTATGAAAAAAGGTACTCCAATTTTGCTGGAGTACCTTTTCCTTTATTTAAGAACGCTTTTGATCGTTTACTTTTTAGCTACCTTTACCTTTGGTAACACTTTATAGAGTGGAACTTTTCGAGCTCGTTCCCATGTTTCCTCATTTTCAGGATCGAATTGTTCTAAAAAGTTAATGACTTCTTTCGTAATTGGCGTTGGGGTGGAAGCACCAGCTGTTACGGCTACTTTCTCAACACCTTTAAGCCATTCAAGTTGAATATCACTTACGTCTGCAACACGATATGCTTTTGTGCCTGCAATTTCTTCGGAAACTTGTGCGAGACGGTTTGAGTTATTACTCTTCGGATCTCCAACTACGATTGTTAAGTCAGCCACAGTTGCTTGTTGGGCAACAGCTTCTTGTCGAACCTGTGTAGCTAAACAAATTTCATTGTGGACTTCAGCATGTGGAAACTTTTCCTTAACCTTTTCCATTACATGAAGAACGTCCCACTGACTCATTGTTGTTTGGTTAGTCACAACAAGGTTTTCATGATTTAGCTCTAGTTTTTCAACATCTTCAACCGTTTCAACAAGATGAACGAAACTAGGGGCTACACCTAATGCACCTTCTGGCTCTGGGTGGCCCTTTTTACCAATATAAATAATATGGTAGTCTTCAGCTGTTTTTTCCTTAATCAAATCATGTGTTCTAGTTACATCAGGGCAAGTTGCATCAAGTGTGACAAGACCTCGTTCTTTTGCTAATCTTTTCACCTCTGGTGAAACGCCATGCGCTGTGAAAATAACGGTACCTTCTTTAACCTGATTTAAAATATCTAAACGGTTTGCTCCATCAAGCGTAATAATTCCTTCTTCTTCAAAGGCATCAGTTACGTGCTTATTGTGAACAATCATTCCTAGTATATATATAGGTCTTGGTAATGATTTATCTAAAGCGGCATTTTTCGCAATTACCATCGCATCTACTACACCGTAGCAATATCCACGGGGAGCAATTTTGATTACTTCCATGCTCTTCTCCTCCTCAGTCAATAAATCGGATAGCTCATACCTATTGGTACTCTCGTAATCTCGTATTTATTATATCTGAGTATGAAGGATAATACAAAGTCTTTTAAATGTAAAGCTTTGGAACTGATTGACCGGTACCACTTGCTTTTGGTTTTTCTTCTTCATTTTCAAACTCTTCACTGTCTGAAGTCACATCTGATAGTGAAATAGTCTCATTCTCTTCTTCCTGTTCATTCCCTGCATTTTTAATCGCACTATACATCCTAACCATTGCAGGGATATTTTTCATTAATGGCCCATATTGTTGAACCATTGGAACAACAGATTCAGCCATTTTTAACGTTTTTTGTACATTTCCCATCATCGCACTAAGGTTAGAGGGATTTGCTAAATTTTGAAGGGTGCCTGCGTTCATTCCTTGTGAAGGATTAAAGAAACCAGGCATACCTCCCATTCCTTGCATGGGATTTGACTTTCCCATTCCAGGGATTAATTTTTTCAAAAGGCCACCTAATCCGGATCTTCCTTGTCCTTGCATGCCTTGCATACCACCGTACATTCCTGGTGGTCGAAACCCATATTGCTGTGGAAACATGGATGGTGACCTCATTTGTCTCATTGCTCTCATTTGATTCATTGGTTGTCGTGGATAAAACATTTACTTCTCCTCCTTTCAGATTACCTAAGTTAAGTAGAAGAATGAATCGGGTGATAATACCTTATTTTTAGGATATGCGGTGGGTGAATTAAATGTTTTACCTATTACTTCAAATGGGCTCAATTGGTATTTTGACAAGCTTTCCTATATAATAAATTGTTAGGTTATGAGAAAACATATAATAAACCCAAACCTTGCAAAACAAATTCATATTTATATAAATGAGGGATCGTAATGACAGTAAAAGATTTTGAACGTTTTCAATTTCAGCCTTTTATACTTGAAGCATTAAAAGAGATTAAATTTACAAAGCCGACCGAAATTCAAGAACGGTTAATACCGAGCATTCAGCGGGGCGAAAGTGCGATTGGGCAATCACAAACAGGTACAGGTAAAACCCATGCGTACATACTGCCAATTATTAATAATATTGATTCTGCAAAACAGGAGGTACAGGCTGTTATTACTGCACCTACCCGTGAGCTTGCAACGCAAATACATCATGAAATAGGAAAAATCATTAAATTTAGTGATGAGAATCCAATTACAGCAAAATTATTTGTAGGTGGGACGGATAAAGCACGTGCCATCGAAAAACTAAAAACACAACCACATATTGTTGTAGGAACTCCTGGAAGGATTCACGATTTAATTAAGGAACAAGCTCTTCAAGTTTACACAGCGAGTCAAATTGTGGTAGATGAAGCTGATCTAATGCTTGATATGGGCTTCATCGAAGACGTCGACCAAATTGCAGCGAGGATGGCCGAAGACCTACAAATTTTAGTGTTTTCAGCAACCATTCCTGATAAATTAAAGCCATTTCTAAAAAAATATATGGAAAACCCTAGATACACTCATGTTGCACCTGAGCAAGCTACTGCCGCTAAGGTAGAACATATACTTGTTCCATTACGACATCGAAATAAGTTAAAGCTTTTGCAATCCATGTTAGAGGTTTATAATCCATATTTAGCGATTATTTTTACCAATACGAAAAAAATGGCTGACGAAGTAGCAGATGGCTTAATTGCAAAAGGTATGAAGGTAGGGCGACTCCACGGAGACCTCCCACCAAGAGAACGTAAAAAGGTCATGAAGCAAATTAATTCATTAGAGTTCCAATACGTAGTGGCAACGGATTTAGCTGCAAGAGGTATTGACATTGAAGGTGTGAGCCATGTAATTAATTATGAACTACCTAGTGATCTTGATTTTTACATTCACAGGGTAGGTAGAACGGCAAGGGCGGGCTATTCAGGAATTGCAGCTACGATTTATGAGCCAGCGGATGAAGATGCAATTATAAGACTTGAAAAAATGGGAGTTACTTTTGTAAATAAGGACCTTGAAAATGAAGAATGGGTCAATATTGGCGAAAGAAACAAACGAAAGGCTAGAAAAAAGCAAGTTGATGAAATTGATAAACTTGCACAAAGTCAGGTGAAAAAGCCTAAGAAGGTGAAACCAGGCTATAAGAAAAAGATGAATCAAGAAATGGAAAAAATTAAAAAGCGTCAAAAACGCTTAAAGAGAAAATAAGCATGATCTATGGTAATATACTTTTATGAATTTGTAGGGAGATAGGAGAGGTATAGCATGCTAAAACTTGGCTCACATGTATCAATGAGTGGAAAAAAAATGCTTCTAGCAGCTAGTGAAGAAGCCGTATCATACGGTGCAAATACTTTTATGATTTATACAGGAGCACCCCAAAATACAAGACGAAAAAAAATAGAGGATTTAAATATAGAAGCAGGACAAGCTCATATGAAGGAAAATGGAATTGATGAAATTGTTGTTCATGCTCCATATATCATCAATATCGGTAATACTTCAAACCCATCAACGTATGAACTAGGTGTAAACTTTTTACGTTCTGAAATTGAAAGAACAGAGGCACTTGGTGCCAATCAAATTGTCCTTCATCCTGGTGCACATGTTGGAGCTGGTGCTGAAGCGGGAATAAAGCAGATAATTGCGGGCTTAAATGAGGTTCTGACAAAGGAACACAAAGTACAGATCGCATTAGAAACAATGGCCGGTAAAGGATCTGAATGTGGAAGGTCATTTGAAGAAATTGCCCAAATTATTGATGGAGTAACACATAATGAAAAGCTATCTGTCTGTTTTGACACTTGTCATACTCATGATGCAGGCTATGATATTGTGAATGATTTTGATGGAGTCTTAGAACAATTCGATAAATTAGTGGGTCTAGATCGAATCAAAGTCCTTCATATCAATGATAGCAAAAACGATAAAGGGGCAAGAAAAGACCGTCACGAAAATATTGGTTTTGGTAAAATTGGATTTAATGCAATTAATTATATTGTTCATCATCCATCCCTAGAAAATGTTCCTAAAATCCTTGAAACACCTTATGTTGGGGAGGACAAAAACAGTAAAAAGGCTCCATATAAGTACGAAATTGAAATGATCCGATCAAAATCATTTGATGAGGGTTTACTCGAGAAAATAATCAATCAGTAAATAAAAAAGCTGTCCATGGACAGCTTTTTTTTAACTTGTAAATTTGATAAACAGTTGGTTGAGTTTTCTTGCAACCTCAGGACTTGTAACACGGGCAATTTCTCTTAATAATTGATTTTTTTCTTCTGGATTAAAGATATTAATATTCTTGTTTTTTCGAATTAATTTTAATACATTTGTTGCTTGTTCCTTGGATACATATATATCATATTGTTTCCCGTATTTCATTAAGTCATCAGGTGTTAACGTTTTTAATTTTTGATTAATGATTTGTTGATAAATGTTCATTGTTATCATCTTCACCTTCCTCTCGTTAGTCTATTTCATAACGAAAAGGTGTGTGCATAAATCTTTTTTGAACATCAATTTCTTTACTTTATAAAATTCATCCTGTATACTTCATAAAGTATAAATCGTAATGATTCTTAATAAGAGCGAAAATTAACGATAGATAAGGTGATAACTTGACACATCTAAATTCGGTATTAAAGATAAAGGATCTTTCTTTTCGATATGAGGCACAAACCGTATTAGAAAACATTAATCTGGTTGTCCCTCAAGGATCTTTCTTAGCTATTGTAGGTCCTAATGGATCGGGTAAAACCACCCTGTTAAAAAGCATCCTTGGACTAGTTAAACTTCAAGAAGGGTCAATTGAATTATTTGGCACACCCATTTCAAAATTTAAAGATTGGCCAAAAATAGGTTTTGTTTCTCAAAAAGCAAATAGCTTTAACTCAGGATTTCCGGCTACAGTATTTGAGGTTGTCTCAAGCGGCCTAACCGCAAAGCTTGGATTGTTTCATTTTTTTAAACATGAACACAAGAAAAAAGTCATAGATGCCCTTCAAGCAGTTGGAATGGAAAAGTTTTTATATCGAAACATTGGGGAGCTTTCTGGAGGACAACAACAGCGCGTTTTTATCGCAAGGTCGCTTGTCAGTGAACCAGACCTTCTTATCCTTGATGAACCGACTGTTGGGGTGGATGCCCAAACTGTTCAAACTTTTTACAATATGCTTGAGGACATAAATAAAAACAAGGGAATTACATTAATATTAGTTACCCATGATGTAGGGACAGTATCGGAAAAAGTGTCACATGTTGCATGTTTAAATAAGCACCTTCATTTCCATGGAAGTGCTGATGAATTTGAACATGTTCAAGATCAGGACTTATCCCAATTTTATGGACATTCACTTCAAGTAATTACCCATGAACATAGCCATGGAAGGTGAAACGATGCTTTCAGATATTTTTCAATATGAATTTTTACAAAATGCATTCCTAAGTGGATTGCTAATTGGATTTATTGCACCGTTACTCGGTGTTTTTATAGTAGTAAGACGACTGTCACTTATTGCGGATGCCTTAAGTCATGTGACGTTAGCAGGGATTGCTGCGAGCCTTTTACTTGAAAAGAAGCTTGGGCTAGCGGGGCCTATCAACCCCATCTACATGGGAATGACATTCTCAGTCGTTGGTTCTCTATTTATTGAACGTTTAAGAACAGTTTATAAGCATTATCAGGAACTTGCAATTCCCATTATTTTATCCAGTGGAATTGGCCTAGGCGTTATTTTTATTTCACTCGCAGACGGCTTTAACACAGATTTATTCAATTATTTGTTCGGTAGTGTAAGTGCGATTAGCCGGTCAGATTTATGGACCATCCTGGCAATTTCTGTGCTGGTGATTTTTATTGTTACTTTCCTATACAAAGAGTTATTTTTGTTATCATTTGATGAAGAGCATGCAGCTGTGTCAGGGATTAATGCAAAAACAATTCATTTTATCTTTATTGTTACCGTTGCATTAGTCATTGCGGCATCAATGAGGATTGTTGGAATTTTATTAGTCTCATCTTTAATGACATTGCCTGTTGCAGCAGCCATTCGAATTGCAAAGGGCTTTAAACAAACGATTATCCTCTCGGTTGTATTTGGAGAGTTAGCCGTCATTTTTGGATTGGTGCTTTCATACTATCTGGATTTAGCTCCAGGGGGAACCATCGTTGTACTTGCAATCATTATTCTTTTAGGCGCAATCAGTTGGAAAAAAAGGTGGAAAGGAAGAACAGCATGAATGTTTCTGAAGCGATGCAGTTAATGAAGGATAAAGGGTTTAAACATACAGGGAAAAGACAGGAAATGCTTGAGCTCTTTTCCGTATCTGATAAGTATTTAACAGCTAAGGATGTTTTGGATGAATTAAAGGAAAACTATCCTGGACTAAGTTTTGATACAATTTATAGAAATCTTTCATTATTTGTGGAGCTTGGCATATTGGAATTGACGGAACTTTCAGGTGAGAAGCATTTTCGGTTTACTTGTGGTGGAAGTCACCATCATCATCATTTTATTTGTTTAGAATGTGGCAAAACAAAGGAAATCGAATCATGTCCTATGGATAAAATGAACGAAAATTTAGCGGGATATGATATAACAGGTCACAAATTTGAAATTTATGGTTCATGTCCAGAATGTAAAATCTAAGGCTTTTTAGTCTAATCTACTGGTAGTAAAGTCAATGATTAACAATTATATTTCTCGCTTCTTTAACTCATACTAAAAATGCTCCTTACCCATAAGGAAAGCGAGGGATAAGCATGGCGAAAGAAGATACAAACGTAAGAAAGATTCGAGACGATGATTTTGAATACGTTGATCCAAACTTAGGTGCAAATGCTGACTCAAGCTACAATGAGGAAACGGCAGCAGAAGTTGCCGCTCCAATCAATTATGGAACCACAAAACGTGAAGCGAACTATGAAGGAAACAATACGGATGATAAGGTAGCGGGTGGTGCCGGTTTAGGCTGGCTTGCTTTAGCTTTATCAATCATTTCCTTATTCGTAATGCCTGTATTATTAGGAGCAGCAGGTATTATCATTGGCTTTATCGCACGTCGACGTGGAGCAACTGGTTTAGGAGCATGGGCAATCGGAATTGGTGCTGTTTCGATTATCGTTGGCATCTTTATCCTCCCATTTTTTTAACAACGTAAATATGTGAATAAAAAACAAGCCCGACATTTTGTCGGGCTTGTTTTTTATTTTTGCTCTGCTGCTTGTTTTGCGTAATATTCTTCAGCAAGCTTATCAATTTCTTTTTTCAATTCTTCTACCATGGTTTCTTCAGGTACTTTACGTACAGTTTTACCGTGGCGGAAGAGTAGACCTTCTCCTCTTGCTCCTGCAATGCCGATATCAGCCTCACGTGCTTCACCAGGACCGTTAACTGCGCATCCTAATACAGAAACCTTGATTGGTGCTTTGATCGTTGAGATATACTCCTCAACCTCATTTGCTATTTTGATTAGATCAATCTCAATACGTCCACAAGTTGGACATGAAATTAATGTTGCTGCATTAGCCGCTAAACCAAATGATTTTAACAATTCGCGAGCAACCTTAATTTCCTCAACAGGGTCTGCACTTAATGAAATACGTAATGTATTTCCGATTCCTTTACTTAAAATAGCACCTAGACCTGCAGCACTTTTGACTGTTCCAGAGAATAGTGTTCCGGATTCAGTAATCCCTAAGTGAAGTGGGTAATCAAAAGCCATTGCTGCTTTTTCATATGCCTCAATTGCTAACGGTACACTTGATGCCTTCATTGATACGATAATATCATGGAAATCAAGGTCTTCTAAGATTTTAATATGGTGTAAAGCACTTTCAACCATACCATCTGCTGTTGGATAGCCATATTTATCAAGGATACGCTTCTCTAATGAACCAGCGTTTACACCGATTCGAATAGGGATTCCTTTTTCTTTTGCAGCTTTTACAACTGCTTCAACCTTTTCTTTGCGACCGATATTCCCTGGATTAATTCGAATTTTATCGGCTCCACCTTCAATCGCTTTTAAGGCTAATTTATAATCAAAATGTATATCAACTACAAGAGGAATTGAAATTCTCTTCTTGATTTCAGAGATTGCATTGGCTGCACGCTCATCAGGACATGCTACACGAACGATTTGACAGCCTGCTTCTTCAAGTCTTTTGATTTCTGCAACTGTTGCTTCTACATCATGTGTTTTTGTTGTGGTCATACTTTGAATAACTACTTCATTGTTACCACCGATCGTTAAATTACCTACCTTTACAGGACGTGTTTTTGTACGATGGATGATTTCACTCACAAATATCGCTCCTTTTAAAAGCATTTGAATAACTTATATAAGAGTAATCCTTTATTTGAAAAATATCTAGTCTAAAGAATCATTTACTTGCCTATTTTACAGTTGAAATAAAAAATTGACAAGAAAATACCCTTATTCATTCGTATATAATGGAAATTTGTAGGTTTTCCCAATTTGTAGAAGCTCTGCTTTACTATCTGGATTAAGTTCTTCGAAATCCTTAATCACAGATTCGATGGAGGAGATTTGCTTTTCTTCATTTACTCTCTCAACGATGGAAAGTAACGTGTCACCTGCTTTTACCTTGACTTCCATATATGGATCGTTTGATGTCTGGGCAATGACTTCAGTTGCCTCTATCTTTTCATCTTGTGCCGTTGGTAGAGTCCCAATTCTTATGTCGTAGTAAATAATATATACAATAAACACAATGGCTAGGAATGCAAATAAACGCTTCATCTTAAAACCTCCGCTAGGTCTATTTAATACAGAATATGCTTCGCTGACCACTATATTCCATAAAATAATAGAATAGGAAGGAAAATTTAATAGGGAAACTAGAAATACATAATTTTGCATATCAAGTGAAAAATAGAGTTACAAGAGAAGGGAAAATAGTCTTATGTTACAGTATTGTAAATTTGCTTAATAAACCTTTACATTAAAAATGGACTACGGTACTATTTTTATGGCTTTACTACAAAATTCGATCATTTTTTTAGGAGTTGGCATTGTGGAACTAGACGTACAAAGTATGATATTTCAGTTTATAGGCGGGCTTGGTATTTTCTTATTTGGTATCAAGTACATGGGGGATGGATTACAAAAATCTGCTGGTGATAAACTCAGAGATATCTTAGATAGGTTTACTACCAATCCATTCATGGGTGTTCTCGCTGGTATTTTTGTAACATGTTTAATCCAAAGTAGTTCAGGAACAACCGTTATTGTTGTAGGACTAGTAAGTGCTGGTTTTATGACATTAAGACAAGCAATTGGCGTAATAATGGGAGCGAATATCGGGACAACGATTACTGCATTTATCATAGGTATTAAAATTTCTGATTACGCACTCCCAATAATCGCGTTAGGTGCAATATTATTGTTTTTCTTCAAAAATAAAAGAATACATAATTTTGGACAAATCGTATTTGGTTTTGGTGCACTATTCTTAGGTTTAGAATTAATGGGGGATGGAATGAAACCTCTTAGATCTCTTGAAACCTTTCATGATTTAACGGTTAATATGAGTTCTAGTCCTATTCTGGGAGTAGTCATTGGTACCGTGTTTACGGTAATTGTACAAAGCTCAAGTGCAACGATAGGAATATTGCAGGGATTATTTGGAGAAGGCCTTTTAGATCTTAAAGCAGCTATACCTGTTCTGTTTGGCGATAATATCGGAACGACAATTACGGCTGTTTTGGCTTCCATCGGGGCATCTGTTGCTGCAAAACGAGCAGCATTAACACACGTAATCTTTAATATTATTGGAACAATTATCTTTTTAATTTTACTTGTACCTTTCACTAATTTAATTGGGTATTTACAAACAACATTAAATTTAAATCCTGAAATGACAATTGCATTTGCACACGGTACCTTTAACGTGACAAATACCATTATTCAATTTCCATTTATTGCTGTTTTAGCCTTTATTGTAACGAAGCTAATTCCAGGTGAGGATTCGTTAATTGAATATAAGGCCAAACATCTTGATCCTGTCTTTGTTGAACAATCTCCAGCGATTGCATTGGGGCAAGCTAGAGAAGAGGTTGTTCGAATGGGCGAATTTGCGGTTAAGGGTCTGGAAGAATCAAATACCTATTTAAATGAGAAATCCCAAAGATATGCGGATACCGCCATGCAAATTGAGGATGCAATTAATAATTTAGATAAAAAGATTACAGACTACCTAATCAAAATATCATCTAGATCACTTTCAGCACAGGAGTCAGCCTTACATTCCGTTCTTGTTAACACGGTTCGTGATATCGAAAGAATCGGTGACCATTTTGAGAATGTGGTGGAATTAGTTGACTATCAGATTTCAAATAAAGTGAAGTTAACTGAAGATGCAATGGAAGATCTAAATGAAATGTTTAAATTAACAGTATATACAGTAAATGAAGCCGTTCAAAGTCTTCAAAAGAATGATCGTACATTGGCGATTGATGTTGTAAAACAAGAAGAAAAGATTGATACAATGGAGCGTTCATTACGTAAGAAGCATATTTTACGTTTAAATGAAGGTAAATGTTCAGGACAAGCAGGAATCGTATTCGTTGACATTATCAGTAATCTTGAGCGTATCGGTGACCACGCTGTTAATATTGCGGAAGCAGTTCTAGGTGAAAGACAACTTTAATATCTTACATTAGATACAAGGCATATTTCATTGCCTTGTATTTCAATTTTTATCAGAGGCCCAAAGCCACTGATAAAAATTGAAAGCCTCCGGCGGATGCCACAGATTTTAAATGGTAGTTTTTCGATCAAGCTCGAAAAAATCTGGGCGCAAATACGCCAAGGCGCATTTGATCATATAAAGGAGGCTAAAATCTATGGGATTTCTAATGTGGACAATTATTATTTTATTGTTTGTAATTGCATTTATCGGGCTTGTCTATCCGATTATTCCGAGTGTGCTTTTCATTGCAGGTGGCTTCTTAATTTATGGAATCTTCCAAGGATTTGATTCGTTTTCGATTTGGTTTTGGGTAATTGAGGGGTTATTTCTTCTACTATTATTAGGTGCTGATTATGCGACTAATTTAGTTGGGGTAAAGAAGTATGGTGGAAGTAAGGCAGCTGTGTGGGGAAGTACGATTGGACTTCTCGTTGGCCCTTTTGTAATTCCGATTTTTGGTATTATTATTGGTCCATTCCTTGGTGCATTTTTAGCAGAATTACTCGTCCATAAAAAAGATGTAAAAGATGCATTTAAAAGTGGTGTAGGGTCACTTATTGGGTTTCTCAGTGGAGTTCTGGCAAAAGGGATCATTCAAGCTATTATGATTTTCTATTTTTTAATTGTTGTGTTTTGATGAATAATCCTTTCATCTAATGGGAACTTTAAATCTGATACTAGTTGATTACGTTATAAGTTTTATGAATTAATAGTGCTTTTCATTTGAAAGGTTATACTTATTTTGGTAATCTTACAAGTGAGGACTGCTGAAGACGAAATCGTTTTCAAGGTTCAATTTGACATACATATTTAAGGAGGAAAAAAACAATGGCATACGAATTACCACAATTACCTTATGCTTATGATGCTTTAGAACCACACATTGACAAAGAAACAATGAATATTCACCACACTAAGCACCATAATACTTACATTACAAACGTAAACAATGCAATCGCAGGAAAAGCTGATCTAGAAGGTAAATCAGTAGAAGAATTAGTTTCTAATCTTGACGCTGTTCCAGAAGATATTCGTACAGCAGTAAGAAACAATGGTGGTGGACATGCAAACCACAGCTTATTCTGGACTATTCTTTCTCCAAACGGTGGCGGAGAGCCAACTGGCGAATTAGCAGAAGCAATCAATAGCAAATTTGGAGGCTTTGAAGCATTCAAAGATCAGTTTGCTAAAGCAGCTACAACTCGTTTTGGTTCTGGTTGGGCTTGGTTAGTTGTTAACAATGGTGAGCTTGAAGTTACAAGCACTCCAAACCAAGATTCTCCATTAATGGAAGGTAAAACTCCAATTCTTGGTCTTGATGTTTGGGAGCATGCTTACTACCTAAACTATCAAAACCGTCGTCCTGATTATATTTCTGCATTCTTTAATGTAGTTAATTGGGAAGAAGTAGCAAACCGTTACAACTCTGCAAAGTAATGCAGATTAGAGCCAGTGGATTCGTCCACTGGCTTTTTATTTTATATAAAGCTCAGGAACCTTCTGCTTTTCTAATTGTCCAGCTTCAGCGCCTAGCCCCTCGAGGTCATAAGCCAATCCGTCAAGAAGGACAAAAGGCATCCTTCTAGTCGGATTTTCTTATGCTTGGCGGGGCTGAGCAAGGCGCTTTCGCATTTCTTTGTATATCTCCTTTTTTTTATCACACAATAATGATGTAGATAAAAAAGGGGAGTCAGCAAATGTTTGGTTTTAAAAAGGTATTAGGTGATGTACCCATACACAGGGATTTAATTTTGTTACTAGTAATTGGTGGATTGTATGCATTAAGTATTGCCTTATCGAACACCTTTGTGAATGTATACTTATGGAAGCAATCAGGAGATTTTAAGGATTTAGGGTTATATAATTTAGCGGTTGTTGTTTTGCAACCATTAACCTTTATCCTAGCAGGAAGATGGGCTAAGAAAATAGATAGAGTGATCGTGCTAAGGCTTGGAGTTTCATTCTTAGCCATTTTTTATATCACCGTTCTCTGGATTGGAGAAAATGCCTCACAGTATTTGCTTTTACTAGGGGGTCTACTTGGAATAGGTTATGGCTTTTACTGGTTAGCCTTTAATGTTTTAACCTTTGAAATTACAGAGCCTGAAACGCGTGATTTTTTCAACGGATTTTTAGGGTTACTAGGCTCATTCGCAGGAATGATTGGTCCCATTGCAGCGGGAATCATTATATCTTCAATGAAAAGTTTTACTGGTTACACGGTTATTTTTGGAATCTCTTTAGGTTTGTTTACTGGTGCTGTTGTGCTGAGCTTTTTCTTGAAAAGGCGAAGTGCCGAAGGAGATTTTGTATTTAGGCGAATTCTAGCTGAACGGAAAAATAATTCAAACTGGAAAAATATTCTTCATGCTCACTTTTTCCAAGGAATCCGTGAAGGTACATTTGTATTTGTCATATCAGTGTTTGTTTTCGTTGCGACAGGCAGTGAGTTGGCTTTAGGGAAATTTGGATTAATCAATTCGGCCGTGTCGTTTTTGTTTTATTTCCTGGCAACGAGGTTAATCAAAAAGAAAATGCGCAAAAAGGCAATTCTTCTTGGCGGTTTAATGATATATCTTGCAATATTTGCGATTCTTTTTGATGTAACCTATGCAAGGCTGATCATATATGGTGTTATTATTGGAATTGCTTATCCCATCTTACTCGTTCCTTATAACTCTTTAACCTATGATGTCATTGGTAAGGGATGGAACGCAAAAGAGATGAGAATTGAATATGTGGTAGTGAGGGAAATCTTTTTAAACTGCGGTAGAATACTCTCGATTATTTTGTTCCTACTTGCTGTTACTTTCTTCGACGAAAAACAAAGCATTCCAATCCTTCTAGCAATTGTCGGTGCAGGACATATACTACTTTACATCCCGATCCGGCGTATCAAAACACCAGATGCATCTGGTCCAGTCCAATCAAAATCGGGGGCAAATCGCAAGTTAATAGAAGGAGAAGGTGGATCAACTGCTTAAGGCAATATTTAATCATGGAAAAAAACTTGAGTTTCTTTTACAATAGAAGATAAAGGCACCTAGCCTGGTTAGGTGTCTTTTTTATTCATAAGAATGTAGCTTAAAGATAAAATTAGGAATACGCAAATAATTAAAGGTAGTTGATGTTTATGATCAAAAAGAAAAAATCACATGTTCCATTTCGTTTAAATATGTTATTTTTTGCTGTCTTCTTACTATTTTCAGCCTTAATCCTCCGACTAGGGGTTGTCCAGATTGTACATGGTGAGAAATTTCAAAAGGAAGTAGAAAAAACCGAAAATGAGGTTGTAAATCTTCCTGTTCCACGAGGTAAGATCTATGACAAAAATGGAAATGTCATCGTTGATAATAAGGCGTTAAATGCGATCACATATACACGTGCAAGAGGGACTAAGCAAGAAGAAGTATTAGAAGTTGCAGAAACCCTTGCAACGCTTATTGAAATGAAGTCGGACAAAGTAACAGAACGAGATTTGAAAGATTTTTGGATGCTTAAAAACCCAGATGAAGCAAAAGCATTGGTCAAGCAAGAAATGAAAAAAGTGGAAGATGGGGAACTAGAATTATCCAGTAAAGACATCTATAAACTACAAATCGAACGAATTACGGAAGAAGATCTTAAACAGATTACAGAAGCAGAGCTAGAGGTTGCAGCAATCTTCCGTGAAATGACGAAGGGCTATGCACTTGTCCCACAGATAGTAAAGAATGAAAATGTAACACCAGAAGAATATGCTGTAGTCAGTGAAAATCTCGAACATTTGCCAGGTGTCAACACGACAACTGACTGGATTCGTGATTATAAATTTGATAACACTTTAAAATCAATCCTTGGCCGTATTTCTGATACAGATGAAGGACTACCAGGTGATAAACTTGATTACTACTTAGCTCGTGGGTATAACCGGAATGATCGTGTTGGTTTAAGTTATTTAGAAGCGCAATATGAATCGGTATTACATGGTCAAAAGGCAAAAGTAGAAAATATAATTAAGGGTAATGCCGTACAAGAAACAATCATGATTTCTGAGGGACAACGAGGTAGTGATCTTGTTTTAACAATCGATATGGAGCTTCAACAAGCTGTTGAACAAATTATCGAAGAGCAAATGTTGGCTCATAAACAAATGAAGGGTACTCAATATCTCGACCGCGCATTTGTAGTCATGATGAATCCAAAAACTGGTGAAATTCTAAGTATGGCTGGAAAGGTCTACACAAGAGGCAAAGATGGCAAAATGGGATTTCAAGACTATGCCCTAGGTACAATGAATGCAGCTTATGAGATGGGATCTGCTGTTAAGGGTGCTACCATGTTAACTGGGTATGATACAGGTGTCATTGATATCGGTTCTATGTACTATGATTCACCAATGAAAATTGGTCGAGAAGGATCACTTAAAAAATCATGGAGGAATTTAGGACCTACTAATGATTTAAAAGCACTAGAATTGTCATCTAACGTATATATGTTTAAGTTATTTCTTGAATTAGCGGGTGGACATTATGTGTATGGCCAACCCATTTCTATTGATTCCGATGCATTTCGTACTGTAAGGAATTATTTTAGTCAGTTTGGTTTGGGAGTGAAAACGGGAATTGACTTACCAGGTGAAGCGACTGGGTATCCCGGACCAGATCTTACTCCTGGTCTATTAATGGACTTAGGAATTGGACAATATGACACGTATACAACCTTACAATTAGCGCAGTATGTGTCTACGATTGCGAACGACGGTTATAGGATGCAACCAAAGATTGTAAGACAAATTCATCAACCAACCTTGGAAGAAAATGAATTAGGTCCAATTCAAGAACCTTTTGAACCAACTGTTATGAACAAACTTGATATAGATATGAAATATATTGAGAGGGTTCAACAAGGTTTTAAATTAGTTTTTCAAGGATCAAGTGGAACAGCACGTAGCGCATTTTCGGGTAAACCTTATGACGCTGCTGGTAAAACCGGTTCTGCACAATCATTCATCAAAGGTGTAGAAGCAGTAAATAGTACACTTGTTGGATATGCTCCATTTAATAATCCTGAGGTAGCATTTGCTGTCGTATTACCATACGCATATTATGGAAATACATCACATAATATGAACCTTAAAGTTGGAGAAGCCGTTTTAGATAAATATTTTGAACTGAAAGAAAAACGAGCTACACAGCCTCAACAAATATCGGATTCAGAAACTGAAGCAGAAACATCTGAAGATGAAACTGATGCTGATGCTCAGTGAAATGAATAAGAATGAAGAAAGCCTAACGAATTCGTTAGGCTTTTTTCTATGCTATGATTCCTAATTGAAATCTTCGACAAAAAATAGGGAATTTCATCATTTTACTCGAATTTACAAAACCTTTACATTCAATTCATACGAGATTAATAGAATGCGATTATTCTTAGTTTGTAAGACAAAGCAAAACAAACTCACTCTTAGGGGGAATTAAGGAATGAAACGCTTGAAGTTCTTAGGTTTAGCAATGATCACAATCACAATGCTAGTATTAGCTGCATGTGGTAATGAAAGCAGTACTGGAGATAGTGAAACAGAAAACAAAAACGAAAATGCAAGTGCTGAATTAGAGGGCAGCGTTGTAATTGATGGATCTGGAACAGTTTATCCTTTCATGTCAAAGATGGCAGAAAATTATATGACAAATGAACAAGAAAATGTATCAGTTGAAGTAAGTCGCGCTGGAACAAGTGCTGGTTTTAAAAAGTTTTTAGTTGAAGAGAACGGAACAGATTTCAACGATGCATCTCGTCAAATTAAGGACGAAGAAGCAGCAACTGCTGAAGATTTAGGAATTGATGTAAAAGAATTAAAGGTTGCTCTTGATGGTTTAACATTTGTTGTTAACCCAGAAAACGATTGGGCTGAAGAGTTAACTCAACAAGAAGTAATTGATATCTTCTTAGCAAGTGCTGGTAAGAAAAATTGGTCAGATGTTCGTTCTGATTTTCCAAATGAGCCAATCAAAACTTACGGTCCAAACGAAAACCACGGTACGTATGAATTCTTCTGGGAAAACATTTTAGACGAGCAGGACTTAGTAGCTGAAGCAAATCTTCAACAAGAATACTCTACACTAGTAGACTTAGTGTCAAAAGATAAAAATGCAATTGCATTCTTCGGATACGGTTATGCAGTAAATAACAAAGATAAAGTTAAAATTGTAAAAGTTGACTTTGGTAACGGTCCTGTTGAACCTAACCTAGACACAATCAGTGAAGAAGGCGACTATGCTCCATTCACAAGACCAGTATTTACTTATCTAAATGTCAACATGGCGAAAGAAAAGGCACAAGTATTAGACTATGCAATTTATACAATGAAAAACGCTGCTGATGTAGCTTCAGAAACTGGATTTGCTCCACTTCCAGAAGAAGAATTAAATGCAGTCGTAACAGAATTAGAAGGTTTAAAATAAGAATTAAAAATGAAGGTGAGAGCAATCTTTGCTTCTCATCTTCTACCTAATTATAGATAGAAAAAAATTTGGTCTTTATTAATGATGAAATGGATCGAAGGGAGTTTATCATGAAGGAAGGTTCTAAAGTGAATGTGCGTGAGATGATTGCCAAAAACAAAAGTACAAAAAGCATAAACACTATTGTAGAGAAAGTCATTCCAAAAGGCTTGCTCTTAATTGCGATTATCTCGATATTAACAACAGTAGGTATTGTACTTACACTTCTTTTTGAAACATTTGAGTTTTTTAAACGTGTACCATTTCTTGATTTCTTTACAGGTACCGTATTAAAACCCCTTGGCGATAATGCCGAATTTGGGGTATTACCTCTACTAACAGGAACGATTATTTCATCGGCTATAGCAATGCTTGTCGCAATACCTGTCGGAATGATGTCAGCCATCTATTTAAGTGAATATGCATCTGAACGAGTTAGAAAAATATTAAAACCGATTCTTGAAATTCTTGCGGGGATTCCGACCATTGTATATGGTTTCTTTGCTTTAACGTTCGTAACACCTCTATTACAATCTATTATTCCTGGTCTTGAACCGACCAATATCCTCAGTCCAGGCATCGTGATGGGAATCATGATCATTCCTATGGTCGCATCGCTATCAGAGGATGCAATGAGCTCTGTACCAAATTCTATTAGAGAAGGTGCGCTTGGTCTAGGCTCAACAAAACTTGAAGTAACGTGGAAGGTTGTTATTCCTGCAGCAATGTCTGGAATTATTGCATCATTTGTTCTTGGTATATCTAGAGCTATTGGCGAAACCATGATTGTTACGCTTGCTAGTGGAAGTTCCAAGAACTTTACTTTTGATGTTACCCAATCAATGCAAACAATGACCTCTTATATTGTTGAAGTAAACAGTGGAGATGCACCTGCGGGCTCAACTTTATATTATAGTTTATACGCTGTAGCTATTACACTATTCGTGTTCACATTAGTAATGAACTTACTTGCACAATATATTTCTCGCAAGTTTAAGGAGGAATATTAAAATGAAATATGTAAATGCCGCACAGGTGCAAAAGAAACTTAATTCTCGACTTTTTACAAATAATATAGCAAAATCAATTTTCTTTTTATCAACTTTGTTTGGTTTAGTCGTTCTCGTCATTCTTTTTTACCGAGTCATATCTCAAAGTCTGGGTTGGATCGATCTCCAATTTCTAACTAGCAAGCTTTCGACTGTTGCTGAGAACGCGGGAATTATGGGTGCCCTCCTTGGAACGCTGTGGTTAATGCTTGTGGTTGCACCAGTTACACTTTTCCTGGGTGTTGGTACAGCTATTTATCTCGAAGAATATGCAAAAAAAGGACGTCTACAACGGTTTATTCAAACAAATATCTCAAATCTTGCGGGTGTTCCGTCAATTGTATTTGGTATATTAGGTCTTACCATTTTTGTTCGTGGCTTTGGATTAGGCAATATCGTGTTAGCCGGTGGACTTACAATGGCATTACTCGTACTTCCAATCGTAGTAGTGGCTAGTCAAGAAGCAATCCGTGCAGTTCCGGGTTATTTGAGAGAAGCATCTTACGGAATGGGAGCTACAAAATGGCAAACAATAAAAAATGTTGTTTTACCTGCTTCATTACCTGGTATTCTTACAGGGGTTATTTTGGCACTTTCTAGAGCAGTTGGAGAAACAGCTCCACTTGTAGTAATAGGAATTCCAGCCTTACTAATTCCATTTCCAGATAGTATTTTTGATAAATTTACTGTGTTGCCAATGCAAATCTATTATTGGACACTCGATTCTGCCCTAGTAGCTGAATACGCAAACCTAGGAGCAGCAACTATTGTCATTTTATTAACCGTACTATTCTTAATGAACGGGGTAGCCATCTTGATACGAAACAAGTTCCAAAGAAGATTTTAATTTTTTTCAAGAAAGCAACGAGTATTAATATCAGGCGCAATTTGGCCTTGCGCATTTGATTCTAATTTGAAGGGGAGAAACTCAGATTATGACATTACAAGTAATGACTAATAAAAAGATAAATCCAGAACAGATAGATAAAAAAATTGTTTATGATACAAAGGATTTAAACTTATGGTATGGGGAAGATCATGCCCTTAAGAATATTAATTTTCCAATCTATGAAAACGAAGTAACAGCAATAATTGGGCCGTCAGGATGTGGGAAATCAACTTATATTAAAACCTTAAACCGTATGGTTGAACTCGTTCCGATTGTTCGCATCTCTGGAGAAATTTTATACAGAGGAAAGAATATTTTCGATAAATCATATAAAGAAGAAGAACTCAGAACTCGAGTAGGGATGGTTTTCCAAAAGCCGAATCCTTTTCCAAAATCAATCTATGACAATATTGCTTATGGACCTCGTATTCATGGGATTCGAAACAAAAAAATCTTAGATGAAATTGTTGAAAAAAGTTTACGTGGAGCAGCTATTTGGGATGAGGTAAAAGACCGCCTTCATGAAAATGCTTATGGACTTTCAGGCGGTCAGCAACAAAGAATCTGTCTTGCAAGATGCCTGGCAATTGAACCAGACGTAATTCTAATGGATGAGCCGACTTCTGCTCTTGACCCAATTTCAACATTAAAAATTGAAGAACTTGTTCAAGAACTTAAGCAAAACTTCAGTATTATTATCGTTACTCATAATATGCAACAAGCTGCACGTATTTCAGACCGAACAGCCTTTTTCCTAAGTGGAGAAGTGGTTGAATATGAAAAAACAGATAAAATGTTTTCAAATCCATCCGACAAGCGCACAGAAGATTACATCACTGGCAGATTTGGATAATAAAGAACAAGAGGGGTGTATGTCATGGCTATACGTACGACATTTGATAAGGATTTGGATCATCTTAAAGAATTATTGGTTGAAATGGTCAATCTATCGAAAACGGCAGTTGAAAAATCAGTACAATCACTTGCACACCAAGATATTAAATTGGCTGAACAAATCATTCAAGATGACCAGAAAATTAATGACCTTGAAGAACAAATCGATAGTATTATCATTCAATTAATCGCACAACAACAACCAGTAGCATCTGATTTACGTGCCATCATCGCCGGCTTGAAAATCTCAAGTGATATTGAAAGAATCGGGGATCTAGCCGTTAATATCGCAAAATCGACTATCCACATTGGAGATGGTCCGCTCATCAAGCCAATAGTGGATATCCCAAAAATGGCTGAAAAAGCTTTAGACATGTTAAACAACGTAATCAAAGCGTATATCGAAAAAGACATCAATTTAGCCATTCAAACAGCTAAAGCAGATGATGAGGTTGATGAGTTATATGGAAAAATCATTAAAGAACTACTGGAGTTAATGCCGAGCAATCCTAATTCAATTAACCAAATTACACAATTAGCCTTTATCAGCCGCCATATCGAAAGAGTAGCAGACCACACAACAAATATGGCTGAACACATCATCTATATGGTAAAAGCTAAAAAAGTCGATTTAAATGCCTAAAAAAAACTCAAGCCAGACTCGGCTTGAGTTTTATTTTGTCGTTAAATAGTAAATAAGACCATATACAATCGTAGAAAAAATAATACCGATTGCTATTCCCCGTAACATATATTTATCCATTAGATGAGCCCCATTTTCTTTGCTTGTTCCAGAATGAGCCGAACTTCTTCAACTGGTAAATTTGTTTTTGTTCCAATTTCTTCATAGCTTAAGCCTTTATCATATAGGGATAAAATGGTGGAATCTGACAAAGACATGACACTTGTATGAGATGGCCCCGTTTCATAATCGATGTCATTGGTTAGAAGCTCTTCTTCAAGTACTTTTATTTTTTTCTTTAAAAGGTATGTTTCTTGAACCATTGAGAGGGAAAGTTGATCAATTTCTTCTTGCACCATTTTAACTCTGTCCTTTCCATAGAAAGAAACGACAAGAAGAAGGATTGCGATGGCTAATAAGGTAATAATTGCATATTCCATACTGTCACTCCATTCCATAATCTATCTTATCGTAACTTGTTAAGGTGGACAATACTAGTTCGTCTTTTGAATTGTATTTTGCTATAGTAATTTAATTTACTTTCTCCCAAAAATAGGACTGGAATTTTGGGAAGTTAAGTGGTATGATAGGTAAGTCTGATTAAAGCTTTATATGTTTGGAGGGAAATGAAGATGCGTGTTAAAATCACTTTAGCTTGTACTGAATCTGGTGATCGTAATTATATTACAACTAAAAATAAGCGAAATAACCCTGACCGTCTTGAACTTAAGAAATATAGCCCAAGACTAAAAAAGGTTACTCTACACCGCGAAACAAAGTAACAGTAGGAAGCAATTTCCTGCTGTTTTTTTATATTATATAAAGTAATAAATGGAGAGGGGCGAATAAGTTGAAGACGAAACAGGAAATGAGAAAAGAGATGAAGGAAAAGTTACGTTCAATTGATAAAGAAACTTTAGACCAGTGGTCTAAGGAAATTACTGAGCAAGTTCTCACTTTACCTGAATGGAAGAATGCAAATATGATTGGAATCACTATTTCAGGGGAGTATGAAGTCAATTCAAAATATTTAATTGAAAAAGCGTGGGAATTAAATAAACGAGTGGCTGTACCAAAATGCCATCCAAAAACAAAAACCATGACATTCCGTGAAATCACATCCTTTTCTCAATTAGAAGTAGTCTATTATGGCCTCCAAGAACCAGTTGAAGAACAAACATCCGCCGTTATACATAATGAAATCGATCTATTATTCGTGCCTGGCCTTAGTTTTGAAACAAAGGGATACCGCTTAGGTCATGGTGGGGGTTATTATGATCGGTATTTAGCTCAATATCAGGGAGAAACAGTTTCTTTAGCATTCCCTGTACAGGTTGTAGACGAAATCCCTGTCGAGCCTTTTGATATCCCAGTCCAGAAAATCGTAACAAATAAAAGGGTCATCGAAACAAATGGTTAATCTTCTTATCCAAATCATTGCTTCCATAGTTGTAGCAGTATTAGGATATAAACTTAAATCATTAACTATAAGTGGAGCTGTCGGGACAATTCTTGTTGGTAGCGCCGTGTCGATTGGATTTGGTTATCGGGGCCTGCTTTTGTTAGGCGTCTTTTTTGCGAGCTCAAGTTTATGGAGTAAAATCAAAGCTAGAAATAAAAGCAATCTCAATAATAAGAGTGCAAAAGGAGAACAGCGGGATATTGTTCAAGTTTTTGCGAACGGTGGTGTCGCTGCCTTTACAAGCTTAATGTTTGCTTTCACTGACTCAATCTTTTGGCTTGTCTTCTTTGTTGGATCAATCGCAGCTGCCAATGCTGATACTTGGGCTTCGGAAATTGGAACACTAAGTAAAAAAAAGCCAATTTTACTAACGAAATTGAAGCGGGTTGATACGGGGACATCCGGAGCAGTTTCTGTCTTAGGAACGTTTGCGGGCTTTTTGGGTTCTTTGCTTATTAGTTTTATTTCATTTCTAGTGTGGCCAGAGCTTTCACTTTTTCTGTTTCTTGGACTAACCGCGATCGGCTTTTGCGGCAATCTAATTGATACGATTTTAGGAGCGAGTATTCAAGTTGTTTATAAATGTCCTGTCTGTGGAATAGAAACTGAAAAAAAGTTCCATTGCGAAAAACAAACGACCTATTTAAAAGGCTTGCGGATTTGCGATAATGATGTTGTGAACTTTTTATCAATCCTTCTGGCATCAGGACTTGGGACATATTTCTTTTTTCTTTTACTAGGATAAAATGAAAGAGATAATCAAAAAGTATAACTAGGAGGGATGAATATGTTAAGCTTATTGACCCGAATAGCTCTACTTTTTGGTGGGATATATGCAGTCTACAGGTACCGATATCGCATATTTAATCGCGTTTTCGGCAATCCTGCCGTTCGTCGTGTTGCTATCAGTACCTCGATGAAAATCCCATTTATTCGTAACAAAATGATACAAACAGCCTTCCGATAAATGAAAGAACCTGTTGATTTTCAACAGGTTTTTTCAATTTTGAAACAGAAATTTGGTAACGGAAAAAGAAAAACGTTTATAATAAATATAATACCCATTGAAAGAGGGGGGATTTGGTGTTTACACAGGATTATCTTTTTTGGAAAATGATAAAGGGGCTTCAGGCAGAAGGTGGCTATCGAATTCTCCAATTATCGAAATCGAATAATGAAATTTGGTTAGAAACGATGCAAAAGAACAAGCCAAGAATTATTCGCATCCTTCGACATGATTTAGATTGGAGCAATTGGATGCAGCGGGATATGGAACTTACCGCCCGACGATTGGAACAGCTTAGAAAACGTCTATTTGCCCGTAAATTAGAAGCTCTTAATATTTACATAACGACATACCCACCTGTTGATGACTGGAGATTTCGGTTAGAACAACCACTCCTTGCGGGTGCAAAAGGCTTAACTACCTTACGAACTGTTTTAATGAATTCTGAACATAAAGAAACAGGACTAAAAGAAGTTTCAACACTTGTTCATACCGATTTTACAATTGATGACTCAATTTATATTGATCTTGAAACAGTTGAAAACATCAAGCAGGAGGTCATTTCGGTTGCGAATAAGCGAATATCGAGTGAAAAGCAAATTTTCCAAAATGGAAAGCCTTTTTTTACATATATTTTAATTGCGATTCAATTAGTGATGTTTGCCATTTTAGAATTTAATGGTGGAAGTACAAACACGGAAACCTTGCTTAAATACGGGGCAAAGGAAAACTTCCGAATCTTAAATGGTGAATGGTGGCGTTTTTTCACGCCAATGATTTTACATATCGGATTTCTTCATCTCCTAATGAATACCTTTGCGTTGTATTATTTGGGAGCAGAGGTAGAGCGACTATACGGGAAACTAAGGTTCTTATGGATATATGTGTTCGCCGGATTTGTAGGAAGTCTTGCAAGCTTTGTTTTTAACGCAAATATTTCTGCTGGGGCTTCTGGGGCTATTTTTGGATGTTTTGGAGCATTATTATTTTTTGGTGCTGCATATCCCTCTTTGTTTTTTAGAACGATGGGCCCCAATGTAATTGGAATTATTATCATAAACCTTGTCCTTGGATTTATGATTCCTGGTATTGATAACTCAGGGCATATTGGAGGTTTAGTTGGTGGCTTTTTAGCAGCGAGTATTGTTCATTTACCAAAACGTAAAGAATTTGCGAAACGAGTAGGTGGCCTGGTCGTAACATTGGTCACTGTAGGTGCGCTTGTTTATGCAGGATATGTGATTCAGCCGCACTCCGATAACCCACGTTTTGTCGTCCAAACTGCTCAAGAATATATACAAACGAATGAGATTAACAAGGCGTATGAGATGCTAAAAAGTGCAGAGGAAGACGGGACTGACTCACCAGAAGTTTATTTTTATCTTTCCTATACTGAAATCAAGCTTGGAAAACTTGAAGATGCTCGCGATCATTTACTAATCGTCACTCAAAAGGCACCAGATATCTCAGAAGCACATTATAATCTAGCCCTTATTTATGTTCAGTTGCAAGAATTTGAAAATGCAAGAGATGCAGCAGAACGGGCTGTTGAACTTGATCCAGAAAATGAAAACTATCAAGAACTTATCAATGAAATAAAAAACATGGAAAATCCAATGTAAAAGTGTCTCATTTGAGGCACTTTTCTTTATTTACCCTGAATAAGTATTATTTTCCAATTTTACGTCAAAGATGGATTAGTAGCCTATAACGAAGCAAACTAGAGGTCTTTGTATGTGATTGGAGTGATACTCATGGGAAATGAAAAAGAAGAGCCAAAACATCCGGTCTCATTGAATTTAGAAGAAAATCGGAATTATTTAAAAGAAGCTCTTGGTGTCGACAAAAGCTTTGACGTGATTCAAATCGATGTCGAATACGCTGGCAAAGACATGTCAATGTTTTTAATTGATGGCCTTATAAAAGATGATATTTTACATTTATTGCAAAAATTTCTTGCGAAGCAAGACGAGAATACTTTTAAAATAGATGGGTTAGAAAAACTACTAAAGACGTATATTCCGTATGTAGAAGTGGAAAGCACAGATGACCTAGATAAGGTTGTCGACATGGTCCTTGCAGGTCCAACTGCTCTAGTAATCGAGGGCATTGAAAAGGTTATTTTAATAGATGCTAGAACCTATCCAGTAAGGGGCCCAGAAGAGCCTGATACAGAACGAGTAGTCAGAGGATCAAGGGATGGCTATGTCGAGACGATTGTCTTTAATACTGCATTAACGAGAAGAAGAGTCCGGGACAAATCCCTCCGAATGGAGTATATGCAGGTAGGGAGACGTTCAAAGACAGATATCGTGATCAGTTATATTGAAGATATTGCTGATCCAGAACATATTAAAGAAGTTAAAGATGCCATTTCAAAGATTGATACTGATGGTTTGCCGATGGGTGAAAAGACAATTGAGGAATATATTTCAGGACGACATTATAATCCATACCCGGTCGTAAGATATACGGAAAGGCCAGATACAGCAGCTGCCCATCTATTCGAGGGCCATATTATCGTCATGGTTGATGGTTCACCGAGTGTTCTCATAACGCCTACATCTTTTTGGCATCATATGCAACATGCTGAGGAATATCGAAACAGCCCAGTAACCGGTTTGTACTTGCGTTTGGTTCGATATATTGGCGTGTGGGCTTCATTATTTTTGTTACCAATTTGGTATTTATTTGCTGTTCATCCTGAACTATTGCCGGATAATCTTAAATTTATCGGCCCAAATGATGATGGCAGATTACCATTGATATTACAGTTCTTTCTAATCGAGATTGGAATCGATTTGTTGCGAATGGCAGCCATTCATACCCCGACCGCCCTTGCTACAGCACTAGGGCTTGTCGCTGCCATGTTAATTGGACAGGTTGCAGTTGAAGTTGGGTTATTTACAAATGAGGTTATTTTGTACCTTGCAATTGCAGCAATTGGTACCTTCTCAACACCAAGCTATGAGATGAGCCTTGCAAACCGCTTAGCTAGACTATTTTTCTTATTGACGACCAGTATATTTGGAGTAATTGGATTTGTCGGAGGAATTACACTATGGATTCTTTATTTAGCACGAATGAAATCATTTAATGTTCCTTATTTATGGCCGTTTATTCCATTTTCGTTGAAAGGATTTAAGGACGTTTTATTCCGTGCTCCTATTCCGTTAAAGAGAAATAGACCGAAGATATTACATCCAAAAGATCCGGATAAATAATAATGTTTTAGGAGTGTTCACTGTAAAATTGAGCACTCCTTTTACATTTTTATGGACTTTCATGAGAAAGACTTGCGTGTTTCTATTTTTTTAAATAAGCTAGTATCATATTGTGGAATGCAGAAGGTGAGAAAGTGAAAACAATTTATGATATCCAACAATTTTTAAAAAAATTCGGCACAATCATTTATGTTGGTGACAGAGTTGCCGACCTTGAATTAATGGAGACTGAAATACAAGAGCTTTACAATTCACAGCTCATTGAAACAAAGGATTATCAATTAGCTATTTTTCTACTCCGCCAAGAAATTGTCTGGGAAACCGAAAAAAGAGCGAAAAACAAATAAACAAAGGAATGGAATACAAATGGAAAATTTATTAATTGGTATTGATTTAGGTGGAACAACAGTCAAACTTGCCTTTATCACACAGGAAGGTGAGATTGTTACAAAATGGGAGATTCCAACCGATAAATCTGGAGCAAAAATTATCCCAGATATTGCAGAAGCAATTGAAGCTAAAATGAACGAACTTAAGCTTTCAAAAGAACAATTTGCTGGTGTAGGGATGGGTGCACCTGGTCCAATACATTTTGAAGAGGGCGTTATCTATAAAGCAACCAATCTAGGCTGGAGAGAGATGTATCCCCTTAAAGCAGAGCTTGAAGCAAATATTGGGTTGCCTACAGTTGTCGATAATGATGCAAATGTCGCTGCTATCGGTGAAATGTGGAAGGGTGCAGGTGAAGGCGCAAAGGACTTACTTTGTGTAACGCTAGGAACGGGTGTCGGCGGAGGAATTATCTCTAATGGTAACGTTGTTCGAGGAGCCAATGGGGCAGGTGGAGAAATTGGCCATATCACCTCCTTGGTTGATGGTGGTGCTTTATGTGGCTGTGGAAAGACGGGCTGTATCGAAACGATTGCATCCGCTACTGGTATTGCACGTTTGGCAAAAGAGGCCATTCAGGGTGGAAACGAATCAAGTGTCCTTCGAGAACAATTTGAACAAACGGGAGAAGTCACTTCAAAGGATGTCTTTGAAGCAGCAGGTAAAGGGGACCTTCTAGCCCAAGAAATCATTGACAATGTAACAACGCATCTAGGCTTAGCTTTAAGTCATGTTGCAAATGGACTAAACCCAGAAAAAATCGTTATTGGTGGCGGTGTCTCAAAAGCAGGTGAGCTTTTATTGCTTCCATTAAGAAAACAGTTTAATCGTTTTGCGTTTCCAAGGGTAGCAGAGGCTGCTGAAATCACCATTGCCACATTAGGAAACGATGCGGGTGTAATAGGTGCTGCTTATTTGGCTAAAAATAACCAATAAATAGGAAAAAGAGATTTCACAATGAAATCTCTTTTTTTACATTTTTGTTAGAATATTTAAAAGATTGTTACTTTTAATTACTATGAAACTTTCTAGTCAACTAAACGTCTTATATGTATATACATAATGTACATCTATATGATTCTATAAAATTAAGTTGTTTGGATGATTGATTTTTGGTAAAAAAAGTATTAAGATTATCTTTAGATTTTTCTAAAATACCTAAAAATGGAAATAAAATACATCGATTTTTGGTGCTCCGCGGTCTTGAAAACAAGGAGGTATATTGATGATTACGTCATCAACGTTATCCAAATCAAAGTTCATCTTTTTAGCTGCATGTATGCTTTGGATAAAAACATATATCGTATATAAAACTAGCTTTGATATAAAAATAGAAAACTTGATGCAAGAGTTTATTTTACTGATAAACCCATTGAGTTTCTTATTGCTGTTCTTTGGTATTTCGTTTTTTATTAAGGAAAAGCATCGAACTAAGTTTATTATTTTTGCTAGTTTACTATCTTCATTTGTGTTATTTGCCAATGTTGTCTTTTACAGATTTTTCAACGACTTTTTGACTCTACCTGTTCTTTTCCAAACAAGTAACATGGGGGATTTAGGAACGAGTATTACAGGAAATTTAAAGGCAACTGATTCACTTCTGTTCATTGATGTGGTTATTCTAATTTTAATAAATAAATTTAAACCAAGCTTTTCTGCCGCTGAAGTAATCACGAAGAAGGAGAGAAGATCCTATTTCATCCTTGTTGCAGCTATATTCTTTTTTAATCTTGGTTTAGCAGAAGCACAGCGACCACAGTTATTGACAAGAACCTTTGACCGTGAAATGTTAGTTAAGAATATCGGGACATACAACTATCAAATTTATGATATTGTCCTTCAATCAAAATCTTCCGCCCAACGAGCTTTAGCCGACAGTAGTTCATTTATTGAAATCGAGAACTACTTAAAAGCGAATCAAAAGGAACCAAGCGAGAAATTTGGGATTGCACAAGGAAAGAATGTCGTTGTGATTTCAATGGAATCACTACAAAACTTTGTCATTAATGAAACCATTGATGGGGAAGAAATCACGCCATTCTTGAATGATTTTATAAAAGATAGTTATTACTTTGACAATTTTTATCATCAAACAGGTCAAGGAAAGACTTCCGATTCAGAGTTTTTATTAGAAAATTCATTATATCCACTTGGGCGTGGAGCCGTATTTTTTACCCATGCTAATAATGAATTTACAGCAACTCCTGAATTTATTAAGGACTATGGATATTTTTCATCCGTCTTTCATGCGAATAATAAGACTTTCTGGAATCGCGATATCATGTATGATTCCCTTGGCTACGATGAATTTTTTGATGTAGAAAGCTATGAGGTTACAGAGGAAAATTCAATTGGATGGGGCTTAAAGGATATCGATTTCTTTGAACAATCCATTGACCTATTAAAGTCACAGCCACAGCCGTACTACTCGAAATTTATTACATTAACAAACCACTTCCCTTTTGAACTTGGTGAAGAGGATAAAATGGTAAATGAATTTAATTCAAACTCAAGAACATTGAACCGTTATTTTCCAACCGTTCGCTATATGGATGAGTCTATAAAAATCTTTATTGAACGACTTAAAGAAGAAGGAATGTATGAAAATACAATATTTGTCCTTTATGGAGATCACTATGGAATTTCTGAAAACCATAATAAAGCGATGGCACATTTCCTAGGGAAAGAAGAAATCACTCCATTTGATTCCATTCAATTGCAAAAGGTACCATTAATCATTCACATACCTGGAGTGACAGATAAGAATCCACAAGTTATTTCAACTGTATCTGGACAAATTGATTTAAAACCAACCATCTTAAATCTGCTTGGAATGGATATACGTAATGACGTTCATTTCGGTAGTGATTTATTTTCTAAGGAAAAAATTCCATTGACTGTCTTACGTGATGGTAGCTTTATCACAGATAAGTATGTATATACGAAAAATGCTTGTTATGATAATGCAACAGGGGAAGAGGCAGAAATTAGCTATTGTGAGCCTTACATGGAAAAAGCAGGGCTAGAATTAGATTACTCAGATGAGATTGTCTATGGAGACCTTCTCCGTTTCTATAATGGAACATCTTATCATGAACCTGTCCCTGAAGAGTTTAAAGAATAAGTAGTTAAGAGCCTTGGCCAATTAGGTCAAGGCTTTTCCAATGGCATGAAGTACATCCCCTTGCTCATAAAATGGTAGGAGAGGCTAACAAGGAGGTATTAGGAGTGAAGGTAACTGTCCGTCCAGGAGACACGTTCTGGTATTACAGTCGATTGTTTGCTATCCCTACTCATTTATTAATTGACTCAAATTTACATTTGAATATAAATAACTTGCAGGTTGGGGCAGAAGTAAATATTCCAGGTTTTCTTTTAAAACAGCATAGAATTGTTGAAGGTGATACGTTATGGAAGTTGGCGAAATCTCGTACACTTATGGCAGATGCCTTATTTTTAGTGAATCCAGGAATAATTGCGGAAAATTTAGATGTTGGCCAAATGATTCTGATTCCAGAACGAGTGGTTCAACCGATCGTAAATGGAAATCGGGAATACGATTTTGCTGACATGATGAATGATATAGAACAATTAAAGACCATTTATCCATTTCTTCAAACCCGGTCTATTGGTAAAAGTGTATTAGGAAAAGATCTGCTTGAGCTTCGAATTGGAAGAGGAGCAAAAAAGGTTCATTGGAATGGGTCCTTTCATGCAAATGAATGGATTACAACAAATGTCATTATGACCTTTATAAATGAGTATTTGCTTGCGTTAACCAATATGTCACCAATAAGGGGGTTTTATGTAGAGCCATTCTATTTGGAAGCATTCTTATCGATAGTCCCTATGGTGAATCCGGATGGTGTGAATTTGGTGCTGAATGGTCCTCCTGAACAGGAACCATATAGACAGGAAGTTGTGAAGGTTAACAATGGAAATCTTGAATTTAAAGACTGGAAAGCCAATATTCGCGGTGTCGATTTAAACAATCAATTTCCGGCAAATTGGGAGATTGAAAAAGAACGAAAGGAACCGAAATCACCTGCACCCCGAGATTACCCAGGAGATGCTCCATTAACTGAGCCTGAAGCAATCGCGATTGAAAAACTAACAAGAGCCTCAAACTTTAATCGTGTTCTAGCCTTTCATACTCAAGGAGAGGTTATTTATTGGGGATATGAGGGATTAGAACCATCAGAGGCAGGAACCATAGTGAACGAATTTTCGAGGGTTAGTGGATATAGAGCCGTTCAAACAATAGATAGCCATGCAGGGTATAAGGATTGGTTTATCCAAGAATGGAGGAGACCAGGGTTTACATTCGAATTAGGAGAAGGCGTTAATCCGCTACCGCTTTCTCAATTTGATGAAATTTATCAGGAGACTCTCGGAGCATTTTTAGCCTCCTTGTATATGTGAAAACGCTCTCTAAAAAAGTCGGTGAAAAGGCCGGCTTTTTTCCTTGCGCTGAAACTTTTTAGCGTGCATAATCGTATTATCTGTTAAGGGAAACAATAGAACGTGGAACTCTATTTAGAAGCTAAAGAGGTGTTTTGGAGTTGGTGAGAAATTTAATATTCTTTTTTATGTTTCTTTTTCTACTGGCTGGCTGTAATTCTCATCAACCTTTTGATACAAGTGATGCGCCAAATAGTAGGAATAAGAATGTCACAAAAGGTCCTGTACCTACAGAATTCTTTGGAGAAAATCAAGAGGTGCAGCCACTTGAACTCCGTGGGGAAGAATTCAATAGTGTGGGCGAATGGTATGATGATGAAAGCATCCTCTATGTTACTGATGATAATGGAATTTCAAAAATATATAAGTATCATTTGTTTACAGGTGAAAAGGAACTGTTCATTCAAACCTCTGCCCCTGTGCTGACAATGAAGGCAAATGAGGACCATTCCATGTTTTTAATACATACATCAGATTCTCAAAATATGGCGAAGTTAACGGCAGTAGATAAAGAGGGAACCGTGCAATTTGAATGGGAAATCAATTCCTTTGATTTGTTTTACAGCTGGAATCCTTATCATCCAAGTGAGGTATTCGTAACGTCTTTTTTAGAAGATTGGTCGTTTCAAACTCATTTGGTGAACATTCAGGCCGAGGAAAAAACGAAATTTGAGGTCTTTCAGCCTTTTATTCAATGGGTTAGTCCGAATACGATATCATATTTAAAATGGGACCAAAACGAGTTAGATTACTTTGCACCACTTTATTCGTATCATTTAGATACAAAAACAGAAGGACTCTTATTTGAGGATATTATTTCGTTTTCTACCTTTAAAGACCTACTTGTTACGTATGAATTAATTCAAGGCGAGGAGGCGTTTGCGAAGGTTGGCCTTTACAATCCCGAAAAGAATAAAAAACTATATGAATTTGAAATGCCACTCTTAAGTGACTACTCGAAATGGTATATTCCTTCGGCCGATTATGTCGTCGAACAAAAGAAATTCTACTCATTTCAGCCATATTCAAATGGGGCATTTGATACGTATGGAGAAAAATTCGAATTAGTTTCCTACGATATTAGTACAAGGAAAGAAGAGGTCATCCTTGAAAAGGTGGATGATCAACCCCTTAACTTCTCTCCAAATGGTTTCTTATGTTTATATGGATTTCAATTTGAGAAGATCATTGATATGAGGACCAAAAAAATAACAGACCTTGTACTATTTTAAGGACAAATGAAAAAGCCATCGTTTCTGATGGCTTTTAAATCTTTTTTATCTTAGTGAGCAGTTGGGAAACCATGTTTCCAGATTGTCATGATTGTGAACCAGCCTAATACTAAAAAGATACCTGTAGAGAATAATAAGGCTAAAAGGTTCTTATCGCGTAAAGAACGAATAATACCAAATGCAGCTAAAATTACAATTAGTGAAAAGATAATCATTAGACCCATGTGACTTACCCCCTTGCTATAATCAATGTTACATGTAAAAGCGCGCCTTTCCTTTTAAATATTCATTACTATTTTTCCCCATAGCATGAAAATTTACAACATCCCATCAAATAACTCATGAAAAATGTTGCTCCAAAAGGCTGAAAACCCTTTATGTAAAAGAAATAGATAGATTCAATCTATATTCTAATCGTTTTATACGTATTTGTCGAGGAGGAAAAAGTGACACTTTCAAGACAAATTACCATTTAGGCAAAACCTCAAGTGCATTTGTTTAAGTGCTTTTTCGTTTTCAATTGATAGTGTAGAATAAAGGGTAGATTAAAAAGTATCGGAGGGAAAGTTATGAAGTGGCAAAGGATTCCGTTAGGACCCTTACAAACAAACGCGTACATTTTGACCAATTCAAACAAGGAGTGCGTCATCTTTGATCCGGGTGGAGATGGTCAAAGATTAAATACGATATTAAGGCAACAGGGACTTACACCAGTTGCAGTTCTTTTAACACATGCTCATTTCGATCATATAGGTGCCATTGACGATGTAATCGCTAATTGGGATGTTCCTGTGTATATTCATGAGAAAGAGAAGAATTGGCTGAAAGACCCTGCTTTAAATGGGTCAGCTTATTTTATTCCTGGGCAAGAAATCTTATCAAAAGCAGAACCAACCATCCTTCCAAAGGAAGGAAGTCTTGTTGTAAGTGATTTTCATTTAGACCTTCATTATACGCCAGGACATTCACCGGGAAGTGTTTCGTATTATTGCAAAGAACTTGGAGTTGTTTTTTCAGGAGATGCCTTATTCCAAGGTAGTATCGGGAGAACAGACTTACCAGGCGGAAGCCATGAACAATTACTTAGCAGTATTCATAAAAAGCTTCTCACATTACCAGAAGAAACAATTGTCTTATCTGGGCATGGACCCGAAACAACGATCGAAGCTGAAATGGACTCAAATCCGTTTTTAAATGGGTTTTAAACACTAAACACAGAAAAGGTCTAACTCCGGTAGAGTCAGACCAATTCTTTGGGGATGTTTTTAACATTAAGAATTCCTTCCTAATGTCAATACTTATATATCCGTATAATGGGAGGGATATTGTAAGCTACTAAATTTACAATATAATAATATAAACACTGTGTCAATGGTGAAAAATAGTAAAAGGTGAGCATATGCTAGACATATTAAAAGATGCCATTCAATCATCTTCAAACAAACAGATAACATATGAACAGTTTATGAATACAGTCCTATATCATGAAAATAAAGGCTATTACATGAAGGACCAAGTAAAGGTTGGAAAAGAAGGAGATTTCATCACAAGCAGTAATATCTCCAATGTCTTTGGCAAACTGTTTGCAACCCTTTTTCATAAGCTTATTGCTCTCGAAAAGATTCCACCATATATCTGTGAAATCGGTGGTGGAAATGGTAGGTTTGCAAAGGCTGTTCTTGACGAATTACAAGATTCCTATATTGATACGTTTCAAAAGATAACCTACATCATTATTGAAACAAGTCCTTACCATCAACGTTTGCAGCAGGACATTCTACCTGTAGGCAAAAAAGTGATCCAATATCAGAGTCTTGATGAAGCTAAAAGAGATTTCCCGATTTTTCATGGAATTGTGTTTTCTAATGAATTGTTTGATGCTTTTCCGGTAAGAGTGATTGAGAAAAAGGATCATAATCTATATGAAGTGAACATCACACTAACAGAGGAAGAGCAATTAACCGAAATTCTTACACCACTTACCGATGAAGGAATTAAGAAATATATAAATACGAATAAGATAGTACTGACTAATGGACAAAGAATTGAAATTCCACTTCAAATGCTTTCCTACCTAGAAGACCTATCCAGCCTTCTTGGGGATGCTGTTGTCTTCACAGTTGATTATGGGTATACGAATGCTGAATGGGAAGAACCTGCAAGAAAGAGGGGGAGTCTGAGGGGGTACTACAATCATCAATTAATACATAACCCACTCGAGCACCCAGGAGAAATGGATTTAACAACTCATATTCATTTTGACGCGCTTGTTACATATAGTTCCAAACTTGGACTTGAACTAGTGAAGAAATGTAGACAGGATGAATTTTTATTGGAAGCGGGAATTTTAACGTTTTTACAGGAGAATTTTGATCCCAATCCCTTTTCAGAAAAAAGTAAACAAAATCGAGCGATTCGTTCTCTTATCATGGATAGTGGAATGAGTGCAGCATTTCATGTTCTCATACAGCAAAAAAATGTAAAAGTATCTTGGGAAAATATCTTCCAAGGCAAATAAAAAAGCGATGTTTCCATCGCTTTTTTTTAGTGACCTCCACCAAGTGGCATCATAAATGTGGTGTAGTAAGAGAAGGCACAGAAGAAAACAGTTAAATATGCGCCAAACACGTAAATGTACATTCTTTCAGACAATTTTAAATAGCTTAAAAGGACGAAAAATCCGGTTTGTGCAAAGAAAATTAGTGCTAGAACATCCATACCACCAACGTAGAACATTACTGCAAATATACCTGTCCAAAAACCTAAAACTCGGTACATACGTTCCATATGTATATTTCCCCCCCTTAGACATGATTTAACATCACTTTTATTATTATAATGTAACGATTACACAAATGTAAACATTACTTTGCGACAATTGCGTGATAACTGCAAGAATTACAACCAAGAATGATATTTTCTGACTCCTCCAGCACCACATCGTCAAAGAGTAAATTAAACATTCCTCTTAGAAATGCATGATGCATTCCACAAACCGCTTCAAAGTTTTCTTGAGCAATTTCTCTAAATGGACAATTATTAATCTTTAAGAAGATTTTTGTCTTATCCTTATTATGGTCTAAATCTGGATAAAAACCCGCAACTGTGGATGCCTTTTTTAAAATATCAAGCTTTTGATCAAAGGTAAGCTCATGGATTGAAACTGGGATTTGATGATTCACTAGTTCCTCCCCGAATCTTCTACCTGTTAGTTCAAGTGCTTGTTTTCCCACATCACCAAGTGTTGCCATCGTTTCAATTGCAATTTTTGAAAGTAGTTGATAATCGCGAAACGGAAAATTAATTTGAATGTGATCATTTGATAGTCGATAAAGACGACTCGGTCTGCCACCTTTTCCAGTTTTCTTCGCTTCTGAAACAAGCATATTGACATCTTCAAGCTTGGTTAAATGAAGTCTTGCTACATTCGGATGTATTTCAAATTCTTCTGCGATTTCTTGAACGGTGACATCTTCATTTTGTTTAATAATGTATTGGTAAATATAATAACGGGTTGGATCTGCTAAAACGTTCGTTATCTTCAGTGTTTGTTCCACCGTCTTCACTCCTTGCGACCCTATTGATACCCCAATTATATTACAGTTAATTACCATCAATAAGTGATTTATATCACTTGTAGATAAAAGTTCATAAATAAACAAACATTATTTTTAAGCATAATTGGTATACTTAGCAAAAAACGAACATACAATGTATTGATTCCTCCTAATAATAGATTCAAATTTCCACCAAAATACAACCCTAATGGCAGGGGTTGTATTTTTATTTTTGTGAGAAGTTCACAATTTTTCATGTTCAAATAAAGTTCACAAATATTTTTTTCAAAAAAGAAGGAGTTTGTAGATATTTGTTGAAATATGTTACCTGCAAGAGAAAAAAATATAATAAAAGTTCAAAAAGGAGTGAATTATTTGAGTGAAATCGAACAACTAGGTGACCAATTGATCGAGGATGCTTGGTCAATGAATGTATCAGACATCCATTTTGTTCCGAAAATCAATGATGCCGTGGTTCAATACCGACTTGATAGCGATTTGTTCAATAAGCAAACCATTCCAAAGGATGTTTGCGAACGGTTAATTTCCCATTATAAATTCCTTGCTGGAATGGATATTGGAGAAAGGAGACGACCACAGAACGGTGCAATTACCTTAAATCTAAAAGGCATAACCATTAACCTTCGATTGTCTACACTGCCCACACCTTACAACGAAAGTCTAGTCATACGTATCCTACCTGAAACACCAACCTATTCTCTTGCCAATCTATCGCTTTTTCCGACTATGACAACTAAACTTCTTTCATTATTGAAGCATTCACACGGGTTAATTATTTTTACTGGACCAACAGGATCAGGTAAAACAACCACCCTCTATTCCTTACTACACGCAACGAAGAAGCTTTTCAACCGAAATATCATTACATTAGAAGATCCCATTGAAAAACAAAGTGAAGAAGTACTACAGGTTCAGGTGAATGAAAAAGCCGGAATCACATATGCACATGGCTTGAAGGCTATTTTGCGTCATGATCCCGATATTATCATGGTGGGCGAAATAAGGGATTCAGAAACGGCAAAAATTGCTGTGCGAGCAGCTCTCACAGGTCATTTGGTCCTCTCAACAATGCATACTAGAGATACAAAAGGTGCGATTTATCGGCTGTTAGAATTTGATGTATCCTTGCAGGAAATTGAGCAAACGTTAATAGCAATCGCAGCACAAAGGCTTGTTGATCTCAAATGTCCATATTGTGAAGGGAAATGTTCCCCACAATGTAAAAAGTACCGAAAAGTAAGACGAGTGGGGGTGTACGAGCTTTTGAATGGACATGCCCTGACTGAAGTAATGAAGGAAGCGAGAGGTGACAAAGCTGACTACCGCTATGAAAAGTTAAGGGACGTCATCAAAAAAGGAATTGCCCTTGGATACTTATATCCCGATGCGTTAGAAAGATGGGTTGTCAATGATACCAAGGAAAAGAAATAAAAATTGGACCTTAAAGGAACAATCATTATACCTGAGTAGGATCGGTGATTTACTTGATCAAGGCTATTCCTTTGAACAAGCCTCACAATTCCTTTTGTTCCAGTTGCCGAAGAAACACAGCAGTGACATTGAAGTAATCATTGAAAGCTGTAAACAAGGTGAATCCTTATATACTGCCTTTAGTAAGGTGGGATTTCATAAGGATATACTTGGTTATTTGTATTTTGCCGAGCAGCATGGCGATATTTCATTTGCACTTCGTGAAGGAAGTACAATGTTACAGAAAAAGATTACCCATGCTGAAAAAGGAAAAAAAATAATTCGCTACCCACTCGCTTTATTATTGTTTGTTGGATTCATGTTTACCATGATTGAAAAAATCCTTTTACCGCAATTTAAAAGCTTATTTACCTCGATGAGTTATGAACAGACGTTGATTTCTAAACTTTTATTAAGGCTCCCTGAACTTAATCGATATTTATTCCTCATTATCGGTTTACTAATAATTATTGGCCTCACATACTATTTTCTTCATTTTCAAAAACTTACCCCAGTGGAAAAAATGAAGCTTCTCTTAAAGATTCCCATTTTAAAAAAAGTAACGATTATGTTTAATTCCCATTTCTTTTCCGTGCAACTTAGTAACTTATTAAAAGGTGGATTATCGATTTTTCAAGCATTAACCATGTTTGAACAGCAGCTTCACTCGCCTTTTTTTCGAGAGGAAGCAAAGGAAATGAAACAGCTTCTACGAGCGGGTAATCGTTTCGAGGACATTTTGAGAGTGCGAGAATATTATGAGGCAGATTTAGCAATGGTTATTTTACATGGCCAATCTAACGGAAATTTAGCCAGCGAACTTCAGCATTATAGCCAATATGTAATGGAAAAAGCCGAGGAAAAAGTAACAAGATTATTAGCAATCGTACAACCAATCCTATTTGCGACTATCGGAATTATCATCATGTTGATGTACGCCGCCATCATGGTACCAATGTTTCAACTTTTAAATGGAATATAGAAAGGAAGATGTAGATGAAATTGAAAAATCAAAAGGGGTTTACCCTTGTGGAAATGTTAATTGTGTTATTAGTCGTATCGATTTTGCTTTTGATAACCGTGCCCAATGTGACGAAGCATAATTCAGTTATTAAAAATAAAGGGTGTGATGCACTAGTGAAAATGGTTGAAGCGCAGGTGCAGGCGTATGAGTTGGAAAATGACAAGACCCCAACAGAACAAGATTTAACGGATGATAAATATCTTAAAGATGGCATCCCAGCTTGTCCAAATGGTGACACCATTACAATTGATGGAAATGGAAAAGTTGCACAAGTTGAAAATACAGCCTCTACTCAACCATAAAGGCTTCACCCTCATCGAAGCCTTGGTTGTCCTATCAATTGTGATTGTCATTTCCTCGATAAGTCTACTGCAGCTTAGACCTCTACATGAATCTAAAAAGATAGATCATTTTCTAGAACAGCTGCAAAATGATATTTTTTACAGCCAACAATATGCAATCAGTCATAATGAATCAACAAGGCTTTATTTCAGTGCCAGCGGGTCATATTATGAGCTTAGCAGTGCGAAATCAAATGATGTGGTTTTTGTTCGAAAGATTGACCCGGCGATTCGTATCGTTATTACCACACTGGGGTCGAGATTGGTTTTTACAAGTAATGGGAATATTCAGCGGTCGGGGGAGATCTGGTTTTTGTATAGGGATACCAAATATACTGTAACGTTCTTGTTGGGAAAGGGTAGGTTTTATGTTAGTAAGGAATAAGCGAGGCTTTACATTAGTAGAGATGCTCCTTGCAGTCTCGATTTGGCTTATGCTTTGTGCAACACTCCTTCCGCAGCTATTACTTATCATGACAGAACGAAAAAACACCGAAATCTATAATATGGGGAGACAATTATTATCAGAGGAGCTCAATAAGGACTACAACGGTGATGAATCAAATCTAGATAGGATCATAAAAAACGGGGTTACCTATCTGTTTTCAAAAACATTTAATGAGGAGCTTCAAAAATGGGAGCTTTGTATAACATGGGAGGACAAGCTTTCAAAAACGTACGAAAGATGTGGATATCTACATGGTGAGTAATGATAAGGGCTTTACTTTGGTTGAGATGTTAGTAACTTTCTCAATTCTGCTAGTCATTCTTTCATTTATTACACCATTCCTTAGTGTCGTGTTCCGAGACAATAATGAACAGTTCAATAAACTTGAATGGCAAATTTTAATTCAACAAATGAAAATGGAAGTGCGTGAAGCAAGTGAAATTACCGTATCAAAAAATAAGTCAGTGTTGTTTAAAAATGCGGCAGGTGAGTTAGTGAGTTTCGAAAAATACAATGACAAAATAAGAAGAAGGGTAAACGGAAAAGGTCATGAGGTGTTACTTCAGCAAATAACGGGTGTGACATTTGAGTCGAAAACAAATGGTTTTTTAATTTCAGTGGTAACCGTTGATGGGAAAACGTATCAAGCCATTATTTCGGCATTTACAACAATGGAGGTTAATGATATATGAAAAATGAACAAGGTTTTATCCTCCCCGTTACAATTGCGATTTCTTTTTTATTTTTTCTTGTGTTCACGTTTCAAGTAAATGCGTATATGACGGAAAATGGTTTTTCAAAAGAGACAGAGGAAATATTCATATTGGAGAACCTAATGGAATTAGGGGTTAGCGAGATACAGGCTAGATTAGTTGAAGATGAAGAAAGCTCAGGAATAACTGGTTCTCTCAACTCTCCAACCGGTACAATTTCGTATACTGTTGTCCCATTAACGACAACAACATCACAAATTACCATCTCTTGTACAACAAAGGAACAGCGCAAATATAGTGCACGTTTTGTATATGATTATGAGAAAAAAGCGATAGGTTCTTGGATTGAATTACGTTAAGACAAACATGGATGTTTTTGTTATAATTTAGAAAAATCGAGTGGACGCATACGAGGCCGCATTTTTAGGAGAGTAGAGAAATGAAAGCCGTTTATTTAACAGGATTTATGGGAGCAGGAAAAACAACGATCGGACAAAAACTTGGACAAGTCTTACAGTTGCCGGTTATTGATACGGATCAATTTATTGAGAAAAAGATAGGTAAAAGAATTGCTGATATTTTTTCAGAAGAGGGTGAGCAAACCTTTCGAGACTATGAACGCTCATTTCTAAAAGAAATACCAACAGATGATATCGTGATCACAACCGGTGGAGGAATTGTCATTCAAGAGGAAAATCGTCAGTGGATGATGCAAAATGGTCACGTTATTTTCTTATACTGTGACATTGATCGAATCTTTGAGCGTGTTCAGTTTGACCCATCTCGACCATTGTTTGATTCAGAGAAAAAGGAAAATACAAGTAAACTTTATAGTGAGCGAATGCCTTTCTACAATGAAGCACATTATAAAGTTGACACAACTGAAAAAAATCTAGACGAAGTTGTCGATGACATAGTGTCGTGGTTACATTTGCAAAAAGATGGAAATAATAATATCAGTTAAGGCCTCCGGCAGATGCTACAGATTTTCAAAGGAAATTTCGAGCAAGCTCGAATAATCTGGGCACAAATACGCCAAGGCGCATTTGATTAGAGGCAGGTGTTATTATGTCTACAAACGATTATGTAAAGTTTGTAACCCAACAGATTGTCAAGACTTTAGACCAGCCAAAAGAGGTACGTAAGGCTACAAAAAAGCAGCGTAAGGAAGAACAACCTCCACTAACCAATCGGTGGTTTGGAATTATGCCGCTTGCGGTGTCCCTCATGTTCAAAAAGAACCAAAAAGAAGAGAGCTGACAGAGTCATATTGTCGGCTCTCCTTTTTGATTAATACCAGAAACCGCCGCCATACGGGTAGAATGGTGGGCGATAAAATGGATATCCTCCATAACCACCATAACCTCCATAGAAATACGGATTGAAAAGGGCACTTCCAACAAGTCCTCCAACTAATCCGCCAACTAAAGGTGCTCCCCAAAAAAACCGTCCAGGTCTGCCAAATCCAAAGCCATATGGTCTTCTATATGGTCCCATCTAATTACCTCCTGTTTTTGATTTCCCACTACGGGCACGTGATATTTCTTTTTACCGTGATTGGGCTAGAATTGCTCCTTATTCTTGCCTCACTAACATGGATATGTAACCATAGCCTAAAAGTAGTGGGCGTTTGTCCACATTTTGAAAATTTTTTCGTTAACCCAGATTTCATGGAGTATCGTTTCTATTCACAAGCATTTGGTAGTATGATAGAGTAATAGGTACTTGTAAAGATAGGATGTTCAAAAAGTCCGGTGAAAATGACACGTCGAATTTCTGCGTTGGCTTGCTTTTCCGTTCCTCACGTATTTAATGCATACGCTCCGGTACTCAAAGCTGCGCCGCCTTGAACTTCTTGGTCCTTTTCATCCTCCTTTTTGAACTTTATTTAAAGGTAGGAGTGACAGGTTAAATGACTACAAAAAATGAAAAAATTGTTGATCAATTGAATCGACCTCTACGTGATTTGCGCATTTCTGTCACAGATCAATGCAATTTCCGTTGTTCGTATTGTATGCCTAAAGAAATCTTTGGGGATGATTATCAATTCTTGAAACAAGGAGAATTATTATCCTATTCTGAAATAGAAACTTTGACAAGAAGCTTTGTCAAACTTGGTGTGCAAAAGATTCGGTTAACAGGTGGAGAACCGTTAGTTCGAAAAAATGTCCATGAGCTTGTTGAGCGTTTAACTCATATAGAAGGTATTGAAGATATTGCCCTCACGACAAACGGCATATTCTTGCCGAAATATGCAAAGCAATTGAAAGAAGCGGGGCTACAGCGTGTAAACGTTAGCCTTGATGCAATGGATAACGATATTTTCAAAGGAATGAATGGTCGTTCCGTAGGAGTGAAGCCCGTATTAGCGGGGATTGAAGCAGCTCAGGAAGCTGGTCTTCATGTGAAAATGAATATGGTTGTCCGAAAAGGAAAAAATGATTCACAGATTTTACCGATGGCACGATTTTTTAAAGACAAAGGAATCGCGCTTCGTTTTATCGAATTTATGGATGTTGGAACGACTAATGGTTGGAATTTTGATCAAGTCGTTTCGAAAAAAGCAATCCATGACTTAATCCATAGTGAAATGCCATTGGAACCTGTCGATGCCGATTATTTTGGGGAAGTAGCGAAGAGATATCGTTATGTAGGTACAGATGTGGAAATTGGTTTCATATCATCTGTTACAGAATCCTTCTGCTCAAGCTGTACCCGAGCGCGAATTTCCGCAGATGGAAAGCTGTATACATGCCTGTTTGCAACGGCTGGCCATGATTTAAGGTCATTAATTCGTTCAGGTGCATCCGAAAGTGAGATTGATGAAACCCTGAAGTCGATTTGGCAAGTAAGACGTGATCGATATTCAGATGAACGAACAGAGGAAACTGCGAAGAAACGTAAGAAAATTGAAATGTCTTATATAGGTGGATAAATGGAAAAGAGGTGCCTTATTTCGCACCTCTTTTTCGATATCTAGCTTCAGGCGCCATCGGCTCGAGGTCATAAGCCAATCGCTTCGGAAGGTAAAAATCACCTTCTGCCAGCGCTCGTCTTATGCTTGTCGCCGATAGGCAGGCGCCTTGCGCTTTTCAATTCATCATGCTGTAGATCTTTCGGTTCTACCTGACCTAACTAACCAGCGGTGTATAGGTATCTCAACTAATGTAATAACAAGGGCTGTTAAGATAGCGCCCCAAAGGGTAACCCTAGCACCATCGTAAAACAAGGAAAGAAAATATACTACAAGGGCTGCAGTTACAAAATCGGCAATATCTGTCATCACCGTTTTATCTCTTCTAAGCATCGCTTTCTCCATTAAATAACCAAGAATAGCTAACAGTACGCCAATACCGATTGGCTGATACCATGCAACTAAATCAACACTATCAAAAATGCCAGAACAAATGGCTACTATTAAAGGTAATAAAATTAATTTCATAATAAAGTTAGACATAGTATTTACACCTCCTTTATTCGGTATTTTTCACATAATAGATGGATTATATGTAAAAGCACTATCGGTCTGTTTCCACAACGGTAATATTCTTAACTCGTTCAGTCTCTGGTTCAAACGTGATATTTACAAAAACACCGAATTCACGATTATCCTCTTTCAGCCAAAGCTTGAAACGTTCAACATACATCCCATTCTTCTTATGTCTTCCTACATGTAAATAATCAACAATTTGAGCCGAAGGATACCGTTTCTTAGTCTCCTCCATCGCAAGCTTTCCCCATTTTGCATACTCTGGGACTGGCTTTTTTTGCTCAGCAGATATAGCTCCAGATTCATTGTTGATAAAAACAGTCGGGGTTAATAATAAACAGAAGCAACATCCAATCAAAATCTTGCGCAACACACACAGCACCTCACTTTTACTTTAGATTTCCCTGCGGTAGGAAAATTTATGCAGCTTAATGGAAAGGTATGGTATTATGAGAAAAAAGGGGGAGTGCTAATGGGCAGGCTGTTTAAAATATCGATTAGATTTCTTATTTTACTTGCTTTGATCGGCTGTAGTAATGAAAGCAACACTACAAAGAAAGCAGATGGTGTGCTGACTCCGGTCAAACAAAATGAGAGAAATACACAAATAATTAGTTCACTTGGGTTTGATACACTTTTAATGTACGACCTTAAAATAAAAAATGAAGATATAAAGATGATTCATGTTTGGGTTGAGCATTATAAAAATGGAGAAAAACAAGAAGATATCGCACGAGGTGCGACCGCAACTAACGAAGATATGACATTGGCTGCCGCCAAAATGAATTTTAACTTGGATGACAACACTACATATGCCCGGTGGACATTATCGATGACAGACGGCACAGGTTCTTCCACGATGCAGTCCCCAGTTCTGGAAGTTGATACATCGATTGGCACTGCTCAAACTCAGATCGCTGATAAAATAAATATTGAAGCAGAAAAGCCACAAGCACTTGCGTTAATAGTTAAGGATGGCTCAAACGGTATAAGAGTTGGCTTGGATGAAGATGTTATTGAAGACACAGTAAAAGAAAACGATGAAGTGTATATTGTAAGGGTAATGATTAGCAAAACTGAGGATTACGAATAAAAAGCGATCTATAGCAGATCGCTTTTTTGTGTTACCGTTCTGCATGATTTGGTACTTCTACGCGCATATTAACTTTATGTGAAAAGTTAGCAGGTAGGAGGAAAATCATGCGGAAACGAATTTTTATTTTTGCGATTTTGCTACTTAGTACAATATTACTTGTCAGTTGTAAAGGAGACGACAAGGCAAAAGAACAAGAGAAAAAAGAAGATCCAAAAACAACCAAAATTCAACAAGCTGACGAACAAATCATGAATCTGGGTTCTTTAGGCTTTACAACCGAAGCTCTCGTTAAAAATTGGAACGAAGCTCAAACAGAAATGAAGGATTCCGATAAAATTGAACAATTGAATGTAAGAAATGGAGAATTTAAACACGATGTCAACAACGGAATGATTCTTGAAGGAATCGTAAATGAAACAACAAATGAAGTAGTTCGTTTATCAATCGTGAAAAAAGACATAGAGTCAGACAATCTCAGCACTACGTTAGATAAATATGAGGATACAATTGCTGCATTCTTCTTACTTGTTGCCGTTACAAACACAGAAGAGGCAGTAAAAGAAGAGGACATTGGAAAAGTCACATATAAATTAGGGCTTCTTCGCGACAAGGATAAAAAAATCAACGGAACCGCAACCCTAAACAACATCACTTATAAAGCCCAAGAAAATGAAAGAGGTTTAGTGATTTCAGCGGTGGAGAAGAAGGATTAAATAGGAAAAGCGACCTGGGGGTCGCTTTTTTTTCAACTAATGGTTTGTCTAGTATGGAAAAATGCCTCTACTTCTTCAATTGTAACTCCAAGGTTTTTTGCTTCTACCAATAACTTTACCCATTCCTGGTCTAGTGTTTCCTGAACAGAAGTAAGTATCATTTCTTCCCCCCATTATGATTCGTTGAAATATCATTCAACTCTTCTTGCCCATTCTGCCAGTTGCGAAACTGGATGAACTGTTGAAACTCTCGAAAGTCCTCTTTACTTAACCCATCGTCAATTGCTTGTTGTAAAAGTTTCGTCCATTCTCCGTCAAGTTCATCATGATTGTCCAGGTCTTCACCTAACAAATATTCAATACTTGTATCTAGTGTAGTTGCAATCTTTGATAAGAATTGTAGAGAAGGATTCTTCTGAACATCTCTCTCAATATAGCTTAAATACGATTTCGAAACACCTGCACGCTTAGCCAGCTCTGTAATGGAGAGCTTCCTTTGTTTTCGCAAATCCTTAATCCTAGATCCTATCATCTTCTTTCTCCTTAGTTAAAAGAATCTTTCTGTACGTTCATTATAAGAAACATTTTGTTCTTTATAAAATTACAAAATAGTAAGGAAAAAGGAGATATTTCGAGAAAACGAACGATAAACGTTCTTTATTGAGAAAAAATGGCTTATTTTGAGATTTTTCAAAGTTAGTACTTATGACTTATACTCAGACTATCAAGTTCGCTACTGAGAACAAGAGCGAACGAAAATACAGAATCTAAAAGGAAGTTGATGAATATGAAAAACAAATATTCCAACTTCGTTCTTAATAAAATACATAAAGTAATGCGTTCACTTAAAAGAACGAATGAGGAGGGTGGATCGTTGAGACGCACAAGGTTAAGGAAGTTTGGTAAGCGGGGAAGAAAACTTGCTCTGTTAGCTCAGATTGCTGCGATATGGTATTTGTCCTTTGCAATGGTTTCATACCTTACTACAGATACAGGGGCTTATTTTAATGATGTTGAGGTTATAAAAGGTTCCCTTCATGTTAATTGGGAAATCGAGGATGAACCAGAATACCCTCCAGATGATGAAAACTGGGGCAATAGCTCATTAAAGGAAGTAAGTCAGGGTGGAAGTTGTGCTCAAGGAATTTGGGGTAGTTTTACTAACACAGGTAGTGATGTTAATCATGAACTTACGAAATATGAGGTTTATTGGAGCGAAGCAGACGGTAATGTAAAGAATGGAAAAGTTGTAGAATCAGGAGTCTTTCCAATACCAGATAACGGAGAAGAATATACAATACAGTACCAACCAAAAAATAATGGATATTATAAATTCAAGGCATATCATGAAACTGGTCATGCAAATGGAAATGGAAACGGTACAGGTCCTTGGAGCGGGACAATACAAGTTACAGATTGTGAAAACGCCGGAGAAGATAATAAGAATGTAACTGAACCACCAAAAGACGAGGTATCACCTGCAAAGATAACTAATCTCGCTGGAATACCTACTACTAACTCAATTACTCTATCATGGAATCATACGACTGATTCTGATTTTAAACAGGTAAACATCTATCGTGATGGAAAGTTACTTACAAGTATTATTAATAGTTCGACCTATGAAGATAAGAATTTAGAGTCAAATAAGATGTATTCTTACAAAATCACTACATTAGATGTTGCTGAAAATGAATCGTTAGGTGCAACTATCCAAGTTACTACAATTGTAGACGATAATGAACCGCCTAATGAAATTTCAAGTCTACATGGTACTAGAAGTGGAAGTAGCTCTAACTTGAGTTTATCTTGGAAAAACCCAACTGAGGATTTTAGTTTCGTAAGAATTTATATAATAGGTCAAGATATGCCAATTAAAGATAATTTCGCAGGAGAGAAAATTAATAATTTAGATGTAAAAACCAAGGATCAAATTACCTTAAGAATAACAACTGTTGATAAATCTGGTAATGAGTCTGAGGGAGTTACAATTGGACCGTTGTAATTAATTAAATAAATTGGTGGTGTAGAAATGTCAACAAAAAAAATTATGAAAATAATCAGTAACTCAATCTCAGTAATTTTGTTCCTATTACTGATAGTGATGGTATTTGTAGTTATCTCCTCCAAAGCATCTGGAGGAGAGCCACAAATCCTTGGTTATCAATTAAAAACTGTTTTATCAGGATCCATGGAGCCTACATTTAAAACTGGATCAATAATCGCAATTAAACGAGTCGATGAACCTAGTTCATTAAAGAAGGATGATGTAATAACCTTCCTTCAATCTGATGGAAATGTTGTTACCCACAGAATAACTGAAGTAATTCAACAAGGTGATCAAACCCTTTATCAAACGAAAGGTGATAATAATGAAGATATGGATGTGAACCCTATTCTTTCTCAAAATGTTATTGGAAAGTACACAGGATTTACAATTCCGCTCATGGGTTATCTAGTAGACTTCGCAAAATCTAGCAAAGGTATGGCTGCTTTGCTTATCACCCCAGGCGTTTTACTATTACTCTACTCAGGTATCACAATCTTTAGAGCATTAAAAGAACTAGATCAGCCTAGTAGAAATCAAGATTCTGAAAAAACTGCTTAAAATTGGTTGTATTCCTTAATAAGGATTCAATATAAAAACTACATACCTCAAAAACGAGGGGATAAAACAAGGAGGAAGAAAAAATGAGTATTAAAAAGAAAATTGGTTTGGGTGTCGCTTCAGCAGCACTAGGTCTATCATTAGTTGGAGGAGGAACTTGGGCAGCATTCAACGATGTCGATACAATTAAAAACCATTTTGCGGCAGGAACTTTAGATTTAGATATTCAAGATATTGATAGTAATCCTATTAACTTTGACCTTACGAATATGAAACCAGGCGATAGCGTAGAGAGAAAGTTTAGATTAGGAAATAAGGGTTCATTGGCAATTAAAGAAGTGTTACTAAGTGCTACAGCTAGTGGTTTTACATCTGGTGTTGGAACAAACAAAAGTCGAGACGCGTTTCTTGACCAATTCGAAATTGAATTATTTAAAGTTCAAAGAGATAATGGGAACATGGTCTCAGTATGGACTTCAAATGGACCTCTTACTTTAAAAGAATTTGTTAATCAAGATTTCGGTTTAGGTCAGATTGTAGATAATTATGAGCCTACTGATAAATCCAAGCGAATTAATTTGGTTCCGTTAGTAGACCCGCTTGGTGGAACTACATTTGCTACAAGAGGTCTACCTGTAGATCCACAAGATACTGATGATGTTTATATTAAAATCACATTTGTTAAAGATAATCAAAGAGTGGGTGGCGACTATTCTGAATTTGTACAAAATAAATTCATGGGTAATTCTGTAAGTGTACAATTTAATCTAGAAGCAACTCAATGGGCAGGAGTAGAGGTAGAAGCTGACGATGCTAATGGTGCAGTAAATAACGGTGTTCAAGGTTCTGCTGATGATACAAAAAATCCAACTACACAACCAAACGATAGAACAACTGGTACTCCTACAATTACAGATCCTGTGAACGACTAATTATTAAAAAAAACTAAATATTTATGAAAAGGTGGGTTTCCCACCTTTTCTGAATTATTTAATTTCGCAATTGATACATATATCTAAGGAGTTACTAATATGCGGAAAATTTTATTAATACTTTTTTTATTATTGTTAAATCCAATAATTGTTTTGGCCGAGGATAGTATTAAACATCAGGCAATTGATTTATCTACAAATCCAGGAAAAGTACTTTTTGATCTAAGTAATATGAAACCTGGTGACTCAATTTCAAGAAATCTATTAATTTCTAATAATGGAAAACAAGACTTTAAGTATATATTATCAAATAAATTTACTTCAGGAGATAGAGTATTCTATAATCAATTGGATTTGATCATTGAAAACGATAATGAAATGCTCTATCATGGTAAGCTTCAAAAATTCGAGGAATTGGCACCGAGATTTCTTGGGAGTAAACAATCTGAAGCACTAAAGTTGTTTGTACAAATTCCTATTGAATTAGGAAATGAATTTCAAAATTTAAGTTCTGATTTTCAATTAAAGATTTACGTTGAAGGAACAATGGGTGGAGTTATCCCAGTTGACAACAAACTCCCAACAACAGGATCAGAAATGTTTAACCTTTTAGTAACTGGTGCGGCTTTATTTTTAGCTGGTTTTATCATATTTACTTATTTGAAAAGAAAAAAACTAGATACAAAACGTCCTTAAAATGACCTTGATTGGATAAAAAGATGAAAATCAAGGTCTATTTTGTATATTGTTTGTTCACTATTAAGAACAACGGTTTCATTTCATAAAAACAATCAAGCGAGGTTCACTATGAAACACCTATTCATTTTTCTAGCAACCCTAAATCTTTTAGATGCATTTATCACTCATTTCGGAATCCTAGGTGGCCATATATCGGAAGCCAACCCGTTAATGTACACCGTATACGAAATCCATCCGGTCTTATTTTTACTTATAAAAGCAATGCTTTCTTTATGTTTAATTTCACTTTATTTTATCATTCGCATTCCTGTGAATAAGTTTATTCGCTCTTTATCCTATGTAGCCACTGCTTTATACGCATATGTTTTTTTCCTTCATGGCTATTGGATTTCACAAGTTTTCTAAATGGAGGAGTCCCTATGTATACAAAAACCTGTCCAAGATGTTATCGGCCGTCCTTTAGCAGCAGTAAGCAAGGTGAATGGAACTGCCCAGTTTGTAACCACAATCTCACAACATTTCGTGCCCGCGATGCTGGTGAAGCATATCCTTCATCATTACAGAAAAAATACTCAACTCCCCAACAACCTGAATCCCACAGTATTTCCACTTTCGATACATACATATAAAAATAAAAAATGCTTAGGCAACCAATGTGCCGAAGCATTTTTTATTTATTATCCATTTTCCACTTATTAAATTCTAAGAATGATCGAAATTCCTCTTTGGAAACTCCTGATTTCATTGCCTCGCGTACAAGTCTAGTCCATTCTGAATCAAGTTCTACACTTTCAGGTTCTGATTGTTCATGGAGTAATTCATTGACTGTTACTCCTAATACTGTAGATATTTTTTCAAGAAATTGGATAGAAGGGTTTGATTGGAGATTCCGTTCGATAGAGCTCAAGTATGATTTGGCAACTCCAGCGCGATCTGCTAGTTCAGATAGAGATAATTGTTTTTGCAAACGAAATGTTTTAATACGTTGGCCAATCATTCTTTCTCACCTTCCTTCATATACCTATTATAGCATATAACGAAGAAAATGTTTTATAATAAGAACACAAAAAACTGAAAAATAAAAGAACCCGTTTGTACCGAGTCCCTCGCATCCTTATGTATCCGATCCGTAGCTTCAATAAGGTATTATTTGTATAGATAAGGTCCGTTATGCTGATTTACTTTGGAGGAAAGCTTGAATATCCTGGACGCTCATTCCCATCTCCACTGCTTCTAAAATAAGGTCGATCCAATCTTGATCCAATTGTTCATCTTTGTTTTGAACTTCATTTAACATTTCGTTTCCTCCCAAAATACAAGTAGTATTCCAGGCAGTCCAGCCGTCATAATTGTTACGTCCAATCTTAGACCTGTGACTTTGCGTCCCTATTTTTCAATAGGTTTGCCTTTGTCTGTTCGAACCTAAGCCGTCTACCTAAAACGATAGTCCCTTATGTATAGAACCTTTGTATTACATTTAGAAGTATAAAACATGAAATTCAAACTTTCTGTAAAAATCTGTCGATGTCAAAATATTTACAAAAGATAAACAATAGTTCGTCCGTCCAATCGAATTTTGGCTGTTTCTTACTATTTGTGTAGAATGAACTCGAAGGATAGGGATTTAGACCTATGAAATGTAAACTTGATGAAGCGAATGGTTAATACATAGTAGTTTTCTAATGTATTTTTTGTAAAATCACCATAAAAATGTAAGGTATTTGTCGAACGATTTCTTTTAAAATACCCTCACAAAAAGATAACCTACCCTCGGAAGTGAGGATAGGCCAATTTTACATCGTGTTTTGACAAAGATAAAACAAACCGCCATTGATAATTTCGACAAGAACTTTCGGTTCGTATTGATCTTTGAGTGCTTCTTTTTCAATCCCATAGCTTTCTGGCTTTTCGTCAATTCCCTCATAAAAGGAATCTAACAAAGCTAAATCTTCGTCCCATCGTTGTCTTGCTTCGTCTGCCCAAGAGTGATCCTGTGTTTCAACATATCCCCGCACATATTGCTGGAGACGGTTAATGCCACTTTGTGGCTTAACAAGAGGTGACATTGTATAGGTGTGATCAGGTATTTTCGGAGTAAGCGGCAACTTTTCAACTTTTTCTTGGAAATCTTCAACAATGATTCCATTTATAAGCTGTAAACCGAGTGACATCAACACATCACGCTTGCGGTCACTTTTATATGATATTTTTACATTCAACCCAATCCACGGATAAAGAGGGGTGTTCCCTTGTGCACCGGGTGGTGATTGTTGATACAAGCGTATATAGCTTGCAAGCTTTTTTGTTGATTCAAAAATTTGATGTAAACGGGGGGCGCCAAAATGAATAAAGTCGCCCTTCACATTGTCAGGTGTTTGTTCCCGATCCGTAATTAACGTCAGCTTCATTGGATTCGGTTCACCGCCAGTTTTTTCAACATATGTCCAATAAAAAGGCCGGTTCATTAGTTGCTTATCTAAATCAACCGTTAATTGTACGGTCATATACCCGAGATGACTTTCAAGAATTTCACAATGGTTTGAAACAAAATAATTCTCTAGAAAGTTAACTATTTCCTGTTGCTGCATGCTGCTCACCACCATTTTGTTCTTCAAAGCTAATGATAGAAGTTAAATTTTCCATCTTAATTTTCATTTCACCCTCACTGCGAGAACGAAGCATGATGTCCTGAATATGGTCTTCAATGTTTCCGAGATCCAATCTTGTTAAGATATCATCCAATTGTCCAATGACACGTTCAAACAGATTAATTTTTTCATATAATAGCTTTAAAATATGCTCTTCAACCGTATTCTTTGTTGCAAAATTATAAATATGAACATCCTTTTCCTGACCGAGGCGATGAATACGCCCAATCCGTTGCTCAAGTCTCATTGGATTCCAAGGGAGATCATAATTGATAATGTGGTTACAGAATTGTAGGTTAATTCCTTCACCACCAGCTTCCGTTGCAATCAAGACCTGGAACTTTCCTTTAAACAATTCTCTCATCCAATCCTTTTTCCCGCGTTTAAATCCACCTCTAAAAGGAACAGATGAAATTCCATTTTGCTGCAGGAACCATTGTAAATACATTTGGGTTGCACGGTATTCGGTGAAAATGATGACTTTATCATCGATTTGCTTGATTAATTCAACCGCTTTTTCCGCCTTAGAATTTTGAGTAACCTGTTCAACCTTTTTCATAAGCCCCATCACCATATCCTCAGGAACCGCATTACTTCCGTCTTCATTCTTTTTCTCAAGCATTTTTTTTAACGTAAAGTAGACAGCTTCTCGACTACTACAAGCCTCTCTTTGTAAGGTTAAGATCGAGAACATACTGGATGCAAAACCTGAAAAGCTAGACCGATAGGCAGAAATCGCATCATAAAGTTCCTGTTCGGTCTCAGAAAATTCAATGGGTACTGTTTCCACCTTACGTTTTGTCCATTCAATTCCTGTATCATCACGGCGATTACGAATCATCACCTTATTCACTAATTCTTTCAAATGCTCATGGTCATCGATTGAACGACTTCTCTTTCCGAATGATTCCTCAAAGTTCTCCTGATTACCTAGGTGCCCAGGCTTCAGCAATGACACAAGATTAAAAATTTCATCGATCCGGTTTTGAATCGGAGTAGCCGTTAATAGTAAACAAAACTTCTTTTTCAGGTTTTGAACAAATTCATAGTTTTTTGTTTTGTTGTTTTTTAGCTTGTGAGCCTCATCGATAATGATTAAATCATAATCCTGTTCATACACGATTTCACGATGTGGACTTCTTTTTGCCGTATCAATTGACGAAACAATTACATCATATTGCTCCCACATATAGCTCTTTTTTTGCTGAACCGCTGGAATATAAAACTTCTGATTTAATTCCGAAGCCCATTGTGACACAAGGGATGCCGGCACAAGGATCAATACCTTCTTCACCAGTCCACGAATCATATATTCTTTCAAAATGAGGCCAGCCTCTATCGTTTTCCCGAGCCCAACCTCATCTGCTAAAATGGCTTTTCCGTTCATTTTTTCTACCACTTGCTTTGCAACTTCAAGCTGATGTGGTAGTGGTGTTAACTGTGGTAAATGCTTAGGAGCCTGAAGTCCTTCGAATTCAGGTATCGACTGGTGTTTTTCTACTTCATATGCAAGTTTATATAACTCCCAGTTCGCCCAAGGACCGTCATCGTCAATTCGTTGCAGAAAGTCACCTTGCCACGACTGATCAAATTCAAAATCGACATTCATAAAATTACAGTCCTTTCTTAGTAGATATATTATATAGAAGAAAGTAAGGTTTTTTCTAAAACCCGAACGTTTTTCTAAAAAAATAAATTAATGTTAAGAAAATAAGTTATTGCCCAAATCGCTAGATGATGGTAGGATGAAGGTAGTTAGAAAACGCTTCTCTACGCTATTCAGTAGGGATTAGCAATTTAAATTAAATGATAAAATAAGAGCTTTTGGGCTTGGACATGATAAAATTTCCATAGTCGTTTCGTTAGTATTACCAAAAAAATGAAAAATATGAAGACCGCGAATGAGAACAAGGGGAGAGACTACATTTTTGTAGCGCCGAAGGAGCAAGCAAGCCGATTGTGAATCTCTCAGGCAAAAAGACTCTTGTTTGACGCAACTCTGGAGAGAGCCGATAATTTCAGGGCATTAAAAGCAAGAAGGTAGAGGAAGTGAAGTTTTGAGGACCGGAGCGTATTAAATAATACGTGAGGACCGGAAAAACGAACTGACGAAGAGATTCGCCGCTTATAATGACCTGAATGGCCACCAAAGGGGCAAACCTTTTTGAAAATCAATTAGGTAAACTTTCAGGTGCAAGGACAGAGACTTCACACTGCTGTGGAGTTTATCTGTCCTTTTTTGCATTTTCAGAATCTTTCGGTTATGGTGGTGCGAAACCCAAGTAGCTTTCAAAACGATGAATGTTGAGGAGGAATTCGGTTGTCTGAATTAAAACGAACACCATTATTTGATGAATATCAAAAGCATGGCGCCAAAACAATTGATTTTGGTGGATGGGATCTTCCAGTCCAATTTTCAAGTATTAAAGAGGAACATGAAGCGGTTCGTACAAAAGCAGGTCTTTTTGATGTTTCACACATGGGTGAAATTGATGTGAAAGGAAAGGACAGCTTAGCTTTTCTCCAAAAAATGATGACAAATGATGTTTCACTTTTAAAAGAGGGCGCAACACAATATACAGCAATGTGCTATGAAAACGGTGGAACGGTTGATGACCTACTAATCTATAAAAAATCGGATGACCACTACTTACTCGTTGTAAATGCATCAAATACTGACAAAGATTTTGACTGGTTAAAACAGCATGTCTTTGGTGATGTAGAAGTCGTAAACATCTCAAATGAAATCGGCCAAATAGCACTTCAAGGGCCGTTAGCTGAAGAAGTTTTACAAAAGATATCAAATACAGACTTAAGTGAAATTAAGTTTTTTAAATTCCAAGACGATGTCGAAATCGCTGGAAAGAAAACACTTGTGTCCAGAACAGGTTACACAGGCGAAGATGGTTTTGAAGTCTATTGCCAAGCAGAAGACACAGCTGCCCTATGGAATGCTATTTTAGAAGCTGGAGAACCTGAAGGTGTTTTACCATGCGGACTAGGTGCACGTGATACATTGCGATTTGAAGCAAATCTTGCGCTTTATGGACAAGAACTTTCAAAGGATATCACTCCAATCGAAGCAGGTATCGGTTTTGCGGTTAAGCCGAATAAAGAGGCTGACTTTATTGGGAAAGAAGTGTTAAAACAGCAAAAGGCAGAAGGTGCTCCTCGTAAAATCGTAGGAATTGAAATGATTGATAAAGGAATTCCTCGTCATGGATATGAAGTTTTTGATGGAGACGAGCAAGTGGGTGAAGTTACAACTGGAACCCAATCGCCAACTCTTCAAAAAAATATCGGTTTAGTTCTTATTAAATCAGAACATGCCGAATTAGGAAAAGAAGTTGAAGTTCAAGTTCGTAAAAAACGCCTTAAAGCAGTTATAGTTGCAACACCATTCTATAAGCGACCAAAAAAATAAATGGATAATTGGGAAAGGGGTACATCAATGAAACATCGTTATTTACCAATGACGGAACAAGATAAAAACGAAATGCTTCAGTCAATCGGCGTATCTACAGTCGATGAGCTTTTTAATGATATTCCAGAAAGTGTTCGATTTAAAGGCGAATACAACATTAAGAAGGCAAAATCAGAGTCTAGTTTAATGAAAGAACTTTCAGTACTTGCAGCAAAAAATGCTGATTTACGCCACAATGCTTCCTTCTTAGGAGCTGGTGTGTACGATCACTACATGCCAGTCATTGTTGATCATGTTCTTTCTCGTTCAGAATTTTATACAGCTTATACACCATACCAACCAGAGATTTCTCAAGGTGAGCTACAAGCGATTTTTGAATTCCAAACAATGATCTGCGAGCTTACTGGAATGGACGTAGCAAACTCTTCTATGTATGACGGAGGTACTTCACTTGCAGAAGCAGCGATGCTAGCTTCTGGTAGTACAAGAAATAAAAAAGTATTGGTTTCACAGGGAGTACACCCAGAATCAAGACTAGTTCTTGAAACATATGCTAAGGGTCAATACATTGAGGTTGTTGAAGTTCCAACAAAGAACGGTGTTACTGACGTTGAAGCATTAAACTCTCTAATGGATAACGATGTCGCTTGTGTTGTTGTTCAATATCCAAATTTCTTTGGTCAAATTGAACCATTAAAAGAAATTGAAGCTGTTGCTCATACAGGTAAAAGCATGTTCGTTGTATCAAGCAACCCATTAGCACTTGGGGCTTTAACACCTCCTGGTAAGCTTGGAGCTGATATCGTGGTCGGGGATGCACAGCCATTTGGTATCCCAGCAGCATTTGGTGGACCACACTGTGGATACTTTGCAGTAACATCAAAACTTATGCGTAAAGTACCTGGCCGTTTAGTTGGTCAAACAGTAGACGAACAAGGAAAACGTGGTTTTGTTTTAACACTTCAAGCACGTGAACAACATATTCGTCGTGACAAAGCTACTTCAAATATTTGTTCGAACCAAGCGCTTAATGCATTAGCAGCATCGGTTGCGATGACAGCACTAGGTAAAAAAGGTGTAAAAGAGATTTCAACACAGAACATTCAAAAAGCCTATTATGCTAAACAACAATTTGCAGCAAATGGTTTTGAAATTTCATTTGAAGGGCCATTCTTCAATGAATTTGTTGTAAAAGTAGGTAAATCAGTTAAAGAAGTGAATGCTCGTTTATTAGAAAATGGAATTATCGGTGGATATGATCTAGGTCGTGACTACCCAGAGTTAGAGGGCCATATGTTAGTAGCAGTTACTGAGCTTCGTACAAAAGAAGAGATTGATACACTTGTAAAAGAATTGGGGGATAGCCATGAATAAGCAAGATCAACCATTAATATTTGAACTAACCAAGCCAGGACGAATTGGTTATAGTTTGCCAGACTTAGACGTACCTGAGATCAACATTGCTGAAGTTATCCCTAGTGACTATCTTCGAGTAGAGGAGCCAGAACTACCTGAAGTATCAGAATTAGATATCATGCGTCACTATACAGCATTGTCCAAGCGTAATCACGGGGTGGACTCAGGATTTTATCCATTAGGTTCATGTACAATGAAATACAATCCGAAAATAAATGAAAATGTTGCACGCTACAATGGATTTGCTCACATCCATCCATTACAAGATGAAAGTACTGTCCAAGGTGCAATGGAATTAATGTATGACCTGCAAGAACACTTAAAAGAAATCACGGGTATGGATGAAGTTACCCTTCAACCTGCGGCAGGTGCACATGGTGAGTGGACTGGATTAATGATGATCCGTGCATACCATGAAGCAAACAACGATATAGCTCGTACAAAAGTAATCGTACCAGACTCTGCACACGGTACAAACCCGGCATCTGCAACAGTTGCAGGCTTTGAAACCATTACAGTAAAATCCAATGAAGATGGACTAGTTGATTTAGAGGATTTACGTCGTGTAGTTGGACCAGACACTGCGGCATTAATGTTAACAAACCCTAATACATTAGGTCTATTTGAAGAAAATATTCTTGAAATGACAGAAATCATTCACTCTGCCGGTGGTAAAGTATACTATGACGGTGCAAACCTTAATGCGGTTTTAAGTAAGGCGCGCCCTGGAGACATGGGATTTGATGTGGTTCATTTAAACCTACACAAAACCTTTACTGGTCCACATGGCGGTGGGGGACCAGGTTCTGGCCCAGTTGGTGTGAAGGAAGACCTAATAGCTTACCTTCCAAAACCAGTACTCGTTAAGACAGAAGAAGGCTATCATTTTGATTACAACCGTCCACATTCAATCGGACGCGTAAAACCATACTATGGAAACTTCGGAATCAATGTTCGTGCATATACGTACATTCGTTCAATGGGACCAGATGGCCTTAAGGCTGTAACTGAAAATGCGGTTATCAATGCAAACTACATGATGCGTCGCCTAGAACCATATTTTGACCTACCATATGATAGACATTGTAAACACGAATTTGTCATTTCAGGTAGACGACAAAAGAAATTGGGTGTTCGTACATTAGATATCGCAAAACGATTACTGGATTTTGGTTATCACCCACCAACTATCTACTTCCCATTAAATGTTGAGGAATGTATGATGATTGAACCAACGGAAACAGAATCAAAAGAAACATTGGATGACTTCATCGAAGCCATGATCCAAATTGCAAAAGAAGCAGAAGAGAATCCAGAAATCGTTCAAGAAGCGCCACATACAACAGTCGTAAGTCGACTTGATGAAACATTAGCAGCTAGAAAACCTGTTTTACGATACCAAAAACAATAAATATATATAGAAGAGACTCGTCCTAATTTGGATGAGTCTCTTTTTTTACCATAAATTACCGTGATATAAACTATTGAAAAATATATGGAGGGCTGATAATATAGATTAAGTCATCACGACAACGTGATTGACCTGAGTCACAACTAATAAAGAAGAAAAAACTTTTTAAAAAAGTTGTTGACATGAAATGTTGTTAGATGATATATTATTAAAGTCGCTTTTGAGCGGCAGTGAAAAAGTTCTTTGAAAACTGAACACAATACAAGCGTCAACGTTTAATTCTAAAGTAACAAACTATTGAGCAATCAATACTCTTATTGGAGAGTTTGATCCTGGCTCAGGATGAACGCTGGCGGCGTGCCTAATACATGCAAGTCGAGCGAACCTGAGGGAGCTTGCTCCCAAAGGTTAGCGGCGGACGGGTGAGTAACACGTGGGCAACCTGCCTATAAGACTGGGATAACTTCGGGAAACCGGAGCTAATACCGGATAACATATGAGACCACATGGTCTCATATTAAAAGATGGCTTTTAGCTATCACTTATAGATGGACCCGCGGCGCATTAGCTAGTTGGTGAGGTAATGGCTCACCAAGGCAACGATGCGTAGCCGACCTGAGAGGGTGATCGGCCACACTGGGACTGAGACACGGCCCAGACTCCTA
>NZ_JBHUEK010000032.1:0-537 GCF_042680725.1 Ferdinandcohnia salidurans
AGGAAACTGAAGTTCTACGAACTTCATAAAAAGACGCTTTGTATTATGTTTAGTTTTGAGAGAACTAATTTTCTCGTAACATTATATGAATGGGCCTATAGCTCAGCTGGTTAGAGCGCACGCCTGATAAGCGTGAGGTCGATGGTTCGAGTCCATTTAGGCCCACCATTCATTATATATATCCTTTGGGGCCTTAGCTCAGCTGGGAGAGCGCCTGCCTTGCACGCAGGAGGTCAGCGGTTCGATCCCGCTAGGCTCCACCAAACTCAACTGATGATATCGTAATGATAGAAATCGGTTTTTCGTTCCTTGAAAACTAGATAACGTAACAAAACATTCATTGAAGTAGTAAAAGTTCTTTTTTAATATTAACTTAGGTTAAGTTATGAAGGGCGCACGGTGGATGCCTTGGCACTAGGAGCCGATGAAGGACGGTACTAACACCGATATGCTTCGGGGAGCTGTAAGTAGGCTTTGATCCGAAGATTTCCGAATGGGGAAACCCACTGCCCGTAATGGGGTAGTATCCTTACCTGA
>NZ_JBHUEK010000033.1:0-65363 GCF_042680725.1 Ferdinandcohnia salidurans
GTATGCGATGACCCGCACGTACGGATCTGTGAGAGGCGCATGAGTAATTCATGCGCCTACTCTATTATATTACACGTGCTGAAATGATTCCGTTAATTTGCTTAATTCTTTCTAATATACTAGGAACGATTTCCCCATTTACTTCATTATCAATGTCAATCATCGTATAGGCATACTCACCACGGCTACGGTTAACCATGTCTGCGATGTTTAACTCATAGTTAGAGATAGCAGATGTGATTTGCCCCACCATGTTTGGTACGTTTTTATGGAAAGCTGTTACGCGCGTTTTTCCTGTATAAGGAAGCGCAGCGTTTGGAAAGTTTACAGAGTTTTTAATGTTTCCAGTTTCTAAGTATTCCTTCGTCTGACGAGCTGCCATAATCGCACAGTTTTCCTCTGATTCATTTGTAGAAGCACCAAGGTGTGGAGTGCAAATGGTATTCTTCATTTTTAACACATTTTCATTTGGGAAGTCTGTCATATACTTTCCAACGATTCCATCTTCAAGTGCCACTGCCATATCGATTTCGTTCACAAGCTCTCCACGTGAGAAGTTAATGATGTGAACACCTGGCTTCATAATGCTGAAAGTTTCTTTATTAAACATTTCTTTTGTGTCCTTGGTTAAAGGTACATGAACGGTAATATAGTCTGACTCTGCAAAAAGATGTTCAAGTGACATGGCACGCTGTACATTACGTGATAAGTTCCAAGCCGTATCTACTGAGATAAATGGGTCAAACCCGATAACATCCATATCTAAATCAAGCGCATCGTTTGCAACAAGTGCACCGATTGCACCTAATCCGATAACACCGAGTGTTTTACCTTTGATTTCTTTTCCAACGAATTGCTTTTTCCCTTTTTCAACAAGTTGAGGTATTTGCTCACCTTTATCTTCTAATGTCTTTGTCCAAGCAATCCCTGAAAAAACATTACGGGATGTAGCCATTAATGCAGTTAATACCATTTCTTTTACTGCGTTTGCATTAGCACCTGGTGTATTAAAAACAACAATCCCTTTCTCCGTACACTTTTGGATTGGAATATTGTTAACACCAACACCTGCACGTGCAATTGCTTTTAAATTATCGCCAAACTCAAGGTCATGCATATCGAAGCTACGAACAACAATCGCATCTGGGTTCTCACTTTGATCATCAATTACAAAACGGTCATTTTTGAACACCTTTAGTCCGCTTTCAGAAATATTATTTAATGTTTTAACCGTTTTTACCTGATTTTCAATAAGTGTGCTCATCTCGTCTACCTCACTTTTGATTAAGATTTAACTAAAAAACTATTAAAATAAAAATTTATGAATGTCTGGATCTGTTAAAAGGATTGGCATTTCGCCTCACGATAAACAGAAAGAGGCAAGGGACTTTCCCTTACCTCTGCCCAGGCGAACGGCTCCGACACTATATGCTCCCTCGCGGTAATCCGCGTGCGCCAGTTACATATAGTCCTTTTGATTTGTAAGTATGATACCAAGTTTTTTGATATATTTCAAGTTTTAATTTATTTTAAAAATTGGGGCGATGGACTAGGCGCAGGCTTCATACGCAATGATATTTAAAAACCCGCTAGAAGTATCACAATTGAGAAAGTTAATCCTTCTTTAAACGTGATGCCAAACTATTGCCTAGGGATTGGAGTCCTTGTACTAAGATAATGAGCAATATAACGGTTATATACATAACGTCCACTTCATAGCGGAGGTGACCGTAGCGGTAGGCGAGATCTCCTAATCCACCTCCGCCAACTAACCCGGCCATTGCCGAAGCACCAATTAGACCAATGGTAGCAATGGTTAAGCCAAGGATAATGGATGAACGGGATTCTCTTACAAGTACATGCCATATGATATGCCGGGTTTTTATTCCCATGGCTTCATAGGCTTCCAATACTCCACGGTCTACTTCTAATAGAGCTGTTTCCATTAATCTTGCAATATAAGGAGCTGTATAAACAACTAAAGGAACAATAACACCTTTTACACCAATTGATGTCCCAACAATGAACTTTGTAAAAGGAAGGATGAAGAATAATAAGATGATGAATGGGACGGAACGAATAATATTAATAATAATGTTTAAAATTTGATATACATACTTATTAGCTAAGGCCTTTTCTGGTCTTGTTAAAACAAGTAATATTCCTAATGGCAGACCAATTAATATGGAAATCCCTAATGCAATTCCAACCATTTGGAAAGTTTGGATAGTAGCTTCCCAAAGATCACTGCCCCAAAGCTCAAGAAATTCTTCTATTCTTGTCACTTACTCTCACTCCTTCCACATGTACATGTTGTTGTTCTAAGAAACTTAGGGCTTTTTCAATCTCGACGAGGTCACCCTTTAAGTGAATCAAAAGCTGACCAAAGTTTTCTTCCTTTAAGCGGGTAATGCTTCCAGATAAGATGTTTGGAAAGACATCAAATTTCTTACTGACTAAAGCTAATGTTGGTTCACCTGAAGATTCTCCAAAGAAGGAAAGGGTGACGACCTGACCTGTTTCATTTAAGGTAGTGAGTATTTCGTCCGGAATCTTATGTGAGAATAGGCTATTCACAAATCTTTTTGTTGTTTGATGCTGAGGAGATGTGAAAATCTCTCTCGTTGGTCCTTTCTCAATAACCTCGCCATTTTCCATAACAGCAACCCGGTCACATATCCGTTGAATGACATTCATTTCATGAGTAATAAGTAAAATGGTGATCCCAAGCTCTTTGTTAATCTTTAATAATAAGTCTAAAATCGCTTCTGTTGTATCAGGATCAAGTGCACTTGTCGCTTCATCACTTAAAAGAATCTCTGGTTCATGGGCTAGTGCACGTGCAATCGCTACTCTTTGCTTTTGTCCACCTGAAAGCTCAGAAGGATAGGCATGATGCTTTTCCTCGAGTCCTACAATATTTAAATATTTTGTTACCCGCGCCTCGACTTCCTGCTTGCTTAAGCCATTAAGTTTTAATGGAAGTGCTATGTTTTCATACACTGTTGCTGTTTTCAAAAGATTAAAGCCTTGGAAAATCATTCCGATTTGTCCCCGAGCTTCACGGAGTTTTCCAGTTGAGAGCTTTGTCAAATCTACATTATTCACAATTACAGACCCAGAGTCAGGTTTTTCTAAAAGGTTCACACATCGGATAAGGGTACTTTTTCCTGCACCGCTATAACCAATTACACCATATATCTCCCCTTTTTTTACTGAAATGGAAACATCCTTTAACGCGTGAATTGAACCCTGTTTAGCTGTAAAAGTTTTTGAGATTCCCACTAGTTCAATCATTTGTAAAACTCCCTTCTTTGCTGGTATAACGTCCTTTTTAAAGATAAAAAGGTTTGTAGTAATCATCCTACGTTAAAAACTAGTATTGCTAGTAAGGAGGACGCAGTAAAAAGGTTACCGCGTCCTCCTCTCAAATTGCTTACCAAGATGGAACAACAGATCCGTCAAATTCTTCCTCAACGAATTTTGCTATTTCTTCACTGCGATAAATATCCGCTAATTTCGTAATAATTTCATCATCTTTGTTTTCTGTTCTTACGGCAGCATGGTTTACAAATGGAGAATCCTTAGGTTCGATAAAAATTGCATCCTTGGATGGTGTAAATCCTGCTTCAATCGCAAAGTTCGTATTAATCGCTGCTGCATCAAGCTCATCTAGTTGACGTGCAATTTGTGCAGAGTCAAGTTCAATGAACTCATAATTATTTTTGTTTTCCTCAATATCCTTAACAGTTGAGTTAAGACCAGTATCTGGATTTAATTTAATCAGACCAGCTTTTTCAAATAGTAATAGTGCACGTCCGCTGTTTGTAGGGTCACTAGGTAAACCAATTTTAGCGCCATCTTTTAGCTCCGCAATATCCTTTACCTTTAATGAATAAACTCCCATTGGGAATGATACAGTGTCAAATGATTTGACAAGGTCTAATTTTCGGTCTTCTTTAAATGCGTTGAAGTATGGCTCCGTTTGGAAAATATTTAAATCAAGCTCTTTTTCGTCTAAAGCAATATTCGGCATCACATAGTCAGTAAAGACTTTGATTTCGATATTTAGGTCTTCTTTTTCAGCAAGCTCTTTTACTTTTTCAAGGATTTGTTCGTGAGGACCAGCTGTTACTCCAATAACTAGCTTTTCATCACTATATAAACCTTCTGCTTTTTCGTCCTTTGAACCACTAGACTCGCTGCTTCCACCACAAGCTGCAAGAGTCGAAATAATTAAAACAAGTATACTAGCTAACAACCACTTTTTCATGTTTTTTCCTCTTTTCGTTGTATATTCATATTTAATCAGATTTAGATTTTTTCATATATCTGTAATATGTAGGTTTAATCAATTTTTGTGAAAGTAAGATCTTCCACGTTACGTATGGCTGATAAGAGTGCATCTTCTGAAATATTGATATCCATAAAATGGATAGACTCTTGTGGGAGAGTTGCTTTTTTAATTATCGCTTCCAAAAGAGTTTTGTTTTCTGGATCAATATTTAAGTCTTTTAAATTTACTGGAAGTCCCCATTCATGATAATAGCTTGATAGTCTTAAAAGCTCTTGCTCTTTATTTTCTAGAGCTAACTGGACCAGAGTTCCATATGCAACAAGCTCACCATGTAAAAAGTTTCTGGCTTGGTTTGCTTCAGTAAGGCCATTATGAATGGAATGTGCTCCTGCTACTCTTCCTGCCTTTCCACCGAAACCACCGACCATACCACCAGTCATAATAATGGCCTCAATCACTCTAACCAGTTCATCAGAGACACTTCCTTTAGAGGCAGATTGGATAGCCACTGTTGCATCCTGTAGTAGAACATCTCTGCAAATAGATGCTGAGAACTTTGAAACCTTTAGCCAAACCGGTAGCTCTTGATTTTTGAAAAACGCAGACAATAATGCCTCTGCTTCGTAATACTTCGCTAGTGTATCACCAATTCCTGCTCGTAGGTACTTTACTGGAGCTAAGGCAATAACAGCAGGCTCAATAAGTACTAAGGTATTGGCAAGAGGGAATTCAGTGTAGTGTGTAAAAACTCCATTTTGGTCATAAAACACACTAAGTGGAGTCCATGCCGCACATGTAGATGCAATACTTGGAATCAATATTGATTTTATACCTGCATTAATTGCTGAAGCCTTCGCAGTGTCTAGTGCAGTTCCGCCTCCGATACCAATAACTGCATCAACTGAGTTTACTGATAGATGATTAGAAATACTTTCTACACTTTCTAAGGTACAGTGACCCTCAATGAAGGTAAAACTTGACATAGGTAAATTGGTTATTATCTCCGGTAAATAGGTGGATACTGCATTCCAGGCCTTCTTACCGCATACTATATGAATTTTTTGAACCTTTAGCTCAGATAAAAGGATTTCTAATTCCTTAAGGCTCCCTTCGCCAATTCTAAAATGACCGGGTGCTCCTTTTACTGTTTGTATTGACATATACTCCATCCCTCCATTCTTTTAAGTGATTTACCAGAAAATAAAAAAACCTCTCATAAAGAGAGGCGTGGATTTACTTTAGAAGTAGTACCTCTCTCATTTTTCAAAATACAATGTATTTTGCAGGATTTAGCACCTGTTCATGTCTAAGTAAAACATGAATGGTTGCCGGGCTTCACAGGGCCAGTCCCTCAGCCGCTCTTAATAAGAGATTGTTATGAAATTTATTATTTTGATATTAAACTTGTTTAAAAGGTAAGTCAATCTTTTTTTTCTAAATTGTCAAAAATTCAATTGACTACCTCATTTTTAAGTAGTAGGTTAATTACAATAAATATGGAAAGAAGGCTTTATACAATGAATATATCAAAAGTGAAAGATGCGTACATAGAGAATATTGTGAAAGATGAATATTTTCCAGTCTCCTATGAAGAATTGGAGCAGGAAGCGAAAAAGAAAATGTCTGTTGGAGGATTTGGGTATGTTCGTTCAGGAGCAGGTGGGGAAGTAACCTTACGGGAAAATCAAGAATCATTTGCCAAGTATTCCATTGTACCGAGGGTTTTACGAGATGTATCAAATATCGATACAAGCATCACCTTGTTCGGGAAAACATACCCTCATCCTTTTTTGCTGGCCCCAGTTGGAATGCTAAAATTGGCACATGAAGAGGCAGAATTAGCTGTATCAAAAGCGGCCGCTGCTTATCAAGTGCCTTTTGTCCAAAGCACCGTTTCTAGCTATTCAATTGAAGAGGTAGCGGAGGTATCTGGTAATAGCCCGAAATGGTTTCAACTCTATTGGTCGAACAACAAAGAGGTTTCCTTTAATATGGTAAAACGAGCTGAGGAGGCGGGTTACGAGGCAATTGTTCTAACAGTTGATACGGTTATGATGGGCTGGAGAGAAGAAGATATGAAGAATCGTTTTTCACCATTAAGGCAGGGTGTAGGGAAAGCCAATTATGAACAAGATTCGGTATTCTTATCTTCCCTAGATAGTCAAGATTCAGAGTCTATTATTCAGGGAATCTTAGATAATATTCATCATCCTTCACTTAACTGGACTCATGTCGTTGAATTAAAGGAACGGACCTCATTGCCAATTTTATTAAAGGGAATTCTTAGTACGGATGATGCTAGACTTGCGGTTGAAAATGGTGTGGATGGAGTTATTGTTTCCAACCATGGAGGTAGGCAGCTTGATGGTGTGATTGCTGCCATTGATGCATTACCACTTATAGTGGAAGAGATAAAGGGTGAAATTCCCGTCTTATTTGATAGTGGAATTCGACGCGGTTCTGACATTGTTAAGGCACTTGCGTTAGGAGCAGAGGCGGTCTTTATTGGTAGACCGTTTGTGTATGGACTTGCGGCTGCAGGACAGAAAGGTGTAGAGAAGGTGATTGGCAACTTTGTTCAAGATACAAAGGTTTCCATCGCTTTATCTGGTGTCTCCTGTGTTAAAGACCTTAAATCAATTCGATTAATAAAATCATAATTTTGAAGTCGCTAGAATGAGAAGAACATTGGGTCTAATGAAGGGCGTTTAGTTCACCATACTGGGTTGAATAGGTCTTCATAGATGTAATGAAGGACATTTTATCTTCGATTCTCGGTAGAAGTGGTCTTCATCGAGGCAATGAAGGCCACTTTATCCTCAATGCCAATCTGTTTTGTCCTTCATGCTAAACAAATATATTCAGTCCAATTTAACCGTTTAACCTGTTACAGATTAGACAAAAATTTTTCAAGTTCCGGCAAATCTAAATATTCGGTCCGTAAACACGGTTTTCGATTGATTTTGATTCACCTTTTAGTCGTTTTGCTAGTGTTTCTTTCCAATTCGCTGCAAGGTATTTGCAGTCTGCAAGTTGCGCAGTTGCCTTCATATCCTCATTCTTTTCATGCATGACTTCATTGCAACGAGCAATGGTCCATTCAGGGTATGGGCGTTCTATTAACTTGATTTTATCCTGCTCTTTAACAATGCCTTCTTTGACAACGCGGAAATACCATCCGGTTCGTCCGCTATTTTGAATCCGTAATGCAAAATCTAGTATTTTAAAGCGACGAGCAGGCTTCCAGCACGGCTGACGTGGTTGTGAAACTTGAACCAAAGCCTCTCCTACCTCATAAATATCCCCGATGCAAACATTGGATTCATCAAGACCCACAATAGAGAAGTTTTCTCCCATTGCTCCTGCGACAATTTGATCATGATTCAATTCACTTTGCCATTTTTCATAATGAGTTGCTGCATAGGCCAGAACGGCTTTTTCAGGTCCGCCGTGATTTTTTAAATCAGCTTGACCATCCCCGGTTAAACTCTCTTTACCAAGCATTACCGGATTATGAATGGGTTCTTTAAAAATACCACTTGTCCATTCTTTATCCATAAGCTTTTTCGCATTTGGGTCACCCATTGTTTTGGGTTTGCCAATAAATAATTGGTTAATGTATGGTTGGCTCTCCATTTATCTATCACCTCTAGTTTTAGTTTACCACTATTGAATAGAAGGAATTTGTCCAATATGGCTTAAAGTGATGGTAATTTCTTTTAATTCAAACTATTGAAACAAGTGGTGGCGAGTTATACTATTAAATTAAAAGCTTCTAATGGTTGTTTTAGATTGAGGAGGGTAACCGTGGATAAGAAAAAAATCATTATGTTAAGTACAGGTGGGACAATTGCCAGTAAACGAAATCCAGAAACGGGGCTGTTAACAGCTGGTGTGATGTCTGGTGAAGAACTATCTGAAATGTGTGATCTCCCTTCATATATAGATGTTGATGTGATATCTGTCTTTCAGATACCTAGTAATCATATGACGTTTGGTCATTTAATTACTTTGAAGGAAAAGATTGAAGAGGTCTTTGAAAGCTCAGATGTAGATGGAGTCGTAGTCACTCATGGGACGGATACATTAGAAGAAACGGCATATTTCTTGGATTTAGTTATCGCTGACGAAAGGCCAGTTGTGATCACTGGTTCACAGCGGGGACCTCAAGTGAATGGAACGGATGCTTTTGTTAACTTGCGCCAATCCATTCTATTAGCTGCATATCCAGAATGTAGGGGTCTTGGAACGGTTGCTTTATTTAATGAGAGGGTCTTTTCAGGGCGATACATCAAGAAAAAACATGCTTCAAACGTTGATGGATTTACGTCTTTTGGCTTTGGTTACCTAGGAATTGTGGATCAAGATACAATATTTATCTACCAAAAACCAGTAAAACGGGAAACATATACTTTGAAAACCTCATTACCTACTGTTGAGCTTGTAAAAACCTCGCTTGGTTCAGATGGTAAGTTTATAGATTGTGCTACTGATCATGGGGCTAAAGGAATTATTGTAGAAGCCCCTGGTAGAGGTCATGCACCGCCTTATATCCTTGATAGTGTAAAAAGGGCAGTTGAAAAAGGGATATATGTACTTCTTACAACAAGTGCTGAGGAAGGGGAGGTAAAGATGGTTTATGACTTCCCGGGAAGTGCTTGGTCCTTACAAAATGCGGGAGTCCTATTAGCTAGTGATTATGACAGCAAGAAGGCACGAATTAAATTAGCAGTTCTTATTGCAGCGGGCATTAAAGATATAAATGAAGGTCATTTTCATCATTAAATTCTAGGAAAAGAATAGGTTCATTTGTTATTTGAAAAGTAAGCAAAGGCGGTGGACCTGTCCTTTTTGTCGGTTTTAGTAGTAGTTTGTAACATTTTGGGACGAGGGACCTGTCCCTTTGTCCCACTAACTGGCAAATTATTGGCTCAGGCGTGTTTTGAGCGGATAGAAGGTGGTTTGATGTGATTAGCTTACTTTGGTAGCGTTTACACTCGCTAATTGAATCATATGCATATGACTTTCCGAGATACCCTTGATAATGGTTTTAAAGATGTTACGATAAATACGTTGTTAAAATTTTTACCACAAGGGAGACATTTGATGTTACATGAAAAAACAATCGCTTTTATAGGGGCAGGATCAATGGCAGAGGCAATGATTTCAGGAATTGTTGCAGCTGGAAAAGTCCCTTCGAACCAGATTTTTGTTACCAATCGTTCGAATACTGCAAGACTACAACAGCTTGAAGAAAATTATAAAATTAATGGTTTAACAAGCCAACATCTAAACCTACGAAATATCGATATGATCGTCCTCGCAATGAAACCTAAGGATGCAGAAGTTGCATTACAGTCCATCAAAGATTCACTTCAACCGCACCAACTCGTTTTATCCGTTTTAGCGGGTATTACCACAACCTACATGGAGCAGCATTTACCAGCGGGGCAACAGGTGATTCGGGTGATGCCGAATACATCTAGCATGATTGGAGAGTCTGCAACAGCAATTTCAGCTGGTTCCACGACTACTACTGAAAATATGTTACTAGCAAAAGACCTACTCGAATCAATTGGTGAAGTTTACGAAATTCCAGAGGAGCAAATGGATGTGTTTACAGGAGTAGCGGGTAGTGGACCTGCCTATATTTATTACCTAATGGAACATATGGAAGCAACAGTGAGAAAAGCAGGATTACAGGAAAATGTGACAAGAGATATTATTGCTCAAACGATTGTCGGGGCAGCAAAAATGATTCAGCAACAGAATGAGACACCGACCACATTACGAGAAAATGTGACTTCCCCAAATGGAACCACAGCTGCAGGTTTAGCAGCCTTAGATAAAAATGGTGGCGGTAAGGCGATCTCACAAGCTATTAAACATGCAGCAAAGCGTTCCCAAGAAATCAGTTCACAGCTTGAAGGAGCTAATGAGAAAAAAGTTCAAGCTGTTTAACATAAGCATATAACCCTTTTACGGGCGATAAGCGCTTGTAAAAGTATTATCGTCCGGCAATCAAAAACAAAAACAGATAAGGATTGATCGGATGTCCATAGAAAAAAGAGTTGTTATTAAGGTCGGAAGTAGCTCGTTAACGAGTCGTCACGGAGAAATTAGTAAGATAAAACTAGAAAAACTGACGAATGAAATTGCCGAGCTGAAGGATGCAGGGCACGAGGTTGTCCTTGTATCATCAGGGGCAGTCGCTGCTGGATATAGAAAGCTTGGCTGTCTTAAACGCCCAGATTCATTGCCGGAAAAACAAGCAGCTGCATCGATTGGTCAAGGATTATTAATGGAATCGTATTCCCACCTCTTTTTATCGCACGGCTATGTGGCTTCGCAAATTTTAATTTTAAGAAGCGACTTTTTGGATGAATCACGTTATCAAAACGTCCGCAACACGTTGAACGTTTTATTAGAGCGGGGAATTATTCCAATCGTTAATGAAAATGATACGCTTTCGACAGAGCGTTTGAACTTTGGTGATAATGATACATTGGCGGCTAAAGTTGCTGGATTAGTGGATGCCGACCAACTGGTCATTTTATCTGATATAGATGGTTTATATGATAAAAACCCGACTTCACATGAGGATGCTAAGCTGATTGAGCGAGTGTCTGAAATTACGGATGAAATCGAGAATGCTGCGGGTGGATCTGGAAGTGCTGTTGGTACAGGTGGCATGAAATCTAAAATTGAAGCCGTGAAGATTGCGATGGCTTCTGGGATTTCCACCTTCTTAGGAAATGCAAACAAAGGAAATATAATCGTGGATGCCGTGGAAGAAAAGGCGACGGGTACGTATTTTGATTGTAAAAAATCTGTGACAATACTTAATCAAAAGAAAAAGTGGATTGCCTTTCACTCGGGGTCCAAGGGAGAAATAATCATAAATGCCGATGCAACAGAGAGAATTGTAAAGAACAGAAAGAGCCTACGGCTAAAGGAAATTCTTCAGGTCGAAGGTAGGTTTGAAAAAGGTGCTGTTGTTCGTGTAGTGGGCTCGGATGAAGAAGAAATAGCCAGAGGTTTGGTGAAAATCTCTTCAGAGGATTTAGGACGGATGCTACAGTCTCAAAGAGATCAAGTAATCGATTCCACTGTCATCATGGAAATGGGAGATTTTGTTTGCCATATTGATGCACCAATCACAATAGGAGTTTAAAAGGAGGAATTAGGTGACTTTAGTAAAAGAAAATGTAGATATTAGAAATCAAGCCCGTGAAGCAAAAAAAGCGGCTAAACAAGTAGGTATTCTATCAACTGACGATAAAAACAGGGCATTATATATATTAGCTGAACATTTGGAAGCAAGCTTTGAAACCATTTTAGAAGCAAATAAGGTTGATTTACAAAAAGGGGAAGACGCCGGATACACGCCAGCATTCATGGATCGGCTAACCCTTTCAAAGGAACGTATTTTTGATTTTGCAGAGGGACTTCGCCAAGTTGCTGCTTTGGAGGACCCAACAGACCAAGTCATCTCAGATTGGACATTAGAAAACGGCCTACAGGTGAAAAAAGTAACCGTACCTTTGGGCGTTATTGGAATGATTTATGAGGCACGACCAAATGTAACGGTTGATGCAACTGGGCTTGCGTTGAAATCCGGAAATGCAATTATTTTAAAAGGTGGCTCATCAGCGATTCACACAAATAAAGCAATCGTTGAGGTGATTCAATATGCGCTAGAGCATACGATGATACCAAGGGAAGCTGTTCAATTTATTGCAAGTACGGATCGAAAAGCTACAGGACAGCTTTTTACGATGAAGGAATATATTGATGTGCTTATTCCACGCGGCGGGGCCTCTTTGATTCAAACGGTTGTTAAACAGGCGACAGTTCCTGTACTTGAAACAGGTGTTGGAAACTGCCATGTCTATATTGACGCTGAAGCTGATGTCAATAAGGCGTTGCCTATCCTTGTGAATGCAAAAACGGATCGACCGGCTGTTTGCAATGCTGCGGAAACAGTCCTTATCCATAAGGATTGGTTGCTAAAGCATAAGGATGCCCTTGTGAAAACATTACAGGAACATTCTATTACAGTGCATGGCGATGAACAGGCATTATCAATTATCCCGAACGCTATCCTAGCAGGTGAAGAAGATTGGGCAAATGAATACTTAAGTTTGCATATTGCGATGAAAATTGTTGAAGATGTGCACGAAGCCATTGACCATATTGAACAGTACGGGACAAAGCACTCAGAAGCGATTATTACAGAAAATCAAGAAGTAGCAGATGTATTCATGAAACTTGTCGATGCATCTTCTCTTTATCATAATGCTTCAACCCGATTTACAGATGGTGGAGCCTTAGGGTTTGGAGCGGAGATTGGCATTTCAACGCAAAAGCTTCATGCACGTGGACCAATGGGACTACCAGCACTAACTACAGTAAAATTCTTAATGACCGGAAATGGCCAAATAAGATAATAGAAACGAAACACGACAGAATGCTCAGCATCCTGTCGTGTTTTTTGATGAAAGCGAAAAATTCATTGTTTCTCAAAATGGGTGCTTAGTAAATGAGCGATCCATTTACAATGTGGAAGGTTCCGGATGTTTTCCAAGAGCCCGTTAATAATCGCAGGGCTATATGTTCGTTCATCCACCTGTTCTTGCAATAGCAACAGAGATTCCTTTTCAATGGAATCCTCCATTTCTTTTACTTTCTCCTCAATTAACGAAATCATTTGTTCCTTCGTGACCTCACCCTGCGTGGAAGATTCCATAAGCTCTTTTTTTAGAAAAGGAAGGGTCATGCCGTGAGCTAATAAATCTGTTTTTTCCACTAGGGACTGACAAAGGAGGTCAATATCCAATGGAACAAGCTGATACAAAAAGAGCTCCGAATACATTCTCATAAAACCTTTTATACAATAGAGTAGGTCGTATTTTATATGTTCCGCTTTTTCTCCATAAATGCGGTCAATCATCATGAGGATCACTGTATTACCTAGTTTGTCATAATAATGCATTTTAAGAATTAATTTTTCGTTAAGAGACTGAGTATACTCTTTCATTAAGATATTCGCAAAATGTGAGTGTTCTTTAAATGACTGGAAACTTACATAATAATATTCAAACAGAAGATTTTCTGTATCTTTTTTGTTTCTGACTAAGTGGTCAATATCAGAAAAAATTTGCTCCATAAACTGGTCGATTAGGGCGATGATTAATTCATCCTTTGACTTAAAGGAGAGGTAGAAAGCTCCCTTTGAAATCCCACACTGATCAGTTATTTGTTGTACGGATGTTGCCTCAAAACCTTGCTTTGCGAAAAGCTCTAGCGCCTTTTCCATTATAAGTTGTTTTTTCACCATTTCGTGGTTCTCTCCCGTTTTCTTTCATTGACAAATGACTGATTGGTCATTATTATAAATAAATGAGTTTAATAAGTCAATCTAGGGTAGGTGTAAGTGTGAGAGGTATAGCCAACTTTGTATTAAAAAATAAACTAGCAGTTTGGTTATTAACAATTATTATAACGGTTTCTGGGATTTATTCAGGTACACAAATGAAGACAGAAACGATTCCTGATATATCCATTCCTTTCCTAATGGTTATGGATGTATATCCTGGTGCAACTCCTGAACAGGTGATGGAAGATGTCTCGATGCCAATTGAAAAAGCGGTCGAGGGACTTGATGGGGTTAAATCTGTTTATTCCAATTCCTATTCGAACATGGCTAATATTCAAGTTGAATATGAGTATGGCGAGGACATGGACGAGGCAAAGCGTGCCCTACAATCTGCGTTAGACGCAGTTACATTGCCAGAAGCCACACAAGAGCCTGTTATTACGGCAATTAGCATGAATATGATGCCGGTTGTGGCATTAAGTGTAAGTAGTACAACAGAAGATATTGTGGAATTAACTTCAACAGTTGAAGATGTTATACTTCCAAAGATTGAAAAGCTTGATGGGGTTGGTTCTGCAACGATCACAGGGCAGCATATTGAGGAAGTACAACTTACTTATAATACTAAAAAAATGGCTGAGCTTGATTTAACAGAGGATACAGTCAAACAGAGGATCCAAGCAAGTGATATGTCAGTATCACTAGGACTTTTTGAATTTAAAGAAGGTGAACAAGCTGTTGCGATTGACGGAAAGTTCATGACAGCAGATGAGTTAAAGGAAATGTTAATTCCTGTTACACCTACTGAAAATAATCCACAGCCATTCGTGAAGCTTGGTGATATTGCTACAATTGAAGAGGTAGGACGCGTTCAATCCGTATCTCGTACGAACGGAAAAGACGCTATTGCTATTCAAATTGTTAAAGAGCAACAAGCAAACACAGTGGATGTGGTAAACGAAGTTAAGGATCTTATTGATGACGAGCAGGAAAGAGTTGAAGGTCTCGTTATTGATGTCTCACTAGACCAAGGAGAGCCGATTGAAAAGTCAGTTGCAACAATGGTAGAAAAAGCACTATTTGGTGGCTTAATCGCGGTCTTAATTATCCTACTTTTCCTTCGCAATTTTAGATCAACAATTATCTCAATTGTTTCGATTCCAGTTTCCATTTTTATGGCATTATTGCTACTGAAGTGGATGGATATTACGTTAAACTTAATGACACTAGGAGCTGTTACCGTTGCAATTGGACGTGTAATCGATGACTCCATCGTCGTTGTTGAAAATATTTATCGAAGACTACATTTAAAAGAAGAAAAGCTAAATGGTCGTGCCTTAATTCGTGAAGCAACACTTGAAATGTTCAAGCCTATCCTCTCCTCCACATTAGTTACGATTGCGGTATTTGCACCGTTAATTTTTGTAGGTGGTATGGTTGGAGAATTGTTCATGCCGTTCGCATTAACAATGACTTTTGCTTTAGGGGCTTCCTTGCTAGTTGCGATTACAATTGTTCCTGCTTTATCACATACGTTGTTTAAGAAACAGCTCTATGTTGAAAAAACAGAGTCAAAGCATAAAGAAGTAGGTAAGCTTGCAAACTGGTATAAAGGTATTTTAAATTGGTCGCTTAATCATAAAATTATTGTGTCAGTACTGTCCGTATTATTATTAGTCGGTAGCTTAGCATTAACACCGCTAATTGGTTTTAGTTTTATGGGTAGTGAAGAAGAAAAGGTAATGTATCTAACTTACACGCCAGGTACGGGTGAGTTAAAGGATGAAACCTTAGATAATGTTGCAGCAGTCGAAGAAGAGCTATTAAAACGAGAAGATATTGATATTCTTCAGGTTTCTGTTACGGAAAGCGGCGACCCAATGGCAGCGATGATGGGAGGCGGCGGTGATGGTGCGCTCATGTACCTCATTTTTGATCCGGAAATGGAGAACTTCCCTGAAGTCCGCGAAGAAGTCGAAGAGTATGTGTTTAATATTGGCCAATCAGGTGAGTGGAAGAGCCAGAATTTCTCTGCAATGTCAATGAGCACAAATGAAGTAAGTTATACATTATACAGTGAAGATTTAGATAAGCTTTATGATGCAGTTGATATGGTTGAAGGTGTCATGAAAGATGAAGACGGCTTAGAGGATGTATCGTCAAGTGCTGAGGATGCATATGTAGAGTACACATTCAATGTTGAGCAGGATGAATTATTACAATATGGACTTACAACTGGTCAAATTGTGATGATGCTAAATCCAGACCGCTCACAAGAGGTTATCACAACTGTTGAAAAAGACGGAGATACATTAGAGGTTGTTGTTCAGCAGGAAGAAGTAGCTACACCAGAATCAATAGACGATCTTCTTAAAACACAAGTACCAACAGCAGTGGGTACAACTATGCCTCTATCTGATTTAGTAACGGTTAAAGAAGGTACAGCCTTAAATACACTTGCTCGTAGTAAAGGTGAGTACTATGCTTCCGTTTCAGGAACTATTATTGGCGATGATATTTCAAAAGTAACAGCTAAAGTTGGAGAAGAAGTTAATGAGCTAGACCTTCCAAAAGGCGTAACACTTGATATTGCTGGTGTTCAAGCAGACATGGTTGAAACATTTACTCAACTAGGTCTTGCAATGCTCGCAGCGATTGCCATTGTGTACTTCATCCTTGTTGTGACATTTGGTGAAGGAGTTGCACCATTCGCAATTCTATTCTCCCTTCCATTTGCAATTATTGGTTCGTTTGTTGGATTATTGATAGCAGACGAAACCATTTCGGTATCGGTTATGATGGGTCTGTTGATGTTGATCGGTATAGTGGTTACAAACGCCATCGTTCTAGTAGACCGAATCATTCATATGGAACGTGATGGATTAACAATGCGTGAAGCTGTTCTTGAGGCTGGTGCAACACGTCTTCGTCCAATCCTAATGACGGCAATTGCCACAATGGGTGCGTTAATTCCGTTATTATTTGGCGAAGGTGGCGGAGGTTTAATTTCGAAAGGACTTGGTATTACCGTTATCGGTGGACTCGCTAGTTCGACTCTATTAACACTTCTAGTCGTGCCAATCGTCTATGAAATTTTGTCTAAAATCTTTAAGAAAGACCGTAAAAACATTCAAGAAAACTAATTCTTTTGGCCCTACAAGGTTATACATATCTTGTGGGGCTTTTTATTTTGGAAGTTATTTTGCTCGCCTTAAAATTTTTTTTGAAAATGTGTTGACCTTGACGTTGCGTAAAGGTGTAAATTGAATTTATCAGGGGGTGATGAGGTGGAGTATACGGTACAAAAGCTAGCAAAACTAGCAGGAGTAAGCACAAGAACTTTAAGGTACTACGATGAAATTGGAATTCTTAAGCCGGCAAGAATCAATTCATCGGGCTACCGCATATATGGCCAAAATGAAGTCAATCGTCTTCAACAAATTCTTTTTTACCGTGAACTCGGGGTCAATCTAACAGATATCAAACAAATTATGACCAATCCTGCCTTTGACGAATCCGAAGCGCTTAAGGAACATCGAGAGCAGCTCCTTGATAAACGAAAACAAATCGATCTACTCATTGCCAATGTCGAGAAAACCATTGCGCAAAAAGAAGGGAGAGTTAGTATGTCTGATCAAGAAAAATTTGAAGGCTTTAAAAAGAAAGCCCTCGAAGAAAATGAGAAAAAATACGGAAACGAAATCCGTGAAAAATATGGCGATGAAACAGTTAAACAATCAAACGAGAAATTCATGAATATGTCTAAAGAGGACCATGAGGCGGTGACCCGTCTTTCTGAGGAATTAATGGAGACCTTAAGTGATGCGATGAAGACTGGCGATCCAGCTGGAGAACTTGGCCAGAAAGCGGCTGAACTGCATAAACAGTGGATCATGTATTTTTGGCCACAATATAGCAAAGAGGCACATGCAGGTTTGGCACAAATGTACGTCGATGACGAGAGATTCACAGCTTATTATGACAAAGAACAGCCAGGAACTGCAGAATTCTTGAGAGATGCGATAATTGCGTACACAGGGCAAAAGATTGAATAAGGTGTATGAGTATTGGGCGAGATCCTCGGGGTCTTGCTCATTTTTGTTCTGAGAGAGGATTGATGCAGTTCGTACGCGGTCCTGGAGGATTTCGACTAGGGGGTGGGAAATCAGTAGAGGGGAGACGGAATGCAGTGCTGATTGCGACAAAGGGAGTGGGAAATCAGTAGAGGAGAGTCAGAAAAGAGTGCTGATTGCGACAGAGAGAGTGGGAAATCAGCGGAGGAGAGTCGGAATGTAGTGCTGATTGCGACAGAGAGAGTGGGAGATCAGTAGAGGAGAGTCGAAAAAGAGTGCTGATTGCGACAAAGGGAGTGGGAAATCAGTAGAGGAGAGTCAGAATGCAGTGCTGATTGCGACAAAGAGAGTGGGAAATCAGCAGAGGAGAGTCAGAAAAGAGTGCCGATTGCGACAAAGAGAGTGGGAAATCAGTAGAGGAGAGTCAGAAAAGAGTGCTGATTGCGACAAAACTTTGGAAATAAAGTAATTGCTACCACAATTTTACTTATTTATATTACAATAGAATGTAAGGGATTACACGTAGTGGAAGGGACGGTTACTAGTCCCAATCGCTCAATCTAGGGCTATAAAGGAGAGGTAGAAATGGAGAAAGTGAATAAAATTCCAGGTGCACTCATGGATTGGATTATTAAAACGTTAAACAGTGGCGTTAACCCTGAAGCGATTGTCGATGCAATGATTCGAAAAGGCTATGACCCTAAATTATCATATACCACTCTGTTTCGAATCGTTGGAAATAAACCAATAAACACACCAGGTGTGCAAGCTCCATATGAATATGAACAGCCCGAAATTGCGAAAAAGGGAAGTGTTTTACATACAAGTGACCGTGAAATTAAGGTCCTCTCAAAAGTAGAAAAGCCTTTTATTTTACATTTAGATCACTTCCTAAGTTATGAGGAATGTGACCAGTTGATTGAAATGTCGCGAAGCCGCCTTATGCCTTCTACTGTTATTGATCCGAAGACTGGTGAAGAAAAAGCGGCTACTGGTCGAACTAGCAAAGGTATGTATTTTTATCTGCGAGAAAATGAGTTTATTAAGAAAGTAGAAAATAGAATTGCGGAATTAACGGAGTTTCCGCTTGAAAATGGAGAAGGGCTCCAGGTATTGAATTATGGAATTGGTGAGGAATACAAAAGTCATTTTGATTATTTTCCACCAAGTAAGGTAGACCCCGATAAAGGTGGTCAGCGGGTGGGAACATTCCTCATTTATTTAAACGATGTACCTGCAGGGGGAGAGACTGTTTTTCCTAAAGCAGGTGTTTCGATTGTTCCGAAGAAAGGATCTGCTGTCTATTTTCAGTACGGAAATAGTAAGGGTGAGGTAGACCGGATGTCCCTTCATTCGAGTATTCCTGTATCTGAAGGTGAAAAATGGGTTGCAACGAAATGGATACGCCAAGGGAATATATACCCCGCATTAACGGGCAGTAAACCTCTCTTAACTCAAAGCTTAAGTGAGCACGAAGAAATTTAGGTGTGGGGATAACTGCCCGTAAAAGCCCGATCATTGAACAAAGACTAAGAGCGCCACGTCCTGTGGCAACGTCTTTGTGACACACATCCTATGTGCCTCAACTAACAATCAGTGGAGGATGAAGTAAACCTCCACTGATTGAAGTTTCACTTTATAGGCACTAAACGAAATGCATTCAATTAGAATTGTTATTGTAATCATGATATAGTTAAACTAATAAAATTAAGTAAGCTGAAATTAAGCTTTTGAAAATACTAAAATGAAGTGTGTCAGTGCATAGAAAGGTGTGTGAACTTTGGATAAAGTACAAACTTTTAAAGACGTCATGGGGAATTATCCGACGGGTGTAACGGTTGTAACGACGACTGATGAGAATGGAGTACCACTTGGTCTCACAGTAAACTCATTTGCCTCTGTTTCATTAGATCCAACATTGATTTTATGGTCAATTGATAAGCGAGTGTCCACTTACGATATTTTTACAAATGCTGATAAATTTGCGGTTCATGTATTAGCTGGGGACCAAGGGGATATTTGTGCCCTTTTTGCAAGTAAGGGAACAGATCGATTTGGTAATTGTGAATGGGAAATGTCTGATAACAATCTTCCAATCCTTAAGGGAACTGCGGGAGTATTACATTGTAAAACTCATAAGACGATTGAAGCGGGTGACCATACAATCCTAATCGGTGAAGTGGTAGAGATTGAAAATTATAGTAAGCCACCACTTCTTTATCACAACCGTAAATTCGGCAATATTCCTGATGAATTTTATAAATAAATAATCATTTGGGTACCTTTCCTTATTTGGAAAGGTATCTTTAAGTTAAAATAACTCTTAAATGAAGCGAGTGGCTTTATGTGAAACTCATGTCAATATTTATGGATAGTTTGCGATTGCCGAATAAGGCAGCAATGAAGCGACTGAATAGGTTGGAAATGAGAAATACAATTCTATTCCTCCTTCTATTATTGTTTATCGTCGCACTTCCAATTGAAATTAACTTACTTTTGGACGACTCCTATAAGGACAGTGGTATTCCTCAAAATATCTATACCATTCAAGTCCTTCTATTTTACCCGTTTTTAATGTTATTTTTAGGAATCGCAGGGATTTCGGCTTTAGCGGGAGCGGGTGTAGGAGTCAGTAAGGTTACACATCGCCATTTGAAATTTCAATTTCTGTGGAAGATGTGTGCGTTTGCGTTAACAAAACCAATTATCATTTTTGCGGTTGCCAACATCCTGATTGGTACCCATTGGATTGTGAATACCATTATATTTATTTTGTTATTTTACACGATACTTCGGATGATTTTTCATTATCCGAGTCGAGTGAAGAAACATACGTAAAAAGAATCGGTGTGCCGGTTCTTTTTTATTGCAGGAAAATATTTGAAACTTTTTACGTAAAAAACCGTACATACATAGTGGATTCGTTCCTAAGTGAAGTACTACAAAGTGGGGTGTGAAAATGGGTCTTTTATTTTTGGCCATAGGAATCGCAGCAGCAGGTTATTTCATCGGTGATGGCTTAAAAAACTTTAAGAATCCTGAAGCGAAGGGTGTAATGGAAAAGCTTGAGGAAGATGATTTATACGAACTGATTAAAGAAAAGGATATCGCTTATCATATTGGGGTCTCCAAAGAAGATGCAAAGCAATTGATTAAGGAGCATCCAGATATTCCTCATATCGTATTAAACGGAACAGTGTATTACCCAAAGAGTAAATTAAAGCAATGGTTATCAAACTTGGGTGAGTAGCGTAAGGTCCTTCTGGATAAAGTGAAACTTCAATCAGCGGGGATTCTTTATGGCCCGCTGATTGTTAGTTGAGGCACATAGGATGTGTGTCACAAAGACGTTGCCACAGGACGTGGCGCTATTAGTCTTTGTTCGATGATCGGGCTTTTACGGGTAGTTTCCCGTCTAAACTTCTATGTTTTCACTAAAGTTTTGAGTGTGGATATACTGCCCGTTAATGCGGGATAAATAAATTACCAATCCTGTGAAACACTATCACTAGGTGAATGTGTAAGGAGGATTTTAATGGAAAAGGACATGCAATATGGAAGTGATTATAAATTTATTCCGGCAACCTCTATAGGTAGTGGAGTCGGAATACAGGTAGTACCGGATATTTATTCGCATACCATCCAAATTGTGAACTTTATGCTAGTTGGTGAGCCGGGTACATCGGAATTTGTGATTGTGGACGCGGGAATGCCAGGTTCTGCAGAGGAAATGATTGCAGTATGTGAGGAACGCTTTGGCAAGGATAGTCGACCGAAGGCGATTCTTTTAACACATGGCCATTTTGATCATGTAGGTGCAATCGTTGAATTAGTTGAGCACTGGAATGTACCTGTTTACGCTCATGAATTGGAAATGCCATTTTTAACAGGGCAAAAAAGCTATCCTGAACCAGACCCGTCGGTGGAAGGGGGGATGGTGGCGAAATTGTCACCGTTATTTCCGAATGAGCCAATCCAGTTAGGAAGTCATGTCGAAAAGCTTCCAGCGGATGGAACTGTTCCTCATTTGCCAGAATTTCGTTGGATCCATACGCCAGGCCATGCGCCAGGTCATGTATCTTTTTTCCGTGAAAGAGATCGCGCTCTTATTGTGGGTGATGCATTTGTGACAGTGAAGCAAGAGTACTTGTATAAAGTATTTACGCAAGAACTGGAGATCAGCGGGCCGCCAAGATATTTAACAACGGATTGGCAGGCAGCAAAGAAATCGGTTGAAACACTAGCTAAGTTAGAACCAAGTGTTGCCATTACGGGACATGGTTTGCCGATGACAGATGAGCTGTTAGAGGAATCCTTAACAAGATTAGTTAGAGATTTTGACCAAATTGCAATTCCGGACTATGGCCGATACATAGATAAAAATATTCACTAGAAAAGAAACCTGGCTGTCTTAAAAAGCCAGGTTTCTTACACTTAGCTGGGACACGGGGACAGGTCCATTGTCCCAGCCTTATTAGGTATAAATGGTGGGACAAGGAACCTGTCCCTCTGTCCCGGAGTAAGTTAATTGTTTCATAAACAATCTTTTATATAGTATATTTTAAAGTAGAATGATTTGGTGAGAGAGGGGAATATGGTGAATATCTCTTCGTTGTTATTAGGGTTGGTTATGGTCTTAAACATTGTTTTCGCCGTAGTTGTAATCTTTCGTGAAAGAAGAGATGCCAGTTCGACTTGGGCATGGTTATTAGTACTTTTCTTTATACCAGTAGCCGGCTTCATTTTGTATTTGCTATTAGGTCGAAATTTAACACGTGACCATCTCTTTCAGTGGGATGATTTAAAGAAGAGTGGGATTGAAGAGGTTCTAGAAAAACAGAAAGAACTGATACGTACACAAAAATTCCACTTTAATAATCATGTTACAAAAGATAATCAAGACCTCATTTACATGAATCTTAAAAATGACCAGGCCTTGTTTACAAAAAACAACGCCGTGGAAGTTTTTACGGATGGACAACAAAAATTCAGACGTCTATTTCAGGATATTGAGGAAGCAAAGGAATCCATTCATTTGCAATATTATATTATTAAAAATGATAATCTAGGTCGAAAATTAATGGCGCATTTAACCAAGAAGGTTAAAGAAGGTGTTATGGTCCGCGTTCTTTATGATGAGCTAGGATCCAGAACATTGACGAAACGTTTTTTTAAAGAGTTTCGTGAAGCTGGTGGTCTAGTTGAGGTCTTTTTCCCTTCAAAGCTACGGTTTATCAATTTACGGATGAACTTTCGTAACCATCGGAAATTGGTCATTATTGATGGAAAGGTTGGTTATGTAGGCGGCTTCAATGTCGGTGACGAGTATTTAGGTTTGAACACGAGGTTTGGATATTGGCGAGATACGCATTTACGCATTAGGGGAAATGCTGTTGACACCATGCAGGCTCGCTTCATTTTAGACTGGAATCAAGCATCCCGTGATTATGATATTATGTATGATCCAGAACTTTTTCCGATTGAGAATGTCAGAATAGGCAATGTCGGAATTCAAATTGTTACAAGTGGGCCAGATTCAGAGTTTGAGCAGATTAAGAATGCGTATATTAAAATGATTTATTCGGCGAAAAAATCAATTTATATGCAGACACCATATTTTATCCCTGATAAAAGCTTACTTGATGCACTTAGGGTGGCATGCCTTTCAGGGGTCCAAGTGAACATCATGATTCCAGATAAACCGGACCATCCATTCGTTTACTGGGCGACCATCTCGCATATCGGAGAATTGCTACCAGTTGGAGCAAATGTTTATATATACAGCAATGGCTTTATTCATTCAAAAACACTTGTTGTTGACGAGGAAATTTCTTCAGTGGGTACAGCGAATATTGACGTAAGAAGTTTTAGACTAAACTTTGAGGTCAATGCGTTTTTATATGATGAAAATATTTCTAAAGAGCTAACAGCTATTTTCAAAGAAGACATAAAGCTTTCTAAATTACTGACATTTGATGAATATGGAAAAAGAGGCGCTAATATTAAATTTAAGGAATCCATTTCAAGACTTTTATCTCCCATCTTATAGTCGACAAAATATTGGTGTGGCTTATCTTAAAAAAAGTGTAAGCTGCACTTTTTTTTTATATTTGAAATTGCCTAAAATTAGGGTAGGATGGATTTTGGGGGGAGATTCTTTGAATTTAATGGACATGAATACTGAAGTGTTTTACAAAATTAATGGGTTAAGTGAGGAATTATCATTTTTAAATCAGCCAATGATTTATATAGCGAGTTATACCTTGTATGTCCTCATCCTAGCAGTGATTTATTATCTAATTAAAGGCTCACAAAACCGTATCATGGCAGTCAGTGCTTTGCTTTCGGTAGGGGTAGCGGTACTACTAGGAAGAGTGGCGGGAATGTTTCATTCCAATAATCAGCCTTTCGCTGAACTAACAAATGTCAATCAATTGATTGAAAAAGCAGTTAATAATTCATTTCCAAGTGACCATACGATGATCTTTTTTGCGGTTAGTTTTACTTTTTTCTTGTTTAAGAAACCGGGTAGATATCTTTGGATGGCACTTGCATGTTTAGTAGGTTTTTCACGTATTTGGGTGGGGGTACATTACCCTGGTGATATTATCGTAGCAGCCATTCTAGCCATGCTTTCGGCGTATCTTTTATTCGTGACAGTATCGAGGATCAAATTACGGAATCGAAAAGAGCAGCTTGAGTTTCCAATAACAAATGAAAAAAACTTCTGATAACGAATAATTTCCGTTGTTTTTACAGATGCTTTCGCAGAGTAAAAGTGGATATTTTACAAGCATTAGGGGCAATATAGAGTGTAAATTTTTTCGTCTAAGTGAATGGCGATGTAAGAGGGGACCACGTCCTTATCGTATTTTGATAATGACGTGGTTTTTTGTTTATTGATAGCATGCCTTCCTGGGATAGAACAATAAAAGATGGAGGTATAGGTATGAATAATCATTTAGTATTGCAAACCGATTTTGGAACGAGTGATGGGGCGGTAAGCGCAATGTATGGTGTTGCTCTATCAGTTCACCCAACGCTTCCGATATTTGACCTAACCCATGACATCTCGCCATTTAATATTTGGGAAGGCTCCTACCGGCTTTTTCAGACTATAAAGTATTGGCCGGAGGGGACTGTATTTGTTTCTGTTGTGGATCCAGGTGTTGGTTCTGATCGTTTAAGCATCGTGGTGCAGACAGAGACGAACCAATTTCTTGTGACACCTGATAACGGAACAATTACTCATATCAAGCGGGCGTTTGGAATTAAAGAAGCGAGAATGATTGATGAAAGTAAAAACCGTTTGCCTTTTTCAGGTGAATCATACACCTTTCATGGAAGGGATGTGTATGCCTATACAGGGGCTAGACTAGCTTCTCGATTGATCACTTATGAAGAGGTCGGGCCAACAGTTCCGGTAGAGTCCTTGGTAGAGTTGCCTGTTTTTGAAGTGAAAGTAGATAATGACGCAATTATTGGGAATATTGATATCCTAGATGTCCGCTTTGGTAACCTTTGGACCAATATTGACAGGTCCCTTTTTAATCAACTTGGTAATAAATATGGTGATATCTTCGAAGTCATCATTGATCGTGATGGAAGTATTGTATATAAAAGTACAATGAAGTATGGACGTTCTTTCGCTGACAGTGAGCTTGGGAATCCACTACTCTATATAAATTCTCTAGACAAAATCGGAGTGGCTCTTAATCAGGAGTCCTTTGCTGAAAAATTTTCAATAGGTACTGGTGCAGAATGGATAATTAAAATCCGGAAAACAAACTAAAACACCGTTCAGGTAATGAACGGTGTTTTTTTGTGTATTATGTTAAAGGCTTGTTTTGCTTTAATAGGTTTGAAGCGGGAAGCGTGATGATTTTTCCTCCGATTTGTACATGGATGGAATCATTAAATATTGCTTTTACTATCCCTTTTAGCTGGACAGTCGAATTAACCGCGATCTCTTTTTTGGATTCATTATTGGTAGTCATGGCAATTCCCCTCTCAGGTTTTTATATTTAGAGGCTTTAAAATAAAAACATTATATCCCATAATTATGAAAACTATACGTGGAAAATTATTATTTTATCTTATTTTACCTTGAAAATTTTGTCTTGTGCAAGTTTGACGAATTAGTTATTATTACTTTTTTGGCGACCCTCGATAAACGGCTTCACGAAGCTCTACTGCATACTTGTCAAAGTACGGCACCCCCATTTCAGCAGCAATACGTAATTCTTTTTCAATGTCATATGGAACTCGAACAATTTCGATTGAAAAAGGTGCGACTTCCCTTGATTGATAGTTCCCGTGTAGGATGGCAAAGGTTGCTTGTGTTGTATCAAGCGGGTTACCGACACTTCCTACATTTAGAAGGGTTTTCTCTGTATTCATTGGTTCAATCAAGGCAGCATGAATATCTCCGAAACCAATAATGTCTGGTGTCTTTTCCTCTAAAGGAGTAATCCATTCAGAGTAATCAAACATTGCCCTTTTCTCCTCGTCGGAATGAATCATGGGGACAACACGGTGGTGGACGCTTTTTGCAGAGGCATGGTACAACCGAATGTATTTCCCACTCATATAAAAATCAAAATGGAAGGGAAGTGTTCCTAAGTATGAAAGGCGTTCTTTACCAAGCAGATTTCGGTGCCATGTGATTCCGTCATCAGGATGTTCATTTTGAATAAAGTCATCCCAATTTCCCAACAGCACAACCTCACACACTTCTTGAATCCGGTCAACTGCGGCGGCTGAGTTTGGCCCTTTTCCTACAAGGTCTCCAAGACAAATGATGGTCTTGATTTCGCGAACTTTTATATGTTCCAAGACAGCTTCAAGTGCTGTCATATTTCCGTGTATATCGGAAATGAGCGCAATGCTCATGTGAAAGCCCCCTTGGTTTTAGTTATAGTAATCTAATAATAAAGTAGATTGAAAATTTTGTCATTATTAAATTAACTAAAATTGCTAAATATTCTTTCCATCCATGTTTCGTGTGTTTAGAATGAAGAAAAGGGGGAGAGCGCTGTCATGGTTCAAAGGGTGATTTTATTTAGTATTATATGTTCGGTTTTTTTGTTAGCTTCTTGTTCATCTAAAGAAATGAAAGAAGTTGGGGGAGTTGCATACGGGGATCACAATATTGAACAGAAAGAAGAAACGATTCCAAACGAAAGATTTTCTGTTGATCGATCCTGGAAAAATGAGTACCTTCTTGAGATAAAAGGGGAATCTCCTTACTTAGAAAAAAAGACCGTAACGTCCATGCAAAAATGGCGGGAAGAGATTATTGAATTCTCAAAAACTCAAGAAAATGTGTATATCAATGGACCTAATAAAAAACAAGTGGCATTAACATTTGATGATGGGCCAGATAGTACGGTGACATCAGCTGTGATTGGAGTTTTGGATCAATACGGGGTTAAGGGGAATTTTTTCTTTTTGGGAAGTGAAGCCGAGAAGCATCCAGAGGTAGTGAAAGAAGCCTATGAAAAAGGACATCTTGTTTTAAGTCATAGCTACCATCACGTTCAACTAGATCAGTTGTCTGAACCCGAAGTCCGTAATGAAATAGAGCTGGCAGGAACTGCGATTGAAGAGATCATTGGTCAAGCACCCGCATTGGTAAGAACGCCGTACGGCTCAACAAATGAGTTGGTGGCAGAGGTTGCAAAAGAGAATAATGTCTCAATCATTCTCTGGTCAATTGATTCCCTTGATTGGGCTCAAAGAAGTACGGATGTCATTTCCTCCAATGTACTTACAAACATTCGAAACGGTGACATCATACTCATGCACACAGACGCCGATGAGTACGATACATATGAGGTCTTGCCAAGTATCATTGAAGAATTACAAGAGCAGGGCTATGAAATAGTGGACCTCGAAACATTGCTTGGTCTACCTGCCTATCAATAAATAAAAGAATCGTAGGCATCATTGTAAATGAAACCTACGATTCTTTTTATTTTAAAAGGTAACAAAGTATAAAAACTTTTCACCTATTTTTCGTGGCTAGCTCCAGGCACCATCGGCTCGTGGTCATAAGCCAATCGCTTCGGAAGGCAAGAAGCGCCTTCTGTCAGCGCTCGTCTTATGCTTGTCGCCGAAAGGCGGGCGCCTTGCGCTTTTCTTATTATCTGATGTCTACTTTTCCGCTACTCACTTCAATTTTCACATCATAGGTACCTGCACCATGTTTACCTTCAATGCTTCCTTTATTCCTTGTGGAGTCATCAAGGGAAAAATCATTAGAAATGTAGCCGCTATTTGCTTTACCGTCTAATGTAAAATCAGCATCATTTGGTAAGTCAAGGTCAAGTAAGCCTGATCGAACATCTGCCTCAATGGAATCAGTAAGTTTCGAAATGGTTGCTTTTAATCGTCCAGAGCGCACTTCAGCTTCAAGCTTCCCCTCATACTCATCAACGGTTACATTCCCGGAACGGACATCTATTTCACCACTTTTTGTTGTAAGCTTCTCAATTCTAGAATTTCCCGAAGCTACATTGTGTGTAAAATGTTCAACAGAAAGGTTTTGCAAACGTAAATTTCCAGAATGGACATCGGCTGAGAGTTCGTTCATTTTCATAGGTTTTCCATCAAATTCTAAATGACCTGATCCGACTCTAAGTGAGAGTTCTTTATCAAAGTCTTCCGGGATATAGACGGTGAGTTTGGTATTGTCAAAGAAAGGGAACCCGTTCCAGTTGAAGAACCCACGTTCATACGTGACTTCTATTGAGTCACCGCTTTTTGAAACATGAACTTCACCTTTCCCTTTTAATTCTGCTTTTACGTCATCACGATTTTCAGGGATAACGGTCGTGCTAATGGATGTTATATCGATTTTGATTTCATCGATTCTTTCTGTAACCTTAGCTGAGTCTCCAGAATTCCCAAAAGGAAGCCCTGGAATTCGGTAGAGGTTTGTCATTACGAGATAAACCCCAATAAGAATGAAAAATATAATTAAGATTTTCTTCATTTTTCTAACCTGCCTTTATCATTTATTCTATCCTTATCATAAAAGAGGAAAAAGAATTAAGTAACGCACCACCGATATATTTCCAAATAGGACCTGAGGCGTATGAAAAGAAAAAAAGCAGATTGCTTTCCATACAATCTGCTCTACATTGGTGACTTATGATTCTATTTTAACCCAGTCCTGCGACCATTGTTGAATTTCATCCATCAAAGGTTTTAAGGCCAGACCTTTTTCGGTTAACGAATATTCAATGCGTACAGGGGTTTCTGGGTACACGTCCCTTTTTACAATACCTTGATTCTCCAGATCTTTGAGTCTTTCTGAAAGAACTCTTCCACTAATTCCAATCGATGATTCAATTGTACAAAAACGCTGTGGACCTGAAAGAAGTTGATAAATAACGAGTCCTGTCCAGCGTTGGCCAAGTAAACTCATAGCTTTTTCAAATTTAGGACAAATTACATTTGAATCCATATTTCCTTCACCCCTATACCTATATTATAGCGCATTGTAAGAAATAATAAACTTACTTGACATAATCTATTTACTAAAATATAATTACTTACATAAAGTAACTGAGTAAATGTGAAATTTAGGAGGCATAAAAATATGAAATATCAACGCCCGCCATATACATTTGTAGAACTTGTAGAATTAAAGGTAACCGACTTACAGCGTTCTTTAACGTTTTATCAAAATATAATTGGATTCAAGGTATTAGAGCAATCGGAGAGAAAGGCGCTTTTAACTGCAGACGGTAAAACAGCATTGTTATCAATTGAACAGCCTGAAAACATAACGCCTAAGGAGCCACGCCGCACAGGACTTTACCATTTTGCATTGCTTTTACCATCCCGTGCAGAGCTTGGTAAAGTACTTTATCATTTAGTCCAAAATAATATACCAATTGGCGCGTCTGATCACGCAGTGAGTGAAGCCCTCTATTTAGATGATCCAGATGGAAATGGAATTGAAATTTATGCAGACCGTCCCGACGCAGAATGGGAATGGTCAAATGGCGAAGTGAAAATGGTGACAGAACCTCTTGACGGGCAAGGTGTACTTGCTGCTGCGAATGGTGAAAAATGGACCGGACTACCAGAAGGAACGGTCATGGGCCATATTCACATGCATGTATCTGAACTAGCAAAGACAGAGGAATACTATACCAAAGGCCTTGGTTTTGATGTTGTAACTCGTTACGGAGGCATGGCCTTGTTTATCTCAACGGGCGGATATCATCACCACATTGGTCTCAATACATGGAGTGGCGTAGGGGCACCTGCACCATCTGAAAATAGTGCAGGGATTAAGAGATTTACACTTGTATTACCAACTGAAAATGCATTACAAACAACTATTGAAAACCTAAAGAAAATTGGCGCATATGTTCAAGAAGAAGCTGGAGTCGTGGTTACAAAAGACCCTTCAGACAATAAAATAAAACTTGTTGTTGCATAGGTGATAATGGATAAAGTAGCTATCTACGGGTAGCTGCTTTTTTATTAGGAAGACATAAGTTATACCTAAACCACTGCTAGGTTGCTAGTTTTGTAGGAATGAATATGATATTATTGGAAATGTATGGTAGGTCTTTCTGTGTTTAAGGAAGGCCTCTATTTTTATATGCAAAAAGGAAGGGGAAATAAAAATGAAGGTGGAAATAAAAATGAAGGTGGAAATGAAATTTTGCAGAGTGTTTGATCCTAGCAAGGAGGATATCTACTATGAGCCATAAGGATTATTTTAATGATCAGCTCCAGTATATCGACCAACATTTGCAGGAATTAAACAATCTATATTCTTCCTCCACACCACTAAAGGAAAGGAATCAGACTTTCTTTCGTTCATATGTCAGTGAACTTAAAAGCTATGTAGAGAGTGGTGCGGGAGAACCCATACCTAAGGTTTTTATTGGAACAAAGGTAACGGTCATGTTTGATGGGGAAGACGATACAGAGGATTATTATATATGTTTGCCAAAACAATCGGACCCGGATGCCGGATGTATCTCATTTTTATCGCCGGTTGGAAGACAATTATTATTGTGTAAAGTAGGCGACAAAGTATTGTTGAGTACACCAGCGGGAGGCCTTCCGGTCATGATTCAAGATATAGCATTTGCAGGAAATTTAATTTTGCAGTAAAAGTGCTAAAAAATATTAAGCGCTTACAATCCACTTCTTTTAATATGTGTATAAAAGGAAGTGGATTTTTGCTTGTTAAATAGTGAATTATTCGTTAAAATAGCCTTTATATTGAATAGAAAAGTGATGATAGGAATCAGTAGCAGCTTATCTCCCTGTAGCAGAGAGCCGGTGGTTGGTGAAAACCGGAACAAAGATAAATGTGAATTACCTCCTTGAGCTTTCTTTGTGAACTCACTTTTAGTGAAAATTAGCAAAGAACGGACGAGCCGTTATTCGAATGAAGCGGAAGATACATATCTTCAATCAAGGGTGGTACCGCGTGCAACCACGTCCCTTTTTTAGGGGCGTGGTTTTTTGTGTTTTCATCAGATTTTTGCTGGTCACGGACAAAGGTAGGTCGAGATTGGTCCGAAATGTCTCTGAGGCGGTGTCTCGGGGACAAAAATAGCCTGAGCGCGGGTGAAAATGTCTTTGAGAGGGTATCTCACGGACAAAGGCAGGTTGAGCTTGGGTTGAAATGTCTCTGAGGCTGCGTGCCACAGACAAAAGTGGCAGCAGATATGGGAGTAATCCAAATAAAAAAAGTATTAGTAAATTAACAAACAGGAGGCAAACCAAATGGAGAACTTTATCGATCAGTTAACAGACGAACAGAAAATAGAACTGGAAAGACAATTTGCGATTTACACAAATGGGGTACAAGAGGTTGTCCCGGCACATGAATTAAAACAAAAAATTGCAAAGTCCATTGTGACCAACCAACCATTAAAAGTGAAGCTTGGGCTTGATCCATCAGCGCCAGACGTTCACTTAGGACACACAGTGGTGTTAAATAAATTAAAACAATTTCAGGAAAATGGCCATGTGGTCCAACTTTTAATTGGTGACTTTACAGGAAAGATTGGGGACCCAACTGGAAAATCCGTTGCCCGCAAGCAGTTGACCGATGAAGAAGTTAAACATAATGCGAAAACATACTTTGAGCAATTTGGAAAAGTATTAGACACGGAGAAGGTTGAGCTTCATTATAATTCCAAATGGCTATCTACATTAAATTTTGAGGATATTATCAACTTGGCGGCAAGTATTACGGTTGCCCGATTACTTGAAAGAAATGATTTCTCTGAGCGTTTAGAGACTGGAAAGCCGATTTCTCTTCATGAATTTTTCTACCCACTAATGCAGGGATATGACTCAGTTGAACTAGAAAGTGACATTGAACTAGGTGGAAATGACCAGCATTTCAATGTGTTAATGGGAAGACATTTACAAGAGCATTTTGGTAAAGAAAAGCAGGTTGTGATCCTTCTTCCACTATTAGAAGGACTTGATGGCGTTGAAAAAATGTCTAAGTCAAAAGGAAATTACATTGGTGTGGATGAGGCACCTAATGATATGTATGGCAAAACAATGTCCATCCAGGATGAAATGATGGCCAAATACTTTGATTTAGTGACAGACCTTTCTTTAGAAGAAAAGAATGAAATCAAGGCTAAAATAGAAAACGGCACGTTACACCCACGTGATGCAAAAATGCTTCTTGGAAGAACAATCGTGAGAATGTATCATGGTGAGGAGGCAGCTCAGCTGGCGGAAGAACATTTTAAAACAGTCTTCCAAAAAGGTGTCATCCCAGAAGACATCCCAGAAGTAACTTGGGCAGGACAAAACAACATTTCGATCATTGATTTACTTGTTGAATTGGATTTACAAAAGTCCAAAGGGGAAGCCCGGAAAATGATCCAAAATGGTGGCGTCAAACTAAATGGTGAAAAAGTGGAAGATATTCATCTAGAGCTTGAAATAACAAACGACATGATTGTTCAAGTTGGAAAGCGTAAGTTTGTAAAAATTAAAATGTAACAACTAAAAGCGGGGCGACATCCATTGATGTCAGCCCCGTTTTTTTTCAATAGCGCCAAGTTAAGCATGGCGCTTCTTTTTTTATTTTCCAATAAACATTTGTGACCAGTAATTACCGCTAGCTTGGTGTCCAACTCCGATATGAGTAAAGTTTGGACTTAGGATGTTTTTACGATGTCCTTCACTGTTCATCCAAGCATTTACTACGGCCTCTGGTGATGCTTGTCCTTTTGCGATATTTTCACCAGCTGTCTTGTACGATACGCCGAAATCCCTCATCATATCAAACGGAGATCCGTAAGTCGGACTTGTATGAGAGAAATAATTTTTTTGCTGCATATCGTTAGCTTTTGTTTTCGCCACTTTACTTAATGATGTATCGGCTTTAAGAGCAGGTAAGCCGTTTTTCGTACGCTGTGCATTCGTAAGGTCAATAACCTGTTTTTCAAAATTACTAATTCCAGCGGCAGGGGCTGGGGCCGGAGCAGGCTGCTGTGTTGCAGGCTGACGGTTTTGTTCAACCGGCGCTGTGTCACCTGTTGGGTAATTAGGCGCCGGCGTCACATTATTTGGTGCAGGTGCAGCGTTATTTCCATTACCACCTATAAAACGATTTAAATCATTTGGAATTGCGTTTGTACCGCCAGGAGTCACAACAATTTTTTTATTGATAAATCGATAATACTGTTGTTCACCTTTTGCGTGTTGTACGCTTGTAGTATGTGGATACTTATCACTGGACGTTGTCGTGCGGTAAGGCCGGTCTTGCTTAATGATATAGCCATTATTCACACTTTCAACGTTTGCTGAACGGTTATTGTCATCTGCAGCATTGTCGTTATTATTGTTACATGCGGACAATAAAAGCATTGCAGAACCAAGAATCGCGATACCTGTTTTAGTAAATCTTTGCAATGTAAATTCCTCCTTCGCATGATTCGATTTACTTTTATATTTTGCATCTGCGGTAGCGAAAGTATTGGTGGTAATTAAAGAGAATCGGATAGGCAAAAAAACCAAAGTTAACCTTAACGAAAGTATCAACTTCCATTAAAATATAGGAAGAAAGCAAATACAAAACGCATGAGGTGAAAGCAATGAAAATCATTGATATTTCTCAGCCTTTAAGTCATAAAACCCAAGAGTGGCCAAGCGATACCCCTTTTAACTACGCTCTCACATGGTCCATTGAAGAAGCTTCAACTGTTAATGTAGGACAAATCACAACAAGTACGCATATTGGAACTCATATTGATGCTCCATTTCACTTTGACAATGAAGGAAAAAAAGTGCATGAACTAGACCTTGACCTATATGTAGGAAAAGCAAGGGTGATTGAGATATCAGGAAAAAAGGAAATTAAGATTGAGGATTTAAAGAAGTTTGACTTATCTGGTGTTGAACGACTCTTAATCCGTACTAATTCATGGGATAATCGGAACCGATTTCCGACCTCTATTACAAGTTTAAATCCAGAAATTGCATTATATTTAGCTGAAAAAGGAATTCAATTAATTGGAGTGGACACTCCGTCTGTCGATCAAGTGGATAGTAAAGATTTACAGGCCCATCATCAATTACATAAGCATGGAATCCATATTCTTGAGGGAATTGCCTTAGAACATGTTGATCCTGGAGATTATGAATTAATCGCACTGCCACTTCCAATTGTTGGTGCAGATGGGAGTCCTGTTCGCGCCGTTTTGAAGAAATTATAGGGAACGAAGAAAAATCCATTGCCATAAGACAATGGATTTTTTAAACCTCTAAATGGAGGGAAAACGCAGGATTAACAAGCAGCAGGTATGAGGTCATTCTGATTAACAAGCTCTACCTTAAATAGTAATTCCATTTGTTTGATCTCATACATTCCATTTTCATAAACGTATAGAACTTCATACAAATCGTTTTTATAAACGACTTTATCGCCCAATTTCACGGAATACTACCTCCTAATTAATGCTTATCCCCAGTTTAATATATAAAAATTCTAACTTCTATACACCTTTAGTTATATTCTGGTAGATAAAAATGCTGATTTTCATTTGAATAATCGAAATATTTGATGTAAAACAACTTTTATAAGTGGTATAGACAACTACACAGCCTGGTGTTAAAATGAGTTGCAGTAATTAATCTGACTATCCTTTGGTTACACTAACGTGTAAGCGTTAACCATTTTGAAATCATTCTTGAAATATTGAAGTAGTTAAAAACCAGAGAATAGAAGGAAATCACAAAAATATAGGAGGAATTCATCATGATGAAATATCTTCAAAAAATTGGTCGTTCGTTGATGTTACCAGTTGCAGTATTACCAGCGGCAGCTATCTTGATGGGAATCGGTTACTGGATTGACCCTACTGGTTGGGGAGCTGACAGTGCAGTAGCTGCATTTCTAATCAAAGCAGGATCTTCAATTATTGACAATATGTCAATTCTCTTTGCTGTAGGTGTTGCATTAGGTATGTCGAAGGATAAAGACGGCTCTGCTGCTTTGAGTGGTCTTGTTGCATACCTTGTTATTACTACACTACTTGGTACGAGCACAGTTGCAATGCTTCAAGGGGTTGACCCAGCAGAGGTAAACGCGGCATTCGGAAAAATTGGTAACCAATTTATTGGTATCATTTCTGGTCTTGTTGCAGCATCTATGTATAATCGTTTTAGTGAGGTACAATTACCGGATGCTTTAGCATTCTTTAGTGGGAAACGTCTAGTACCAATTATGACGTCTGTAGCGATGATTGTTGCTTCAGCTATTCTTTTCTTTGTATGGCCAGTAGTTTATACAGGATTGGTATCATTCGGTAAAGGAATCAGTGATTTAGGCTCGATAGGTGCTGGATTATACGGATTCTTTAACAGATTATTAATCCCAACTGGATTACACCATGCTCTAAACTCCGTATTCTGGTTTGATGTTGCAGGAATCAATGATATCGGTAATTTCTGGTCAGGAAAAGGAGAAAAAGGAGTTACTGGTATGTATCAAGCTGGTTACTTCCCAGTGATGATGTTTGGTTTACCAGCAGCTGCACTTGCAATGTATCACACTGCAAAAACAGCTCGAAAAAAACAAGTTGCCTCTTTAATGATGGCAGCAGGTTTCGCATCATTCTTCACAGGTGTTACAGAGCCGCTTGAATTTGCATTTATGTTCGTTGCACCAGCATTATATGTTGTTCACGCAGCATTAACGGGTATTTCATTATTTATCGCGTCAACATTCCATTGGACTGCAGGTTTCGGTTTCAGTGCAGGTCTAGTTGACTTTGTATTAAGTTCTAGATTACCACTTGCAAATATGCCATATATGTTATTGCTACAAGGTCTAGTGTTCTTCGTGCTTTACTATGTTATCTTCCGCTTCTTAATCAAGAAGTTTGACATTAAAACTCCTGGTAGAGAAGAAGATGCTGAGGAAGGTCAAGCGACTCAAGCGGATGGAAAAACAAAATTCGCAGCTATGGCAGCTCAAATCTACGAAGGTTTAGGTGGAGATGAGAACGTAACATCAGTTGATAACTGTGTAACTCGTTTACGTTTAGAAGTTAAAGACATGGATAAAGTGGATCAGAAAAAAATTAAAGCAACAGGGGTTCCGGGAATCAATATCGTTGGTAAAAACAGCATTCAAGTTATTGTTGGAACAAACGTACAATTCGTTGCAGATGAAGTCAATAAAATTCGTAAAGAGAAATAAGAACGTAAAAGAGGGCTGTCCCAAGTTGGACGGCCCTTTAATTTATAGAAAAGCACAATAATTTTATGATAAGAGGGGAAAAGTAAGGTAAAAATAACAAAGCATTAAGTGGTATAGACAACTAGCTTTCACTCGAGATATAATGAATGAGATAAAACATAAAAGGAGTCCTTGACATGTTTATTACAAACCTAACGATATACGCAGAAGACGGAATCATCGAAAAAGGGTTTATTGAAATCGATGGAGACAAGATTAAGAGAGTAGCACCAATGGCTGATTTTCAAGCAAGTGATAATGACGAAGTGATTAACTTCGATGAATCTTACTCATTAATTCCAGGTATGATTGATTTACATATTCACGGGGCAAGCGGGGCAGATGTGATGGACGCAACCAGTGATGCATTAGAAACAATGGTAACAACATTACCTAAGGAAGGTACAACAAGCTTTCTTGCAACAACGATGACGAAGTCGAAGCAAGATATTGAACAGGCAATCGGCAATATTGCTGATTTTATACCGAAACAAAACACGGGTCATGCAGAAATTTTAGGAGCACATCTAGAGGGTCCATTTTTATCTCCAAAAAGAGCGGGGGCACAGCACCCAGATAATATTATTAACCCCGATGTGGAACTGTTCAAACAATGGCAAACCTTATCAGGCAACAATATAAGGCTTGTTACATTGGCACCAGAAGAACCAGGTGGACTGGAGTTAACAGCCCATTTGAAAAATACAGGTGTTGTTGCTTCTATTGGTCATTCTGATGCTGTATACGATGAGGTTGAAGAAGCGATAGAAGCAGGAGTTTCGCACGCTACCCATTTATTCAACGGGATGCGTGGAATCCATCACCGTGAACCAGGTGTAGCTGGTGCTGTTCTATTACATGATGAAGTAAAATGTGAAATGATCGTAGATGGGATTCATATAGCGCCAAAAATGGTGAAGTTTGCCTATAAAGTTAAAGGGAGTGAAGGCTCCATTCTTGTAACCGATGCTATGCGCGCAAAATGCCTTGGTGCAGGTACGTATGACCTAGGGGGGCAAGAGGTAATCGTAAATGGCGAACGTGCCGTATTAAAAGATGGAACCTTAGCGGGAAGTATCTTAAAATTGAATGATGCAGTTCGAAACATGATGAAATTTGCAGATTGCTCTCTGCAAGATATTACACAAATGACTGCTGTGAACCCAGCGAAGCAAATTAATGTGTTTGATCGAAAAGGAAGTATTAAGGCTGGTAAGGATGCAGATGTTGTGATCGTGAATGATCAATTAGAGGTAATCATGACTTTTTGTCGTGGTAAACTTGCGTATTCAAATAGGGAGGGATAATAGATGAAAGTTGTAGCAGTTAAGAATTTTGATGAAATGAGCCAATACGCTGCGGCTATAATTTCACATCAAGTAAAAGAAAAACCAAACTCGGTATTAGGTCTTGCGACTGGGGGTACCGTAGTTGGAACGTATAAAGAGTTAATTAAGGACCATGAGCAAAATAAGACATCCTATGAGAATATTCATACCGTCAACCTCGATGAATATTTAGGGATTGAAAAGAACCATCCTAATAGTTATCACCATTTTATGATGGAAAACCTTTTTTCACAAATAAATATTAATCAAGACAATATTCATATTCCTAACGGGCTATCAAAGGATTACGAACAAGAAAGCAAGGCGTATGAAAAGGTGATTTCAGATTTAGGTGGGGTCGATCTTCAATTGCTTGGAATTGGGGTTAATGGTCATATTGGGTTTAATGAACCTGGAACACCTTTCAATTCAGAAACACATGTTGTAGAGCTTGAAGAATCAACACGCCAAGCAAATTTACGATTTTTTAATAGCATTGATGAAGTACCAACACATGCAATTACAATGGGAATTTCCATGATAATGAAAAGTAAGAAAGTTCTTTTACTCGTATCAGGAAAAACAAAAGCAGAGATTCTCGAAAAGGTAATCAATGAGGGAATTACTGAAACGATTCCTGCAACTGTTCTCAAGAATCACCCTGACGTAACGATTATTGCGGACGAAGAGGCGCTTTCATTGGTGGATGATGAAGTGAAGAGGGGCTTTGCTCATGATAAAGAAGAATTCACCCGTACCTATTTACTTTCAGATTGAGCAACATATTCGTGAAAAAATCGATAAAAAAGAGCTTAAGCCTGGTGAAATGATCCCATCTGAAAGAGAATTTGCGGAGAAGTACCAAATTAGTCGAATGACTGTACGACAAGCCATCACTAATCTTGTAAATGAAGGTTACCTACAAAGGGAACGAGGAAAAGGGACCTTTGTAGCAGTTAAGAAATTTGAAAAGAATGTACGTGGATTAACGAGCTTCTCTGAGGATATGCGCTCTAGAGGGCTCGAGCCAGGAACACAAGTGTTAGATTTTATAATAATTGAAGCAGATTCACTAATTGCCTCTAAACTACAGATAGAAGAAGGGGCTAAGGTCTACCAAATAGAACGTTTGCGACTAGCCGACCAGCAGCCGATTGCGTTTGAGGTTTTTTACATGTCAGAAGATCTAGTACCCGGCTTAACAAGTGAAGTGGCAGGGCACTCTATCTATCGATATGTAGAGAGTGAAATTGGGTTACATCTTACTTCTGGGGTTCAGGAGCTAGAAGCAACCACAGCTCACAAACGGGAGGCTTCTGCTTTAGGCATAAAGGTAGGAGCACCTGTTCTTTACATTCAGCAAATTACATACCTAGAAGGTCAACAGCCGCTCGAATTTGTAAAATCCTATTATAGAGCTGACCGATATAAATACAAAGTTGAAATGGTTCGAACATAAATTAGGAGGTAACATCATGAAACGTTTATTAGATTGCACAGCCTCAGACTTCAAAAAAATGAACGGCCAGGACTTAAAGCAAGCCATAAAAGCTTCAGAGGGAAGAACCATTTTATCCGAAGTGATTGGTTCCTTCCAACCCATGTATCCAGCAGTAACGAACGCAGAAATGGCATCGGCATTTGGTGCTGATTTGTTAATCTTTAATTATTTTGATGTGTTTTCTCCTTTTGTAGAAGGTTTTCAAGCACAAGAGGGCGAATCGATTGTCGAGAAATTAAAGGAGTTAACAGGCAGACCCATTGGATTGAATTTAGAGCCAGTTGATCCAAATGCAATGCAACTTGAAACGTTAAGCCAGCTTCCGAAAGGACGTTTGGCGACAGAAGAATCCTTGAGTGAAGCAAAAAAGCTTGGCTTCGATTTTGTTTGTTTAACGGGTAATCCGAAAACCGGTGTTACAAATAGTGAAATTGTCGTTGCCATCAAGAAGGCTCGTGAAGTATTTGGAAGTGAGGGCCTTATCATCGCTGGCAAAATGCATGGTGCAGGTGTTTCCAATGAATCAGGAAGCGAAATCATATCAGAGACAGCTTTAGAAAGTTTTATTGAAGCAGGAGCAGACGTCATCTTAATGCCAGCACCTGGGACGGTTCCGGGAATTACGCTTGAAGCAACTGAGAAAAATGTCCGTTTTGTTCATGCAAAGGGAGCGATGGTAATGCTGACAATCGGTACAAGCCAAGAGGGCGCAGATGAAGCAACTATCCGTCAAATTGCATTAAATAGTAAAATGGCAGGTGCGGATATTTACCATATTGGAGATGCTGGGTATCATGGAATTGCTGTCCCAGAAAACATTATGACCTATTCAATTGCTATTCGCGGAAAACGTCATACATATATAAGAATGGCAGCTTCTGTTAATCGATAAAGTGAAACTTCAATCAGTGGGGGGGTTCTTCATCCCGCGCTGATTGTTAGTTGAACCAATCGGGCTTTTACGGGCAGTGATTATGGAGAAATTTCTTTATATAATTGTTTTATATTAAGGATTTATATTGTGGAGCATACTGCCCGTTAATGCGGGATAAAAAGGAGATGAGGTTCCAAATACATGACCGTATTTGACCTCATCTCCTTTTTTTGTGTCTTCTTTTACGAACTCTCATAATTTGCAATAAAATAAAACCAATCACAGCCCCAACTGTATTTAGAATAATATCATCTACATCGAAACTACCGAGCATACTAAAAAGCTGTAGAACCTCAAGAGATGTGATCCCGATGACAAAAGCGAAGATAAATAAAAAGAAATTTGAAAGCTTTGGAAAAAGAATCGGCAACACGATGCCAAATGGTATAAAAACACCTATATTTCCAGCAATATTAATGATCCAAATGTGAAAAGGAAAATGATCATAATACGTAAAGTAATTTTTGATTGTTGAAAAGGGTGTGAGATTATACCTGAATTCCGCCCCTTCTGCTCGGGAAAATGCAAAAAACATCCAATATACAAGAAATAATGAATAAGTGATAAACACTGTACCAGCCAAAAACCGTTTCATTGCGTGCCCCAATTGAATAAAACTCCAATCTTATCAAATGCGCCTTGGCGTATTTGCGCCCGATTTTTAGGCCTACAGGAAGTAGGTCATAAAGACGTTGCCACAGGAAGTGGCGTATTTAGTCTTTGATCTTACTACTCGAAAAATTACCTTTTAAAAATCGTGGCATCCGCCGGAGGCTTTAACTTTATTCAGTCGGGGTTTAAACCGTGACTAATTAAAGTTAAACTATTACCTAATCTACAATAACGCAAAAAGAGGACGATGTCACACAGGTTTTTCGTTTCTATTCTTTTTCGCTTATAATAGGATTAACTTATGAAAAGGATGTTGGAAAATGGATACGATTACAGTACTTCAAATAGGTTTAGGAATTATCTTCATTATTTTAGTTTACGATACCTTTAGACCAGTAAAGGACCTCAAACAATTATCGGAAGCTGATTTTAAAGAAAAAATGAAAAAGTCAAAGGATATTGCAATCATTGATGTGAGAAACCCTTATGAATACCAAACAAATCATATTAAAGGTGCCATTAATCTCCCATTATCTAAAATTAAACGAAAGAAAGTGGAGGTTCCAACCGATAAAGACATTGTTTTATATTGCCAAACGGGAATACGTAGTAAACAAGCAGCCAAGGTCTTAAGAAGAAGACATAAGAACCTGCCTCTTGCACATATCAAAGGCGGCCTCTATAGCTTGAAAACAAAAGCAACACCAGGGGAGAGGAAAAAGTAACATTGGGGTCAAACCGTACCAAAAAACCATCACGTTTGACTGTACGGTTTATTATACATATAATAGAAGAGTAGAAGACTGATAGAAGGGGTGAAGCCGTTGGGAAGTTATACCGAATTGGAGAATTAGCAAAAGAAGCAAATGTATCAAAGCGTACGATTGATTATTACACACAACTTGGTATTTTAACGCCTGAACGCTCAGACTCTAACTATCGATTCTATGGTGATGAAGCTGTGGAAACTCTCCATCTTGTAGCACAGTATAAGGAGTTAAACATTCCTTTACTTGAAATCAAGGAAAAGGTAGAGCTATTTAAAACAAGTCGTGTAGAGCAAGAGAAAGTCTTGAGATACACACAGGATTTATCAAAGCGAATGGAATACCTAGAAACGGAACTTAAAGAAATAAAGCCGATGCTTGAGGGATTATCCGCAGAGCAACAAAAGTCGGTATTGAATAAGATGTCTTCACAAAGCATGGCACTTGCAAAATTAATTATGGTTCTGTTTACTTGAGTTAAAGAATCATATAGTTATGAAACTTACAGAATAAAAATTCATTCTAAGAGAATAAAAAATCATTGTCATAAATACTTTATATAAACAACAATTCTTGTAATGTACTTGCAAGAATTGAAAAACTAAAAACTTACCTATTTAGGAGGTGTAATCCTTACTCGCCTCTCGCGTGTAAGGAAACTATTTGGAGATATTTAATTTGGTCATGGTTGCAATTTTGATTGCGTTAACTGCCTTTTTCGTAGCGTCGGAGTTTGCGATTGTAAAAGTAAGAAGCACTCGCATCGACCAGCTCGTAGCAGAAGGGAGGAAAAGCGCAACTGCTGCTAAGACTGTCATCTCAAACCTGGATGAATACCTGTCTGCATGTCAATTAGGTATTACAGTAACAGCTCTAGGACTTGGTTTTCTTGGAGAATCAACTGTGGAGGCTTTACTTCATCCATTATTCGGTATTTTAAATATACCGGATTCGTTTTCATCTGTTTTATCAATCGCATTGGCCTTCTTGACCATTACCTTTTTACATGTAGTTGTAGGGGAACTCGCACCTAAAACAATTGCGATTCAAAAAGCAGAAAGAATTACCTTGTTCTTTGCTAGACCATTAATCTTTTTCTATAAATTGATGTTTCCGTTCATTTGGGTATTAAACGGCTCTGCTCGTTTGTTAACTGGATTATTCGGCTTTAAAAGAATTTCAGAACACGACATTGCCCATACCGAAGAGGAATTGAGACTTATTTTGTCTGAAAGTTATAAAAATGGTGAAATTAACCAGTCTGAATATAAATATGTGAATAATATCTTTGAATTTGATGATCGTGTAGCAAAAGAAGTCATGGTACCTCGTACCGAAATCATCGCGCTTGAAAACGACAAATCAGTCCAAGAAATTTTAACGATTATGACGAGTGAAAAGTACACACGTTATCCAGTCGTTGACGGGGATAAGGACCATATCATTGGATTGGTTAACCTAAAGGAACTTCTCACCGATGTTGTGACAGGTACAGGTGCAGATGGAAAAACAATTGAGGATTATACGAGACCGATTATCCATGTGATCGAATCAATTCCCATTCAAGAGTTATTAGCGAAAATGCAAAGAGAACGCGTACACATGGCGATTTTAATAGATGAATATGGCGGAACTTCAGGTTTGGTTACGGTTGAAGATATCATCGAAGAAATAGTTGGGGAAATCCGTGATGAATTCGATACAGATGAAAAACCAGCCGTTCAAAAAATCAACGATACGACTACCATTGTAGATGGTAAGGTCTTAATCGGTGAAGTTAATGATTTGTTCGGATTAAAAATTGATGATACAGATGTAGATACGATTAGTGGTTGGATCTTAACAGAGCAAATTGATATCCACCCTGGTGACAAAATTCCGTTCGGGGATTATGAATTTAGAATTATCGAAATGGATGGTCACCATATCAAATCACTCGAAATCAAAAAAATAATCCAACAAGAACATGTCTACACCATTGGCCAAAGCGCCAGCGCATTAGAATAGATGCAAAAGCCTTGACGATTTTTTCGTCAAGGCTTTTTATGTAGGGCATTTTGGGTAAAATGCGATTTTTCTGGTTAAAGCGCAATTATGTGGAATAACGAGCAAATCCGCCGGCTAAAGCGTAATTAATCAAAATAACACGCAAATCTGCTTGATTAACGCGCAATTACCGATAAAAAAGCGCAATTCCACACACAACAGATTCTAAAAATTAGGTTCAAGCCTAGACAGACACATTTCTAGACACATGTAATAAATTATAGAAATGTTATGTAATTGTTATATAATATAAAAGCGTTAATGTTAAAATAAAGGGTATACGAATTTTTAGGAGGAAGCTTAATGAAGGTAAAACTAGGCTTGCTATACGGAGGGAAATCAGCTGAGCATAAGGTTTCCTTACAAACCGCATTAGCTGTAATCAAAGCATTAGATCACTCAAAATATGATATTCATCCCATTTATATATCAGAACAAGGCGAATGGATTCGTGGGAATCAATTGACAGGTCCAGTTGATGACGTGAAGAAATTAGTATTAAAAGAGGCCGGAACACCAATTTCACCTGTTTCGCTAAACGCAGAACTTTTTCCTGCTCAGCAATCAGTTCAGAATGAATCAATCGATGTCGTATTTCCATTGTTACATGGACCAAATGGAGAGGACGGAACGGTTCAGGGTCTGCTTGAGCTTGTGAATATCCCATACGTGGGCAATGGTGTACTTGCTTCATCAGCAGGTATGGATAAAGTAATTATGAAAAACATCTTTGGCCAAGCTGGACTGCTTCAAGCAAAATATGCTTCATATGTTCGTAGCGAATGGAAGCAAAATCCAGAAGAAGCGTACGCTAAAGTTGAAGAAGAACTTGGCTATCCTTGCTTTGTAAAACCAGCAAACCTTGGTTCGAGCGTTGGTATTAGCAAAGCAACAAACCGTGAGAGTCTTGAAAAAGCGTTTGAAGAAGCTTTCATGTTTGATCGTAAAGTCATTATTGAAGAGGCAATCATTGGACGTGAAATTGAAATCGGTGTACTTGGAAACGACAATCCGAGCTGTTCAGTTGTTGGAGAAATCGTACCAAAGAAAGATTTTTACGACTATAAAGCAAAATATGAAGATGGCGATACAGCTCTCATCATTCCAGCTGATATTACAGATGAGCAATATGAAAATGTCAAAACAGAGGCAGTTAAAGCGTTCAAAGCACTTGATTGCTCAGGATTAGTTAGAGCGGACTTCTTCCTAACGAATGAAGGAAAAGTCATCATTAATGAAGTAAATACGATGCCTGGATTTACACCATTCAGTATGTTCCCGTTACTTTGGCAGGAGGCTGGTGTGAGCTATCCAGAACTTATTGAAAAATTAGTCGAGCTTGCAATCGAGCGCCATAACGAAAAACAAACGATTAAATACACCATCTAAAAAACTTTATTCAATACAAATCTCACTCTTTTGGGTGGAATGAATGTAATTAAGATATACAATTTAGTAAGGGCTGAGACCTAGATTGAATAAAGTTAAGCCTCCGGCGGATGCCACGATTTTTCAAAGGAAAGTTTTCGAGCAAGCTCGAAAAAATCGGGCGCAAATACGCCAAGGCGCATTTGATTAAAAAACACTATTCTTCCTTCTGAATAGTGTTTCTTTATGAAAGGAGAGAAACTCATGATAAAAAAGACGTTGGCCCAAATCGCACAGATGGCAAACGGTGAAAAGCTTGATCCACAATTCCAAAATGTCGTGATTGAAGGTGTATCCATTGACACAAGAACAATCTCACCTGGAAATCTGTACATACCAATCATTGGCGAAACCTTTAATGGCCATCAATTTGTGGAGTCGGCGATTGATAATGGTGCAGCAGCGGTACTTTGGGGTAGTGACCAGCCAAATCCACCACAGCAAATTCCTGTTATTTTTGTAAAGGACACATTAGAAGCTCTTCAAACTCTATCAAAAAACTATCGTGATGAGCTCTCGATAAAAGTCGTCGGGATTACAGGAAGCAATGGAAAAACAACAACAAAAGATATGGTCACCGCTGTTTTATCAAGGAATCTGCGTGTTCAAAAAACAGAAGGAAATTTCAATAATCATATCGGCTTGCCTTTAACTCTTTTACGATTAAAAGAAGATACGGAAGTTGCTGTACTCGAAATGGGAATGAGCGCTTTTGGCGAAATTGAATTCCTTACATTATTAGCACGACCTGATGTGGCAGTTATAACGAATATTGGTGAATCTCATATGATGGATCTCGGTTCTCGTGAAGGAATTGCCAAGGCGAAGCTTGAAATTGTTGATGGGTTAGCGAAGGACGGCTTGCTTATTTATCATGGAGACGAACCACTTTTAACAGAACGGGTTAAAGCAATGGATATCCATACGACAACCTTTGGTGAGTCAACGAAAAATGATCTGTATCCATTAAGCATTAAACAAGAAAATGAGGGTACCTATTTTTCCATTAATGAGCAAGAAAACAAAGAATTTTATGTGCCGGTTTTAGGTAAACATAATGTTAATAATGCAATGGCTGCAATTGAAGTTGCTCGTCATTTCGGATTATCCTGGGACCAAATCGAAAGTGGCTTGCAACAAATAAAGATTACGAATATGAGGCTTGAGCTAATTGAGGGAGTCAACGGGACAAAACTAATTAATGATGCTTACAATGCAAGCCCACTATCCATGAAAGCAGCCATCAGCCTCATTCATGATTTAAAGACTTCTGGTAAAAAAATAGTTGTATTGGGTGACATGTTAGAGCTTGGTGACAAAGAAAATGAATACCACGAAGAAGTGGGGCGCTTCATTCAGCCTGACAAGGTTGATTATGTATTCACATACGGTACGTTAGGTGAGCATATCGCCAATGGGGCAAAAGAACAGTTTCCCGAAGAACGTGTTTCCGCGTTCCAAGACAAGGTAAAACTAATAGAAGCATTACGAAACCTATTATCAGAAGGGGATATTCTTTTAGTAAAAGGTTCAAGAGGGATGAAGCTCGAAGAAGTTATTTTTGCCTTCAAAAAATAAGAAAAAGCTCGGCGTGCATCTGCCGAGCTTTTCTAGTTTATAAATGGTAGTATAATTAGAATAGTCAGTAAGATTCCTAAGGAGTATGATAATAATTCTTTCATAAAATCTGAGTTTTCATTGAATAGCTTGTCCATTTAAAACCCTCCCAAATATGTTTCTTACTTATTAGTACGTTTGAAAACGATAAATGTTACAGAAATATTACAATTATTTCAAAAATACTTTTTTACTTTATTCATCCTCTGATTGAATAAAGTAAAAAAGCCCCGGCGGATGCCACGATTTTTCAGAGGTAATTTTTCGAGCAGTAAGTTCAAAGACTAAGAACGCCACGTCCTGTGGCAACGTCTTTATGACCCACTTCCTGTGGGCCTAAAAATCGGGCGCAAATACGCCAAGGCGCATTTGAATGAAAGGAGTAATTTTGATGATTGGCTGTTTGTTCATACATGGTTTTACTGGGGCTCCATATGAAGTTGAGCCACTTGCAGAGCATATCCGCCATTCAACAGATTGGGTCGTCCGAACACCAACCTTGCCCGGTCATGGCGAGACCTTGAATTTAAAAGGAACCCATTACTCAGAATGGATTGAATATGCCGAAAAAGAACTAGTTGAGCTTCTTCATACTTGTGATCAGGTTTTTGTCATCGGTTTTTCGATGGGAGGAATTATCGCTGGTTACTTAGCAACGCGTTTTCCAATTCAAAAACTCGTCTTACTTAGTGCTGCTGCTTACTATATCAACCCAAAGCAACTCGTTTCTGATATAAAACTTATGCTTCGTGATGGTCTAAACAAAAATCTTCATAAAAACGAACTCTATTTACGATATAAGAAGAAAATCGTGGACACTCCTCTGTCCGCAACAATTGAATTTCGAAAGCTTGTGCGAAAGATTAGGCCATTGCTAAACCGAATCAATGTACCTACCTTAATTGTGCAAGGCGAATGTGATGGGATTGTTCCAGTTAAAAGTGCACATTACTTAAATCAAGTCATCTCATCTACACAAAAAAGACTCCTTTTTTTACCATGTGCAAAGCATCATGTTTGTTATGGAGGGGACCAGGAAACACTATTTAAAGAGGTAGATTCATTCTTACATGAAACAACAAAAGAATGTATATACTAATCATTGAAAATTCAGCTTTATTGCATTTATAAAGGGGTAGTGGTAAGATTACAACTACAGTGTTAAAAAGGGCAAAGCTTGTTAATTAATTGGTAACACCCTTTTATTAACTTTTTGGACGTGAACCCTGAGGGCATTACTTCCGTTATTTCACGGAAAATGTCCTTTTTTTAAGCAGAATTAGATTCTGATCTACTATAAATACTAGGCAGTTGCCTACCTACCGCGCACTTATCTTCATGTGTAGGTTTTGCGATCATGATGCAGCCTATTGTTGTATCCAGCTTAAAATCGTATTATTCGAGGCGAAAAGCCCAGTGTCTATACAGATTTCCCGTCTAAATAGTCAATTTTGTCATTGTACAAATAGATTAGCAAAAAGGAGTATGAAAAAATTGGCAGTATTTAACGAACTAGGGATTAGTCAAGACCTAATGAAATCAATTAGTAAAATGGGGTTTGAAGAGGCAACTCCGATTCAAGCACAAACGATTCCATTAGCATTAAAAGGGCATGACGTAATTGGTCAAGCTCAAACAGGAACAGGAAAAACAGCAGCATTTGGAATTCCTCTTATCGAGAATGTCGATGTAAAAGACGACAACATCCAAGGAATTGTCATTGCACCAACTCGTGAACTTGCGATTCAGGTATCAGAAGAACTTCATAAAATCGGGCACTTCAACCGCGTTCGAATTTTACCAATCTATGGTGGACAGGACATCTCCCGCCAAATTCGTTCACTTAAGAAACACCCTCATATCATTGTTGGTACACCGGGACGTGTGATTGACCATATTAATCGTAAAACGCTTAAGCTTCAAAATGTAAAAACGGTTGTCCTAGATGAAGCAGATGAAATGTTAAACATGGGCTTTATTGAGGATATTGAGGCAATTTTAAAAGGTGTTCCCGATGAACGTCAAACTTTGCTTTTCTCTGCAACGATGCCAGGTCCTATCCAACGCATTGCTGAACGTTTCATGAAAGACCCACAAATTGTGAAAGTAAAAGCGAAAGAAGTAACAGTACCAAATATTCAACAATATTACCTAGAAGTACAAGAAAAGAAAAAGTTCGATGTCCTAACACGTTTATTAGATATCCAATCACCAGAATTAGCGATTATCTTTGGACGTACGAAGCGTCGTGTTGATGAACTTTCAGAAGCATTAACTTTAAGAGGTTATGCGGCAGAGGGAATCCATGGTGACCTAAGTCAGGCTAAACGTATTTCTGTTTTACGTAAATTTAAAGAAGGATCTATCGAAGTACTAGTTGCGACAGATGTTGCAGCACGTGGACTAGATATTTCCGGTGTTACACATGTATATAATTTTGATATTCCACAAGATCCTGAAAGCTATGTACACCGAATTGGACGTACAGGTAGAGCAGGAAAACATGGTATGGCGATGACTTTCGTAACACCTCGAGAAATCGGCCAACTTAAAAACGTGGAAAATACCACAAAACGTAAAATGGACAAAATGAAGCCACCTACATTGGATGAGGCTTTAGAAGGTCAACAAAAGATCACGATGGAAAAAATCGTATCTACGATTGAGGCCAATAATTTATCATATTATACTCGTATCGCAGAAGAGCTTTTAGAAGAGCATGATTCAGTTTCTGTTGTTGCAGCTGCAATTAAGTTAATGACTAAAGAGCCAGATGCAACTCCAATTAAACTAACTGAGGAAGCACCTCTTCGCGTAAAGAGAGACAACCGAGATAATAACCGCGGTGGTGGACGTGACCGTGGGCGTTATAAAGGTAGTCGCGACCGCGGTCGTGGAAATGGTGGACGACAAGGTTCAGGTGGTCGTCAAGGGTCAGGCGGAAATCGTTACTCTTCAAGTAGCAATCGTCGCGGCAACTTCCGTAAAAACGAAGAATAATTTTATCAAACCAAAAAAAGGCGTGTAAACTGACACCAGTTTACACGCCTTTTTTGTATGTGAGAATGATGAACGATTTAGAGTAGATGAAGGGGAAAACGCTAGAGAATCTTGTCGAAATCCTCTTCATAGAGTAGATGAAGGGGAAAAGCGGTAGAAAATCTGGTTGAAATCCTCTTCATAGAGTAGATGAAGGGGAAAAGCGGTAGAGATTCTGGTCGAAATCCTCTTCATAACGTAGATGAAGGGGAAAAGCGATAGAGAACCTGGTTGATATCCTCTTCATAGCTTAGATGAAGGGGAAAAGCGATAGAGAATCTGGTCGAAATCCTCTTCATAACGTAGATGAAGGGGGAAAGTGTAAGAGAATCTGGCTGAAATCCCCTTCATTGCGATATATGAAGAGGAAAAGTAGAAAAAATTCTATTCGAAATCCTCTTCATACCCTCCAGAATGTACTCGTATATCAATTAGTCAAGTTATTACTGGAGTGTCACACTAAAAGCACTGTTTTTCTTATGTCAAATTTTCTCAAAATCATTTATACTGAAAAGGTTGGCAAGAATAATATTCCAATTGAGAAGGGTTTGTTGGATTATGAGGGACATCCCAAAAAATCGGATTAGTACACGTGCCTTAACAGTATGGAAAACATCTGCAATCATTTCGTCTATGATTGGTTGGACTTTAGCCATAACTGTCTTAGTCCTTACGATTATTTTTGATTGGACGTACTGGGTTTTAACAGGCCTACTCATCCTTTGCATTATTGAATCAATATTAACGATTTTCATTTTACCGAAGCTAAAGTGGAAGCGTTGGAGATATGAGGTGCATGAACATGAAATTGACCTCCAACGTGGTGTTTTCATTGTGAAAAGAACAATTATTCCAATGAACCGCGTTCAACACGTAGATACCCAGCAAGGACCGTTGTTGCGTAAACATCATTTAGCTACTGTTACCATTTCGACAGCGGCAACAGTTCATGAAATACCAGCACTTGATTTGGAGGAAGCAGACCAGTTGCGTGACTCAATCTCAAGATTAGCAAGGGTGGATGAAGATGATGTTTGAATCACGCCGAATGCATCCGGTTGCTGGCATTTTAAGTTTCTTAAAGCAGCTTAAGGAAATGATACTTCCTTTAATATTCCTCTTTTTTGTGGGGCCGGGCGATGATTTTGAAAAATATTATATATTAGGTGCTTTTGCTTTTATTCTATTAATGTTGATCTATGGGATCTTGCATTGGTATCGTTACACCTATCGGATTGAAAATGGAGAGTTACGAATTGAATATGGAGTGATTATCCGTAAAAAACGCTATATACCCATAGAGCGAATTCAAACGATAGATGTTTCCGCTGGTATTATTCAACGAATTTTCGGATTGGTAAAACTACAGGTTGAAACAGCCGGTGGGGGCATGCAGGCTGAGGCTGTTCTAACGGCTATTAAAGAAGAAGAAGCCAATCAATTACGTGAAATCTTATCTCGTTCGAAAAAGCATCAGGAAGAAGAAACCGAAACTCAAAAAATGAGATTTACCTATCAAATTACACCAAAGGAACTGCTTGTCCTTGCATCCACCTCAGGGGGAATCGGGATTGTTATTTCCGGTGTACTTGCATTTCTGAGTCAGTTTGCAGAATACTTACCATTTGAAAAACTATATAATACGATTGAAAATTATGTCAGTCTATCGATTTTACTCTATATCTTTGTGTTAATTGCTTTGTTCTTATTGATCGCGTGGTTTGTTGGAATTTTAATTATGACCCTTCGATACGCCAATTTCACAGTCGTAAAACGAGAAGATGAGCTTTTTATAACTAGAGGATTGATTGAAAAAAAGCAGACAACCATTCCGTTAACACGGATACAGGCGATACGTATTGGTGAGAATTTAATCAGGCAGCCTTTAGGCTATGCAACGGTATATATTGAAAGTGCAGGTGGCTCGATTAATAAAGGAGAAGATTTCTCAACCGTGCTATTTCCTTTAGTAAAGAAAGATGCTATTAATCATTTGTTACATCATTTTGTTCCTGACTATCAGATGCAAGAAATTGAAAATTACGCACCTTCCAATGCAAAGTGGAGATATATGTTTAGGGGGATGTTACCTTTTCTAGCACTTGTCCCGGCAATTGTCATGTTGTCTTATGTCTTTAGTTCATGGGGATATCTCAGTTTGCTTCTTTTACCAATTGGGGCAATGCTCGGCTATAGCCGCTATAAAGTAGCTGGCTGGAAGATAGAAGAAGACCAGTTAACATTGCAGTTTCGCTTTTTTAGCAAAGTAACCGTTCTTCATCACAAAAAACGAATCCAATCTTTGGACAAGAAACAATCCCACTTCCAAAGGAAAAAAGAACTTGGATCAGTTAAAACCTTTATTAAATCAGCTGTCGCAGGCAAAGGGTTTGAAGTGAAGGATCTGCAGATTTCCGATTGCTGGATCATTTGGGAATGGTACAGAAAAAGAAACAAGACAATAACAGAAGATATATCGATGAATGATTAAAAAGAGCTAAAGCCATTCCGCTTTAGCTCTTGAATTTTTTAGAGAAAAATTCCGAGAATCACTAAGATGATAATAATCAACCAAATAATGTGCTTGGTAGAAAATTGTCTAGGAATCCTCATTCGTGGTCTGTAAGATGAATTTCCTGCCATGATGACCTGTGGCTGACCTGAGGTTTTCGGTAAAATGAGTGGTGCAACAATAGCGCCAGCAAGGAATCCGAAGATATGGGCGATAATATTGACATTTGTATTTATAAATGTCATGACCAAACCAATAATTAAAATCGTCATGATGAGCTGCGAATTCATTTGATTAATTAAGTCTTTACGGAACAAGACCATATATAAGTAAATACCAAACAATCCAAAGATAGCCCCTGAAGAACCAACATGGGCAAACTCTAGTGGCTCTATGTAAAAGGTTGCTAGGTTTGCAGCTACCCCCGTTAAAAGATAGGCAACGATAAATTTGAATTTACCTAACATGCTTTCTAAAGCAGGCCCAAACAAGACAAGTGAAAATGAATTAAACAACATATGGCCAAACCCACTATGGACAAAAATAGGAGTGACTAATCTCCAATACTCGCCTTCAGAAATTAAGAAATTAAACCCAATCATGTGCTGCATAAGAGTTGTTCCAAATGGAAGAGATAATAAAATCAACAACCAAAGAAAAATATGAATCCCGATTAATATTGATATAATAGGATATAATCGTAAAAATTGACGAAAGCTTTCAGTTCTTATAAACATCTTATAACTCCTTTGTGTAGTTATCTTATCGTACTATATTCTTTAAAAGATGGCGAACATCCTTTAACGGTTTGTACCATCTTATGATTGAAAGCTTTTTTATAGAAGAAAGGATTTTGAAATGATCATTGGAACAGGTATTGATATTGTGGAGCTTGAAAGAATTAAAAAAATTTTACATAGACAGAAAAAGTTCGTAGATCGGATATTAACAAATGCAGAGAAAGAAAAATTTTTTCGTCTTGCTGAGTCCCGCCAGGTTGAGTTTCTTGCAGGTCGGTTTGCCGTAAAGGAAGCATATTCAAAGGCCGTTGGAACTGGAATTGGTGAGAATTTGAGCTTTTTGGATATTGAAGTTTTATCAGATGAAAAGGGTAAGCCAGTCCTTACAAAACCAATGAATCAAAAGGCCCATTTATCCATTACGCACAGTAAAGATTATGCCGTTGCGCAAGTAATTCTTGAAAGCTTGTCAAGCTAGTCTGCATATTACACAACTTTGCCTCATATATTTTTAGTGCGGTAGGTGAGACAAGGTGTATGAATATGATGAACTGTGTGATTTTCACTTAGTTTACATGCTTTAGTAAGTAAGCTGCAAAGTTGAGTTGGAAAGAACACTAGGAAAATAATGGGGTCCTAATACGCACGGAAATGATTCCTTACCTGTTCGTCACATAATACACTTTGTCTCAACCAATAGGCGATAAGAGGCAAAGGGGTTGAAGAGGAAATGAAGAAAAAGGTATTTTTGTTGTTATTAGGGCTACTCATTGCCCTTGTACTCGCAGCATGTGGGGAAAAATCACAGGAAGATGTGGTTAGTGCATTAGATGCAAAGGTCCAAAAAATGACTGGCTATAAGGCAGATGCGAAGATGACGCTTCAAACAGGCAATGATCCACAAGTATACGAAGTGGAAATTTGGCACAAGGAGCCGACATTCTATCGTGTAAACCTTAAGAATGCAGAAAAAGATCAAAGCCAGATGATTTTACGTAATGAAGAAGGCGTATTTGTTCTGACACCTGCTCTTAACAAAAGCTTCCGATTCCAAAGTGACTGGCCTGAAAACAGCAGCCAAGCTTATCTTTTTGAATCTTTAGTACATGATGTTCAGGAAGATCCAGAAGCGAAATTTACAGCTACAAAGGATCAATACATTTTTGAAACAAAAACAAATTACAAAAATAATAATATGCTTCCAAAACAAGAAATTACATTTAGCAAAAAGGACTTAGCTCCAGTATCTGTAAAGGTAATGGACCCTGATCGTAAAGTATTATTGTTAGTTGAATTCACTAAGGTTGAATTTGATGCAAGCTTTGATAAGTCAGCATTTGATGTTGAGAAGAATATGTCTTCTGCCAATATTGGTGAAATCCCAGTTATGGGTGAGGTTGATAAGCAACCACTTGAAGTTCTATATCCTTCAGAGGATGCACTTGCTGGTGTTGAATTAAAAGAAGAAAAGAAAATCGAAACGGAAAACGGAACACGTGTCATTATGACTTTTGGTGGAGAGAAGACCTTCACATTGATCCAAGAAAATGCCCGGGTTGCTGAGGTTGCTACAACGATTTCATTAAGCGGTGAGCCTGTTGACCTTGGATTCACAGTTGGTACTCTTACTGATAAGGCAATTTCATGGACACACAATGGTGCAGAATTTATGATTGCATCAGATGATCTAACTCAAGAAGAGTTAATCTCAGTTGCACGTACAGTACAAGGCAAGGCTGTAAAATAAACTCCGAACCCAGGCCCGAATAATCGGGTCTGTTTTTTTTTGTCTCTAAATATCGACAGCATCCTTTGAGATTTATTTCAGAAACCGAAGGAAGTTGTCGGATGAAGTTGATAGAACGTAGAATTTAACGAACGAAAAAAGTTCTATATATTGAATTTCTACAAATTTTTCTAAAAGACTCTGTTACATTATTTAAGCGAGACATGTCCAAGTGTGGAAGGGGGCTGGGATTGTAAGAAACTTAGGACAAAGTGTACGGAACGCAAAACAGATATTTGGAGGGGTATGAAATTGAAGAAGAAAAAGATTTTTTCCACAGCACTTGCTTTATCACTAAGCGTTGGACTATTAGCAGGTCCAGCCATGTCACCAAACGCTAGCGCATCAGATGTATCCTCAAAACTAGCTTCACAAGGCTCACCAATCGATTTAGGAATCGCAAACGATGAAAAACTCATTGAAATGCTCAAGAAAAATGGCAAAATCGCAAAAGACGCTTCCCCAGCAGAAGCGGAGAAGGTGTTGAAAAAGTTTTTACAGGCAAAAGCAGCGAACTCTGGTCAAACAAAGGACAAGCTACCAAAAGGGCTTGATGCAAATCTTAAATCTGCAAAAAAATCAAATGATAATGGTTTGAAAAACGGAAAGGGGAACAAGCTTGGACAAGCTAAGAAAAATACAGTGGATCCTGTGCAGGAAGAGGACTATGACGGTGAGGTTCGTAGTGATAAGGTTCTAGTCCTTGCCATTGACTTCCCAGACTATAAAAAAAGCTCAATAACAAAAGAAGAAACAGATATGTGGTATGAGGACTATACCCATGATCATTTCCAAAACATGATTTTCGGTGAGGATGGGTATGAAGGACCAAACGGTGAAAATTTAATATCCATGAAGCAGTACTATGATCAACAATCAGGTGGTAGTTATACAGTTGATGGAACTGTAGCAGGTTGGTATACAGCGGATCACCCCGCAGCTTATTATGGTGGGAATTTCCCAACGGAAGATGACAGTGATGCTCGTCCACGTACATTAGTGTATGAAGCATTAACAAAAGCTGGAGCGGACCCAAATGTAGACTTAAGTGAATACGATGTTTGGGATCGTGACGATTATGACGAAGACGGTGTATATAATGAGCCAGACGGAATTATTGACCATCTTATGGTTATCCATGCAGGTGTAGGTGAAGAAGCAGGCGGTGGTTCTCTTGGTGGGGATGCAATCTGGTCACACCGTTGGAACCTTGGTGATCTAGTTGCAGTACCAGGTGGAACTTCAAATAGTGACCGTTTTGGTGGGCTTTTAGGTGCCTACGATTATACGATTGAACCTGAAGACGGAGCTGCAGGTGTTTTCATCCATGAATTTGGTCATGATCTAGGTCTTCCGGATGAATATGACACTGTATATAGTGGAGCTGGTGAGGCTGTTGCCTACTGGTCAGTAATGGCTAGTGGAAGCTGGGCTGGAGATATTCCTGGAACAGAACCACCAGGTATGAGTGCATATGCAAAAGAAAAGCTTCAAGCATGGCATGGTGGTAACTGGTTAAGTGGGACAACAATTCATGCCAATGATATCACTGGTGATGGTACGACTGTCCTTCTAGATGAGGGTGTAACAAAAGGTACCAATCATGATGCCGTACGTATTGATTTGCCAGGAAAGTTGAATGTACTAAATTCACCTGCTGATGGATCATATGAGTATTACGGTGGTAAAGGAGACGAAGTAGACCATAAAATGGTGACAAAGGTTGACTTGACAGGGGCTTCAAGTGCAACCCTTGACTTTGATGCTTGGTATAATATCGAACAAGATTGGGATTATGCTATGGTTCAAGTTTCAACTGATGGAGGAGGCACTTGGACATCGCTGTCAAGCGACCGAACATCAACAACTCTTGATCCTAATGGTTATCCAGCAATTAGTGAAAACCTACCAGGTTATACTGGTTCTAGTAATGGTTGGGTCCATGAAACGATTGATTTAAGCGATTATGCTGGTGAAGAAATCCAACTACAATTCCGTTCAATGACAGATTGGGCAACAAACCTTGATGGTTTCTTTGCGGATAATGTAACAGTAACGGCGGACGGAACTACAGTGTTCACTGATGGAGCAGAAGGAGAACCACAATTTGCATTAGATGGCTTTGAAAAACATGATGGGAAATATGAAACAAACCATTACTATTTACTAGAATGGAGATCCCATAATGGAGTCGATGAAGGCTTAAAGAACATCCGCCGTGGAGAGAGCCTAATGTCATATGACCCAGGTCTAGTGGTTTGGTATGTCGATGAAAGCTATGACAATAACTGGACTGGGGCACATCCGGGTGATGGTTTCTTAGGAGTTGTCGATGCGGATCAGCACGCCGTAAGTTGGAATGACAAAGCTGTTGGATCTTCGCGTTATCAGCTCCATGATGCTGCATTCAGCTTAGATAAATCAGAAAAAATGTTCTTAGATTACCCAGGTCAATTTACAATGAAAGACAACTTCACACAACGCACACCTTTATTTGATGATAGTGCTGACTATAGTAACCCAGGCTTAGTCGATGCAGGACGTAACATTCCTGAGTACGGCCTGAAATTCCGTGTTGTTGGCCAAAGTGCTGATGGCACAGTAGGTAAGGTGTTAATTTTTAAATAAAAATATTTTTAGACCCCTTTGACCACCCAAAGGGGTCTTTGGCGTGCATTTTAGTTTTTCTTCAACATATTTTCTTTTTTTCGTCATATGTTAAGATGGGTATGATGAAAAACTACCATTGACATGGACACAACTAAGTTTAATAATCGAATTCATATAGTAGTTAATAATCTAAGAAGGTGTTTATTCATGGACTCTACCCATTTTTATCGTGATACTTGGGTTGAAGTGGATTTAGATCGCATTTTTGAGAATGTAAAGAACATGAAAGGGTTTTTACCAGAACAAGTGGACATAATGGCAGTCGTTAAGGCAAATGCGTATGGGCACGGAGACGTGGAGGTTGCAAAAACGGCCCTCGAAGCGGGTGCTACCTATCTTGCAGTTGCGTTTATCGATGAAGCAATCTCTCTACGCCATGGAGGAATAGATGCACCAATTCTTGTACTTGGAGCATCACGTCCAACTGATGTTGCGATTGCAGCAGAACACAATATTTCGCTCACCATTTACAGCGAGGAGTGGCTTGAGGAGGTATTAGAAAACTATCAAGGCATTACTCCACTTACCCTTCACTTAAAACTTGATACAGGAATGGGACGCCTTGGAGTTAAAGAAAAAGGGGAATTACAAACGATTCTTAAGAAAGTTGAGCAAAATCCTCAACTTCAACTCGATGGTGTTTTTACTCATTTTGCAACAGCAGACGAAATTGATACATCTTATTTTGAACAACAATTTCAGACCTTCCAGGAAATGCTTGAGTGGATTCCAAACAAACCGAAGCTAATTCATTGTGGAAATAGTGCAACTGGCTATCGTTTCCCCGAGAAAGTATTTAATGTGGTAAGACTGGGAATTGGGATGTATGGAATGACCCCATCACCGGAAATAAAAGATCAGCTGCCTTACGAGCTTGAGCAAGCCTTTTCTTTCCATAGCAAGCTCGTCCATATAAAACGAATATCAAAAGGCGAAAAAGTAAGCTATGGGGCAACTTTTACAGCAGATGAAGATATGTGGGTCGGGACAGTTCCAGTCGGCTACGCCGATGGTTGGATTAGGAAACTACAAAATACGAACGTGTTAATTGACGGTGAACTCTGTCAAATCATTGGTCGTGTCTGTATGGACCAATTTATGGTTCGACTTCCAAATAAACTTCCGGTAGGCACAAAAGTCACTTTAATCGGGGAGCAAAATAACAAATTTATTAGTGTAGACGATGTGGCGAGCGCTCTTGAAACGATCAACTACGAGGTTACATGTACGATAAGTTTTCGGGTTCCGCGTATTTTTTTAAGAAATAAGAGAATAATTGAAGTGAGAAATCCGTTATTAAGACATTACTAGTAGAGAAAATAGTACAATGGTTGTACACGTTGGATCACTTTCTTTTTTTATGCACGATAATAAATGCAGGTTCTGGAAACCTTGTAAATCCTATGCATAAAAACCAATTGTATATGTCGATAATAATTAAGAATTAATGGATTAAGCTTTGCATCTAATCATAATAATGGTATTATTAAGATTGGAGTAGAATATTGGTGGCAAGTTGGTGGAGGTGTATGTTTGTGTCTGAATCCAGCGCAACAACAGAAATTCTAGTACGATTACCACAAAACCTAATTAGTGAGTTGGATGGCCTAGTGAAACAAGAAAACGGTAACCGTAATGAACTGATTTATCAAGCTACAAAAATGTATCTACGCGAGAGAAAGAAGCGTCAAATTACAGAATCTATGAGACGCGGTTACATGGAAATGGCAAAAATCAACCTTACTATTGCATCGGAGGCTTTTTTAGCTGAATCTGAGGCTGACCACACCGTAGAACGCTTAGTTAGCGGGGGGTAATCATTTGATTGTAAAACGTGGCGACGTTTATTTTGCAGACCTCTCCCCAGTTGTTGGCTCAGAGCAAGGAGGCGTTCGTCCTGTTCTTGTCATCCAAAACGATATCGGGAATCGGTTTAGTCCCACAGTCATTGTCGCAGCCATAACTGCACAAATTCAAAAAGCGAAGCTCCCAACCCATGTTGAGATCGATGCGGAGCGTTATGGATTTGAGCGCGATTCAGTTATTCTGTTAGAACAAATTCGTACAATCGATAAGCAGCGTCTAACCGATAAGATAACACATCTCGATGAAGAGATGATGGACAGAGTGGATGATGCCTTACAAATTAGTTTAGGACTCATCGATTTTTAATTCATTTATTTATATGTGATACGCCTATGAGAAGTTACCCCGTGGTAGCTTCTTTTATTTTATTTATTATGTCCACAGGTTGTGGCGTTCTTAGTCTTTGATCCTATAAATACCGGCTACATAATATATTACAAAAACATTTTACTTATGTAACAAATCCTGAAATGTGAAGGATATCACACTCTTCTATCGAAGTACATTATAAGGGATTATCCTTAAATACCTTTCGAAAAAAATAAAGAGAGAGCGGTGGAAAAGAATGAAAAGGCAATCTACAAATCCGAAACGAGACGAAGTAGAAAGGCTGGTACAGGACTTCCGAAAAACTGGCTCAAAAGCAATAGAAAGGGAAATCGTTGAGAAGTATGAAAATCTGATTCATTCAATTGCTTGGAAATACTCTAAAGGCAGAGCGTTTCACGAAGATATTGTCCAAGTAGGGAGAATTGGACTTTTGGGTGCGATCCGAAGATTCGACCAAACGGTTGGAAAGAGCTTCAATAGCTTTGCTGTACCAACAATTATTGGTGAAATTAAACATTATTTACGAGATAAAACATGGAGTGTACATGTGCCAAGAGGGGCTAAGGAACTCGGAATTAAAATAAAAAAGGCAAAAGAAGAACTTACAGTAGCCTTGCAAAGGACACCAGAGGTACATGAAATCGCAAATTATCTTCATGTAGATAAAAAGGAAGTCCTAGAAGCAATGGAACTTGGACAAGCTTATTATTCAAAATCAATTGAAATGCCGATTGACCAAGAGTCTGAAGGCAAAGCGATCATAGAAACAGTAGGTAAGAAGGATAGAGCTTACGAGAAAGTATTGAAAAGATTGGATGTAAAGAAGGCTCTCCATGTGCTTTCTAATCGTGAAAAGAGAATTCTTTACTACACGTATATTCAAGAGAAGAGTCAAAGAGAGACGGGCAGAATAGTTGGGGTTTCACAAATGCATGTGTCCCGCATCCAACGAAATGCCATTAAAAAGCTTCGAGAAGCAGTACTTGGATGAGCTAATTTTGGTAGAATAGATAAGAGTTAGAAGTGAAAGTAGGAGGAAAACAGTTTTGACACAAACATTGCAATCAAATGAAATGATGGTAAAAACCATCGCCAAAGAAATTGGAATTACACCAAAGCAAGTGCATAGTGTGATTAACCTCTTAGATGAAGGCAACACCGTACCTTTTATTGCTCGTTATCGTAAAGAACTGACAGGTTCTTTAGATGAAGTACAAATTAAAGATGTACAAGAAAAATGGACGTATTTACAGAACCTTGAGACACGAAAAGAAGAGGTCATTCGACTTATTTCTGAACAAGGAAAGTTAACAGATGATCTTCAAGCAGAAATCATGAAATCGACAAAGCTACAGCAGGTTGAGGATTTATACAGACCATATAAGCAAAAGCGTCGTACAAAAGCGACCGTGGCAAAAGAAAAGGGACTCGAGCCACTTGCAGAATGGTTATATACCTTCCCAATGAATGTAGATGTCTTACAATATGCTACCGGGTTCATTTCAGAGGAAAAAGAAGTACTCAGTGCTGAAGATGCTATCCAGGGGGCTAAAGATATTATCGCTGAGTGGATTTCGGATGACGCGACTTTCCGCCAATGGATCCGCAATGAAACCTTCAAACAAGGCACAATTGAAACAGTGGTAAAGGATCAAGAAAAAGACGAAAAAAATGTCTACGAAATGTACTATGAATACAAAGAGCCTATTCATAAGGTAGTTCCACATCGTGTACTAGCGATGAATCGCGGTGAAAAAGAGGAAATCTTACGTGTATCAATTGAGCCACCTCTTGACCGAATTGTAACCTTCTTACATCGGAAAATCGTAAAGAAGGAAAATTCACCAGTAACTCCATATATCGTAGAAACAATTGAAGATAGCTATAAACGCTTGATTCAGCCTTCAATTGAAAGAGAAATCCGAAAAGAGTTGACGGAGAAGGCAGAAGATAGAGCCATTCACATTTTCTCAGAAAACCTTCGTAATCTACTCTTACAGCCACCACTAAAAGGTAAGGTTGTTCTAGGGGCTGACCCTGCTTATCGAACAGGATGTAAACTAGCTGCTGTTGATGAAACAGGGAAGGTTTTAAAAATAGATGTCATTTACCCGCATCCGCCAGTGAATAAAAAAGAAGAAGCGGTTAAAAAAATCAAATCCATTCTCCAAGAATTTAAGGTTGAAATGGTGGCAATCGGAAATGGTACAGCCTCAAGAGAAACAGAGCAGTTTGTCACTGATGTTTTAAAAGAAGTAAATCAAGAAATCTTCTATATTATCGTGAATGAAGCGGGTGCAAGTGTGTACTCAGCATCCGATATCGCGCGAGAAGAGTTTCCTGATTTCCAAGTTGAAGAAAGAAGTGCGGTATCCATTGCAAGAAGACTTCAGGATCCATTAGCAGAACTAGTGAAAATTGATCCGAAGTCAGTGGGAGTAGGTCAATACCAGCATGATGTTTCACAGAAAAAATTAAATGACCAGCTAACCTTCGTCGTTGAAACGGTAGTGAACAAGGTTGGAGTGAATGTGAATACAGCATCCCCATCTTTATTACAATATGTAGCTGGCCTATCCAAAGCTGTCGCAAACAACATCGTCAAAAAACGGGAAGAACAAGGGAAGTTCACGAACAGAAGCGAATTAAAGAACATTCCACGCCTTGGTGCAAAAACATATGAGCAATGTATCGGTTTCCTTCGTATTGTTGATGGTAATGAACCATTAGACCGTACAGGAATTCACCCGGAAAACTACAAGGAAGTTAAAAAACTTCTTGCGAAATATGGTTTAACGAGTAATGACCTTGGTACAGATAATTTAAAAGAAGCCATCTCATCTATCGTGGCAGAGGAAGTGGCTGCTGAAATGGGAATTGGTGAAATCACCATTCACGATATTACAGAAGCGTTAGTAAGCCCTGAACGTGATCCACGTGATGAACTGGCAAAACCATTACTTAAAAAAGACATCCTTAAGCTTGAAGACCTTGCGAAAGGAATGGAGCTTGAAGGAACTGTTCGAAATGTTGTAGATTTTGGAGCGTTTGTTGATATCGGAGTGAAACAGGATGGCTTAGTCCATATTTCAAAACTAAGCAATAACTTCGTAAAACATCCACTTGATGTAGTATCAGTCGGAGATGTTGTAACGGTCTGGATAGATGACGTAGATGTTAAAAAAGGAAGAGTGGCATTAACAATGCTTCCGCCACAAAACTAATAAATCTAAAAACACTGCTCACGAGCAGTGTTTTTTTCTATAAAAATACCAGCATTGATTCAATAATTTAATTTGGTATCGATTTTTCTCATAGTAGGCACGTTTCATTTGGTTTTGAAGCCAAGTAGGCATAGGTTAAACCTCCTCGTTAATAAACTTTTACCCTCCGAAAAATAAAAAAATGATACTATAGTGATGAAGTTACCAAACTATAGGTTTGAGTATATATAGTGTATGCAGATACAGTACGTCCTGTTCGAAAAGGATAGAAAGGAGGAAAAAAAACATGGAACAGTTTGAACTACAAAAAATAGTGGAAGAGGTTTCTTTAGAACTGTTCGGCAAACCATTTCTTCACAAAGCCACTTTTAACAATCGATTACAAACTACAGGTGGCAGGTATCTTCTAAAATCTCACAATATTGAACTGAATCCAAAGTATTATCAAGAACGTGGAATCGAAGAACTAGTCGGGATTATTAAGCATGAACTGTGCCATTATCATTTACATCTTGAGGGAAAAGGATATCAGCATCGCGATCGTGACTTTCGTAATCTCTTAAAGGCAGTGGACGCCCCTCGATTCTGTAAACCATTAGAATCTGTCACAAGAAGAAAAATGTCAAAGCAATACTTGTATACATGTACAAGCTGTGGGCTAGGATATGTAAGGAAAAGAAGGATCGATACAAAACGGTACGTTTGTGGAAAATGCTCAGGGAAATTAATGGAAGCAAAAAAAGTTTGACTCAGGTTTAATCATGTGATAAATTATAAAAGTCGCCGCAAAACGGTTGAACAATAAAAAAATAGATGCTCTTGACAACAAGGAAGTCTGTTTTTATAATAAGTAATGTCGTCACATTATTCCGCAGTAGCTCAGTGGTAGAGCTATCGGCTGTTAACCGATCGGTCGTAGGTTCGAGTCCTACCTGCGGAGCCAATGGGGAAGTACTCAAGTGGCTGAAGAGGCGCCCCTGCTAAGGGTGTAGGTCGCGTAAGCGGCGCGAGGGTTCAAATCCCTCCTTCTCCGCCAGATTTTAAATGGCCCGTTGGTCAAGCGGTTAAGACACCGCCCTTTCACGGCGGTAACACGGGTTCGAATCCCGTACGGGTCATACTAATGATGGGATGTAGGATTGATAAAATCTTACCTCCCATTTCTATCTCTAAAACATGGAGGATTAGCTCAGCTGGGAGAGCACCTGCCTTACAAGCAGGGGGTCGGCGGTTCGATCCCGTCATCCTCCACCATTTTAAGTTGCGATTATTACTTAGTAATGTCGACGATATTTCGTGTTATTTCCTACTGAAATAACCCAAAATATCCTCTTGCGGTGAAAGTTCATGAAGTTTATTCGAAGAAGAGAATTCATGAAGTCTATTCAATGGGCTATAGCCAAGCGGTAAGGCAACGGACTTTGACTCCGTCATTCGTAGGTTCGAATCCTGCTAGCCCAGCCACTTTGATTACGAACAGTTATCAAAAAACATTGCACGAGCCATTAGCTCAGTTGGTAGAGCATCTGACTTTTAATCAGAGGGTCGAAGGTTCGAGTCCTTCATGGCTCACCATTTATATCAATAAATGCGGGTGTGGCGGAATTGGCAGACGCGCTAGACTTAGGATCTAGTGTCTTTGACGTGGGGGTTCGAGTCCCTTCACCCGCACTGTATTTAATGTATTTGCGGTCGTGGCGGAATGGCAGACGCGCTAGGTTGAGGGCCTAGTGGGAGTTGATCCCGTGGAAGTTCGAGTCTTCTCGACCGCACCAAAAAAGTTTTTTTAAAAAAGTACTTGCAATTAAGTTTGTGAGATGCTATTATAGAAAAGTCGCTGATTTCAAATCACTGATGAATATGCGCCCGTAGCTCAATTGGATAGAGCGTCTGACTACGGATCAGAAGGCTATGGGTTCGACTCCTTTCGGGCGCGCCATTTTATATCGGGAAGTAGCTCAGCTTGGTAGAGCACTTGGTTTGGGACCAAGGGGTCGCAGGTTCGAATCCTGTCTTCCCGACCAGACGAAATTTAATATATGCGGGTGTAGTTTAATGGTAAAACCTCAGCCTTCCAAGCTGATGTCGTGAGTTCGATTCTCATCACCCGCTCCAAATTAGTTCTTTGAAAACTAAACATAATACAAGCGTCAACGTTTAATTCTAAAGTAACAAATTATTGAGCAATCAATACTCTTATTGGAGAGTTTGATCCTGGCTCAGGATGAACGCTGGCGGCGTGCCTAATACATGCAAGTCGAGCGAACTTTTGGGAGCTTGCTCCCAAAAGTTAGCGGCGGACGGGTGAGTAACACGTGGGCAACCTGCCTATAAGACTGGGATAACTTCGGGAAACCGGAGCTAATACCGGATAACATATGAGACCACATGGTATCATATTAAAAGATGGCTTTTAGCTATCACTTATAGATGGGCCCGCGGCGCATTAGCTAGTTGGTG
>NZ_JBHUEK010000034.1:0-371384 GCF_042680725.1 Ferdinandcohnia salidurans
AATAGAAAAAAATAAAAGGCATTTGGGAATAAGAGGATTCCCAAATGCCTTTTGTCTACACTCTGACCTGAGTCTATTCTAGACTCAGGTTCAATTTTGTTAAGTGCCAAAGCAGTTTACTTATCAAGCTTTAGCTTTGCTAAGGCATCTGCTAATGCGGTATTTATTGGTTCTTCTTTTTGCTGTTTTTTCATGAAATTGGTCACTTCACGTTTAGAAAGTTTTCCTGATTGGTTCTTTTTGCGTCGCTCGTTGAAGGTTGACAATTTTTCTCGATGTCCACATTTACATACGAATAATTGGCCTTCCCCTTCCCCGCGTAGTTCCAATTTCTTGTGGCAGTTCGGGCATCTTGCATTTGTTACTTTTGCAATGTTTTTACGATGACCACATTCACGGTCCTGACAAACGAGCATTCTTCCCTTTTTCCCATTGACTTCAAGCATCAATTTCCCACAATCAGGACATTTCGTGCCTGTGATATTGTCGTGCTTGAACCTTGAATCACTCATTTTGATATCTTTAACAACTTCTTTTGTGTACTGTTTTATATCCGAGATGAAAGTATTCTTTTTCAATCGCCCTTTTGCGATTTGTTCAAGCTTCTGTTCCCACTCAGCTGAAAGTACAGGAGATTTCAAATCATCTGGTACTAGCTCTAATAGTTGTTTTCCTTTATTGGTAATGTGGATGTCTTGCCCTTTTTTCTCAATTAAAAATGTATTAAAGAGCTTTTCAATGATATCCGCACGTGTCGCTACCGTCCCTAATCCACCTGTTTTGCCAATGGTTTCAATTAAATCCTTGCTTTCTCCAGCCATATATTTTGCTGGATTCTCCATTGCGGAAAGTAAGGTTCCTTCATTGAAAGGCTTTGGCGGTTGTGTTTCTTTTTCGATTTCTTTTACAGAAAGAACCTTTAGAGTTGACCCTGGTTGAACGGAAGCTGGTATTTGACCTGCATCATCGTTCTCGTCAGTTGAAGTAATCACTTCTTTCCAACCTAATGATGAAACAGTAATCCCTTTTGCCACGAAAAGTTCCTTGCCAATGCGTGCCTGAACGGTTTTTTGTTCATACGTATAAGGTGGAAGAAAAACAGCTAAGAAGCGTTTTACAATTAAATCATATATTTTTTCTTCCTTGGCAGATAAAGCCTGTAAATTAGGGCGATCCTCAGTTGGAATAATCGCATGGTGGTCTGTTACCTTGCTATTATCAACAAACGATTTGTTCGTTTTAATCCCGCTTTTCAGGATCTTGGCACCAAGCTTCGCGTATGGTTGCACCATACACGCTTCAATTCGATCCTTCAGTGTATCTATAATATCTGTTGATAGAAATTTTGAATCGGTTCTTGGGTACGTAACAAGCTTGTGTTGTTCGTAAAGCTTTTGGAGAACATTTAAGGTCTCCTTTGCTGAAAATCCAAACCGTTTATTTGCATCACGTTGAAGCTCTGTTAAATCATAGAGCTGTGGTGCATAGCTTTTCTTTTGTGCAGTTTGCACGTCTATAATTTTTGCTTCTTGTCCATGAAGAGATCGTACAGTGGCAGTTGAAACTTCCTTTTTAAAAATACGTTGTTCCTTTGTTTTTTCATGCTGCCACTTCAAGATTAAGCCGTCCGTTAATGCATTTATTTCAACATAAGGCACTGGTTTAAAGTTCCGAATTTCTTCTCCACGCTTTGCAATAATGGCTAATGTTGGAGTTTGTACTCGCCCACAAGAGAGCTGTGCATTGAACTTTGTTGTCAATGCTCTTGTTGCATTGATTCCGACTAACCAGTCAGCTTCGGCACGGGCAACGGCTGAGGAATAGAGATTCTCATATTCCTTCCCGTTTTTTAAGCTTGCAAAACCTTGCTTAATCGCTTTATCTGTCACTGATGAAATCCATAACCGTTTGATCGGCTTACGTGTATTTGATTTTTCAATGATCCATCTAGCAACAAGCTCGCCTTCACGACCAGCATCCGTTGCGATAATAATCTCATTGACATCTTTACGATGCATTTGTGTTTTAACGGCACTATATTGTTTGCCTGTTTGCTTAATGACAACGAGGCTTAGCGGATTCGGTATAATCGGTAACTCCTCTAATTTCCATGATTTATATTGGTCTCCGTATTTTTCAGGGTCAGCTAATGTAACTAGATGGCCAAGTGCCCAAGTCACAATATATTTATCTCCTTCGAAAAAGCCATTCCCTTTCTTATGGCAATTAAGGACACGCGCAATGTCTCTTCCAACAGAAGGTTTTTCTGCAAGAACAAGTGATTTCATATAAATTCCTCCAATTCACTCTTCCTATTATACACGATTCCTATTTTCAGACATAAAGAAAAGTACAAGGCGCACAGCTTTAGGTGATAAGCGCTGACAGAAGGTGCATTTTACCTTCAGAAGCGATTGGCTTATGACCTCGAACCGATGGCGCCTGGAACTAAACATAAAAAAACTCGGTCTTTTCCCGAGTTTAGCTAGCATCACTGTATGGTAGAACGATTTTAAATTCCGTTAAATTGGAATCTGATGAACATGATATGGATCCACCGTGTTTTTCAATAATTTTTTTACAAACAAAAAGTCCGATCCCTGTTCCAAATTCCTTTGTTGTATAAAAGGGTTCAAATATCGTATCCAATGATTCCTTAGGTATGGCTGGGCCATTGTTAGAAATAGAGACTATAATTTGATTATCAAGATTATACCCCTTTATGATAATGTTGCGGTCTGTTTCTCTTTGTTTTAATGCATCAATGGAGTTCATTAGAATATTTAATAATACTTGTCTAATTTCATCCTCATTAACAGTTATGTAAATATTAGAACCAATATTTGTATCTACTTGCACATCACCATCTAAAATACTCGCATAAATGAATTCGGTTATTTCAGTAAATAAATCAAGTAATGAAACTTCATTTTCACTTTTCTCGATTAATTCCTTCTTAGATACATGAAGAAATTGCGAAATTTTGTAATTCAACTGATTGAGTTCATGACTGATAATATCCAAATATTTAATGTTAGGGTTATCATTTCCGATCAATTTAACAAAACCGATGACTGCCGTTAGTGGATTACGGAATTCATGTACAAATGTAGATGCCATTTGCCCCAAAATGGTAAGCCGCTCTTGATGGCTTTGGTCTATGTATTGAATCTTTTCCTGGAGCTGATTCTCTTTCATCTCTGTATATTTGGAAACAGCATAATAGGAGAACAAATCAAAAATCCGATTCACTTCTTCAAAAACAGGGTCTAATTGATCATGATCTAATTTAGACCGGTATATGTATTTTAAAATTTCTGTTCTACCTAGATTTACATTATAGATGAATTCCCCAATATTAATATTCGCTTCGACTCGCTCTTTGGCTAGTTTATGAGCAAACGATTTTAGTTCTTCTTCATCGATTGGATTGATCATTGAGTTTTTTATCAGTTCAAACATTGTTAAGCCATTTAATACTAATTTTTCTTTATGAATGTCATTCTCAGACATCACGGTTTTTTCTTTCCAAGATGTTAAAAAAAACGACAAATTGCTTTCGAGATAATAAATGAGTTCTCCTAACACAGGATTCATACCGTTCAAGTCCTTTCTTTCACTTCAATCAGGTCATAAGCTCAAAGTTATATATTCTATAATATTCTACATTTTTTGCAAAAGTCCTTTTTAGAATTTTAAAAATACTTAAATAGTAGACAAGTTTTCGAGTAGGTCAAGCATACATTATAGGGAGACAAACTATAGGAGGGTTGATTATGAAATTTGTTGTGATTAAAAGGAGTTGGATTGTTGCCGCTTTTGTTGCTGCAGTGGTAATGATTGGAGGTTGGGTATGGTTGCAGCCTGAAATCATTCCAACAATAGCCCCGCAAACTGCCAAAGATGATGTTGTAATCCATATTACAACTGGAGAATTAAAATCTAAAACGGATGATGGCAAAGAAATTGAATCATATTTCTGGAATCCGGGGACAGTCTATGTTCCTCAAGGTAAGGAAGTGACCTTTAGTATTTATGGGGTAAATGGCAAGGAGCACTCATTCTACATCGAAGGTACAGACATCAAAGGTACAGTGAAAAAAGGAGAAGAAATCACGATTAATGCAAATTTTGAGGATGAAGGCATGTATCGCATCATTTGTTTGAATCACTCCGATATTAAAAATAACGGTCCAATGATTGGTTATATTGTTGTAGATTAAAAGTAAAACAGGAGAGTATCCTCTCCTGTTTTTATTGTTTACGAACAGTGATTGCATTTGTTGTCTTTTTCACAATACAATCCTCTATGTCTGCTTGTCCAAGAAGACCAAGTGTAATAGCGGCATCAATCTTCTGCTGGTCAGGTTGCTTTATGATTCGGATGCAATCCACAAGATTAAGTTCTTCTAATTTCTTTACCGTTTTTTCATCATGGTAGCTTTCAGAGGTACGTATTTGTCGTTGAATCTTGTAATCTCCAACGATTGACTCCCCTTTTTCCTGCTTTCCTACCGTCTCATCAAAATACACATTAATAACCTTCTTCATTTCCTTTAATTCCTTCTCAATTTCCTTGGCCTTTTCACTTAATGTAAAATACTTTGAAATGAGTTCTTCCGGAATTTGTGTAAATCGCTTGGAATCCTGCACATTCTTCACCCCTAATTACTTGATAATTCATCATATGATTGAGGATGAGATAACATTCTAGTGCAGAAAAAATCCAGCCGAAAGCAGCTGGATTTAAATACTTTTATATAGTAGTTTTTTCAATAATGGAAACAGCACATCTGGCAATTGCTCGATGTTTGGTACTAAAATACTGTACTTACCGTATATGTTTTGAATCGTCGTTTGTTGTCCTTCATCAATTTCTCCATTTGATAAGAAGACGTTGATGACTTCGATACCATGTTTTCGTGCTTTTAATACAGCTTCGTGTGTATCAATAATACCATTTTGCTCATAATCGAATGCTGCGGGCTCTCCGTCAGAAAAGACAAGTAGGAATTTTTGTTTCTCGGTTCGTTGTAATAGTTTCTTCGTTTGCAAACGAATGGAATAACCGTCGCGATTGTCTTCTTCTGGCTCGAGTTGCATGATTTCCGCACCATAGCTGCGTTTTAAGCTCGAATCAAAATCGATCACTGTTTGCAGGTAGTTCGGTTGTTTTGTGCTATCTGCATCATTGGTGTCCTCCCAAAAACCTGTCACATCATGAGGAACCTGGACAGATTTTAATGCTTCGTGAAAGAGTGCAATCCCTAGCTTTGTTTGATCCATTTTATCGTACATCGAAGCTGAACAATCAACTAACAATGAGAATACCGCATCAATTTGATGGGATGGCTGTTCTTTTTTATAAAATAATCTAGGATTGTCGTCTGTAAATAGGCGAATTAGCTTCTTATTTAATCTTCCAAAATGCAAATCTCCTCTTGGGAGATTCTTTTTATGTTCCAATGTTTTAAGGATCATTTGCTTTAGCTTTTTCTGATAAGGAGCGATGATCGTTTTGTTTTTTTCGTATTGGATGACTTCTTCGTCCGTTGGTTTTCGTGGATTCTTAAAGACAGGGTAAGCAAAACGATTTTCTTTTCCAAATTCAGCTTCTGAGGAGCCTTCCTTTTCAGAATGCACCATTTCCATTGCTTCCATCTTGGAATAATCTTTATTTTTACTTTGTTTAGACGAGCCTTGGGCAATCCCTAACGCCTGGTCACCCTCTTCGCCTTCTCTTGCTCCTTCACCCATCAGATTCGTTCGTGAACCTTGTTCTAAATCAAATTGTAAAAAGCTTTTTGTTGGTGTACTTGTTTCTCGATGCCAGGTTTCGAACTTCTCTTCATGGATATCTTCATCCCCTTTTTTGACATCATCAAGTACATCATTGTTTTTCAACTTATCCTTCCGTTTCAAGTCGTCAATTGTTAAGCCATTTTCAAGGATTTCATAATCGAGTTCTGGTAAATGAAAATACGTATTTAACATATCTTCATCAAGTACATCCTCTAATACATCGATGATTTCCGTGCATATTTTGACGATGTCCTTTGTACTTTTTGCATCAAAGACTTTCTCAATTTGACTTCGTAAAAACGGAATCAAGAGATCAATTTTTTGTTGAATAGACGGAATTTCTTCAAGTGGAGATTCAGCCGTTAGTAGAACAAAAATACCATTAAACAAAGCATCTGTTGGTACACTTTTAACAATGTTGACATGGAGCTGATCCTCATAATACTTGCGATAAATACATCGTCTTTCAGTAAAGGATTTTCGGGTTCCTGGTCGTTCTTTTTTACATTGTTCTTCCAAACGACTATCTTCAAACAGCATAAACAATTGTTTCGCGAAACTCGGAAGATCGCTTTTCCTACAGAATGATAAATAACGATCAATTGCTTTAAAATCCGTATATTTCATGCTACCGATCGTCCGTAAAAAAACATCACTTAATAGTCCATATCGTTTGTCGCTAGTTGTGCGATTATCCCAAAAATGACTAATGATAACCTTTTGCTGGATCGGGTCAAGATAAGATTTATAACCTAACTCTATTTCGAGTTCAGGATTTTTTGAGATTGTTTTGGCAAGGTCCGATAATTCCATGAATAGAAAGGAGTCGACCTTTTTATCATTAAATTGAATAAATCTCATTGTAAAAACCTCACTCAAACAGAGTTTCTGCTATATTTTTAACGGCTGCTTTCTCACGATCATCTTCTAATTTTTCAATGATTCCACGTTCAATGGCGCGCAATGGTGGCATATACAGGGCTAAATCACAAGTATCAATCAATGCCCGTATGGATGCCGCTTCCTCAGAAAGCATACCACCTCGGACCTGTGTAATTAAATCAGCAGACAAGGATACAAATTTATTGATTATATTTTCGTCCTTCAATGCTGTTTGTGCTTGAAGAACTTCCTTAAGTGTTTCTCCTTGAATATATGGTACTTCAATAACGACAAAGCGGTTTTTCAATGCTTCATTTAAAGGTACGGTTCCAACATAGCCCTCGTTAATTGCGGCAATGACGCCGAAACCATTCTCCGCACGAACTACTTCAGCAGTAAACGGATTTGTGATCATTTTACGATAATCGAGTACACCATTTAGAATTGGCAGTGTTTCAGGCTTTGCCATATTGATTTCATCGATATAAAGTAAATAGCCTTTTTTCATCGCATTGATTACAGGTCCAGAAACAAATTCAATTTTCATTTTTCCATCATGCTCTTGAATTGTTTTGTAGCCAAGTAAAGCTTCTGCATCTAGGTCGACTGAACAGTTTATACTGTACATTGGTTGTTGGAATAACTGTGAAATGGTTTCAGCCAGTTTTGTTTTACCTGAACCAGTTGGGCCCTTTAATAGCACATTTTTACCAATGCTAAGTGCAATAATTGCATCTCGAATAATATTGATATCTGAAGGAGTGTATCCACCTTTTCCGATTAATAGTTCATCACCGGAAACTTGGTTCTTTCTATTTGAAATCTCAGCTTGTAAATTTATCGGTAACTTCAATTCTTCTAGTTGAATCGTCATGAAGTATCAAATCCTCTCATACATATGTTTATAATGTAATATCCTCTTATGTCCCCACGTATTTTACCGAAGTTTTTGCATGGAGGCAATGAATACACCTTGAAATTCAAGTATTTGTGACATTTTTTATGAAGATATGGTATTATAATAATAAATACTCGTAAAATACAAATAGACCGCAGATGTTGCGAGCATCTACGGCCTAGCAATAGAATGGTCCCACTAAGAGGATCAGCCTAAGATGAAATAGACCTCACCCGATTTTTAGCGGAAAAAGGGAGGTCTATTTTTTATTGTTGTCAAAAGATAAAATCGCAACAACAAGCGACGCGAACGAAAGCATTAACACAAGGCTCTCATATATCGTCATATAGGCATCACCCCCTTTCAGTTGGGAGCTTAGCCGACCACCCTTACCGGACAAACTATTGCTTATTCATTATAGCACATTTTACCATACGAACACACGTTTCATTTAAAATTGGTTCTTTAGACTTACGAGTGCGCCGTCGAGGTTTGCTTTAATCGCATCCTCTTTCTTATTAAGATGCTCACCAATATAGGCAAGAAGTTCATTATCGAAGGCTAAACCACTTGCAAATTGACGTTTTACAAAGCGCTCCGCTTCTTCAAACGTTGAAAACTTTGCATCGAGTGTTTTCTTGTCGTGGTGAATAACCCAACGAACATCCTTTTTAAAGATAAAGGACTTTTCCCCTTTTCGATTCACAAACAGCGTCCCATTATCATTCTCTTTGAGATTGAGTTGGTTTTCAGGTGCATCATGGCGAATTGCATATAATGGGAATGTATTTTTGACAAAAAGCTCAAATGCTGTATCGCCAAGTGAACATCCTGATGCTTTCGGATGCCCTCCACCACCAAATCGCTTCGCAAATTCAGATACATCGACCTCATCATATATGGTACGAAGTCCAATCTTTTTCGTGCCAACATTTAGTATCGCAATTAAATCAAGATGTGGATTTAGCTTTCCAAGTGCATTGCCAAGTTCAGAAATGTATTGTTCCCCATGAACAACTCCCACACAATAATCTTCAATGAAGGTTTGCACCATTTGTCTATTTTTCGAGTTAATATATCGTTCGATTTTCTTATCTTCCGTATCTAAAAGAAATTCTTCCGCTTCCGTTAACTTGAAGGTATCTTGATTGGTTTGAAGTCGTTCTAGCATCTTCGTTTCAAACTCTTCAATTCCAATAATAAAAAATAAATCATTTAAGCGTTTCGCTTCTACTCGATTTTCAGTTTCCCATTCCCATGTATCATATAGTCTTACAAGCTCAATAAATGCCTCTAAGCCAGTATGTTTTTGGATGAGGTTCTTCTCAAGAAGAAATTCATAATAGAGTGAGGTTGCACACGTTTTCTTACCTGACTCATATTCAGCCTGTACAAATCCCCAGTCATACTTGTTAAAATGCATGGCTGTTTTATGATGGTCAACCATTTGTATGTAATGACCCGCCTTATGACGTTTTTCCAATGCTTTTTCGTTTTTATCATTCACTGCAAGATCCGTTATGTATACTTTTGCTTGATGGTGTTCCGGGTTTTCAATATATTTTTCCACGCGCTCGTTTAAGTTTCGGTAAGAGCAATAGGAGACATCAACCTCAGCACCAAATGCCAGTTTGGCAACAAGTCCACATCCTACTCCGTCTAAATCACTATCTGAAAATAACTTTATCAAGTCGGATTCCCCCTTTTACTCCTAGTTTCGATTAGATTTGCTATTTTCATACCCATTTACTACTTTACACTAAAAAAGAAAAAAGGACGAGTACTGGTTGTCAATTGAAGAATTTTTACCTACCATTATGTCATTTTTGTGATATAATCCATTAATCATCAAGGAAGGCAAAAGGAAATCGTTTTATGAATCAAACATTTAATTTAAAAGAAAAAAATAAATTATTTTTTCATATCCTCTTTCCAATTCTGGCCACACAGATTGGTCTTAATCTCATAAATTTTGTGGACACGATGATGTCTGGTCGGGCTGGAGCAAACGACCTTGCAGGAGTTGCGATTGGTTCGAGTCTTTGGGTACCGGTGTACACGGGCTTGTCGGGGATACTAGTAGCGATGACACCCATTATCGCTCAATATGTTGGAGCAAAACAAAGAAATAAGGTTCCATATTCCGTGATGCAAGGTGTTTACATCTCCGTTGTCATTGCAATAGTCGTTGCTTTAATTGGTGGATTTGTCCTTGACCCCATATTAGGACTTATGAATCTTGAAACCGAAGTTCGGGAAATAGCTAAGGAATATCTGATCGGACTTTCGTTTGGAATAGTTCCTCTTTTTGTTTATTCAGTATTGAGATCATTTATTGACGCACTGGGTCATACAAGGGTGACGATGATTATTACTCTCTCTTCGTTACCGATTAATGTATTGTTTAATTATCTGTTGATTTTTGGAAAGTTCGGTTTTCCTCAATTAGGTGGTGCGGGTGCAGGTTATGCCACAGCCATTACCTATTGGCTGATTGTGTTTTTAGCCGTTTGGATTATTTTAAGCCGTCCCCCATTTACTGAATATCGTGTTTTACGAAAACTTTACTCAATATCTTTTTCAAGTTGGGGCGAAATCTTAAAGCTCGGGTTGCCAATTGGGTTTGCAATCTTTTTTGAAACAAGTATTTTCTCAGCCGTCACATTGTTAATGAGTGAATTTAATACGATTACGATTGCTGCCCACCAGGTCGCGATTAATTTTGCGAGTTTGCTATACATGATTCCTTTAAGTATTTCGATGGCACTTACAATCGTAGTCGGCTTTGAGGTCGGTGCGAAACGATTTAAGGATGCAAAACAATATAGTTTACTTGGCATTTGTATCGCTGTCGTCATGGCGCTTGTTTGTGCATTGATTATTCTTGTGTTTCAAGAGCCAATTGCAAAAATGTACTCAACAAATGCTGCAGTTATCGGATTAACGACACAATTTTTAGTATATGCGATATTCTTTCAGCTTTCAGATGCCATTGCAGCACCCATCCAAGGTGCACTACGTGGCTATAAAGACGTAAACACAACTTTTGTGATGACACTTATCTCTTATTGGGTGATTGGTTTACCTGTAGGATATGTCTTGGCAAAATTTACAACGCTTGGTGCGTTCGGGTATTGGATTGGCTTGATTGTTGGATTAGCTGCCGGTGCTGTCACATTATCTGGTCGGTTGGTTATCGTACAGAAAAGAGCAGCACGGATAAAGTTAAGTGAAAAATGATGTAAACCAGCCTTTTGCGGGCTGGTTTTTTGTTATGAATAGATACCCATCATCTCATTCAAAAACTTAATTTCATCCTCATGGGAAAAATGATTCTCGTGTGGTGTTTCGAGTACAAACGGGATATCACCAAACACGGAACTCGATAATAATTCTTTGATTTGATCTATTTTTATCTCTCCATAGGGAATATTGGCATGTCGGTCTTTCATAGATCTGGTTGGGTAGGCTGAATTGTTTAAATGAACCGCTTTTAAATGTTCAAAATAACCGAGTTCAGTCCCTTTTGCTTCAACCTCAGCCCAATTGTCTCCATCCCAAACACCGCTTGCGAATACATGGCAAGTATCTAAACAAAAACCGATTTTCTCAGGAAACTCTGTAAGCTGCCTTACTTGGACAAGCTCTTCAAGCATTGTTCCAGTTGGCCCACTTTTACCGGCATTATTTTCTAATAAAAGCAATGCTTCACCATCCCACTTCGACAGAACGTCATTGAAGGTTCCAATCATCCGCTGATAGCCTTCTAGAGGGTCTGTAGCATTTTTCAACACACCAAAATGAACAACCACACCAATCGACCCGCATTCATTTGCAATCTCCAAATCATTTAATAACGAGTCCTTAACAAGCTCAATTTGCCCTTCATCCGCAACTAAATTGGTTGGATATGGTGTATGGGCAATGGTTTGGATATGATGCTCTATACAAAACTTCGCACATTCTTGTGCATCATGAATATTATATTCTTTAACAGACAGGCTTCGTGGATTTTTTGGAAAGTATTGAAAGGCTCTTGCCCCAATTTTTTGAGCATGTTGGGCGGCCCCTAAATACCCTTCCCTAATACTAATATGACTACCAAATCTCATGATTTCGTCTCCTATCCTACATATACAGTTAGTTTTTCTATCAGAGTAGGAACTATTCAATTAATGGACATACTAGTTTTGAGGTGATAAAAATGGAAGACTTTACATCAAAAGACGAGACGGTACAAAATAAGTCAATCGAAGAATTAGAAGAGGAAATGGGTTTATACATTGTATCACCAGAAAAAATTAATTCTATATTTGAAGACGAAGAGCAATGAAAAAAGAGCGAAATCCAAATCGCTCTTTTGTTCATTATCTATTTATTTAATGAAAATACGACCATAGACTTGTAGCTCTCCAGACAATGGCAAACGAACATAAACTTATACATGTTCCACTAAGTATTTTGGCTACTCTTTTATGTGTTCCTTTATAAATGGAGTGTGCGAAGGTAAATGCAAAAATCAAAAATAAAATGACTGAAATCTCCATATACATATTCATCTCCATAAAAATACCCCTTTCAAACTAGATATGCTGAGATATTTTGACGAGTCTCTCTTATTACCATCAGATTATAAAGGAAACTCAGGAGTTGTACAACGGAAATTAGTACTAATTGTAAATATTTTCTTGTTTTGTTTACAATTTCTTCACATTTTCCATTTCCTCAAGATAAACATGCTGCAGGCTAAGCTTTTCTTCAATCGTTAGACTGGAGTCGAAAATTCGTCTACTAGCCATGAAAAATTTTTCATACGGAGTTTTACGAAGTCTTGGATGGGTCAATTCATCTAGTAAATCCCTTCGAATTGTCGAACGCAGAATGTCTTCACTGCTCAAATCCTTTTGCCAAAGCCGACGATTCATCCAAAGGGACTGATATGCTTTTAAAAGTTGATCAAAATTAACAGGATCCATTTTCATATAGCTCCTTTTACACCCAAGAGCCCATCAAAAGTTGGGCTCTAAGTACTTAATCGTCAAACTTATATGTCCAATATACTTCTGTTCGAAGCCACTCAATAATTTCATTGTCACTGTCATCAATCTTTTGGAGAAGATTTCCCATCAAGCCTTCTGTTTGGGAACGATGTGCTTTTAATGTCGCAATCTTCTTGTCTAAAACTTCACTTACATCAAACTCAACATCATGTTCACCGATTTTTTCAACACGGTCATGGGTAATTGCTTTGCAGTATACGGTCGGTCTATTTTCTTTTGGAATACGTTTAACCGCACGAATGGTTGCTTCTCCTGTCGCATCATGGTCAGGATGGACACCATGTCCAGGATAGAAGGTAATAACAAGGGATGGATTTACTTCCTTGATGATTTCCTCAATTGTGTCTGCGATTCTTTCTGGATCTAAGAATTCCAATGTCTTATCACGATACCCTAGCATCCGGAGATCGGTTATACCACATGCTTTACAAGCTTCTCTCAGTTCTTTTTTGCGAATCTCTGGTAAGGTTTCTCTCGTTGCAAAAAACGGATTCCCTAAATTTCTGCCCATTTCCCCAAGGGTTAGGCAGGCATATGTAACAGGAACCCCTTTTTCTGTATTTAAACTAATTAATCCTGAAACTCCAAATGCTTCATCATCTGGATGTGGTAATACAATTAAAATATGTCGCTCCATTTTACTACTCCTTTTATTAAAATATGCCGTTGTAGTTCGAAAACTCTAGAATGGGGTTGTGCTAATTTGAAGCGCAACTGCAAGTTTTCCTTCCTCATCATGACCTGCTAGTAATAAACGGTCCTTCTCGTCTAGCTCCCAATCTGTTAATCCTTCTGCATAAATCCAACCGATATCCATCTTAAGGCCTACACGGTACGGATCATTTCCAACGATTTTTCCTTCTGTAAACGTAACAAGGGCATTTCGAATAAATGCACCAGCTGATGTTTTTTTAGCGCCAGAATGTACAGCATATGCGCCATTTGTGGTTTCAAGGTGAATATAAACGTTTTGATTGGCAAAACGGTTGATTAAGTCCTGTACGTCTTCTTTATTAATGGGTTTCAAATGTGAATCCTCCAAACTCTATATAAATATGTAATCATATATAAATATTAACGATTTTATCAATAAAATTCCAATAATGCGAACTGCAAAATCAAATTAATAGCAATCCCTTGAAAAGATGGTATGATTTTCTAGGTATTGGACATATTACGTATATGAAGAAGGTGGTGAACAAAATTGGCAAGAGAAAACCTTGAACTAGTAAATAATATGGAATTTGGTATCACTTCGAAATTCGTTCCGAATTTATGTGAAGCAAAAACGTTAAAAGTTGTTGAGATAAATCATACCTCTGTTCGAATTGAACTCGAATCAAAGCAAAAAGGGGTCTTCCCACTTTCCCATTTTCAATACTTAATTCGTCATGGGGCATTAGTTCTATCAAAGGATGAGGACGAAGAAACAGCGTAAATTAAATACGCCTTGGCGTATTTGCGCCCAGATTTTTTAGGCCCACACGAGGTGGGTCACAAAGACGTTGCCACAGGAAGTGGCGTACTTAGTCTTTGATCTTAAGCTCGAAAACTTTCCATTGAAAATCTGTGGCATCCGCCGGAGGCTTTTAACTTTATTCAGTTTCAGGTGTAACACAAAAAAATATATTCTTCCTCCATAAATATCTGGACAATTGCTGAATAAAGTTAAAACAACCATCTAAATTGATGGTTGTTTTTATTAGTTATTCACCTAAGTTTTCTTCTTTTAATACAGACTCAATTCCTTCTAATGCTGCATCTGCATCATTACCTTCTGCTTGAATCTCGATTTGTGAACCTTTTGGTACACCTAAAGACATTACACCCATAATTGATTTAAGGTTTACAGATTTACCGTTGAAAGTAAGTGTAATTTCTGATTGAAATTGACTTGCTTTATGTACGAGCTTTGTAGCCGGTCTTGCATGTAAGCCAGCGTCACTAGTAATTGTAAATGTTTTTTCTGCCATAAAAAATCCCTCTTTCTATTATTGACTCATATATAGAATAGCCATTAACCTATAGGATAATCAAGTGTATTTTTTTAGATTTGGCAATTTGCACAGAAAAATGTTTTCCTGGATGACACTTCTTTCTTCTTAATTACGGAACCACAACGAACACATGATTCACCTTCTCGGTCATATACCTTACATTTCTCATCATAACCGCCAGTTAAGTAATCACCCTTAAAAAGTGGCTGCTCCATATATCCACCGAACCGAATAGCATCTTGAAATACAGAATGAATCGATTGATACAATTTTTGAACTTGTGCCCCATCCAGTGTATCAAATGTTCTGGTTGGTAGAAGTTCTGCAGCAAAGCAAATTTCATCAGAGTAACAATTGCCAATTCCTGCGATAAAATCCTGATCGACAAGCGTTGTTTTAAGCATTCCTCTTTTGTTTTCAACTAATTTTTCAAAAGACTGAAGTGTAAAACCAGGTTGAAGAGGTTCTGGCCCTAAATCAGCTAATTCGGTTTTGACTTGGTCAGGCGTAAGTAGATGTAAGTAACCTAATCTCAATCCAATAAAACAAAGCTGATGTGATGCAAATCGAAGAATCACTTGTTTTGTTCTTGAAATTGTATCGTTATCTGTTTCAATATACATCAAACCGCCAAGCATCAAATGAAGAAGTAATTTATTTCCGCTTTCAAGGTCAAAAATGAGATGCTTCCCTCTACGATGAATGTGAGTAATTTTATTTCCGACAAGTTCTTTAGTAAACTCAGAAACCGTGGTATTGATTGATTTTTCACGATTTACTTCTACATCTTGAATGACATGGCTTGCTACTTTCAGTTGAAGGAGGTTCTTGTATGTTTCCATTTCTGGCAACTCAGGCATTATTCCACCTCCGATGATTGTTTTCATTTAGCTTAAACAATAAATGAATATTTCATGTATCTAAAAAAACCACGAAGGTGTGAGTCCTTCGTGGCTTTTGATTAGTGAAGTTTTGAAATTTCATTTTGGAGCTGTTTCGTGCGCTTTGCATTTCCTTCCGCGAAGTTTGCGAGTCTTTCTTTCAGTTCCTGATCATTATGAACTCGTTCTGAGGTAATCAAATAGCGTCGCATCAGTTCAGACTCTGCAGTATAGGCTGCTTCTAGCACTTCCTTTAAAGCATTCTCTGTTAGCGCATCTTCACGATCATGATCCCGATCAAAATCCTTTTCATGATTCATCAAAATCACCTCTATAAAAGTATCTGCTTTTTTTAAAGGAATATGATGATAAAGGTAAGGAAAAATTTTATTCGAATACCCCAATAATCGGTTGTCCATTTTTAACCTGCGTTTGTACACCATTTTCGTCTTTTGCAATCTTACCAGAGACGATGACATAATCAATCCCTTTGGATAAGGATGCTGGTTTTTCGGCTGTTGAAGTGTCAATGATCGCATGATAGTCGAAAACCGTTATATCTGCGGTAGATCCAACATGGAGCCTTCCTCTTGTACTCATTGCTGGTGCAACTTCTTCTAGCTGCCTCGCGGAATGAATGGTAATTTTCTTCATTCCTTCCATCAGTGGTAAGATATCAAGGTCACGAATGTAACGCCCGATAAACCTTGAAAATGTTCCCGCTCCTCTTGGGTGATTAAACTCACTATCCATCGTTGCATCGCTGCCGATCATACTATGGTCAACTTGTAATGCTTGAATAAGCTCGTCCTCATCCATCGCATAAACGATGACTTGTCCACCTTTCTTACGATAAATCGGAAAAGTTTCCTTGGTTAGTCGCTCAGTTGTACCGGCTACTTGAATGTCGGAATAGGATATGCCAAACCTTGTTTGCCAATCTCCACTGAGACGTTCAAATGAAATATCTGTCGCCCACGAATCGTATGGGTACACATCATATGTGACTTGGTAACCATCTGCACGAGCTTCTTCAATCAAGGCTAATGCTTCATCCATCGCACCTGTACCACCTGTACTGTGAAGATGCATGAAATGAACCGGAGCATCAAGCTCCCTTGCATAACCAAGAATCTCTTTAACTGAATCAATACTTGTATGTTCACCTGTTAGACTAGAATGCCTTCCATGGAAATGTGTGACAATACCATATTTCTTAGCAACTTTCATGATTGCCTTGATTTCATCAGGTGTCGTTCCTGGATAATACTCAGGGCTAAATGCTACTGCGAGCGCACCTTTTTTAATTTCCTCTTCTGCTCGTTTAACCATATAGTCAATTTGCTCCTGAGTTGGTGTGCCATGGTTGCCAAGTCCAGCTTCATATCGTAAGCGAACCGCAAATAAAGCACCCCCATAGTTTACCGATGTTGGATAGTTTTCGTATTGATTAAAAAATCCATTAAAATCAACAGTACATCCGTGCATGGAAAGATTTGTTGTAACCCCATCGCCAATCTTGAATTTCGCTGCCATAGGGTTTGGATTGAACGACAGCATATCAATAAAGCCAGGACTTACGATTTTTTGATACGCATCAATTTCAGTCTCTCCACGAATTGCAGATTTTGTAACCGCAGCCACTTTGTCGTCCTTAATTCCAACATGATAACCAATTTTCAGGGTTTCCTTGTCCGGATCTATCACAATTCCATTTTTAATCACGATATCATACGTTTCGTTCTGTGGTTCGTCAGTCGAAGTCGTTTGTTTGTATTTGAACTCTTTAATGTCCAGCTTGTTCTTTTTTGATTTAAAGCCAATGAGCTGTTCCCCATCGAATAGAAATTTATCTCCACTTATTTTTTCAAGTTGGGTTGTCTTATTGGTGGCTAATTCATGAACAAAAGCAGAAATCTTCCCTTGGTCTTTGATTGTGTAGACAATATGCTCTAGCTCAGGATTAGCATCGACCCAGTCAACCGTTGCCTTTTTTGATGGAAGGTCAACTACGAATAAGTCCATATGGGAATCAAATTCTGGTGTATTAAAGATGATTTCGGCTTTCTGCTGTTCTTGATTTGTCTTGGCATAGAGCATTCCTTCCTCGTAGCCATTTTTAAACTTAATATTACTGATTTTAGCGGTACCCTCAAACGGAATTTCGGAAATCGTTTCTTTTGTGCCAATATTAATCATCTCGATAAAATTGCTGCCATCCTCTTTCTTTCCGTACAAATACAACAAGTGGGCGTCCGGATTCACTTCTACCCCTCTATAGGTTTTATCAGGACTGTTTGGAACTTGGTAATCCACCCACGGTGTCACATTCTCAATCACCGATTGTTGTCGGTCGCCGATATAAAGTTTCTTTTGACCGTTTTCCTCTAACAAGGCGAGAACTTGATTCCCATAAAAGGTAATCCCATCTATCTTAAAGCCATTCACAACTAATTGGCTTTTTACCTCTTCATCGGTATCCGTAAAAGACTCAGATGGTGAAATGATTTTTGACCCAAAAAAGGCGACAAATAAGACAACTGCTAACGTCACGCCATATCTAATAAATCGATTTTTCATAATTATCACCCTAATAAAAGAGGAAAAAATCTCGAAACCCGAAATCTTTTCCCCTTAATCAAATGCGCCTTGGCGTATTTGTGCCCGATTTTTTTCAAGCATGCTCGAAAAATTCCCTTTGAAAAATCGTGGCATCCGCCGGAGGCATAAACTTTATTCAGCGGTGTTTTACTCCGCTGGATAAAGTTTATTTATTCTTTCAACGCTGCTTCTAGAGCAACCTCGATCATATCATTAAATGTTGTTTGACGTTCTTCAGCTGTTGTTTCTTCTCCGGTTAAAATATGATCACTTACTGTTAAAACTGATAATGCATTTCGACCAAACTTAGCTGCTAATGTGTAGAGTGCAGTTGTTTCCATTTCAATCGCAAGAATCCCATACTGTGCCCATTTTTCTAGTTCGGCATTTTCATTATAGAAAACGTCACTTGTGAAGACATTTCCTACTTTAAGGTTAAGGCCTTTTTCAGTACCTGCCTCATATGCTTTTTTCAATAGATCAAATGACGCCGTTGGAGCATAGTCGACACTCCCAAAGTTGATGCGGTTCATTTGTGAGTTTGTTGAGGAAGTCATCGCTAAAATGACATCTCGCACATTTACATCCTTTTGAATTGCACCGCAAGTTCCGACTCGAATTAAGTTTTGGACCCCATATTCATTCATCAATTCATGTATGTATATTGAAATGGATGGAACCCCCATTCCTGTTCCTTGGACAGACACGCGTTTTCCTTTATATGTACCGGTAAAACCGAGCATTCCACGAACTTCATTGTAGCATTGAACATTTTCAAGAAAGTTTTCAGCAATATACTTTGCACGCAATGGGTCTCCTGGAAGCAAAATTGTTTCAGCGATATCCCCTTGCTTTGCTCCAATATGTGTACTCATTCAAGATCCTCCTATGTAGGTAAAATTACACTTTATCTATGTTACCACAATTCCATTCTACTTAAAAAGTTTGATTAACGCAAAAATATGGGGAAAGATAAGATTGTATCATCTTCGTAAAGGGGGTATTCGTTCATGGCTAACGAAAAAATGAGCAAAAAATTAAGACAAGCTGTTGACTATGCAAATGCAACTGACACCACTAAAGGTGTTGGAAATCCACCAAATACATCGAAAAAAGCAAAAGACGGCTTTATGCAGCCTAAATAATAGGAGGGAATATAATGGGTAAGAAAAATCGTAATCGTATAAATGCTCCTAAGAAAAACAACCATACTCCACCTGAAGCAATTGAGGCGGAACAAATCGCTCATGGTAAAGAATTCTCTGCTGCTGGTGGTCGTAAAAACGGACCAGGGCATAATGAATAAATGAATTAAGGGCGTCCCTTTGCAGGACGCCCTTTTTCAATTAGCTATAACGGCTAATAATTTGGTTAATTTTTGATTTAAGGTTTGGAAGATCATCAGTCGTTACAGTGAAGTTTACAAAGGATTCATCCATATCCATCGCCTCAGCAAGAAAGCTACTTAACCCACGTGCACGTCTATCCACTTGCATCATCACGTCCATCCGATCTTCTGATTGTGGGAAGAACATCACTTCTACTTCATCTAATCTTCCACGATATTGTCCACTTGTTGGAACAAACTCAAATTCCTGAACAAATGGAAGACGTCTTCTTAGACGATAAGGTGCCGCTTCACAATCAACCTTACGTAAGCTAAAGCCTAAATCATATACCGCATTCAACACACCTGCTGCAAGTGGTGATGGCGAAACTGAAATATAATCTTTATCTGATGGGTCAATTGCATTTTTAATATCTAAGCCTGTATGAATCCACACTCTTGTTTTCCCGAGTGTGGCAGGCGTATCAAGTGGGAGGACAAATGAAAATGAAATCTCACGTCTTTCATCACTACCAATTGTAAAACGCTCAACAATTTTCACTTTTTCAATTGTTGCTTGTTGGTTAAACTTTCTGTCATTCGATTCTTTAATGTAGGTTGTCATTAAAGAAAGATAAATCTCATCGATTTGCTGTTCCGTATTTCCTCCAACAATTTCTACAACGCCAGAAACCTTTTCACCGGCTTTTAGTTGATCTGTTGTTAACTTTGTATCAACTCTTGCACTACCAATCCCAATACTTGAAAAAAGTTTATTAAATAAAGACATGGCCATTCCTCCTAATTCTTGATATAAAACTATACGACTGGGCATGAAAAAAGTTTCTACAAAAATGATATTTTTTTCAAAAGAAAAACGACGGGTTACCCCGCCGTCTTATGTACCTAGTCTTCATCTTCTTCATCAATTACACATTTAAAGAGTAAGTATTCAAATGTAATATCCGCTAGCTCCTCTAGCTCTTCCTCACTTGGGGCAAATCCCCTTTGGACAAGCTCGTTATAGAAAAACTCTGCAATTTCCTCCGTATCAATAACAACCTCAATCTCCTTCAGCATGATCGCCCCCTTTACTAAAGATGTATGATGTAAAAACGTCACCTATGTCATTTCATATGTATATTATTTTTTAGTCATGAAATCAAAAGTTCATACATAGGATGGAATATAAGAATTGGACAAGCCTAATGGAGGGGTTCTCATGACAAAGCAAGCCGTTATTGTAAAATTTCCAGTACAAGAAGAAGTGAATCACACCAATAAATTACTAGCATTTATTGACGGAGACGGGTTTGATAAAGTGTTAGGAAAAGTAACAAAAGGATTATTTTCTGTTATTTTATTTTTAGGGATCCCTTATTTCTTTTATGTGTTAGTACAAGCGTTACTCATGGGTTAATCGTTACCTTTCCCAGACTCAAATTTTTGTAGATTTTTCATAGCTAAATCCATAACATCTTTATATTTCTGATCCTGGAACATGTCGTACAGGATCTTGTAGTCGTTGTACACATCTAATAAACCATCAATGATTTCTTTTTTCTCTTTTTTAATACGCATATGATCTTTCTCGGATTTACGATAGATATCCATATTTTCATACATCCCCGCATTATTGTTTTTCTTTTTCACAAAATATTTCAACGAATATTTTTGAAGGAATGTTTCGGCTTGATCAAAATCTGCAAGCAGTGTTAGCTCATCCTCTCCTGCTTCGAGCCACTCACCGTCTGTCACTCTCGCTAGTTCGTAAATCACATCCTCCCACGCACCCTCTTTGTATCTCCAAATTTCCGTGTGTATCCCGACAATTTTAAACACATCATTGTCATACCCTTGCACAAAGACAAGGTCACCAAAATAATATTTGTATTCAATATCGATTTTTTCAATTTCCATCGGCTTTGCTTTGTATTGGGAAAGCAAGGTTAACGCCGCTTCTGAGTAAAATGCCTCGCCTTTATTGACTTTATATAGAAAGTTTCCATCTAGCTTTCGGATATCGGTCACAGATCCAACTGTTCCATATAACTTAACAACGACGATATCCCCGATTTTGTATTTTGGCTTTTTGCTTTTACCATCCATATCCTCATCCCTCTGCTTTGGTGTCGATTTAAAGGGTGTGAAATAGTATATGCAAGTCTTTTGCAAAACGGCATTATAATAGGGCTTGTGAATTAAGAAATATTAAGGGGTGGCGAGCCTAAAATTTGTGGGGGTAAAGTGTTCGTTATAGAAGTTTGTTTTGGGTAGAATGTTTAGTGGCAGTATTTTTCCGTACTTACTATATTTAAGCTAATCTAGTTGCGCTGTAAACGTAAAAACCACCGAGATTCCGCATCTCAGTGGTTAATAGTCAATCTTCGTTTTCATAAAGGTCCCAGGCTTTATCGAAAATAGACATACTTTTTAAATATTGGCCGTTTAGCTCCAAATAAGAGCTCAATTCATTGTAATCCTTCGAATAAATTGGAAAGCTATGATCCAAATAGATGTCATTCGCAAATTGACTAATTTCATCTTTCGCTTTTGCCGTACGGAATTTTACAATATAGTGATAAAATGACTTTCCCATAACAACCACATCCTACATAAGCGTTCGTTTTGTCATTTTATCATGTTATGGTATCAAGTCAACTGAAAATAGTTTAAAAACGAAAGTAGTTATGCTTTAGAAATCGCGGAATCTCCATAAGTTCTTTATAGCTAATTGTCTTTAAAAGTTTTTTTGTATCGATTAACATGAGTTGGTCTTCGATTTCATTGATTATAGTTTCCTCTTGATACTCCATTCCGCATTCATCACACTTTACACTAGGTGTATCGGTAATTTCAATTGCTCTTGTTCCATCTGGGAGTTCCCAAAATACACTGTTTGCTGCTTCTTTCGCCTTTTCCGAATCACACCACATACAATTCAACAATATGACCTCCAATCACATTTAACTTGATTTTTCATCTTCCTTACTAGAGCCCTTCATTTTTTGTAAAGTAGATTGGTATTTTTTCTCTTTCAATTCATCTCGTTTATCACGTTTATCCTTTAATGTGCTGTGACTTGGATCTTCATTGTATTTCTTTCTACGAGAAATTCGGTTAATGCCTTCAGGGACTAGGTTAAAGCCATCACCTAGAAGCCCAGCGATACCTGCAGTTGATTTTTTATCTTCGAGCGAGCCTACATGCTCTGTAAAATAAGCGTCCGCACGGCCTGGCACATAATTTTCTGGCTCTGGATAGGTAGTGATTACGCCTTCAAAATTACGTAACACTACTTTTTCCGGACTTTGCGAAATCAGATAATTCGGCTGAACGGCAATTTTTCCACCTCCACCAGGTGCATCGACGACGAAGGTTGGCACGGCATAGCCAGAAGTGTGACCACGTAAACCCTCGATAATTTCTAACCCTTTTGAAACAGGTGCTCTAAAGTGGCCGATTCCTTCTGATAAATCACATTGATATATATAATAAGGACGAACTCTGATTTTGACCAAATCATGCATCAGTTTTTTCATGATTTCGACGCTGTCGTTAATACCAGCTAAGATAACGGATTGATTCCCGACTGGCACACCACTGTTAACCAGCATTTCACACGCTTTTTTTGCTTCTTCTGTTATTTCAATTGACGTATTGAAGTGTGTGTTTAACCAAACTGGATGGTATTTCTTTAAAATATTGCACAGATTTTCTGTAATACGTTGCGGGAATACAACGGGTGCTCTTGTTCCGATACGAATGATTTCCACGTGTGGAATCGCGCGTAAATTTTTCAAAATGTACTCAAGAATATTGTCATTAATAAGTAGGCCGTCACCACCGGAAATAAGGACGTCACGTACTTCAGGAGTGTTGGCGATATAGCCGATTGCGGCATCAAGCTGTTTTTTCGGCACCCCCATGCCAATTTGGCCAGAAAATCGTCTTCTCGTACAGTAGCGACAATACATCGAACACTGGTTCGTTACTAAAAAGAGGACACGGTCTGGGTAACGATGTGTTAAACCAGGTACTGGTGAGTCCTCGTCTTCTTCAAGAGGATCTTCTAAATCATATTTCGTTTTATAAATTTCTTTCCCAATAGGTACAGATTGCATCCGAATTGGGCAACGTGGATCATCAGGATTCATTAACGATGCGTAATATGGCGTTATATTTAAAGGAATCGTTTTTGTGGAAATCAAGACACCTTCTTCTTCCTCTGGAGTTAGATTAATGACCTTACGTAAATCATCAATTGTGCGGATTGTATTCGTCAATTGCCATATCCAATCGTTCCACTGCTCCTCTGTTACATCTTTCCATAATTCAATGTCCTTCCAATGACGCTCAGGTTTATATAAGTTCATATGCATAAAAAATCTCCTCCCTACTCTTATTAACATGCAAGTAGCATGCCAACTGTTAAGTAGAGAAGAGATTTATATGAAAATGGGCTAATTATTCTTTTTTTGCAATTTGTATTGCAGGGTTTGACGTGGAATTTCAAGGAGTTTTGCCGCTTTGTTGATGTTCCCGCCTGACTTTTTCATGGCTGCATCGATTAAAGAGTTTTCGGTTTCTTGTATGACTTCACGAAGCGGTCTTAATGTTACTGAAGAAGTTGCTTGCGTATTGATAAGATGACCCGGTAATAAATCCGTTGTAAGTGCTGATCCTTCAGCCATAATCATGGCATGTTCAATGATATGTTTTAATTCTCTTACATTCCCTGGCCAAAGATAGCTAGCGAATAATCGAAGGACTTCATCATCTACCTTTGAGACACTTTTTTGAAAGCTGTGATTATAAAGGCCAACAAAGTGATCGACTAAATACGGTATGTCCTCGAGTCGCTTCTTTAAGGGTGGAATCTCCAAAGAGAAAACATTCAAACGATAATACAAATCCGGTCTAAGCTCATAATCCTTCACGCAATCTGTTGGATATTTGTTTAGCGCAACAATCACGCGAACGTCGACTTGGAGGGCTTTCGGGCTGCCAATTCTTCGGACCATCCCATCCTCAAGTACACGGAGCAATCGGGATTGAAGCTCAAGTGGCATCGAATTGATTTCGTCTAAAAAAAGCGTCCCGCCATGTGCAATTTCAAATAACCCAGCACGGTCCACCGCACCTGTATAGCTCCCTTTAACAGTTCCAAATAAAATGCTTTCTAATAAACTTTCGGGTAACGCCGCACAGTTTTGCGCAATAAAAGGAGCCTGCCTTCGAGGTGAGGCATTATGAATCGCTTGCACAAGAAGTTCCTTACCTGTTCCTGTTTCCCCATACACTAAAACAGTAGATGAAGAGTTCGCAACCTTCATTGCTTGTTTTTTCACAGTGTTGAAGCGCTCATTTTTCGTCAGGATGTCATGATAAGTGTATTTTGCTCCATATAACTCCTGAGGCTTTTTTGAAGGACTTCGAACTTTTGATTGCAGGTCCATCAATTTATTCGATAAATCTTTAATCTTCGAGTAATCTTTTCCGATTTCAACAGCACCTATGAATGTACCATTGATATGGATGGGTAAGGTGGTATTTACCGTATCAATCAGCTTTCCCCATTTGTTTTTATAGGTTTGGGGAAGATGATAAATCGGCTGTTTTGTGCGAATGACCTTTAAAAGAGTACTAGAATCCTCATTTAAAGAAGGAAAGACCTCGAGAAGGTGCTTACCAAGTACTTCCTCCCGACTAAGCCCATCATGCTCGGCTGCTACCTGATTGTAGAAGATGGTGATTCCTTCCTCATTTACAACATGTATGGCTTCATCGATACTATCTAATATGGCAATGACTAGTTCTTCCCCGATTTGCATGCATCTCCACCTCCCTCATCACATGATGAAATTCCGGCGCTTGATGCCGAAAAATTGGCAGGGTCAGTCAATGGATAAATCCTTCACCCACACATTCATGTCTTCAATTTTATCAAAAATATAGCAATTGTTTGTGAGTCTACCAGTATATGAGTATCCTAACTGGTAAAAGCTTTTATTCATTCCATATGAAAGTGCCCTCGCAATCGAGTAGGCACAATATATTCCGTTGTTAATAAGCTCCTTTTCAAGTTGAATCAAGAGCTTTTTCATTAAGCCGTGTTTCCGATAGTCATCCAAGGTTGCACAATCGGTTAGCTCCGCATTATAAAAAATATGATTCACTTCGGCTGATGCACTACTTATGATCACACCATTGTCGAGGGCGACATAAAAAACCGTGGAATCCTTCATCACTTTCTGAATATAGTCTGCGTTGTTTAATGGAGTTGGATAAATCTGAAACACAGTATTATACAATTTAGCAAGTTGCCCTGCATCTTCAGGTGTTGCTTTGCGGATTAAAAATTGAGTATTGGTTGGTTTATTTTCTCGTGGATTTCGTAGGATGTCGGTCATTATTTTTTCTTCTTCCATCCATTTATCACTATTTCGTCTTTCATTTGTAAAATACTTCGTTACAAAATAGGCATCACTACCATTAAAATATTTTTGAACCATTGCTTCAATCATAAAGCCACATGACATAAATTCTATTAAGTCCTCACGTTTAGCCATACAAATAATTTTTTCGAATGAATGCATTGCTGCAATGTTGTTAACCTCATCTAATAAGGTCATAAGATTACCTCGATATTCTAAAACACGTAATCTCCGGTTGAAATAGTCTACGACAATGTCTGCTTGATATGAAGCTGCATGTAATCGTTTTTGTTCGCTGTATTTTTGACCTGACAACATCAAACCTCCTCAAACCCTTTTCATCTATCATATCATTTTTCAGAAACTTCACACCATGCTAAAATCGTTTTGGCGATGATTTCTGCCGTTTCAAACATCCTATCAAGCTCAATATACTCATTTGGGTAATGAGCGACTTCTGTTGTTCCTGGACCGAACACAATGGTTGGGATATTGCCGACCGCTGTTAACAGCCCGCCATCTGTTCCCCAAGGTGACGCCTCAATGACGGGTTCTTTGCCCATAACCTCTTTACACTGATTGATTAAAAGATTCATAAGTTCATGGTCAGGATCAATTGTGCCTGGAACCCAACGTGCACCAAACCACTCAAGTCCTACTGGATGGTCTTGGAACCATGGATCTATTTCTGGTAATTTTTCAAGCCATTGTTGCATTTCATCTTTTGCATGCTCAATCGTTTCTTCTGGGGCGACACCCATTCGACCTTCGATGGTAACAACGTCTGGAACAGAAGACGGCCAGGTTCCCCCGTTTATTTTACCTATATTGATAGGCACTGGGATTGGTGTATTTTTATACAGAGGATCATTAATCGCCGCATTGCGAATCATTTCTAGCTTTAAAAGGTGGTTAATAACAGTCATCGCCTTTTCGATGGCACTCACGCCTTCATACCTTGTTCCTCCATGAGCAATTCGGCCGTAAATATCAATTTTAAACCACATTGAACCTTGTTGTTTCGGGAAAATCTTCATATTCGTTGGCTCTGGGATAATGGCTCCATCTGCTTTATAGCCTTTGATAATTGTTGCAAGTGTTCCAGCACCACCACTTTCCTCTTCGATGACACTTTGAAAAATGACGTCGCCTTTTAGTTGAATACCAGACTCCTTGATGGCTTGGATCGCTAATAGCATTGCGACATTTCCACCCTTCATATCTGTGGAACCTCGCCCATATAATTTTCCATCTTTCACTTCCGCGGAATACGGATCCATATCCCATTGGGTGATATCACCTTCTGGAACAACATCAATGTGGCCATTTAAGAGAAGTGATTTTCCCCCACCTGTCCCTTTTAGAACACCGACGACATTAGGACTGTCGAGAAAGTTTGTTCTTGGTGAAACAAAATATGGATGTTTTAAAAGTTCCGTGCCATTCGGTTCCCAGATGTCAATATCCATCCCAAGTTGACGGCATTTTTCGATGACAATTGCTTGCGAAGACCTTTCATTACCTTGGAGACTCGGTTCTTGAACAAGCTTCTTTAACAAGCGAATTCCTTTCCCCTTATTTTCTTGGATCCACTTTTTCACTTTATCGTTAGTATCACTCAAGCACTTCCCCTCCCTTTAGGTTAGTTGTGAAATCGTTTCATCCCACTTCAATTCGGCACTCGTATTTTTTATTACATCTTCGACTGTAAAAGGAGTCATCACCTCTAATAAGTGGAGGCCATCATCCTTTACCTCAATCACGGCCATATCGGTAATGATAAGGTCAACACAGTTTTTAGAGGTTAAAGGCAGACTACACTCTTTTACAATCTTTGAGTTTCCGTGTTTGTCGACATGGTTCATTAAAACGATCACTTTTTTTGCTTTTTGTGCCAACTCCATTGCCCCACCCATCCCTGGGACACGTTTGCCTGGAACAATCCAGTTCGCGAGGTCTCCCTTCTCACTAACCTGCAGTGATCCAAGAATTGTTATATCAATATATCCCCGGCGAATCATACCAAAGGCAATTGAACTATCAAAATAGGACGAACCTGTAACTGTTGTTACTGGATAGCCCGCAGCGTTACAAATATTCTCATCTTCATTCCCTTTTTCTGGGCTTGGCCCGATCCCTAAAATGCCGTTTTCAGCATGTATCATGACATTGATCCCCTCAGGGAGGTGATTTGGAACGAGGGAAGGAATACCAATTCCTAAGTTCACAATCATACCATCCTTGACTTCCTGTGCTGCCCGTCTAGCGATTCGATTGCGAATATCTACTCCCATACCCATTTCCAATTCACCCCTCTGCTCTTGATAATCATGTCAACATAGATTCCTGGTGTTACAATTTCTTCTGGATCTAGTTCTCCTAATGGAACAATTTCCTCAACCTCGGCAATCGTGAATTTCCCTGCCATGGCAACAAGCGGATTCATGTTTCTGGCACTTTTATCATAGACAAGATTTCCAAATGGATCGGCCTTTTTAGCAAAAAGAATTGACACATCCGCTGTTAATGGCTTTTCTAATAGATAGTTTGTGCCATCGACTTCAATGATTTGTTTTCCGTTAGAAACAATTTCGTTGTCAATTCCAACATCAACTAAAATACCACCAAGTCCGACACCACCCGCACGGATTCGTTCAGCAAGTGTGCCTTGAGGTGAAAATTCGATTTCCATTTTTCCATCCGTCATCAGTTGCCCTGCAACAGGATTTGATCCAATATGGGAGACAATGCATTTTTTCGCATGTCCGCGACTGACAAGTTTCCCAATGCCGATGTTTGGAAAACCTGTGTCGTTCCCAATTAACGTCAAATCCTTCACATTTTTTTCTAGCAATCCGTCAATCAGCGCTGGGGGACTTCCAATCCCACCAAATCCCCCAAACATTACCGTTGTTCCATCATTGATATGTGTGAGTGCCTCTTCTAGAGTTGAAATTTTATTGTATCGATTTTCAATCAATTATGGTCACCTCCAGATTATGTTGATATGATCCCTTTTTTCTGTAGGGCTGTCTCAACATCTATTAAAGTTTGATCAAGGAGCTGGATTAGCTCATCAATTTGTTCAGTCGTAATTGTTAGTGGTGGTGCAACGAGAATGGCATCACCACCAACACCTTCAATTCCAGCCGCAGCCGGATATAGTAACAGGCCATTGTTCTGTCCTTGACTGACTACCAGTGAAGTTAAGTCAATTTCTTTATTAAAAGGGAACTTTGTGATCATGTCGGATACGAACTCGATTCCACACATCAGTCCTTTTCCACGAACATCGCCGATAATCTGGTGCTTTTTTTGCAATTCTTGTAGTTTAGTATTCAGGTATTTTCCGTTTTTCGCAGATTTTTCAACTAGATTATGAGTTTCAATATAGTTGACGACAGCTAATGCAACAGCTGTTGATTGTGGGTTTGCACTATAGGTGTGTCCACTCATAATTAGCTTTGAGCCTTTTTGGATGGGCTCCATTACTTTTTCACTAACGAGGGTTGCGGCAATGGGTGTGTAACCCGCACTCATGCCTTTTCCAAGGGCAATAATGTCAGCGTGTGTATCCCAATGTTCAAGGGCAAACATCTTTCCGGTCCGGCCCATTCCGGTCATGACCTCATCGGCAATAAATAAGATATTGTGCTTTTCACAGATTTTTTTGATCACTTGATAGTAACCAGGAGGCGGAACAATTGCACCACCAGCAGCTCCAATGATCGGTTCCGCAATAAAAGCGGCAATATGCTCAGCTCCAATACGGTTAATCGCCTGTTCGAGCTCGGTTGCACACATATGATTGCAATCTGGATAAGTGGCGTTGAAAGGACATCGGAAGCAATACGGCGGTTGAATGGTTGGATAGTCTTCTAATAATTGAACAAAGCGAGCTCTCCTTCCGGTGTGACCAGACATGGAGAGTGCACCAATCGTGATCCCGTGGTAGCTCATCCAGCGTGACAAAATTTTGTTTTTTCCTTTAATTCCTTTTTCTTGCCAATGTTGAATGGCAATCTTCATTGCCGTTTCCGTCGCCTCAGAACCGCTGTTCACAAAAAAAGACCAGTATTCACCACCTTTTGCTAGGTCACTTAATTTCTGAGCCAATTTTTCTGCAGGTTCACTTGTGAATTGTGACCTGTAGACAAATGATATTTTGTGAGCTTGGTTTTCAATTTCTTCAATGATTTCCTTCACGCCATGGCCGATGCTCGCCGTGATGGCCCCTGATGAACCATCGATATATCTTTTTCCATTTGTGTCGTATAAGTAGATTCCATCCCCATGACTGATCATCGGATATTCCTTATCCAATAAAGGTTTAATTAAGCGGGTTGCGTCCATCGCGAACCCCTCCTCGCGAAAAATGGTGTTACAGTATTACTTGGTAATGGGTATGCTGCGAGCGTTGTGTGCTTTTGATATATGTTATTGGTTTGAGTGTTGATAAAGTTGGGTTGTGGGTGGCGGTCTAGGATTTTACGATTTTACGGTTGATGAAGGACTTTAGCATTTGGGATCTTTACTGGAAAGTCCTTCAAAGCACTGATGAAGGACCGTAGTATGTGTGATCTTCCCCGGAAAGTCCTTCATAACCCCGATGAAGGACCTTAGCATTTGGGATTTTCGCTGTAAAGTCCTTCATAGCACTGATGAAGGACCTTAGCATGCGCGAGCTCTGCAGTAAAGTCCTTCATAGCTTTGATGAAGGACTTTAGCATGTGTGATCTTCGCCGTAGAGTCCTTCATAGCACAGATGAAGGACCGTAGCACATGAAATCTTGGCCGTAGAGTTCTTCATAGCTTTGATGAAGGACTTTAGCATGTGTGATCTTCGCCGTAGAGTCCTTCAGAACCTTGATGAAGGACCTTAGCACGTGTGATTTAGCCGTAAAGTCCTTCATTACTCTGGTGAAGGGGAAAACCTCACGAAAATTCCACACCAATCCTCTTCATCCCCTCGATGAAGAGGAAAACCTCAAGAATTTTCCATCTCAATCCTCTTCATACCCACGATGAAGAGGAAAAGCACACGAAATTTCCCCGCCAATCCTCTTCATCAACTATCTCTATTACTTTAAATCAACACAAATTCTTGTAAGCGGATACAATAGATAAAAGCCTATTATTACATCATATGTATGTAAGGATTGATAATTTCGTTAATCGCATGTTTTTTCATCTAAAAGGCTTTTGTGTATCCAAATGGCTGCTTGCATGCCGTCTCCCATGGCGATTGTTGTTTGTTCAGAATGTACGGCGATATCCCCAGCTGCCCATACATGCTCTACGTTTGTCTTTTTTGTCCTTGGGTCAACGATGATATGCTTATTTTCTGTTCGTTCAATACCAAGCTGAGTAGCTAATTCAGAACGGACTTCGTTTCCTGGAAATCCCAAAAATCCACGATCGCCCTTTATGACTTCTCCACTTTTCAAGCGAACACCGACAAAATTCTCGGTCCCCTCTTCAAGCAATACCTCCTCTGTATCATCCTGAATATGAGTAATTCCGCTTTGTTCTAACTTTGATAGTAACTCGCTATCGAGTTTTTTCCAATCGTGATTAATAAATGTGATGTCTTTTGTAAAATAAGTTAGGGTGAGTGCCATGTTTGCGCCTGATTTTCCAGAACCGATCACAATTACATGCTTGTCTACTACCTCATACCCGTCACAATCAGGACATACATAAATCGTTAAACCGAGGCATTTGTAAATGTTTTTAATGGGAGGGATATTGTCCTTCACGCCTGTTGCCAATAACAACCGCTTTGCAAAATAGGAATCTCCACCGCGGCAATATAGCTTAAAAAATCCCTCAGTTTTTTCAACCATAGTAACTTCGTTTTGAATAAAAGAAACGCCAAGTTTTTCAGCCTGCAGTTTTCCTAGGTTTCTTAAGGTTTGTCCACTTACACCGTCAGGCCAGCCTAAAATATTATGGTAGGATCTACAAATGGTGGAACGGCCGTCATTTGAGTCAATTACTGCTATTTTATGTTTATATCGTCCAAGTTGGATTGCTGCTTGTAGACCAGCAATACCACCGCCGATTATTGTGACATCATATTGTACTGACATACTTTCACCTCGTTTAAGACATATACTTTTTATCTTTTGTTTAAAATGGAAGATTCTATTCAAAAATACAGTAAGTTTACATAATTTTATTATGATAAACATGAGCATGGTACTATAAAATCATTACATAATATTTTTATGGTTAACCATCACTAAACCTTCACTCCCCCCGACAATAAAAAAGCTCCCTTCACGAGTTATGAAAGGAACCTTTTCTATTGCTCTGTATATTTTTATCGTACGTAAGAAGCTCCGACAATTATTAACAAGATAAACAATACAACGATTAATACAAAGCTGTTGTTATATCCATATCCACCATATCCATATCCGCAATGATCATGATATCCGTAATGCATAGTGTCATCTCCCTTTCTTTTTCTTACACTGTTAAGATATGAGCCTATGGGTTGTACTGTATGTGCGAGTGCCTATTTTTTGGGACTTTTTATTATTTCTTTTTTTATTATATAAAAATAGTATAGTAGACAAAGAGTTTAATTGAATTTTTATACAAGATGTTTTATAATTACCCAATAGAAACCTATAATCAGAAAGCAGGGTCAATATGAAAGCAGAAATACTTAAAGCTATCGAAGAAAACAAAGATCGTTTTTATGAAATTAGTGCATATATTGGAGCAAATCCAGAGCTTGGTCATGAAGAATTCAAAGCTTGTAAAATTTTAACGGATGAACTAAAGAAACATAATTTTAATGTAGAAATAGGAACAGCGGGCCTCCCTACTGCGTTTGAAGCTACATTCGACAGTGGTAAACCTGGTGCGACGATTGGAATTATGTCTGAATATGACGCTCTCCCTGAATTAGGACATGCATGCGGTCATAATTTAATTGGAACAATGGGGATTGCAGCTGGAATCGGATTATCGAAAGTCCTTTCTGAAACTGGTGGAAAAGTAGTTGTATATGGTACCCCTGCTGAAGAAACGAAGGGCGGAAAAGTAACCATGGCGGAACAAGGTATTTTTGACCACCTTGATGTCGCGATGATGGTTCACCCACTTAGCCAATACGAAAAAAGTGGCGCTTCCCTTGCGATGGACGCAATCCAATTTGAATTTTTCGGAAAAGCAGCACATGCTGCAGCAAGCCCTCATGAAGGCATAAATGCGCTTGATGCTGTGATTCAAACGTTTAATAGCATTAATGCGTTAAGACAGCATATTACACCAGACGCACGTATCCATGGAGTCATTCCAGAAGGTGGGAAAGCAGCAAACATCGTACCGGATTATGCTGTTGCCCAATTCTATGTTCGTGCATCTTCTCGTTCTTATTTGAATGAGTTAGTAGAAAAGGTAAAAAAATGTGCAGAAGGTGCTGCCCTTCAAACAGGAGCTACAATGGAATGGTCAAACTATGAGTTCTCTTATGATGACATGATTACAAATGAAGAACTTTCAAATGTCTTTAATGATACGTTAATTGAATTAGGGGTTAATCCTGAGGAGATCAATGAGCGTTCAGAAGGCACTGGGTCACTGGATATGGGGAATGTCAGTCAAGTTGCCCCTTCTATTCATCCATATGTAAAAATTTGTGATGAGCCATTTGCTTGCCACACCCACGGTTTTCGTGAAGCAGCTTTAAGTAACCAAGGTAAAGATGCGATGATTCTTGGTGCAAAAACAATGGCTGTAACGGGATATAAAATCTTAACAAATCCTGAATTACTCCAAACAATAAAAGCAGAATTTGAAAAAAATAAGCGATAAGATGTAAAGTTAGACGGTTCCTTGTTGAGCCGTCTTTTTTTTTATGATAAGTTTTTTAAATGTTCTAAAAATAAAATTTCTACAATATTCTATGGTAAGACCATGCATCTAGGTGCAGCATGTGTTTTAAATTTAATCAGGATGGTGACGTGTATGAAATTACTTTCGTTTCAAGCTACAGATGGTGTCCGTTTAGGTATTAAAACAGCTAGCGGCATAGTGGATGTGCGAGCTACTGCAGAAAAAACTGGTTTGATTGCCCCTGCTTCAATCGAAGAAGTGATTTCAAGTGGTAAATCTGGACAAGAAAAACTTCAGCAGGTGCTATCTACAGCAGATGAATTCCTAGACGAAGCAAGTATTACATATGCACCGGCTGTACAAACGCCAAATAAAATCATCTGTTCAGGTGCGAATTATCGTGCTCATGTTGAAGAAGCAAACTTTACCGTTCCGGATTACCCGATTTATTTCTCTAAGTATCAAAATAGTCTTGCCGCACATAACGAGGACATTGTACCGCCTTCCGCAACGAAGCAGGTAGATTACGAGGTTGAGTTGGTTGTGGTGATGGGCAAACAAGCTAAGAATATTGCAAAAGAGGAAGCGCTTGATTATGTGTTTGGTTATGCGACAGGAAATGATATCTCGGCACGAGATCTTCAAACAAGGACCAACCAGTGGACATATGGTAAAGCGATTGACCAGTTTGCTCCTATTGGACCTTATCTTGTAACTGCTGAAGAAGTTCCGAATCCTCAAAATTTAGAATTGAAATGTTGGGTAAATGGTGAATTACGCCAAAACTCAAATACAGAGCTGATGATTTTCTCGATTGCTGAAATGATCAGTGACTTGTCTCAAACAATGACCCTTGAACCAGGTGATGTGATTTTTACAGGAACACCAGAAGGCGTTATTTTAGGCATGAAGGAAAAAGTTTGGTTGAAACCTGGAGATGAAATGGTCTGTGAGGTTGAAGGGCTAGGTAAATTAGTCAATCGGATTGCGGAGTAACCTTTTTTCGCACATTCATTCGTGACTAGACTTGTGGGCTTCTACTTGAGTTTACCCCATTAATATGGCCTGTCACGAATGATTTTTCATAAAAATTGTAAGCGATTACAAATGTTTTATATTCTAAAGGGGGCAACTATATGGAAGGTACTATTTTTTCACTGATTCCACCGATTGTTACGATTGCGATTATTCTAATTACAAAGCGATTATTTTTGGCATTAGGTATTGGAATCGCAATTGGCACACTGCTCTATAATCAATGGAATGTCATTGATAGTTTCGTAAACGTTTACCATATTATGGCTGATGTATTAATAGGGGATGGCAAAGTATTGTTGTTTGTTGTGTTAATAGGAATACTCTCCTCCCTTCTCTATCTATCAGGTGGCATTTATGCCTTTTCCGAATGGGGAGTAAAAGTTGCCAAAACGAGAGTTCAAGCCCAAATGGCGACAATGTTAATCGGGTTTTTCACATGGTTTGATGATGCATTTAGTTGTCTATTCCGTGGTAGCGTAATGAGATCAGTAACGGATAAATACCAAGTATCGCACTCTAAACTTTCCTACTTAATCCACTCAACCTCTGCACCAATCGCTCTGCTTATACCCATTTCAGGACTTGCGGCTTTTATTACTTCAATCATAGCAGGTGTCCTGACTGACACTGAGATTACCTCCTATCAAGCATTAGAAGCATTTTTATTAGCAATACCTACCAATTATTATACAATTACTACTATTATCCTCGTATTTATCGTTGCTTATTTTGGAATAAATGTTGGCCAAATGCGTCGCGATGAAGAACGTGCAGTTTCAGAAGATATTTTATTTGATACAAAACGTGGTAAGGTGCCAGGCTCCGAAGATACGAAACTTCCAACAAGAAATGATGGAAAAATGGCAGATTTACTTTTCCCTGTTTTAACGTTAATTATCGTAACTGTGATTTCTGCTATCTGGATTGGACGCTCAAGTGCCGAAGGACCAATCACCGCTTTTGATGTGTTAATTAATACAGACATTATTCTTTCCTTGGTATATGGTGCGATTGCAGCCGATCTTGTCATTTTAACAAGATTGCTAATGAAAAAAACTTCTGGTGAACACTTAAAGATTTCTACTTTGGCTGGGATTAAAACAACACTACCAAGCGTTATCATACTTTTCCTTGCATTAGTTACAGCTAAAGTCATTTCTTCATTAGGTGTTGGGAATTATCTTGCAACATTAATTGATGGAAATCTACAGCTTGCTTGGCTACCTGTTATCTTCTTTGTTTTCGCAGCATTTATTTCATATTCAATTGGAAGTACGCTCGGTACAGCAGGTCTTATGATTCCGATTGGTGCAGAGATCGTGGCAACAATCGATGTTACTTTCCTCATTCCGGTAATTGGTGCCGTGCTAGCAGGAACTGTATTTGGAGAGCATACATCTCCATTATCCGATACAACGATTCTTGCATCAATTGGAAGCTCGGTCCACCCTATCGATCATATGGTGACACAGCTACCATATGCAATGCTTTCCAGTGTCTCTTCAATCTTTGGATTCATCGTCCTAGGATTCACTCAAAATATTGTAATCGGTTTGATTACAGCTATTCTAGTTATGGTTGTGGGTGCATATTTATTTAAAATGCGGCTCAACAAGTCTCAAACCTTAACTGGGGAGATTGCCAAATAAGAGAATACATCTCCCCCTCCCCCCTTCTTATTTTGTAAGGGGGGTGTTTTCTAGTAATCTACGGAAAATTTTACCATTATTGTAATAGATATGAAAGGTGATAGAAAAATGATTGAACCAGTGAAACGTATGAATGTTACAGATAGTATTGTTAACCAAATTAAGGACCTTGTTCTTCAGGGCAAACTAAATGAAGGTGATAAACTTCCCCCAGAACGAGAACTAATGAATTTATTTGGAGTGGGTAGGCCTTCATTAAGGGAAGCGCTAAAGGTGTTGGAAGCGCAAGGTTTAATTGAAAAGACACAGAAAGGTACGATTATCACAGGTAACCATGATAAGTTTTTCTCTGACTCCCTCATGTTCCAGCTCTATTTTTCCTCTGCTGATTGGCAAGATATTTTTGAGGCTCGTAGATTTTTAGAAAAAGAATTAACCTACCTTGCAACAACAAGGGCAAATTCTGAAGACTTCAATGAAATCGAGCAAACCATTGATGATATGGAACTTTCGGTTCGTGAAAACAATCAAACAGAATATGTTCGTTCGAACCTGGAGTTCCATAAAAAAATTGCGAAAGCATCGAAAAACCTTGTCTTATTCAATCTATATGAATCCATTAATAATTTAGTGAAGCACTCTCAGGAAAGTGGAGTGACTGTATATGGGGTAATGACCGAGTCACTCAATTACCATAAAGCAATCTTTAAAGCGATGAAAGAACGTAATGCAGAACGTGCTAGCGAACTTATGGTAAAACACATCAATAGCGTCGAAGGCTATTTTCAAAAAAGCCAAAATTGATTTAAGGACGGTCCTCTTTTTAAAAGGGAATCGTCTTTTTTTACTAGTTTTTGGAAGATAGACAGGTTGTAATCTACCTGTAAAGAAACTGTAATACTAATCTACTTATTTTTTTCATAGAAATGAGTCATAGAGAGTTACCCAGTACTTAAATTAACTAGGAGGACTATCACTATGAAAAAAATACTATTAGGACTAGCGATCTTTATAGCATCTCTATTTTTTGCAGACCAAGCGTTTGCGTATACTGTACAAAAAGGTGACACGATGTCAGAAATAGCAACTAAACATGGAATGACTTTAGAAGAATTAGCAGTGATGAACCCACAAGTAGAAAATTTAGACCTGATTATTGTAGGTCAACATATAAATGCTGAAGTAGATGATAACTCGCCTAAATTATTTGAAGGTATGCATGTTGAAAAGAAAGAGGATGTTGTAGTAGCCACCCAAGAAGTTAAGCAAGAAACAGTAAAAGAAGAGAAAGTCGTTACTGAAGTTAAAAGTGTGTCTACAAATTATAATTTTTCTTCAGAAGAACTAGATTTGTTAGCAAGGATTGTACGAGCTGAGGCACAAGCAGAACCTTTTGAAGGAAAAGTAGCAGTAGCAGCAGTTGTGTTAAATCGTGTAGAAAGTCCGAAATTCCCTGATACAATTCGAGATGTAATTTATCAGCGTGGCCAATTCCAACCTGTACGAAATGGTCAGATTAATAAACCTGCAGATGAAGACTCGATAAAAGCAGTGCGCGCGGCACTTACTGAAATGCGAAATATTGCGAAGGATGCATTGTTCTTCTATAACCCAACAATTGCGACAAGTCGTTGGTTGGATTCAAGAACAACAGCCGTTAAAATTGGACGCCATGTATTTAAACATTAAATTATGAATTCGAAAATAAGCTAGGGAACTAGTGAAGTTCCTGTTAACTATAGAGTAAATGCCTGAGCCCTGAGGGTTCAGGCATTTTTGATTTTTTCCGTTATTACCTCATCTTCAAAAATTGCATACGTTGGTTAAATAATGTTGGATACGATAAAAATCCAAGCATTATGCTTGTGACAGCTGCTGTTGTTAAAAGTAAAAAGAGTACGAGCAATTGAAATTGGACCGCTTGAATTGGATTTGCACCTGCGATGATTTGACCGCTCATCATACCCGGCAGTTGAACGAGCCCGATTGTTTTTTGGCTTTCAATTGTAGGAATCATACTTGCCTTGATTGACGTAATCAGTTGTGTATGGATCGCTTGTTTTGGTGTCCCTCCTAAGGAAAGAATAAGCTCGGTTTGCTCCTGATGGTTGTCAACTTCAGACGTAAATCGATTTAAAAATAGAATAGCAAGAACCATCGAGTTGCCAACAACCATTCCGCTGATTGGAATGATGTATTGGGCTGTGGCTGGCGTAATCTGAAATCCAAGTAAAATCGCTTGAGTTAGTACCTCCATAAAAATAAAGGTTGTCGCGATTTTCCAAGTGATTCCTTTGATGGCCTTTCCTTTTTTCCTTGCATTCTGTGTAGCTGCCACAATCATGACAATGACCATTAGAAAAATATAAATGAGACTTTCCGTATCAAAGACAAATTTTAAAATATAGCCGACTGCAAATAATTGAATGATTGACCGGACAACTGCAATCGTCGTGTCTTTTTCTAATCCCAGATTAAACGTTTTCGATAAGAAAATTGGAATTAGCACAAAAATCAGGGCGATTGCTAAAGCAAGTGTGCTCACTCCATCATCTCCCCCTTCACAAATTGTTTTACTTTTTCATGAGTAGGAGATTTCAACAATGCACTCTCGCCTGTTTCAATAACTTCCCCTTCCATCATTACCCATACATAGTTGCCGATTTCAATGGCTTGCTGGAGGTTATGGGTAATCCAGATGATGGTTACATTGTACTTCTGGTTGATTTTTACGATGAGTTCTTCAATTTCGTGTTTCGAAACTCGATCAAGTGCGGATGTTATTTCATCCAGCAGCATGATTTGCGGATGGTTGACCAGCGTACGTGCAATAGAAACCTTTTGGCGCTGTCCGCCTGATAAATCTCGTACATCTCGATTTAGGTATTCTTCTTCTAACCCAACATCTTCTAATAAATCCTTGGCTGTGCTTTCTTCTAAGTCTTTATTTTGAAGTGTCATTGGTAAAGCAAGATTATGATAAACAGTCCCGTTTACCATTGGTGCATTTTGCAGGCCAATTCCAACAGACCGACGTAATTCAACCGGTTCAAATGTTTGGATGTCTTTTTCCTTTATGTATATTTCACCTGAATTTGGTGACAGAAGTCCATTACAAAGCTTTAAGAGAGTTGTCTTCCCCGCTCCAGAAGGACCAACCAGTGATGTAATCGTCCCCTCATAAAAGGATCCCGTAATATTTTTTAAAATATGTTTTTCATCCGCAAGAAAATTAACCCTGTTAAAATGAATCGCTGGTTTTAATGTTTGCATATGTTCACTTCCCTTTAACGCGCTATCAATAAGATAACATACGAGTATGTTGTATAGATAAATTTTAATTCATTTTTGTATATTATGTACCTTTTTTGTCATAGGCAATTTAAATTATATCTATATGTAATTAATTAGGAGTGGTTTTTTTTGCAGCATAAGGACAGAGTCATCATAATTGGCGGGGGAGTTGCGGGAAAATTAGCAGCGCGCGTTCTTTCAGATTTTTTTCAAAAAGTGATTATTATAGAGCGAGATTCTGAAATTACCTCGCCCATTCCAAGAAAAGGAGCGCCACAAGGTAATCATATCCATGCATTGCTCCATGCAGGTGAACAAGGTCTTGAGGAGCTTTTTCCTGGAATCACTGAAAAGTTTTATTCAACAGGAGCCGTGAAAATTAATTCAACAAAAGACCTTGCTTGGCATCACCACGGGGTTTGGAAACAGCGATATGATGGTGGTTACACAACTACTCTTCAAACTAGACCACACTTGGAATGGCATATAAACCAGTACATAAAAGAGGTTGAAAACATTACCATCCAATACAATCAAACTGTTAAAGAATATGTATATGACGAGGGAAACAATCGAATGAATGGCGTTGTGTTGAAAGACGGCACCGTGATTAATGCTGATCTGATTGTGGATGCGAGCGGAGCAAGTAGCTTCACGTATCGTTGGTTGAATGATCGAGGAATACACATCCCGCTTGAAAAAGTGAAAATTGATTTAACCTACGTTAGTCAAATTGTGGAATTACCTGAAAATGAAAACCAGGATTGGACAATCAAGCTTCTTTACCCTAACCCACCTCGCGAAAAACTTGCAGGTTCGATTTCAAAAGTCGAGGGGAATCGATATTTGCTCACATTCATAGGGTACCATGACTGTATTAATGACAAAGAGGTTGTTAAAGAAAATAATGTACTACAACTAGCAAAAAGGTTACAGAAGAATGATATGTATCAGACATTACAAGCGGCCAAGCCTCTAACTAGTATTTCTGTTTTTCGGGTGCCACAGATAACATGGAGAAAAATCGAGAAAATCAACAACTTTCCTGCTGGTCTTATCATGATTGGCGATACAATTTGTAGGATTGATCCCTTTTTCGGTCAAGGAATGAGCATTGCTGTGTTAGAAGCAATCGCCTTAAAAGGCATTTTACAAAATCAATCGTTGGAAAATGTAGCTCGTGATTTTCATAAAAAAGCAGCAAAGATCATTGCTCCGATTTGGAATATGGTACTTACAGAGGATTTTCGGTATCAAGAAACAACAGGTAAAAAACCATTTGGACTCCCCATTCTCCAATGGTATGCTCGGCGGATATTTCTTTTATCAGCGAAAGACACCAACATCTATGATTCTTTTATAAAAGTGATGAACCTAAAACGTCCAATGACGATTTTAATGAAACCAAGTATTGTTTTTGCGGTTTTGAAGAATGGGGTGACAAAAAAACGGTGACTGTGATTGGTCACAGTCTCCGCATAACAATTATAATCAGCCTAAAGCCACCCCTTCTTTTAGTTCCTCATGATAGATCCAGGCATTTTGTCCAGGTGTTGTGGCACCTATCCATACAAAAAGCGGATCGGGTCCATGTGAGCCATTAAACGTGACGACGAGGTGTTTGTAACTTTTGAGATTGAATTCTTCATCTTCTCGGAAGAAGGAAAGCTGAGGATTGTACAGCCGATTTCCTTCTGTATATTCATTTCTGTATTCACTATATTCAGGTAGATCTTCTGGACGTTTTACTTGGCTAAAAGTGACCACAATTTTTCGAGTTTCAAAAAAGAGCGATACATATTCGTATGATAAGCCCGCTGTTCGAATTTCAGGCGTCACATTCAATTCTGGATGTTGATTCGCGATTGTATAGATGGAGTCGAAAACATAAGAGGCGCGTTGTCTGGAGATGAAGTTTCTTTCGGTGACGAGATCAGGCTTTCCCTCTCTATCCTTATAAAAACGCTCTAATCCACGTTTTATCCCTTTGATTATTAATTGTCGTTCAGCGCTACTTAAATAGAATTCATGACTTGAATCTAGCAAGAAACGAACCTCCCTATTAATAGTTTTCCTTATTATACCTTCAAGGGGGTGTCGAAAAGTGTTAGATTGTGGTTGAATCTATTATTCCAATAAAAAAGAATAAGCTTATGCATTTTATAAACTTATTCTTTCACATTCATCATTATATAAAATTATTCAAACAGATCCTTAGTTGCTTCTATCCACGTTTTAGCCATTAGCATATTCCCGAGCGTGTTCATATGAACACCATCTATTGTAAGAGGAAAGTCCTTCTTATGCTTTAAAAATGAAATAAAGGACTGATGTGTCGGAACGATTCCTGCATTATACTTTTCTGCTAATCGGTGGATGATTTCAATATATGGTTTTAGCATAGAGTTTCCTTTTCCCAGAATATCTTCTGAAATAACAGTCGGTTCCATTAAGACAATTGAAGCATTGGTTTTATCCTTCGTATCTATAAGAAGATTCTCTAACACTTCTTCAAAACGTTGTGGTAACACTTGTTCCATATCAGGAGAATCTACTTGTCTCCATACATCGTTGATACCAATGGAAATCGAAACAACATCAGGTTGAAACGAAATTACATCTTGTTCCCACCGCTCAGCGAGGTCTGTTACCCGATTTCCGCTAATCCCTTTGTTTATGATTTCAATATCCCTTTGTGGATACGTAACCTTCAAATAATCATGTAGCAATCGCACATATCCTGTTCCGATGTTATCACTCTCGTCAATCCCCCACCATGTATTGCTGTCACCAATAAAAACAATTCGTTGTTTCACACTTTTCCCCTCCATGTATGTAAGTAATCCTCTAGCTTTTCACACACATAATAAATATAAAAAGTTATCAGGTTGTTTGGATCATTTACATCCTTGATAGAATCGACTTTTAAAGACTCGATTTCCCTTTTCCAATTTAAGAAGTCAGTGATAATCATGCTTAATTCTTCATGCTTTTCTATTTTTTCAGGATCGATTACACGGTATGGAAACAGAGGTACGTTCCATTTCGATACTTCCGAAAGGACAGATTCCATTTTCACAAGCGCTTGTCTAACCTTCATTTGATGTTCATCAGAGATCGAGTAGAAATCTTCTTCAATCTCCTGGAAGTCATCACCCCAAGTTAACCGTGCAAAATAATAATTGTTCATTAATTGTAACGATTCCCATGGAAAAGGAAGAGCCAATTTTTTCTCATCTTCTTTAGCAATGTAAGGCACAATTAGATTAACCATTCGATTGATTCCTAACTTAGCGTACACTTCGATGTCCTCATGAATTCTGCGAAACAAAGGAGGAAATAAGTCACCTAACATATAATGATCACTATAATATTCAAAAATAGTAATTTCCTTTTGATTGGCCTTGGTTATGTGACACCATTTTCGTAAAGCCTCAAATGCTCTTTCTTCCTTCATAAAAGATTGCTGATAATTTCTTCCCCAATAAGCAAATAGCGTATTTACTTTACTAGAACCACTTAACCCTTCTTGAAGTTCTAACATTTCCCACGATAAGCCTGCATTGTAGGCTATATGCTCTACTTCTATGCTAGGAATTTCACTTTGTAAGAGTTCAGTAAATTCTATGTAGCGAGCTAAAAAGTCTTCGTTATCATTTATTCCAATATCGGCTGGCCATAAGGATACTCGTTTAATGGATGTTGTTTCTTCACTATAGATTTTTATCTTATCGATAAGCGTATGCTTCCAGCTATCATCCGAAAAATCAATCTGCTTTTTTTCAGAAACAGAGGGTTCCATTAACAAATAGTGCATGCTATGCCCGCCAATTGTAATCGATAACCCTCTTTTTTCAATCTCTTCTTCGATTACATGTTTTACTTTATCCCATAACATAAAAGTAAAAAACAGTTCATTTATATAGTGTTTCGCAGCCCAATCGATAAGTTGTGTTAGGAAAGGAATATCATCGTAATTTTCAATTACTAGCCCTCTTCTTACCATATTTCCGCTATGGATTTCAGTCGGTATAAAACGAATGTTTTTGGATTCTATTTTTTCTTTAGATAAAAAATGAACCCATTTGTACCCAAACAGTTTTTTACAAAGATGATAAACGCCATAAAGGACGGATCTAGTATTGCTTCCAATAATATAAATTTCTCGATCTACTTGTATAAAATGAAAAGCATCAACATCAGGATCATTTTTAAATAAAGACTGTTCAATTAAGCCTTTTTCTATAAAATCTTGATCCAACCCTAAAACGAAAGAATTAGTTATAGGCTCTTGAACCTGTTGTGTATACTTAAGCAACTCTCCTTTAGCAAATATAATTGCTGGATCACTATTAAGAGTCTTACATCTAACTGACATCTTGACACCTCCTAGCATTAGTCTAATAAGGATAGGTTTAATTCTTTTAAGATAAGGCCTGATAAGATAATGGCGTTCGTCCATCCACTTTCTATAACATATGCCCCCCAACCCGTGTCACCATTATTGCCAAAATACTCTCGACTGTCTAAATGATAGGAACGCATCCAGCCGCCATCAAATTCCTTTCTTGGAGAAGTGATTTGAATATTTGATAAAAAGAGGGCGAGTTTCTCATGAAAATTATAAATTTTAGAGTCTTCTGTTGCTTTCCATGCCTCCCAAGCATTCATCAGTAAGAAATTATTTGTGTACAATTGGTCTGCAATTCCTTCACCATTCATTCGGAACACACCCGTATCCTCTGTACCATAGCGTTCTGGATCCGGATTATCACTTTCTTCGATTCCACCTTGTTGATGTTGGTTCACCATTAAATAATCAAGTACTTCGAATAAACCCTCCCGAATCACGTCCTTCTTTGTAACAGCAAATAGTTGAGCCAATGATAATAGAAATCTACTATAACCAGCCGTCTTGCTATACATGAATTTCAAATCCTTTTTATTCTCAAGCATAGTTAACGTACCTTGATACGCTGTTTCTAAAAATTTTTCGTCATTCGACACATCATACGCTTGTATAAAGGCAGCATGGACTATTGATTCAAAATGAGGATTCATACTAGCTAACGTCGAATTTTGGAAATAGGCGGTTCCTTGCTCTATTAGCTCTTGTTCACGGATACATTCAGGGCGAAGTCCATTTTTATTTTGCGTGTTTAATAGAGCATATGCTGTTAATAGGCCTCTTTCTTTATATATGGTTTGACCTGTTTTACGGTACAAATATAAGAGAACCAGTGCTACCCAACTATTATCATCAGAAAAGATTTGGTCCGGTTTCCTCTTCGGACTTTGAAACCATTTCCAAAAACCATATGTAGCTGAATTCGGATCTGTATCCTGATAGCCGGCTTCAAATAAATAGTTGAATAACTGTTGTGATCTCTCGGTCCATTCTGGGTCCTTCGCATATTCCCCGTACAAGTAGAATAATAGGGCTGTATGGGCATGACAATCCGGTCGGAAATCCTTACTTATATCGCTTCGAATTGAATGGACATTTTCATAAACTCCATGACTACCATCTTCCTTCGGTAAGATTCCAGAATGTAAAAACCAGTTCATCCCTTTTTCAATTGTTTGTTTTGTGTCTGATGTCTCTGATGTTTGAATGATTGGTCGGATTGATTGTAGTGGTAAGTGATACCCCATCTGAAGCCATTTTACAACCGCATTCCATAACCAATTAGGTCGAAACGTCCAATTCTGTTCATTACCTAAAAAAGAAAATGTTGAAAAAATGGTTTTCCCCTTCCCATGTTTTTTCACAACAATTCCAGGGTATTGCCCTTCCTCTTTCGTTTGATGGGTCTCTTCGAAATGACCGATATCTAAAAGCCGTTCCGTGTCGAAGGTAAAGCCTGTTAAAAAGGCACCTTGCCATTCGAGTAACTGGCCTTTCTTGCAATATGGAGTATCTTGAGAAATTACTAGTTTTTCTAGGCGACGGTTCGTTACTGTGAAATCCTGCTTGAAGCCAAAAAGGCGAGATGACGGAAAATCCTCACAGTTGATCAGTTCCCCAAATAGGATTCCACCATGTTCAACATAATCCCAAAGTTTTTCAAGTGTGTCGTAAGAAAGTTTCATTGGATTTCCATTGTTATTACCATTAATAAAAATAACAGAGTATTGATGTAGGTTCTCATTTATAAGGTGATTGATATCCGAAAAATAATGAGTATAGCTCACAACGCTTTTCATTTGCATACTTTTGTCAACTAAAGCGATCAAAGTTTATCCACTCCACTCTTTGTCTTCATTTAAATTTTGTGGATTTTGGGCCAATCAAGTTCTATTCCTGCTTTCGCTAAACGCGATTGAAAATCCGTTAGTTTATCATCTTGATTTCTTACAACATGTGGGATGATTTCATGATCAATACAATATGCCGCTAAATGACCTGCTACTTCACCGATATTCCACTCCACTGGATGTAATCGATAACAACCATTTGTTATATGAGTGGTTCCAATATTTTTGCAAGCCGGTAACAAATTTTGAACCCGTACAGGTAGTAAACTCCCGAGAGGAATTTGGAATGGATGAGACGAAATATCGATATACGTATCCAATCCTGTACTCGGATGTAGATCTAAACGATAACTACCAATCCCTACACTATCGGCAAAGAACGTGGCACTCTCTTTCCCATCGATTTCACCGCTAATATCTTGTTCCTTTACGGTATATTGTGCTTTAATCCGTCTTGATTCACGGATATATGGGTACATCGCTAAGCCATCTTCTGTTCCTAATATATCTTTCCTTAGCCGTATTCCGGGATATCCTTTTCCTCCATCTGGACAAGGTGCTTCCGTTTGCATCCAATAAAGCAGTGATAAACTTAATTGTTTGGCATTATATATATGCTGTTCTTTCTCTTCATCGGTTACATCAATAATAGGACCTAACCAATAATCGTTTTGTGGCCAATTGACGATGGTTACATCACTTTGAAACGTACCTGGTTCAAAATTATCTTTGTCGAGTATCCTTCGGTAGTTCCATAATGAAAAGCGTTCTGGTTCGTAAAAAAATGAATACTCAATTGGTTCCAATGTGTGAGGTACAAGTCCCCACCAACTTAATTGTTTGGCTGGCCAAAAATCTGCCTGATAGTTCTTCCAAAATTCATATTGATCAGGTTTTTCAATTGTATGGTCTTCTCCTTCAATATGGTCAATTGCAAAACAATACGTAAAAGCCTGCATATTGAAAGGTTGATGTTCCTTAGGTGCATGGGCTTCTCCTGTTGCGGTTTGCGATTCAGCTCCAATTACATATTCAACATTGGCAAGTGGTAAAACATCTCCCATTTCAGTTGCATCCAAAAAATACTTCCCTATTAACTGGTAAGTATTTCCAGTTCTTGAATGCTGAACGGTTACCGATTGAACTTGATCATTTTCGGATTCAGCTTTACTAATTTTATACTCTGTTAATAACGTCAGCCTTCCACTGCTTATATAGGGCGATAACATATCGTAAAGAACACGCAACGCTACTCGCGGTTCATGACTTATGTTACTAACAATGGCATTACCAGGGTTGAATTGATTATTCATCCGTTCTTTGGTCTTTACTGGATAATTGGAAAGATAGTATTCTCTGATTTTTTTTCGGAAAGTCTGATAGTTTTTCGTTGCTCCAAATTGTTCAATCCATGGATGCTCATCCGGTGGTACACCTTGACTTGTTATTTGACCACCAATCCATTTCGTCTCCTCGGTCAAGACTACGTTTTTCCCAGATTGTAAGGCTGAAAGTGCAGCGGCACATCCTCCGAGGCCACCCCCTATAATCACAATATCTGTTTGCAATTGTTCAGAGACTTTCATCGTATTCCCCCTTTCAATTTCGAGAGCTCGATATGATTCGAGCTCTTAGATTCAGAATTACCTCAAATCCCCTTTAGTTTTACAGGTACTCTCTTTTCAGAAGATTGATAGGCTGCTAGAGCTACCTCTACTGCTTTTAACCCTGAATGGCCTGATGCTAGGGGGGGTCTACCAACTTTTACACTTGCAACAAAATCCTCAATCAGACCGGCGTCCATATCATCGCCCCAGCCAATCCATTTGACCCCTTCGTGATTTGAATAATAATCCATTTTTTGTGAGAACGCGTCAATCTTTAAGGTACCATTTGTTCCGATAAATTCCATTGTTACATCGCCCCACGTTGGATAAGAGCTGTTTCTTGACCAGCTGCAATCGAGTGTGGCAAACATACCATTTGTAAATTCCATTGTGAGAATACCACAATCATCAATCGGATGATCAATATATACATTGCCGATTTCTGCGTAAACTTCTTTCACTTCTGCTCCTGTAAACCATCTCATGATATCGACTACATGAACTGTATGATCAAGAACGGCTCCACCACCAGACTTCTCCTTATCAATAAACCAGCCTCCAGGATTGGTTCCCCTGTTTGTTCCCTTAATGGCTAAAATTTCTCCCAGTGCACCTTCTTCAATTACTTTTTTAGCATGTTGAATGGGAGTGTTAAATCGAACAGGAAAAGCTGTACCTAACAAAACTTGATGTTGTTCACAAACGCTTATCATTTCTTCAATATCTCTTAGATTGGTAGCTAACGGCTTTTCACATAAGACATGTTTTCCTGCTTTAGCTGCAGCAAGTACATGTTGGTGATGGAGATAGTTTTCAGATGTTACAATGACAGCATCAACATCAGATTCAAGTAAATCATGATAAGTTTGATAATAAACTGTATCGTAAAGTTCAGAATTCTTTATTCCTCTTTCTTTATCCTCATCGGATATACCAGCTAATGTGACACCTTCCATATTTTTGATGACGGATGCATAACTATGGGCATGCATATGAGCAAAGCTTATGATTCCAATCTTCATATCAGTTCTCCCCCTTCGGACCTAGTGATACAGGTACACCTGTTTTTAAAGATTCGAGGGCAGCAACTGATATTTCCATGGCTTTATACGCATCTTCTGCTGTAACAATTGGTGTGTCATTCGTTTTCAAACAAGATAAGAAATGCTCTAGTTCTATATGATACGGTGACTTTTTCATAGGACTTTGAGGTACCTCAACACCGTTTTGTTCCTCGTTCGATTGTCTGATCGAAAGTAAAACAGGCTCTTCTTTTAAACTATCATATTCGATGATTCCAGTTTTTCCGGCGAATTCAAATTGAGAAGAAAAAGTTTGATGAGCCCACGTACCTTCCACATGGGCAATAACACCCGATTTAAAGACTAAGGTCACAATCGCGTAATCGAGATGGTCCAGTCCTTTATCAGAAATGCTTTTCGCAAATACTCGATCCACTTCACCAAAAGTCCAACGCAGAAAATCAAAATCGTGAATGATTAAATCCAGTATCACACCGCCACTTTTGGATTGGTCTGCATACCAATCACTCCATCCCAATGGAAAATTACCGCCTCTTCTTGTACGAACAATCCCAATATCCCCAATGGATCCTTGTTTAACAAGCTCTTTTGCTTTTGAATATTGTGGGAAGAAACGAACCACATGCCCGACAAATAATTTCACATCTTTTTTCATACAGTACTCAATCATTTCCTGAGCGTCCTGAAGGGAATATGCTAATGGTTTTTCACAAATCACATCAATACCTAGATCCGCCGCTTTTATCACATATTCTTTATGCAGAAAAGTTGGAGCACATATATCGATCACATCTATACGTTCGAAGTTACCTACCGCTTCTTCTAACGTTTGAAAAATCTTTGTATCATTTTCACCAATGATTTTCTCAGCCTGCTCTTTTCTGATATCTACAATTCCAACGACCTTGACATCTTTCATCGCATAATAGGCACTTGCATGTACCATACCCATTGTTCCGGCACCTATCAATAATACGTTCTGCATACAATCAACCTCTTTTCTCAATTTCCGAAAGTTGCTTAATAAGATTATTTAAATTTCCATGCTTCCATTTGCGATGACTTCTTTGTACCAGTGGTAGCTTTCCTTCTTGATCCGATCTTGTGATTGAAAGTCTATATACACTAAACCAAATCGTTTTCCATACCCATCAGCCCATTCAAAATTATCTAATAAAGACCATGCTAGATAACCGATGATCGGGATACCTGAATCAATCGCTCGACTAACAGCCGTTAGATGTTGTTTATAATAGTGAATCCGGTCTTGGTCATTCACTTTTCCATCGACAAGATCATCCACACAACAAGCTCCATTTTCCGTAATAAAGAGCGGAATATTACCATAGCGCTCAGCAAGATAATGAAACACTTTATTAAAACCGTCTGCATAGATGGGCCAGCCGATATGAGTGTGGTTATAATCGATTTCAATATTCTCGATATCTAGTAATCCTTCATTTTCCTTATATCGAGCCACATTACCGGAATAATAGTTTACTCCTATAAAATCAATAGGCTGTTGAATAACTTCCATGTCTCCGTCTTCAATATGAAGATGTGCACCTTTCTTTTTAAACCAATCCACTAAATAGTGTGGATATTCACCATTAAAGATAGGATCTAAAAACCAATCGATATTATGACCAATCTCTCTTCTACAAGCTTCAATATCTTCCATCCGATTACTAAAGGGGTCTCTCCAAGTGGTATTTGTTGCCGTACCAATTTGACCTTCAGTCCCTAATTCTCGAAAGATTTTAACAGCATTTCCATGTGCTAGGAGCAAATGGTGGGAAACATCAATTGCAAGTTGTAGATCTTGATAACCCGGTGCATGAATGCCTCGATAATTCGATAAAAAGGCAGCACATAACGGCTCATTTATCGTCTGCCAATATTTCACCTTCCCATTGAATTCCTTAAAAATAGTTTCAGCGTATTGGCTAAATGCATCAATGGTATTCCTGTCTGCCCATCCGCCAAGATCCTGTAGCGCTTGGGGCAGGTCCCAATGATAAAGAGTTAACATTGGCTCAATTCCTTTATCCACTAAAGAGTTTACTAGCTTATGGTAATAGTCCAATCCTTTTTGATTTAATGCTCCTTGACCATTCGGATAAATCCTTGGCCATGAAACAGAAAAGCGATACACGTTTGTACCTAAGTCATCCAATAGTTCGATATCTTCTTCATAACGATGATAACTATTACATGCGACATCACCATTATCGTTATTCTTTACTTTTCCGGGTGTATGGGAAAAGGTATCCCAAATGGATAACCCTCGCCCATCTTCAAAAGCAGCGCCTTCAACCTGATAAGCAGCAGTCGCAGTTCCCCATTTCATCCCTTTTGGAAACTGAATAATCGGCATATGTCTTCCCTCCTAATGAACCGTACAATATTACCAATTAAAATTGCCCGCCGTAGCAATTCGATGGTAGAAATGATTACCTAACGAACCTTCTGGTATCCCGTTTGGACCATCATGAACTAATCTTTTTTCCTCTAATTCTTCAATTCTCTCGATTGAACCTTCAAGCCAATGTGAAATTCGAAGTTTAGATGTTTCCATTCTGGCAAGTAATCCCCCGTAGCGGAATTCAATTATTTCCCAGCCAAAAGGTTTATATAGCGAAAACCAAACTTCTCTATGCTTGCTATGGAGAAGACTTATTTCTCTCGTCAATTCTTGTAACTCGGTTAAAAGAAGTTTCATCGTTTCTTTATCACAATTGTCATAAGCTGTTTTTAAATGAATCCCCATTTCCGACTTAATACTAAGTACACTTGCAAGCTTTTCATAGAATTCGAAAAGTAACGATGTATTAGGGTTTCTATCCTTAGCCGCGCTTAGTTGAGGAATTATCTTTTGATAATGTGCATTCATTTCAAGTCCACGGATATTTTCATCAAATAAACCAATAAGAAGATCCTGCCATAATAAAAATTTAGAAGCATTTGAGGAATTCAGATTATTTTCCATTACACCCGGCGTTTCATCTAATTGATTGAGGGTAAGGAAATCTTCTAAATGGTTTCCCGTGCAGAAATGGAAACGCTGGGCTAAATGCTCCTTTGTTACTGTTTGATGATAGGTATGTTCCGCATATAGCTGAATAACTGGTAATGCGGTTGTAAGTGGAGTTTCCCCTCCATTATCACCCCATAATGTCGTAAAAACTTCTTGTAATCCATCCTTTTTACAAGCTGATAAAGCAGCTTCTGACGTTGCAAATGCACGCCCATAGTTTGGAGAAATCCCATTCCATGTCCAGGCTCCCCCAGCAAAAAGAGTATCTCTTCCTAACTCTTTATGCTTCTGAATATAAGTCCGATAAAACTCTTCATCGGCATGATAATAATCCCAATATACGAGTTCCACATTTTTTGGGATGGAAGAAATCGCTTCTTCTGGAATATGTACATTTTCATCGTAATATTCGCCATGTTTTGAACCTAAGCGGAAATACATATCACTCCAGATCATTGGTTTTAGCCCATGACGCTCCGCAATCGAAACGACTTGTTCTAAATGTTTATTCATAATCTCAAAACGATTTTCATATCCGTTTAAATCTAAATAGCGACCAAGCCCAAGCTGATGTGCTTCATCCATTCCAATATGAATGCGATTGGATTTAAATGGTTTCGAAGCAGCTCGAATCATACTTTCAATAAACTGGTAAGTTTTTGACTCGCCTACTAATAAAATGTCAGTTGTGTCTCTAATTTCCTTCGCATACCCCCATTTTAAGGCCATTGTTAAATGAGCGAGAGTTTGGATACAAGGTATCATCTCAATCCCTAGGGCATCTGCATATTGATCGCAAGTCTTTAGTTCATCTTCTGTGTATCGACCACGCATATACCCGAAATACGGATAATCTGGTACTTCATACGTATCCTCTGTATAGAGCATGACAACGTTTAATCCCATAATGGAGAGCTTTCTAAGAAATGCTTGAACTTCATCTACTTTTAGAACGGCATTTCTAGATACATCCAGCATGACACCACTTGTTTGAAAATGTTGCTGTTCAGTTATCTCAAATTCACCACTCTTCTGATAATTCTCTAACCACACACCCATTGCACGATAGAAGTGAATTTTTTCCTGATAATAAATTTCACCTTTTCCATCCTTATTGCTAACTTTGATCGGACCTTCCCGTTGAATAACGGTTATCGGGTAACCCTTTTCATTCAATTCAATTCCCAGATCATCGGTTAATAAATCTAATCCTTTTAAAATTGAATTTGTTTCACCTAATAAATGAATATGCATATGTGATACCTCTTTTCGATTTTGTCGTAACAGTTCTTTATCTATCTCAAGAAAAATACTTTTTAACGTTGATAAACAAAATTTCCATCAATCATTGTGCTTGCTACTTCTAAATCATTTGATAAAATGACGAGATCTGCATCATATCCAACCGCAATTCTGCCTTTACGGTCACTAACTCCACAGACAATTGCTGGATTATAGCTAGCCATTTGCACGGCTTCTTCAATGGGAATACGAGAATTCTCAATGATATATTGAACTGCCTTGTCCAGTGTTAAAGAGCTTCCCGCTAGGCTTCCGTTCGCTAATGATACTTTTCCACCAATTTTATAGATTGTCTTCCCACCGATTTGATGACACCCATCTAGTAATTGGTTAGTTCCGGTGCAATCCGAAATTAATGTAATCTGATCCACCCCTTTCATTTTGTAAAGGAGTTCAATTATTTTTGAATGGACGTGAAAGCCATCTGCGATAAGTTCACAGTGTAATTCTTGTAAATCAAGTGCTGCAAACGCGGCTGTTAAATTACGATGTGTAAACGGACCCATTCCATTAAAACAATGAGTAACTCTGGATAGGCCGTATTTTATCGCCATTTCCATTTCCTCGTATGAGGCATCTGTATGTCCGGCAGAAATGGCAATATTTTTTCCCTTTAATAATTTAATGACATCGGTAGCGTTTGGAAGCTCAGGTGCCAATGTTACGATTCGTATCGCATCACCTGCCATTTGAAGGATCGATTGTACTTCTTCAATAACAGGATCTAGTATGTATTCTGCTTTTTGTGCACCCTTAAATTTCTGATTAATCCAAGGTCCTTCTAGATGGACACCCAAAAGCTGAGCACCACTATGTTTTTCGGAGACTATTTGTTTACTTAATAAAAGGAAGGTTTTAATATCTTCTAATGTGGCTGCCCTTGATGTTGACAAGAAACTTGTCACACCAAAGGATGGGAGCCCATTTTGAATGCGATAAAAACCTTCCTTTGTACGATCCATAAAATCTTGACCATTTAGACCGTGTATATGTGTATCGATAAAACCAGGACAGATCCACCCTTCCACTTGGTAGTAGGGCAGATCCTCTATGTTTTTCTGGCCAACGAAAATGATTTTTCCATCTTTGATTTCAATGATCATATTTTTATCAATTCTCTTATCCGTAACAACATTTCCATGTAAGTAAAAGTGGTTACACATCATTTGAAATCAAAATCCTTTCGCTTTATGGCATAATTTTACGTATTACGTGAAGTGAATGATTTTTGTAAGAGTTGTAGATTCTTTGTTTAACAGTTTTTCAAATTCTTGAGGTGCATCTATAAATTCAACAACTTCCGAAATAAACGGTCTGACATCAATGCGTTTATCTTTAACGAGTCGAATATATTCTTCAAGGTTTCTTCCTTCTGTCCAGCGAACATATTCATAAGGATAATCAATTGCTTCCTTCTCGTACACACTGTCGTATCTTCCAGGACCTCCAGCTCGAGAAATAAGTAACTGAGCTTCTTTACCAAACATTAAGTCTCTTGGAAAGTCAGGTTCAATATCACCTACGATGACTGCTTTGCCTTTGGTACGAATCCATTTCAAACATTCATGAGTAAGTGGAGAGCGCTTTCCACCTGCACATAGTAATACGGCATCTGCTCCACGGGATTTCGTATCAATCCGAATGGCTTCTTCCATCTCTTCAACGGTCGCAAATGATTTAATATTATCTTCCTTCAGCATTTCGACTCGACTTTCGTGAAGATCATACGTGATCACATTATAGGCTGCTGCATTGGCTATTTTGGCAATTAATTGCCCTAAAACTCCTAAGCCTACGATTACGACTGTTTCACCAAATTGAAGATTCGCAATCCGAAGGGCATGAATGGCAATCGCACCAAGTCCACCTAGAGCTGCTTCTTTCGGATCAACAGTATCGGGAACTTTAGCATACAAGGTTTTAGGAACTAGCAGATATTCATCATGATGAACATATGGTGCACCGTAACTAGCAACTAGATCCCCTTTTTTCACATCGGTGATGCCACTACCACATTCAACAACCTCGCCCATTGCACTGTATCCAAGATGAACCTGTCTTTTTTCACTAATGGCTAGCAACGATAGTTCAGTTCCTGGTGAAATGACTGAATATAATGTTTTAACTAAGATATAGGAAGGCTTTCCTTCTATGCTTGGTACTTCATCTTCAATGATTTCAACTTTCTTGTTGTTGGCTACAATTCTTTTCATTTGAAATCCTTCTTCCGTCAATTATTTAGACAGCCACTTAGATAAATTCGCTTTAACAAATTCATCATCATTTAGGTGTGGGTAGCTCGTATAAATACGGTCTAACTCTTCTGCTTGACCAGGACTTAAAACTTCACGATCAACTAAACACCAATTTCCTTGAAGAAGTCCTTGTCTAGCTAAGATCTCATTAATGCCAGCTATACTGCCCTTAAAGCTATTACGTGAATCAAATATTGCGGCATTCGCATCTGTGATTTGTTGACCAAGTGTTAATAACCCATTTGGTACTGATTTTTGAGCCCTTACTACTTTAATTTCCTCAAATGTGTCAACGACTGTTTTTGTCCAGACAGACCAATGTCCCAGCAAACCGCCGACAATTCTCTTTTCTACCTTCTTGTCTCCAATTGTGAAATCAAAGGCTGTTAACAAATCATTTATGATGTTATCATCATTACCCGTGTAAAGTGCGATTTCCTCATTGCGAGGTGAATGGCAAACCGCGCGAACAACGTCAATTGAACAATATCGATCAAATGGCGCTATTTTTATCGCGTATACATTTGGAATGGAAGCAAAGCGTTCCCAAAATTCATACGAGAAAATACGTCCACCTACTGCAGGTTGTAAATAAAAACCGAATACTGGAATAACCCCTGCTACTTTTTCAGCACGCTCAATTAATTCATCCTCGGATAAATGGTTCAAGCCACCCATACTCAAAAGCCCTAAGTCATAGCCGACCTCTTTACTAAATGCTGCCTCTTTAAGTGCCTGCTCAGTAGGTCCACAAATTCCTGCCACTTTAATAAAATCATCAGGGACATTGGCACGTTTCGTTTCTTCAATGGCGATTGTTAGTACTCGTTCATAAAGATTAAACTCAGGGTCTCGAATTTCAAACTGTGTTGTATGGACTCCTACTGCGATACCACCTACACCTGCATCGATATAGTAGCGTGTTAAGGCGCGTTGCCCTGCTTCATCAAGTTGTCTATCTTCAGTTAATGCTAGTGGATGAGCTGGTATTACAGTACCTTCATGAAGCTTTTTCTTAACAGCCTCTTTTAACATTAAAATGCACCTTCTCTTTCTTGGAAGTGAGTAGGTTTATTGATCGTATGACCGTCACCAACAACCCAGTCAGCAATCATATCAATCATTTGTTGTACGGTAACTTTTGGATAACCAAATAATTTATGTGCTTGAGATGCATTATTTAATAATGCAGTTGGGCTTTCACTATTCACATATACCGGTTCCTTATCCATTCGTTTACCAAATTCCTTTGCAAGCCATCTGACTGACAATGTTTCAGGTCCTGTTACATTAATAACTTTTGGTGGGTAATTTGTGTGTAACAAGGATCGAATCGCATATTCATTTGCATCCCCCTGCCAGATCACATTCACATTTCCCATCGTTAAATCGATTGGCTTCCCTTGGTGTACTGATTTTGCAATTTCAAGCAATACGCCATATCGTAGGTCAATCGCATAGTTTAAGCGAAAGTGAACAATTGGTGTTTGGTTCTTATGTGAAAAATAAGTTAAAACTCGTTCTCGACCTAAACAGGATTGTGCATATTCACCAACGGGATTAGGTGTCACATCCTCTGTACAACCATTGCTTAAAACAGATGTGAGTGGATACACATTACCTGTTGAAAAAGACACAATTCGTGAATCTTTAAACTTCTCTGCGACACGTCCTGGAAGATAAGCGTTCATGGCCCATGTCCGATGCTCATTTCCAACTGTTCCGAATTTCGTACCTGCCATAAAGATAATATTCTTTACATTTGGTAGGTTTTGAAGTTCTTCTTCCTTCAAAAAGTCAGCCTTAATTGTTTCAATTCCACACGCTTCTAATTCATCTATTAAACTCTCATCTGAGAATCTTGCAACACCAATCACTTTTTTAGACTGACCTGACTGCTCTACAGCTCTTTTTGCTAATTTCGCTAACGTCGGTCCCATTTTTCCACTAACACCTAAAATCATAATATCTCCGTCCAGTCGTTGGAGATCCTTTACTAATTCTTTGCTAGGTGTAGACATAAACTCCTCTAATTCTGCAATCGTTTCCATTTAAATCCTCCTAGTAACTAATTTTTTGCCTGCTCTAACGCATAAAAGCATTTGATAATTCTGAATTACCTTTATTTTATCTTTGGCTTTATTAAAAGACAAGTCACTTAAAGGTCTTTTAATAAACACTCATTATTGATTGACATTTCGAAAAATTCCTCTTAATCTAGTAATAAGATTATTAAGAGACATTTCTTTAATATGTCTTTTAACTGGAGATGAAATGATGAAAACAAACCAATTATCAGACCATGGTACTGAAATTATTATTGGCATTGTTAGTCCTGAAGCACTGGAAAAAGAAATAATGAAAGCGCTTGAAGCATTCCCTAATTTTCAGCCAATATTTCTACATTCAACCCCCTCTTCTATTGAACCGGAGGTTATGACAACTTTGATCAATAAAGTGGAAGTTCTTTTATTTACCGAATTTCCAACTTATTTAAAAGCCAAGCAGCTTAACAATTTTTCGATACCAGCGCATTACGTTCCCATAATGGGAACTGGGCTTTATCGGTCTTTATTCCTGATTAATAATCAATACGATACTAAACATTTCTCGATTGATACGGTTGAAGAAAAATATATTCGCCGAATCCTATATGAATTAGACGAAACGAACTATGTATGTACATCCTATCCCAATTCTAGTCAACCTGATTGTTCCGGGGAAATTGTTCAGTTTCATCAAGACAACTATCAGAAATATGGCTCCATTGCCATTACTGGGGTTCAGGAAATCGCACAAAAGCTTTCGGAATTATCTATTCCGTATGAATGGGTAACACCCACTTATCAGGACTTAATTGTTTCCCTCGAACGTGCATTACTTGCAACGGAAGCTCGTAAACATAAAGAATCTCAAATCGTTTTTGGGATCATTGATATTGACAAGTTTGATAAAGCTACAGAAAAATACCCATCAGAACATGAAGTACAATTATTTAAGTTAAAATTCCAACAAATCATGTTAAATTACACAAAGCTCCTTGATGGACATTTGATTAATTCAGGTGGGGAGGAATTTTCGTTTATCACCACACGTGGTATTTTCGAAAGAGAAACACGCGGGTATAAATTCATCCCCTTACTCAATTCGATTAAAACAGAGCTAGGTGTATCCATCAGCATTGGTGTTGGCTTTGGTCTCACGGCCGCTGAAGCTGGTAACCACGCAAGACTAGCACTCCGACAATCAAAAGAATTAGGTGGAAATGTTTGTTACATCGTTCGTGAAGACCAAAGTGTAATTGGTCCTGTTGATATGATCACCGATACTCAATATGAAAAATATGACCTATCCATTACAGATGCAGAACTGCTGCAAAAGGCAGAAAAAGCAGGAATGTCTGCTGCCTATATGACAAAGCTTATGGCAAGGGTAGCACGTCATAAAAAATTTGATTATACAGCTCAAGAGTTAGCTGACACATTGAACATTACAACAAGAAGTGCCCATCGCATTCTTTTAAAATGGATGGATGCTAACTTGGTAGATATAGTAGGCGAAGAAAAAATCACCTACAAAGGAAGACCAAGACGGATTTATAGGCTTAGCTTTATCATTGATGAAAACGAATAAAGAACAATGCCTAAAATAAAATGGCGGGTAAAATGGTTTACCCGCTGTTTTATTTTGCGATAGTAATCGAATCTTTCACTATACATACACCCGTTTTCCTGTATCTTTACTTTCATTGGCTGCTTCAATAAAGCGAATGATTTCTAGCGTTTCATGTAGGGGAACGCTGGATTGGCCATTTTTAAAAAAGAGAACAATTTCTTCTAATAAACTAAGATAAAAGGGTTTCGAGGAAGCAGAAATCGATACATAATGAGTGCCTTTTTCAAAATGTATGATCGCACCGAATTCACCATTTCCTCTCCTACTCCCTCTTGCTGTACCTATTCGCCCATCCTCCCATTGTGAAACAATCAAATCAGAATCCACAGTAGATACAGAAGTAACATGCTGCGCCCCACAGCCTAAAATGGCATAAAGCATCTCAATCGTATGGATCCCGTACCAAAAATACCCCGGTTGAGTTTCGACCATATCCATGGGTCCGAAACAATCGGCTCCAATGATTTTTCCTTTATCTTGGATTGCAAGGGCCATTCTTACCTCTTCTGCAAATCGTAATGCAGATGAACTCATGATTGGAGTACCATATTGTTCAGTAAGCTTCACCATTTCTATAGCCTCAGAAGAAGATAGACACAATGGTTTGTCAACAAATAGTGGCTTTTGATAGCCTACAAGTTTCTTCACCTGTTCTAGATGAACTCGACCATCAACAGACTCTAATAGGATTGCATCACATGTCTCTGCTACTTCCTCAATCGTTGTAACCAATTGAACACCACACTGTTCCACTTCCTTTGTTATCCCCTCTATACGAGAATAACTCAACACAAAATCAGACGATCCGACCGGACAGGCTACAGTCACCTTAGCAGCCTCTATATAAAAGGGGTTGGCCGGATCATTTAGTAACTTTGTAAAAACAGATGCATGTGAGGTATCTAGCCCGATCATTCCTATTTTTATATCCTTCATATCGAACCTCTCCTATAAACCTAAAGCAGATTATTTAAGTCCTGATAGCTGAATACCTTCTGTAAAATACTTCTGGAAGAACAAGAAGATTAGAAACGTCGGGATAAATGAGATAGTCGACCCTGCCATCTCAATTCCAAAGTTCCCTTCCTTATTTAACGTAGAAGCTAAACCAACCGTGATTGGATACATTTTTTCATTTGTCATATAAATAAGTGGTTGGAATAAATCGTTCCAGTTACTTACAAATGCGAACGTTCCAACAGTAGCAATGGATGGAAATGCTAATGGCATATATATTTTTCGAAACACATGAAAATCGTTTGCTCCGTCCATCCTTGCTGCTTCATCTAATTCCATAGGAATGCCCTGCATAAATTGACGTACTAAAAATACACCCATAATTGCCCAAAGCTCAGGAACTATCAATGCTTGATATTCATTAATCCACCCAAACTTTGAAAACATGATAAATTTTGGAATGATTAGCAATTGCGATGGAATCATGATGACAGCCATGAATGTCCAGAATATAAATTCCCTTCCAAAGAATTGCTTTCTTGCAAATATATAGCCTAATAACCCTGCAAAAAACATTTGCGAAAATACAGGGATAACAGTTACAACAACAGAGTTCATAATCCATCGTAAGAAGTTATCATTCCGAAAGAGGTACGTAAAGTTATTGATCGACGGATCACTAGGAATCCAAAACAATGGGTCCATTGCTGCGAATGTCGTTTCTTTAAATGAACTTAACACCATGATCAAAAATGGAAGGAGAAAGCAAAACCCCAAGAAGATCGTGACAATATATTTTATTATTTTAGTAAACAAGTTCGTTCATCTCCCTTACAACTCTCAACTATTAATAGATCCCTTGATCTTTACCAAAATATTTTCTCTGGATAAGCGATATGATTAAGATTATCGCGAATAATACGTAAGATAAAACGGCTGCGTAGCTAAAGTTCAAATTCGTGAATCCTATTTGATAAAGATAAAAAACAATGGTACTTGTCGAGAAATTTGGTCCTCCGTTTGTTAATAGGAATGCAGAATCAAAGATTTGGAAAGAACCAATTGTCGTAATGATTAACACATAGAAATGAATCGGTTTTAATAATGGGAAAGTAATTAACCAAAAGGATTTTAAAGGTGAAGCACCATCGATTTTTGCGGCTTCATACATATCTTTTGGAATGGATTGTAGCCCTGCAAAATAATAAATCATTGTACTTCCAGATACTTTGAAAATACTCAAACCAGCCAATACAATTAGGGCTTGTGAAGAATCAGATAAAAATAATTGGGCATCAACACCTATAAAGCTTAGAAGGTAGTTGATAAATCCTGCTTCCGTTCCTGAAAACAACCATTCCCATATCCCCGCCACAACAACGAATGATGTTACAACAGGTAGGAAAAATATCCCTTTAAAAATTTTCGTAAAACGAATTCCTGATTTTATGACAAGCGCTAAAATCAAACCTAGTGCCATTGTAGGGACTATATAATAGAAGGAAAATAAAACAGTGTTCCAAATTGATTTTAAAGCAATCGGATCATCAAATAATTGCTTCCAGTTTCGTAATCCAACAAACTCAGAAGTACCAATAATTCGATAATTAAGAAACGTTAATACGAAGCTATAAACAAATGGAATGACCTGAAATATCAAAAAATGAATTAAGACTGGAGCCAGTACAATATATACAATTCCATTTTTTCGCATTTCATCTTTTATCCTGTTTTTTAAAGGAGGCTTGACCTTTTTTAGAGTTTCTAGAGGTACCTTGTTATGAGTTTCTATGACCTTTTCCAAGCTATCACCTTATTTCTTTATTAATTAACAAAAGTTTTTGTAAACAAAGGACCTTTTAATAAATAGAGAGTCTTATTCACCTAGGAATAAAACTCTCTTTTCGTAAGAAGCTATTTGTTTACGGCTTAGCTAATTCAGCTTCAATTGCTTCAGCTGCTGCATCTGCTGCTTCTTGAGGAGTTTTTTCTCCTGCCATCATTGTTTGTATTTCAGCTTGAATAAATGGCATGATTGCACGCCCTTTTGGATGAATAACACCAGGTAATGCAAATTGTGTATATGTTGCAAGTTGACTCATATATTGGTTAGAATCAAAGATATCTTTTGCCTCTTCTTGTGTTGGGATATACTGAGTAACGGTATTGAAAATACGTTGGTTTTCAGCATTCGTAACAGATTTTACAAACTCTGCTGCTGCATCAGGATTATCACTGTTTGAAGGCACAACGAACATTCCTGTCGTACCATATGTTAATTGCTTTTCACCTGTTAAAGGTGGAGCAATAGCGAAATCGAATTTACCTTCTTTTTCCATCATCGTAATACTTATTCCAGATCCAAGTTGTGCCATTATTTTTCCGGCGAACCATAATTCATCTTGTGTGGTTGCTGTAATAGAATCTTCTGGAATATATCCTTTTTGATACAAATTATTAACCATCTCGAATGCTTTCACACTCTCAGGGCTATTGATTAACACTTCATTCTCATCTGTTACAACATCTCCACCAGCTTGCCAAACCCAAGGATAGATTGTTCCGTTCATGGAACCTCCTCCTAAATAGTTTAATCCATAGAAACCTTTTTCTTTTGCTTTTGCTGCCCATGCTTCAAATTCTTCCCATGTTTTTGGAAGGTTTGCTGGATCTTCACCAATTGCTTTAACGACATCTAGATTATAAATGAATGTATAAGCTTCTTGCAGGATTGGTAATCCATACTTCTTGTCTTTCCAAGTAGTAGATACTAATGCAGTATCAACAAACCCTTCAAGATCAGATTCTTCTAAGTATGGGTCTAATTCTAGAAGCATTCCCACATCTGCATATTGTGGCATTTGGTCAGGAATGGCATAGAATACATCCGGCCCATTGTTTGCTGCTAAAGCCGTTAGTACTTTTTGGTCTCGGTTTGCCCATGGGATTGTTTCTATATTTACCTCTACATCTGGAAACTCTTTGTTGTAATTAGCAGTGATTTCTTTCCACATTTCCTCTTCTTTTGTAGCATCACCTGTATATGGATGTACCCATACTGTGATTTCACCATCAACTTTTCCATCTTCTTTTTTAGGCTCTGTACTTGAGTCATTACTACAAGCTGAGAAAAGTAAGCTACCTGAAAGCAAAAGTGCCATGAACGAAAAACGTTTCTTTTTCATCTACGAATTACCCCCTATTAGTTCAAAAATAAAATTTGTAAGACTAAAAACCTACCATTATATCTTTTAGCGATCCCCCCTTTACCTAAACTATTTGTCTGAAAACACACATAATTGAAAGCCTATACATTAGATGTTAAAAAAATTCTGCAATTTCAAATACTTTTACTAACCTTATTCTAGTTCGTTTGTAATATTGTGACAAGTCTATAAACTGTCTTTAATAAAAAATTGGAATTAATTTAGTACCCTTACAATTAAATAGCGATCACACATAATTCAAACCTTGTGGAAATGGAAATGGAATCGGAAATAGTTCCTGTATTGATGAATCTAAATCTTTGTTTCCTTTTAAGATCAACTCTTCCAGGTCCCGATTACTGATCGTAATAGATTCCTTCGCATAAGTGAGGCTTTTATTGTTATCATCTACATTTGAAATCTGAAGCTTATTTTTAAAATATGGGGCAAGCTGCTGCAAGAGTAACTCAAGATTCATAATCCTGATTGTTCCTGGAAATGGTTGTTCTACTTTTTCCAGTAATGGGTCATCAAGCTTTTGTATCAACTCTTTTTCATAAGTAGGTATATTAAATATTAAGGAATTAATCCCGTATGTAAATGCTTCTTTAAGCAAACTCACTATGGCTATGGGGTCCCCTCCCCACTCGATAATTCTAGATTCCACATTTTCTTGTTCCTGGTAAGGTACTCCGAAAATTAAAAATGCTTTTACTTCCTTGTTCTCTTCAGCGACAAGAACCTTGTGCTTCATTTTGAATATACTAGCGAAGCCCGCTGAATCATTTAGTTGAGCCATTTCAAATATACTTTGTTCATATCGTATGGTTCGACGATGACTTAGTTTTCTCATTTGAAACCAGTCTGTTGGCTGAAGCTCACGAACATGATAAGCCTTCTCCGGTTTTAAGTCATTTTGATGAAGCTTATATTGATTCAGCTTGCCATAAAATGTACAACCTTGTTTGATGTAGAGTGGTAAATCTCCTGAAATAAAGAGAATGGAAGCACCTGATTTGTTGACATGATCAAAAATCATTTGTAAAAGTGTATTGGCTAATCCTCTTTTCCTATATTCTGGCTCGGTGCAAACCGCACCAATTGAATAAGCTTGAACTTCGGCTCCTTCTATATGAAGTACAGATGGGACCAATCCGATAAAAGAAACTAATGTCCCATCTATAAAGGCACCATAGGATTGATGAAAGGCATGTGAGAAAACTTGTGGAAACGCAACCCCCATAGATACGTGACCTTCTTTACGAAACACCTTATCCGCCAACTCAATTGCCTGTTGAAAATCGCCTTCTTCTAGTAAACGGTATTCAACCATTTCATTCACCTCATTTTTTTACATTCACTTTCGACTAACATTTTATAGGAGACAACCTCTTATCCTTCTGCAAAAAATGTAATCGCTAACAGTTTGAATCATGTTATAATACAACTAATCTTTCTGACTTACTTTCTATTTTATTTGAAATTTATTAGGTGACAAGTCTATTAAGTGTCTTTAATTAAATCCATGTACATATTTTTATCATAATGAGGTGGCATATATTGGGTGGCTGGGAAAAATTTAATAATTATGCGATATGGATGGTAAAAGTGGCTTATGTAAATTTACTGTGGATTGGCTTTACGATTGTTGGATTAGGCGTATTTGGTTTATTCCCTGCGACAGGTGCCATGTTTGCAATTGTTCAAAAATGGCTGCAAAACGAACCAGTTGATCGTATCTTTCATTCATTTTGGAAAACCTTTAGAAGAGAATTTATCTCACTTAACAAGTTTGGCCTATTCTTTATCGTGATTGGCTATGTATTAGTGTATGACTTTATGTTTGTATATAAGAATGTGGACAAGCTACAGTTGCTGTTTCCAATCCTTTTGTTTTTAGCAATTTGTTATTTACTAACGTTACTCTATTTCTTTCCTATATACACACAATTTAAAATGAAATTCTTTCAATATATTAAACAATCATTCCTAATTGGAGCTAGTTCTGTGGTAGAAACTATTCTCATTTTCACAGCATGTATGCTACTTGGAATTATAATAAACTTAATTCCTGGAATAATCCCATTGTTTACTGGAAGTGTACTAGCCGTTGCGATTACTTGGTGTAGCAACAGAGCCCTAATTAAAATTAAAAGCAAGAAAAAGAGTTTTATTCATCACTAAAATTATCAGTATGTTTAAGAGGGTCTATCAATGGACACTCTTTTTTTCGTGGGCAAATATGCAGATACATTTTATATCTAGATTTAAAGTCCGTTAAAAGTCTTGATTATTCCTACTATTCTTTTACACTTTAAGTAAGTTTGAAGAAATAGTAGGAATTTTCCATCTAAGGAGGATAACAAAATGGATTTCAATCAGTTATATTATTATGTACCTACCCCGAAAGTTAGTGAACCAAAGACAATCACGAGAGATTTAATTATCTATGGTGCAACCCCCGCTGGAATTACAGCGGCCATTCAGGCTAAACGAATGGGACTTTCTGTTGTCATTGCTGAATTTGGTAGACATGTTGGCGGAATTACAGCAAGTGGTTTAGGAGCCTCTGATATTGGTGCAAAAGAGGCAATTGGTGGTTTATCGAGAGAATTTTTTCAGGAATTAGGAAGTTATTACAATAAAAACGAACAGTGGACCTTTGAACCGAAGGCAGCTAAATATGTATTTGAGAAATGGCTCAAGGAAAACGATATTGAAGTTGTTTATAATCAGCATGTAATCGATGTTAAAAAAGAGAATAACAGGATAACAGAGTTAATTATGGAAGATGGAACTTCATATATAGGCAACTTTTTCATTGATACTAGCTATGAGGGTGACGTAATGGCCAAAGCAGGTGTTACTTACTTTGTAGGTAGAGAATCGAATGCCACTTACAAAGAGAGATATAATGGAATCCAATTTGGACATCCCCACCATCAGTTTGAAAAGTGGATTGATCCGTATGTAGTTGAAGGTGACCCATCAAGTGGAGTATTGCCTGGTATTACCGAAACCACTCATGAAACTCTAGGCTATCAAGGTCAGGGTGACACGCGAATTCAAGCCTATAATTTTCGAATATGCTTAACCAAAAACCTTGATAATCATGTGCCATTTCCAAAGCCTCCCTCCTATGACCGAGAGCGCTACGCGTTATTAGTTCGTTATATCAATGCGGGTGTCTGGGATGCAATGAATCTACATACCTTGTTACCTAATGGAAAAACGGACTTAAATAACTACGGCGGGTTCTCTACGGATAACATTGGAATGAATTATGGATGGCCTGAAGGAGATTTCGAAACACGTGAAAGAATCTTTCAAGATCACTTTACATACAATCTCGGCATGCTCTATTTCTTAGCCAATGATGAACAAGTTCCAAAAGCGATTCGGGACGAGGTCTCCCAATGGGGATTAGCTCGAGATGAGTTTGAAGAAACTGGGCATTGGCCTCATCAGTTATATATTCGTGAAGCAAGAAGAATGATAGCGGATTATGTGATGACAGACCACAATTGTTTGGGAGATCGTAAGGTAGAAGACTCAATTGGACTAGCTTCCTATCAAATGGATTCTCATCATGTTAGAAGATTAGTTATTGATGGACGTGTTTACAATGAAGGTGATGTTGAAGTGCCGATATCACCTTATCCAATCTCCTATCGTTCAATTCGCCCAAAAGCAGAAGAGTGCACAAACTTACTCGTTCCTGTTTGTTTATCAAGTTCACATATTGCCTATGGTTCCATACGGATGGAGCCAGTGTTCATGATTTTAGGACAATCAGCAGGAGCTGCAGCCGCTTTAGCTCATAAAAATAATACAACTGTACAAGGCATCTCTTATGAACAATTAAAGAATGAATTACTCTCATACGGACAAGTACTACAATGGGATGATTCAATTGAAGATGACCCTGTGTTACGAATGAAAGAAACGTTTGGGAAGAAATAAAGAGAAGGACTACATTTTAATGGGAAATGTAGTCCTTTTTTTCATGTTACGGTAAAACTCTCACCGTAATTGTTTGGCTCTCTCCAATATTTAAGAAATCTTTGCTATTTAAGGAAGAAACCTTAGATTTTTCCAGAATAGAAATACTAGTTGTTTCTATATTTTTGTTTGCTTTGAATCGAAGTACAGCAATTTTGCCATCTTCTTCGAGTGACTTTCCTGTAGGCAATGTAGCAGAAATCTTTACCTTTCCAGATTCCCTTGCCACTTTAAATGTTGTACCCTTTTCACTAAATGCACCAGTTCCTTTTGCCTGAATGAACTTTATGTCTTTAGCATTATAATTAAGTTGAGCTATCACTTTATCAAGTTGATTTACCTGATTGGCGTAGAGCTCTATCTCGAATATGTCACCTTGATCAATATTTAACGGAGCATTAAGATGTAATTGTCCTGGATGTGTTTTATCAGTAATGCTTACCTTATACATCAATGTTCTATTAGAACGTGGTGAATAATATAGATGTCCATCTTCACCTATCGTGAATGCTTCAGAATCCTCAAAGTAATGAAAATCAAGGGTGATTGGATCAATTGCTACTAATCGGCGACCAAGCTGCATGTAAAGAATATCTTGATGCCATTCGACATTATAAGCGCCCCATTGACCCCAAGAACCATCAGATGGAAATAGATTTTTATACTTTATTAAAGCAAGTGATTCAGGATCCAGTGCAAACACAATTCCATTTACAGCTCCCCATAATAACCCATCAGGACCAATAGAAAGTCCACCAATTGCAGGAGGACTATAAAGTCCAGGAATATCTAAAGAAATTTCTTTGAGTTTCTTTTCATTTTTGATATCCCATACGAAGATTTTAGCTTCAGTTGCCGTTGTTTCAGAACTTAATCCCCCATTAATACTAGTAGAACCATAAATTTTTCCGTCTTTATGTGCTAAAGAAATGATACTTTGATTTTCAACGATATTACGGTGCACTTTATAGGATTCATTTGGATTTTCACCAGCAGGGTCATAGACCATTAATGCCCCACCGAGTTCTCCATAGTCAGGAATCGATCCCAAATAGATTTTTCCTTCGACATCAATTCCGCTGATAGGACGGTCTTGTGCTTCTCCAATATTAAATAGTTTCTTAGGATTATCACCGCTTGCTGGGATATATTCCTCAAAAGCGCCTCCCGGATAAACTCCGAAGTAGACTTTGTCTTGAAACGGAATGACAGCTCCAGCTTGCCCCATTGGGAAAAGCTTCAATTCTTTCGTAAACACATCATATTCAGCTGCCTTTGAGGCCTGCATACCTGTAATATAAACCTTTCCGTTTGTTCCCTTCTTAAATACGTGAGTGATTGAAGGAGATGGTGGCAAGAAATTAGAAATGGTTTTAATTTTTCCAGTAGCTGGATTAAAAAAGATATAGCTCCCAGCAAAATTCATTGTAACCAAACTTACACCCGGAAGTTCAGGGTCCGGTGATTCTACCCAATCTACCCCTCTAAATCCTGTTCCAAAATCTACAATTTCAACTAACTCAAATGTATTCACATCAAAGGAAGCAATTTTCCCGTTAACCGGCATATAAATTTTTCCATCAAGAGATGTTTTCGGCAGATGGAGACCAGAACTACTGTTTTCAATTTTAACATCTTCCCATTTTTCCGTCTCTAAATTATATACATACCTTGTTTGTGAAGTTTCAAAACGTGCAATTAACAGTCTGTCATCAACAATATCTAAATCATATACATATCCTACTTCATTCAAAGGAGAAGCAATTTCAACCTTCTCGCCTGTTTTCACATCGAGTTTATAAATCTCTCCAAGGGATGTTCCGCCATACACATATCCATTGCTATAATCAATCGAACGGACATATTCTTGGCTTATATGACCCATTAATCGACCATAATCATGTGCTGTTTGAGTAGGTGGATCATACTTAATAATTTTCCCTAGTGGACCTGTAGCAATATATACATTGCCCTCTTCATCATGCTCAAGTGCCCAAAAAACATTCTCAGTACTGTGTGTGTAGACCTTTTTAATATCCTTTGTGACAGGAGAATACACCCACAACTGTCCACCTGCAGCCACATATACGTCCCCGTTCGGTACAACCGTATGGCTCCAAACATCTCCTGCACCTTCCATAGGTAAGCTACGGATAAGTTTGTGCTCATCAATATTGATTACATGGAATACAGGTGGAATTCCTTTAACGGTTGTATACATGACATTAACACCGTCTTCTACACCAGTTCTTCCATCAAACAAACCAATTGTATCAGCAATCGGCGGTTGGAGATTTTCTGGCTGACTAAAAGACAAGTTTCCAAGTTTTTCATGTATTTCGCCAATTGTAATCAATGACGTTTGATCCCGTTCTAGCTGAAATTCATTATTCATAACTGTCTCTTTACTTAAGACTGTCCAAGCTTGCCCGGACTCAGTACCCGCTTTGAATTGTAACTGAACAATGCTTGAGTCCGATTTCACAGGTTGCTCCAGATTTGTAGAAGCCTCAACGCTCAATCTTCCGTTAGATTCCTCGACATTTACTGATGCAGATTCTGTTGCAAAATCCCCAAGTGGTTCATAGCTTAAAAATTGTAGATTTTCGCGGTCATAGTAGACATACCCTTCAATATGATGAAGCTCTTTTACTTTTGAAGCATCTAGCGTTACTGTAAAAGTCTCACCTTCAGCAATTTGTGTAGGAGCTGATATCGAGAGATTTGCTGGTGATTGATCTGCCTCATGTAGTATCGTAACATCATCATAATAAGCTTCAGCAATTTGATACGATGTGGAATATAAAACCATTCGTGCATAAGCTGCTTCAGCCGGAGCAACTACCTCTCTGGTATAAATATCGCTCCATTCGTCTACCGGAACGTCTTTTCCAGATGCATAATGCATTTCAGTTGCACCTACATCAATGCGAACATCATCTTCACTATAGAAACGAATATCAATACTTGCTGTACCACCATCTTTGAGATACAACTTGCTGGAACCTGTGTACGTATCTCCAGGAGTAACAGAAACATAATCACTAATTAAAGCTACTGACCCGTTTCTTACCTGGTCATATATCTTCAGACTATAATCACCTGAAGCACTTATTTCGTTATTCAATTCATAATAAAAATCAGATCCAACATTAAATAATGATTCCCAGTATTGAATGTTCCCATTGTACAAAGGCTTTTCAAAACTTGGATTTCGCACATCTTTTCCGATTGGTTCTAATACTATTTCTCCTTCAATTGCTACATCATCAAAATATGCCTGTGCAATCGCATAGCTTGTTGTATAAACGACTACTTTTGCATATTTCGCATTACTTGGTGCAGGAGCAGATGGTGTAGAGACCTTTGTCCATTGCTCGATTGGAAAGCCTTTTGAGGTTTCACTATGTGTTACATACTCGGTAGTTTGAATCTTACTATTCTTTTCATCATAAAACTCTATACGAATACTAGCTGTACTATCTGCTTTCATGAACAACATAGCGGTACCGGTATATAAATCCCCTGGTTTAACTTCAACTGAGTCACTTAATAAACCAACTGATTTATCTCTAAACTCATCTGAAAGATAAAGGCTGTATTCTCCGGTCGCACTTTGTTCATTCGTTACAGCATAATTGTGTCCATCTCCAGATTTGAACATAGATGTCCAGCCCGTGATTGTGCCGTCGACTACAGGATCTTCAAAACTACCATTCTTTAATGGGTCTGGGGTATGTGGTTCATCACCGTCTCCTTGATTCGGTGTATGTACCACCTTTATGTCATCATAATAAGCTTGAGCGATTGCATAACTTGTAGTAAAAACTACAACTCTAGCAAATTTTGCTCCTCCAGGTGCAACGGCAGTAGGCGTTACAACATTGGACCACTCCTCTGCGGGAAATCCCTTAGATGTTTCACTATGTGTTACATACTCTTCTGTTTTAATTTGATTATTATTTTCATCATAAAATTGAATCCGGAAGCTTGCCGTACTATCAGCCTTTAAATACAACATAGTTGTTCCTGTATACGAATCACCAGGTTTAACTGCAATCGGATCACTTAGCAGGCCTACTGATTGTCCCCTAATCGTATCTGATAGATGTAGACTATTTTCTCCTACTGCACTTTGTTCTTTTGATACTTCAAACGTAAATCCATCTCCTGTCTGAAATAATGATGTCCAGCCAGTGATTTTGCCATCGACTATAGGCTCTTCAAAACTACCATTCTTTACTGATATCGTACTTGATGTAGAAGCTGCACTTACTGTTTCTAAAAATAGTGGTGTTCCTTGAAATAAACTTCCAAGCGTTAACAAAACACAAAGCATTAACAATGTTACCTTCCTTTTCCTCGCCAAAAACATAACCCCTCTCCCTTTTAAATTAGAAACGGTAATATCTATAAATCTACTTCATTGTATTGATTTCGCAAAAGTGAGACAAGTCTGAAAATAGTCTTTAAGTGTGAATATACTTAAACCCGTCTTTCGTATGATAACCCGATTCTACAACCCTCCTACTATAGACCTAAAATCTTTATCGTCATATTAAAGACTAAACTCTTTCATTATTCTTTTACTGTAGTCAGAAAATTTTTAATAGTGTATCACACTCTTTGCACAAAGGGAGTGATGGAGTGAAAGAATGGAGGTGTATTTCGGAATTTATTTTGTGCGGTTTAATTATGGGTGAGCGGAACAACAGTGGATTTATTTCAAATACGTGCCTCCCTCTCCTATCAAAACATGAAAGGATGAAAAGCGCTGAAAACAAAATCAATCATGTATTCTTTGATCACAGTTTTAGTCTTCTCGTTATTTTCCAGTGTAATTGGTGATAATCAAACATTCGCTGAAGAGGGAAATATTCGTGAGATTGGAACTGTTCTTAATTCAGTTTCTGTTCCCGCATCTGATTATGGAAAAGGTCCAAATGGTGAAGATTGGGTATACGCGGTCGCTAACGGCTCCCCTGCTGTATTTAATGTTCTAGATGCAAAAACTGGAGAGCGTGTTGCATGTTTTCCACTTGATGGAACTAGTGGTGCATGGGGTGTCACAGTTGACCCTATGGGAAATGTCTATATTGGAACGAACTCTAGTGCTTCTTTGTTTAAATATGTTCCAGGTGCAGACCATGTAGAAAACCTAGGTAATCCAATCCCAGGTGAATCATTTATTTGGCGTATTAAGTCAGATAAGGATGGTCGCATTTATGGAGGTACCTTTCCGAGCGGAAAAGTATTTCAATATGATCCTGAAACTAAGAAATTTCGTGATTATGGACATGTAAAGGAAGGACAGCAATATGCCAGAGGTCTTGATATTTATAAAGACAAACTTTATGTAGGACTTGGAACTCAAGGAGCAAATCTTATCGAAGTAGATATACATACAGGTGAAAAAGTAGAAATTCCACTACCTGAAAAGTATGCGGAAAGAACCTATGTATATGATATTGATGTAATTGGTAATAAAATGTTTGCTAGGGCAACTGGTTCTAGTAATACAATACTCGTTTTAGATTTAAAAACAATGAAAATCGTTGATGAAATTGAAGGTGCCAATGGACTTGATGTTTCTGAACCGGGTCCAGGGAATTTGGTTTATTTTATCAAAAACGAACAACTATACTCTTATGATTTAAACTCTTTGAAACTAACACCTACCGGATTCGACAATCTATTTTCTGCAAGAGATTTCGGTTGGGCGAAATTTGAAACCAGTGAATTCCCTGGAAAGACATTAGTGTCAATTGCTTGGGATGGAAAGATTCGTCACTATAATCCAATCACCGGGAATCATCGTATAATACAAGGACAATTGAGTGGTCAACCTGTTAGTATCCAATCCCTAACGCAAGGACCAAACGGCAATATTTTTATTGGTGGCTATTTATCTGGTGGGATTGCCCAATATGATTATAAAACCGGTCAAGTTACTGAAAATAAAGGACTTGGTCAAATCGAAGGAATGATTGCCCATCAAAATCGTTTATATATGGGAATTTATCCTGGTGGGTTGTTATATTCCTATGATCCTGCTGAAAACTATGAAATGGGTATAAATCCAGTTGAACATTTCGGTTTAAAATCGGAAGGTCAGGATCGGCCCTTTGCTTTAGCATCTGCTGGTGATTTATTAGCCATCGGAACGGTTCCGGATTATGGACTACTTGGGGGTGCTCTAACGATATTTAATCCAGCAACAAATGATTATACTCTTCACCGGAATATCGTAGAAAATCAAAGTGTCATTTCATTGGCTTATCAGGATGGACTTCTCTATGGCGGCACTTCTGTTTGGGGTGGTCTAGGGATTGCTCCAACTGAGGAAGAAGCGAAATTGTTTGTCTATAATGTGCAAACAGGTGAAAAACAATTTGAAACCATTCCCGTTCCTGGTGAGAAAGCCATTTCCGCTCTAACCTTTGATAATGGCGGAAACCTATGGGGGCTTACATCAGGCATCTTATTTAAATACGACACGACAAGTAATCAGGTCGTTGAAACGAAGGAATTGTATCAAGTGGATTGGAATTCTATTGGCCATTTATGGCGAGAAGGTTTTCTACAATTTGCTGACGATGGCTATTTATATGGTCAAGCTCGCGGAGATATCTTTAGAATCAATCCTAATACATTGGATCATGAAGTCTTAGCAGAAGATACAAAACTTTTTGCAATGGATCCAGATGGAAATATTTATTTTGCTCGAGGAACTAAGCTATATCAATACGAAAGATAGATTAGTAGGCATAGCATTTATACTGCTATCTTTCCTATTACGATTGATTTGAAAAACTGACAGGCAATTTCGTTTTGCCTGTCAGTAATAATTACGAATTCAGGAGGAACATGCTTTGAAAGAAAAATTGAAACTATTTTCTATTATACTACTTGCTACAATACTCGTTTTCTCTACTCTTCCCTATTTTCAGCAACCGAATGTATCGGCTGCAGATGATCAATGGAAAGAATTAAACGTCGAGAATGGTGATTTTGAGGCAAAAACATCATCCGATACTGAACTGCCATCTTGGGTGTATTGGACCGGTGGCTTTAAGACTGGAATGAGTATTTCAGATGAAGTTGTAAAAACCGGAAGTCAAAGTCTTGCTGTCAATAATAACGGGGTTGTTGGCTTGTTCAGTCAAGGTATTGATATAAAAGCAGGTAATCAATATAAATTAAATGCTCAGGTATATGTCGAAGAATTAACTGGGAAACCAGGAATTTGGCTTCGCTGGATAGATGAAAATGGCACAATTATCGAAAACTCTGCAAAGTATTTCGATATACAAGAACTTAATAAGTGGCAAACTGTGGAGATTGAGGCAACTGCTCCTGCAGGTGCTAAAGAAGTAAAAATATTTATCTATCAATCATCCACATCTAATATGAAAGGATACTATGATGATGTTAAATTATTTGAGAAAGAATCAGATATTCTAGACTTCCCAATTGAATACGGTAAGCCTATTAATCATGGGCCAGCTGCCTTGGCTGCCAAATCTCAAGGGGTAGCAATTGGAGATGGTGAACTCTACTATGCAACAAATGGTTCACCAGCAACATTTTATGCCGCTGATGCTGAAACAGGTGAAAAAATATTTTCTGAAGCCTTGCCTGGAAGTGATGTTGTGTGGGCAATGGTTGTAGGCCAGGATGGAAATGTCTATTTTGCAGGTACCTATAATGGCATTTTATACAGATATGTCGTGAAGGAAAAACGTTTAGAACAGCTTGGGAAAAATCCATCAGATAATTGGGTTTGGCAACTAGAGGCTTCACAGGATGGAAAAATCTACGGAGCAACCTATCCAAATGCAAAAGTGTTTGAATACGATATTGAATCTGCTCAATTTAAAGATTTGGGAACCTTTTACGAGGGTCAGCAATATGCACGCGGTCTTGGCATTACGGAAGAAAGTTTATATGTCGGAACGGGTACAACAGCTTATTTAATGAAAATGGACCTTGCATCCGGTGAAAGAACGGAAATACAATTACCAATCACCGGTGTATCGACATCTATATCAAATATTTGGGAATATGGAAATAACATTTTTGTTGCCTATGGAACTTCATTGGTGACGATTGACAAGGCAACGGGTGAAGAAAAGAATACAATGGATTGGCAAGATGAGCATACCTTTGACGGACTTATCTCATCCCCTTCCCCATATGATGAAAATATTCTTTATTACATTAATAAAAATACACAGCAGTTATGGACCTATGATATGACAACACATGAAACAGCAAAAGTAGAACCGACGGTACAACTTCCTGCTACTCCTGCCAAAGCGATGCGTTGGATCAAGGATAACAGTGGTAAAGATGTATTAGCTATTTTACATCATCAAATCGAATATTCCATCTATGACCCTTCTACAAATACTGTAAAAGTCAGTTACCCTGAAGTCGACATGCAAGGTCTTTTAATGCAAAGTCTAGAAATTGGTGAAGATCAAAAAATCTATATGGGTGGTTATCAAGGTTCTTTTGGTGTCTTTGATACATCAATTGATCAATACATCCTACAAGAACGTGATCCTCACCAAATTGAAGGAATAGGATTTTTAAACGGCGACGTCTATTTAGGAACATATGGTGGCGCTAAAATATATAAATATGATCCAAACCAACCATTTACCTTCTCGAGTGGTAAAGCCGGTGAAAATCCTGAGTTGGTACAAGACATCGACGATGATCAAAGCAGACCTTTCACTTTTACATCAGGAGATAACAAACTCTTTGTTGGAACCATTTCTGATTATGGTAGATTAGGTGGTGCCCTTACCATCTATGATGCTAAAACGAATAAATGGAATACAATCCGAAATATCATTAAAAATCAAAGTATCATTGGGTTAGCCTATCATGATGGAAAAGTTTTTGGAGGTTCTACGATTTCTGGTGGTCTAGGTATTGACCCAACTGAACCAAAAGCGAAAATGTTTGAATATGATGTGACAACGGGTAATCATGAAGCATTCGACCTTCATGTAAATGGTTTAAAAAAGCCAGAAATGATTGGTGAATTGTCAGCTGGTCCCGATGGTAACATCTGGGGTGTAGCATGGGGATTGGATGAGGCTGGTTCCTTTAACACTGTGATTTTTGCCATGAATCCTGATAATCGAGAAATCGTAAAAAGTACTCAACTATACAAAGGAGTTAATCGTGGAAGTCAATGGCGAGCTTTCTTCATTCGTTGGGATAACCTAGGATATTTATACACAACAGCTGGTCGTACATTAACGGTTATTGATCCAGAGACAATGAAGAGCAAGCAATTGGTTACAGGTAATGTCAATTTAATGGATGTAGATAAGGAAGGAAATATTTACTATTCAGCAGATCATAACTTATATCAGCTTCCTGTTCCCCTTGAAAGTGGATCATTAACAGTCGATAGTGAGACACTGTTACAAGGTTCCGAACAAGAAATTGATTTAACTGTTACACTTGCTAACGGAAATAAAATCGATTTAGCAGGAGCTCAGATAGATTGGATTAATTCAAATACAGATGCAGTTAGCCTTGAAGATGGAAAAATTCGTGGGAAAAACGCCGGAACTACAGAGATATACGCGACTGTTTCATACAACGGCGAACAAGTCAACACGAATACAGTCGTCGTTACAGTCGAAGTTACAACCGAAACGTTAACAGAGCAAATCAATGAGCTTGAAAAAGCAGAAAGCATTCCACATTCAGTGGCTCAACAATTAACTAATCGATTAGCACAAGCAAAACAGCACTACGATAAAGGTAAGAAAGAACAAGCAGTAAAGCATCTTGAAGATTTCCGTAAGCACCTTAACAATAGCAGTATCGATCGCGCGCTCAAAATCACATTACTCAATAATGTTACGGCTATTGAAGAAGCATTTAGAAAATAATCAATGAAATAAAAAGGTCCTCTGCCAACTAAATTGCACCCTTAATCGCACGACGACAATCGATATTGTCAAGTTTGCGATTAAGGGTGCATTACTTTACTATTTTGTGTCCATTTATAAAAATACGTTGTTATAGTAACGAATACAGTGATGCTTTCTACTCGATTAAAAGGATGCTAGTTCTTATGCTAACTACAATGTTTCTCCACAAAAACGAAAGAACATCTGTATTAGCTTTATTGAAATCATTTCTTCCTTTTCTTGGATTCTGCGCATGGTTCTATACTCTTATTTTATATAAAAGCATACGCATTTCTTTTTTACGTATGCTTTTATTGTTTTATTACATAAAAACAATACACAAATGGATAATTTTTGAATTTTTTAGCCTTTTTAGTATCACTTCTACCTTTTTTTGGTACTTGCGAATGGTTCAATACTCTAAGTCTATAAAAAAGCATACGCATTTCTTTTTTGCGTATGCTTTTTTCGTCTTCTCACCTAAAAACAATACACAAATGGATAATTATTACATTTTTAGTTCTTTTAGTATCACTTCTACCTTTACTGTATTTTCTAGCAATATATAGAAAAACTAAAAACAAAAAGCTTGAGAGGGTTGGAACATTCCCTCAAGCTTTTTTGTTAGAACACTATATTCATAACTTAGAACGATCCTTAATTACCAGGATTGTTTGATTTTCCTGGTTTGTTAGGTTTACCAGGTTTATCTGGCTTGCCTGGTTTTTCAGGTTTATCAGGCTTATCAGGCTTACCTGGTTTGTCAGGTTTTCCTGGTTTACCCGGTTCTTCTGGTTCATCTGTCCATACGATTGTATACGTTAAGGATGATTTCCCATCTGTTGCAGTTACTCTTATTTCAGTCTTATCTGTAGAATGGACGATGTCTACAGTGCTGCCTGCTTGAGTAGCCTCGGCCACTATATTTTCAGTTTGCTTAGCATACAACGTATAGTTTGTAGCACCTGGTTGAAAACCTTCAAGTGTTTCCCCATCTATTGTAATGGATTTTAACGTTGCATCTGTTTCAGGTACTGCAATTTTATGAAGCTCACTACCTACTGCATAATAGATGCTTCCATCATTTCCTAGAGTCATGCTGTTTACGAAATCTTCGGCAAGAACTTTATAATTTAATGTTTCAGGGTCAATCGCAATTAGTTTACGAGATAAAGTTGTATAAAGCATGCCATCTGGACCCCACACAAGTTGGTAAGGGAACCATTTGCTACTATTATATAAACTTGGTCGAATCACTCTGCTGTCAACAACTTCATAGGTTTCTGGATCCATTTTAAAAATAGTTCCTTCAACAGCACCCCATAAGTAACCATCTGGCCCGATTGATAAATCACCAATCATACGAGGAGTAACATCAATTCCAGGAATCTTCGGTGTGAATTCTGCAATCTTCTCACCTTTCTCAACATCCCATACGAAAATTTTAGCTTCTGTTGCTTTCGGATCGATTCCTAAACCACCCCATACAGAAGTACCACCAAATAATTTTCCATCATGATAAGCTAAGCTAATTATACTTTGGTCCTGAACAACATTTCGTTGTTGGAACCATTCACCAGTTTTCTCATCATAGATGGCTAGAGCTCCACCTAACACGCCATAATCAGGAATGGTTCCAACAAATAGTTTGTTATCCCCTGATGTAATCGCAAATGGACGATCTTGTTCATCTTGAATATCATATTCAAGTTGTGGATTGCTATTTAAGTCTACAGGTTGAGTTGGATCGTAACTGTACATAATTGCACCGACATATGTGCCGAAAAACACTTTATCATTCAAGAATCCAATCCCCTCTGGTTGAGCAAAGGAAGAAATATTGACTTCGATTTCATTTGTAAACGGATTATATACACTCATACCACGCTGATAGCCGCCCATATATAGTTTTCCATCTGGGCCAGTTTCAAGTGACTGAATCGCTACTGCTGTTGCAGCTAGATCTAAAATGACGAAATTCAGTTCATTTGTTTCGGGATTATATAACATGTATTCTCCGTATTGTGTGACCATTGCTAATACCGTATCACCGTTATTTAATGTAATCCAAGCCATGTCCTTTACTCGAGGAGTATCCGGAAGAATTGGAAGACCTTCAATTAGCGTTTCTACGTTTGTATTAAGGTCATATCTGAATAATTGTGTTCCATTTTTATAATAAATCATGTTCGGTTGCGTTGGATCTGGTTCGGAAATCATATTGCTAAATGAGAACGAACCTTCAACTTCCATAGTCTCTGGATTAACGACAATCATGTTAACTGTTGAAACGGCTATAAGTAGCTTCCCATTTACAACCCAAACATCTTGGATGAATCCATTCTCACCCGAGTGCCCTTCTAGAATAATCTCCTCTTTTTCACCTGTATGTCTATTAATCTTATACAAATGTTTTATTGTTCCAGTACCAACGTAAATATAATCCCCATCTACAGCAAGTCCTCGGGCATAATCTTGGTCTGAAACACTACCAAAATCTTTGAATTTACCAGTGTCTATGTCATACTCGAAAACACCAGAACCAGGATAAGTGGCACCATAAATTTTACCATCATCTGTTGCTTCTAAATCCCATACCCATGCGGCAGAAGGATTGGCCCCAAGGTCTTGAACTTCCTTTAATTCTGGGACATATCGGTATAACTTTCCGTCAGAAGTGCTTGCGAAGTATACATTTTTATCAGAACCAATGGTAATTGCCCAAACTGCCTCGGTATTCTGAATCACTTTGGAAAACTTAAGCTCCCCTGTCTCAGCATCTAAAACTGAAAATGTACCTGGAGCACCATTGGAATGATAATATACTTCATTTTCACCTAGGCTATTTTCCTGAATCGCTCCTGCTTGTCCTAATTGGACATGAACCATCTCTCCTAGATTAATAGGAGCCGTATATTCACGATCAAATTTGCCATCATCCGTCACTTTTTCAAAGGTAACATCGTCAAAATAGACTTCTGTAAAGCTAATTCCTCCCGAATAGAAAGCTAATCTTGCATACGCTGCATTATCTGGAACTACACTAAATACTTTTAAGTCCGTCCATTCATTTTTCGCTAGGTTCCCATTTAGTTCTCGATGTTCTGTAATTCTATTATTGTCCGCATCAAAATAACGAATTTCCGTTACCACGTTATGTGTCTGACTTACAACATTTGAATAAACCGTTAATAAATAAGAAGCACCAGCCTCAACTGCAATTTTATCGCTTAAGACACTTACACCTGCTTGGTCAGTAGTATCATGTAAGTGCAGGCTTTGAGCCCCAGTACGAGCTCGATCTGTACTTACATTGATTCCTGGACCCCCAAATTCGGATGTCCATCCAGGAATGCTTCCCTCTACGACCGCGTCTTCAAAGCTAGGATTCAATACTTCCGTCTTGATATCGTCAACTGGAGGTTCTTCAGTAGAAGTACCTTCGATCGTAACATCATCAAAATATGCCTCTGTGATTGATGGATGCCCCGAGTTGAAACGAAGTTCGACTTGTGTTGCTCCCTCTGGCACCTCAAAAGGAACTTGAATTTCAGTCCACTTATCTGTACCTAACTCAGCAGCACTAAAATTTTTAAAAGTAGCAGTGCCAACTTTTTGTCCTTCACCGTTATAAAAATGAATCTCATACCCGATACTATGGGATTGTCTAACTACATTCACATATGCTTTCGCTACATAGGAGACACCTGTGCTAACAGGTATTTTTTCGCTTGTTACCTGTAAATTCCCACCTGGATTATTGCTATTTTCATCTTTAAAGTGCAAGCTTCTGTTTCCAGTATGAGCTTTTTCATCACTAAAACTAATACTTGTCGATGGATTATTGGTTACAAGACTCCACCGTGGATTATCAACATCTTCAAAACTACCATTTGGCACCTCGACTTGTATCGTTTCAGCAGAAACGGGTAGCGTACTAGAAGTAGTAAATGGAGCGATTACACCAAATAATAGAGTAAAACAAAATGCGAGTATGATTGATTTCTTCAAGTTTCTAACTCTCAAACAACAAACCTCCCTTTAATTATGTAAAAGTAAAACGTTATTGAACCTCCTTTCTATACTAAAGGAAGCGATTACAAATCTTTTGAAAGCTAGTAAAAACTTCCTTATTTTGATTCTACTTAACTATTTAACTCATACATATAGGTCTTTCTTCCGATACTCTGTCGTAAATAGGACTTTAAATCAAATTGGACCCTAATTAGAGGTAACGCCAAAACTTCATAAAAAAGAGGCTGCATAAATGCAACCTCTTACTACCAATATGGATGTCTGGGACAAGGGACCTGTCCCTCTGACCCACCTGATTTCTGACCTACTGCCTATTTGGTTTGGGCGGTGCGGTCTTGGAGTTGGTGGACGGAGACGTTGCCCCAGCTTAGGTCTTTGACGCGGTAGGTTTCGATTAGGTTTTCGTCTAGTTCAATTCCTAGGCCTGGTACATTACGGTCTGGGACATGGAGATAGCCGTTTTGATATTGGATGCGATTTTTTACGACGTCTCCGATATAGAGTTCCGGTCCTGTTGGGTCAGACGTATAATTCAGATTGACTAGATTTGCTCCTAAATGAGCCATGGATGCAGTACCGATTGATAGTTCTTGTGTGGTTCCTAGGATGACGCTTTTTCGAGCTACTTCGGCAACTGCCGCTGCCCTTTTTGCTGCCGTTAACCCACCAATAAAGATTGGCGATATATTAAAGATATCTACTGAATCGTGCTTGATCATTTCGTACTGATGTTTCGTGGACCAAACATGTTCGCTGATTGGGTAATCGGTTCTCATCCGAATATGATGCAAGCCCTCGTAGTCATTGGCAAAAGCAGGGCTTTCAATCATCTCAAGACCTAAATCATATTTGGTTAATCGTTTGACTGCTTGCAATGTTGATTTCCAATCAAGCAAGTGACTAAAATCAAGTGACTTGATTTTTACTTCGTTACCAAATTCGCTTTTAACAGCTGCTAAAAAGGCTTCATCGGCGTCAATATTTTTACCAACATATAAGCGGAAGGTATCAAATCCTTGGTGTAAACGTTGACGTATGACCTCGACGTTCTCTTCCACTTCTTCCATAAATCTCATCCGGAAAATCGGGTAGCATACTTTAATTTTTTCTCTGATTCTACCACCAAGCATATCAGCAACCGAAATACCTAGATACTTCGCACATAGGTCATAGAGGGCAACATCGACTCCATTACGGATGAAACTCCCCTTTTCATAGTAGTACATTGCTTCTGGGAAATTACCAGAAAGCTCTTGGTTGAGCTTCATAATATCAAATGGATTTTCACCGATTAGAAAAGACTTTAAGACATTTGTTAAATCCTCAACATCCGGTGCGTAGCGTGGGAGATGCGAAAAGTCGGACATCTCACCAATCCCTACGATTCCTTCATCAGAATAAATCTTAACAATAATATGTTTATTCACAAAACCGGTATGACGTGGAATACCAACAACTGTTAATGTAATATCTGTTATTTTCATTTTACCATCATCCCTACTCTACTAATTTTATAGACCTTGATATGTACGATTCTTATACTGGTGTAATGGTTACTGTTTTAATTGAAGTGAAAAATTCCTTTGCCGCCTCACCTTGTTCTCTTGAATGGGAACTAGATTGCTTCATGCCACCAAACGGTGCCTGTAATTCAACACCCGCACTTTCGCCATTTACTTTGATTAAGCCTGCATCAATTTCATTAATATACGTGAAGGCGTTACCAATATCTTTCGTAAATAAGGATGCTGATAAGCCGAACTTACTATCATTTGCTTTTTCAAGCGCTTCTTGCAAGCTATCAACCTTAAATAAACATAGGACAGGGCCGAAAATTTCCTCTTGTGCTATTGCACTTTTGTGGTCCACATTCTCAAACACTGTAGGCTCCACATAATACCCGTTTTGATAGTCATTACCCTCTGGCACTTTTCCCCCCGTAAGTAGCGTAGCCCCTGATTTTTTTCCTACTTCTAAATAATGAAGGACGGTATCCAGTTGAGATTTAGATGCTAATGGACCCATATAGGTAGATTCCTCTAAACCCGAACCTATTTTAATAGCAGCTACCTTTTCTAGGACTCTAGTTTTAAAATCCTCATACACCGCTTCATGAACAAAAGCTCGGCTTGTCGCTGTACATTTTTGTCCGGTATGTTTCATGGCTCCACTAACTGTCAATTTAGCCGCTAGTTCTAGGTCTGCATCATCAAGGATGATTGCTGGGTTCTTCCCGCCCATTTCAAGCTGGTACTTTGCCCCTCGTTCAACACAGCTCAAGGCGACGAGTTTTCCGACTTCATTAGAGCCTGTAAAACTGATGGCATTCACATGAGGGTGATTGATCAAATGGTCACCAACAACTGAACCTCTTCCCGTTACAATATTAATAACACCATTTGGAAACTCTGCTTCTGCAAAAGCCTCAATAATCTTAATCGCTGTAATCGTTGTTTCAGAAGCCGGCTTTAAGACGACCGTGTTTCCATACACCAATGCCGGGGCGATTTTCCAAATCGGAATGGCTATTGGGAAATTCCAAGGTGAAATGATCCCTACAACCCCAACTGGTACACGTGTTGTAAATAATAGGTTCCTACTTCCGCCCGATGGGATGTTATCTCCCACTTTTCGATAACCTTCTTGTGCATAGTATCTTAAAATTTGAACAGCTCTTGTCACTTCACCCTTTGTTTCTGCTAAGGTTTTTCCCATTTCAAGTGTTGCCGTTCTCGCAATTTCATCAACTTTCTTTTCTAAAATATCAGCTGTCTTATGTAGAAAGTGGCCTCTCTCTAACGCAGAAAGATTCTTCCAGCTAGATAAAGCCCCTTTTGCAGCACCCACTGCGTTGTCGATATCTTCCGTAGTTGAACTTGGAAATTTTCCTACAGCTTCTGAAAAATTGGCAGGATTACGACTCTCCAAAAATTCACCATTACTGGATTGACACCACTGGCCATCAATAAAATTTTTATAAATTTGACTCATAATTTTCCCCTTTCTATTTTACGAGATTGGGTACAAATCCCCATGATTCAAGTAGTTCAGTTAGTTCCTTTCGATCTGCTTCATTAAGAGCGGAAACGGGTTGTCTAGTAATCCCAGCATTTAATCCGATTTGCTCCATTGCTTCTTTAATGACAACAACATTGTTTCCACTATTGTATTTCGCACGTAAATTTTCAAAAGGTACGACCTCTTTCCATACCTTCCAAACAATTTCTTCATTTTTTGACTTAAGTGCATTTAGCATTTCAAATGATTTTTCGGGATAAAGATTAACAAGTCCTGAAGTAAAACCAACTGCCCCGGCATTGTAGAAAAATGGTGCCCATTTCTCAGCCGTTCCGCAAATCCAGGCAATATGATGTTCGGATGAAACAGTTTGAACAGTGTTAGTAAATCTAGGGAGGTCGTTTACAGCATATTTGACTGCAACAAGTTTTTCTAATGGGGCTAATTTGACAAGTACATCATCACTTAAATTGGGATCTTTAAAATAAATACAAGATGGTAAATTGACACCTTCAATGATGGATTTGAAGTATTCATATGCGCCTTCGTTTGTAATATAAGGGTGGATTGGCATATGAATCATGACGCTATCAGCACCAACGGCTTTCGCGTAATTTCCCATGTCGATGGCCGTTTCAACAGAGTAGCCAATCCCAGCCAGCACAACAGCTCTTCCATCTACATACTCTACTACTCTTTTAATCTCTTCCTTCGCTTCCTCAATAGTAAGGGAATAGAATTCACTTGTGTTGCCACAAGGAACAATGACCTTCACACCTCTTTGAATGAGAAATTCAACATTCTCTTTTACTCCGTCCCAATCGATTTCTCTTGAATCTTTTTTAAAAGGGGTAATGGTAATGCCAGAAATGGTTTCAAATTTTTCTTTCCAGTCAGCGTAATTCATCTTATCCTCCTCTAATCCTTGATTAATTTTTCTGTAGTTCCATTTAACACATCATGCAAGGTTCGTAAAATATGTTCTTTCATAAGATGTTCAGCTAGTTCTGGGTTTTTTGAGATAATAGCATCACCAATTTTACGATGCTCGGTATAACCTGATCGTAATTCCCCTTTTTCCTTCAGGGCTCTTTTACGAAAAGCTTTATCAAAGCTTGCTATATTATCAAGAATTTGGGTAACCATCAGATTGTCAGCAATGGATCTGATCATTCCGTGGAATTTGGTGTTTTCCTCTACCAATCGCTCTACTTCATTTTGTTGCAAGAGGTGCTCCATTTTCTCCATTTGTTGCTGTAATTCTACTTTTTGAATTTCATTGAGTTTCATCGCAGCAAGCTTAGCACAGACTCCCTCAACACCAGCTCTTAAGATTTGCACTTCCTGAATATTCACGTCGGCTAAACTTGATACATATGTTCCTTTTCTAGGTATGGTTTCAACAAGCCCTTCTTGGCTAAGCATACGGAACGCTTCTTTGATCGGAGTAGTACTGACTCCCATTTTTTCTGAAAGCTCTCTTTCTTTTAAATGATCACCAGGCTTAAATTGTCCTGAGATAATCGCTTCACGAATGGATTCAAGAACAACATCTCGTAAGGATTTCACCTGCTCTGTTTTCAAAGAGAATAATTCACCGTTCATTTTTTCCACCTCCAATTTGGATATTATTAGTTTGTGATATCTGATATATCATATATTAGCACCTGTTTTATTTTTTGTAAATAATGAGTAGTATAAAATTTCAGATTATTTTATTTGAACAATCTCATTATAAGCCATTAATAAGGGTGCGACACCGTGTCCGTTGTTGTCTACAACCTTCTCCCCACGAACATAATAGTCATAGCTGCCATCACGTATTCTGCCTAATTCCGGGTGTTTTCCTAAACCGGCACTTCTGCATATACCACCTAAGAACACTTCCCCATCTTCTTCGCGCATATAGGTTTGTACTGTTCCATCAAATGCAGATACTCCGTATTTTTCATAGTCCTTCGATACATACCCAAGGCGTACAGCTTTTAAAATCGCATAGGACATCATGGTTGTTCCGCTTGTCTCTAAGTAATTTCCTTCCTCACCTGGATGCTCCACTACTTGATACCACATTCCATTTGGCTGCTGATAAGGTAACATTCCATCGATTGTTTCTTTTAATAGGCTTTTTAGCTCGTCTGAATCAACATCTTCTCCTTCTATTAGTTCAAGTACATCCACTAAAGCCATTGCATACCAACCAACTGCCCTGCTCCAAACATGTGGTGAGTGGCCCGTTTCCTTATTGCACCAAAACATACTACGACTCTCATCATAGGCATGAACGTATAATTTTGTTTGATCATCAAATAAATAGTTGCGGACGTTTTTGAATTGCTCGATGGTATCCGTGAAATCTTTCTCATCTTGGAACTCCTTGATATATCTAACATAGAATGGTTGCCCCATATATAGCCCATCTAGCCAAATTTGATTTTCATAATTCGTTTTGTGCCAGAAGTTCCCGCTTTTTGTACGAGGATAAGATTGAAGTTGGGTATACAATTTATCTAGAACGTTCTTATACTTTAAATCTCCTTCTTTATTAAAGAGTGTAAATAAAACGTTTGCCATCCGGATTTGATCAATATTGTAGTATTGTGTATCAATTTGTTCAATTTCACCGTCATCATTATAAAGTCTGTCAATAAAGTCCTTTACAAATTGATACTCACTTTCATCGCCTGTTAGCTCATAGCTATCAAGATAAGCCTTTAAAATACATGATTCGATGTAATGCCAACGATGTGAAAACCATTTACCCTCTTGCTTCATATAGTCTTGTTTAAGTTTTTCTACTAATTGATACTTCAATACAATTCCCTCCAATTTTATGTAAATCTTGTAAATCTTACTCTATAAGATATATCATATTTCTTATAATTTAAATCGATTATGAAATCGTTGTCAACACAGTGATAACTGGATTTTAAAGACTAAAAAGCTTGTACAACCTTTGATACTAAAGCATTTTAGCTAGGTACAATCTATCGATAATTTTAAAAAGTTAAAAAATTCTCAAAAAGGTATTTACTAATCAACCTTCTTCCATTATGATAAAAAACATGATATATCAAATATCACTCAAACGTAGGAGGTTGATGTAATGAAAAAGCCCGGAAAAGTTTTTTCTCTTCTTTGTGCTGCTACACTAGGTATTGGTTCACTTACTGCATGCAGTGGTGAAAGCGCTTCAAAAGGTTCTGACGAAGAATTTACACTTTCAGCTATGGTTAAACTCCACTCACCAGAAGTCCCTAACAAAAAGATTTTAGAAATCCTCGAAGAAAAAACTGACATGAAACTGGATATCCAATTCGTACCCTCAACAACTTATGTAGAAAAAGTAAATGCTTTATTTGGCTCAGGATCATTCCCAGACTCCATTGTTTTAGACTTAGACATGCTTACTCAATACCATGAAGCCATTCAAGATGGTCAATTTTGGGAAATCGGTCCATATTTAGATGAATTTGAAAACTTGGCTAAAATGAAGGACGAGGTTGTTGAAAATACGAAGGTTGATGGAAAGATCTATATGATTTATGAAGGAAAACCTCTCTCTCGTCAAGGAATGATCTATAGAAAGGATTGGGCTGAGAAGCTTGGCTTATCCGCTCCAAAAAATACCGATGAGTTTTATGAAATGCTACGTGCATTCACGGAAGAAGATCCTGATGGGAATGGAAAAGATGATACATTTGGCTTAACCGATCGGAACGAATTAATTTTTGGTGCGTTCAAAACGGTCGCTTCTTGGTTCCATACACCAACCAACTTTGGTTTGGATAACGGAGAAATCAAACCAGAATTTATGTTCCCAGAATACATGCAAACACTTGATTTCTTTAGAGACTTACATGAAAAAGGTTACATAAATAAGGATTTCCCTGTTACAAGTAAAACTGACCAGCAAGGTTTACTAAAGAATGGTAATGCAGGCGTATACGTTGGCTCAATGGGGGACGTACAATCACTTTATCTAGACACAGTTGCCAATAATCCAGATGCAGTACTTGATGTTCACAACCAAGTAGCTGGCCCTGATGGTAAATTTACGGTGTGGTCATTACCGGGTTATGGGAATGCGATTCTCTTCCCTAAATCCTCTATCAAGACTGAGGAAGAATTGAAAAAAGCGCTTAGCTTCTATGATTATCTGATGACACCTGAAGGAGCCAATCTCGTATTCTGGGGAATTGAAGGTGAGCATTACACAGTTGAAAATAATGAAGTCATCATTAAAGACCAAAACTTATTTGACAAAGAAGTTTTACCAATTCAAACGCTAGAAATTGCTGAGCAGGAAACGAATGGTCGATTAAAAGCAAAATATGATTATGAGCCGATGGCTAAAGCTGAAGAACTATTTATTGACAATGAGCAATACTTAATTCCTGACCCAACGGTTGGGCTACACTCTCCTACCTTTAATGAAAAAAGTATGATGTTGCAAAAAATCATTGATGACGCGACATACCAATATATCATTGGACAGCTTGATAAAGATGGGTTTGAAGCTGCGGTCAATGAATGGGTAAAGCAAGGCGGAGACAAAATCATGGAAGAATTTACGGCTGCCTATCAAAAGAAATGATAACGTACAAAGCCTGCATTGATGTGCAGGCTTTGTTTTGTGCGTCATGAATTTTTAAATTCCAATATATCTAGTGTCATCCTGTTTTAGTGAAAGAAACTCTAAAAAACGTTGAATTTCCATATCCCAGAATTCCCATGTATGACCGTGACCTTCAGCGACATGGTAGCAGTAGTCATAGAAATTACTCAGTCTATGAAAAAAGTCACGTACCTTATCATTTAAATCTAACCAAGGATCCTCACTCCCGCAAGCATGATAGATTTTAGGAAGAGCTTGACTTGACTTTGCTGCTTCAATCGCTAGGTACTCGAGATCATGATCTGTATTTTTAATATCACCGTCACCGAAGATCTCAATACGCCCTAGTGCTTTCTTAGAACCATCATTATTAAATGGAACGTCAGCCTTATTTCCAGCTGAAAAGGCACCGATAGCAGCATAAAGATCGGGTCGTGCTAAACCAATCCGCAAACAGCCATACCCACCATTCGAAAAGCCTGCTATGTAATGATCATCACGGTCTGTGGAAAGGCGTGGAAACAAATGACGGATAAGCCCCGGAAGTTCCTCTGTCATATAGGTAAAAAACTTCCCACCATGTTCCATGTCTGTAAAGCAAGAATTCATTCCCCCAGGCATAATGACTGCAATACCATATTTAATCGCATATTTTTCGATATTACTCATTCGATGCCAGGCAGATGCATCACCAGAACCACCGTGAAGAAGCCATAATACCTTAAGTTTTTGTTCTTCTTGATACGGTTGCCTTTGCTGAGGAAAAATGACATTTAAGGTAACTTCCATTCCAAGCACTTCTGAATACACATAAGTTTCAATTAACGCCATGTTCATTTCTCCCTTTTCGTAAGACCTGGTTTCGCTAAGGTTAACCATGAAATAAATGTTTCTAACGAATGATCCCAATGCTTCCAATCAGTCTGTTCATCAATTGTTTTTTCAAAGGTTGTCTTTACTCCGAGATTTGACAGGTATGTATTGAAGGATTCGTTTTCTTCAAGTAAAGCATTTTCTGCATTACAAGATAAATAGAATTCCGGAAGTGGATTGTTCGCGTTTAGTAAAGTTTCTGCTGCAACATATAAATTATCTGTACTAGTACTTATCTCATCAACTCGTCCGAAAATATCTACGGCTTTCTGTTTATCTAAGCGGTTAACAATCCCCATAATGTCTATAGGACTTGAAAAGGAAGCAGCCAGACTAAACGTATGTGAAGCCGATAATCCTGCTTTCAATGCTCCATGGCCCCCAATACCATTCCCAGCAATAAAGCGCTCGTTCTTAGAATGAGAAAGCGGAAACATGTTTTCGCAAATTAAAGGCAATTCCTCGGTGATAAAGGTAAAATACGACTTCCCATGATACATATCCGTGTAGTAACTTGTATGTCCGGCTGGCATGACAACCGCGAGTGAAAGATCATCAATATATCTTTCTAGGCTTGTTTTTCGTAACAATGAGGTGTGACCTTCCCCCATCTCATGTAATAGATAAAGAGTTGGAAAGGTTTGACGATTTTCAGTAAATGACTGTGGCAATAGAACAACCATTTCGACAGGCATACCGAGTATTTCAGAATGATATTTTACGTTTAGTAAAGCCATTTCAATCACTCCCTCTAATAAAATATAATAAGAAAGGGCGATCTCCTACTTGAAGTATCGCCCCCTGCTTATTGTTTACTTTTTACTATTGTATCACTATTTAACGCTTTTCCTTCTCATCCATTGTGTTGCAGCCCACTTATCACCAACGATAACCGGCGCCCCACCATGTAAGGTTTGCTCATTTAAGTCTTGGTCATTATAAAAGTATTCAAAGTACACAGCCATCCCCTTCTGAGGAGATACTGAAAAATTAAGTTTTGGAAAATACGTTTCCCCACCATGCTCCACATCGCTTAAATATATGACCATTGTACTGATTCTAGGGTTGTTTATCACCTTATTAGTAGATGTGAAAAAGTCAAAATGAGCTTTGTATTCTTGCCCAATTTGATAGTTAAGAATTTGAAGACCTTCTCCATGTTCAGTTGGTATATTCATAATCTGAGAGATTCTTTTTTCAACTCTACTGACAATGATATTTTCACTCTCTTCTAAAAAGGTACTACTACTCGTTCTCATATTATCTACGCGTGCATTGCTAATTTTTGAACGATTTATTTTATCCTTAGACAAGCTAATTAACTCATCACATTCTTCATCACTTAATACATTACCTAAGATCACGATTAATGGCTCTTCCAACCTAGCAATAATCTTGATCTCTCGGTCCTCTGTTATAATTTTATTACCAATATGAGTAAAAATGGTTGGCTCTTTAGTTGGTAAATCTGTAGCATCCATTGTCAACTTTCATCAACCTCTTCGGAAATTTAGATTTGTAAATAATAGATTGATAGTAAACAGAAATAATAATTGTTCTTGGTTCCCTCCTGTTTTCAAAATGGATGTAAATGTTGAATTAGTTCACCAAAACTAATTTTTGCTTTTTTATTTTACACTCTGAAAATGTATTTTTCTACTATTATTTTGAAAAAAATAACAAATAAATTTCTAGATTACTATATTAGCGTTCATTTCAAATGAAAAGCCGATAAACCCTTTTCATGGAGTCATCGGCTGAATAGATTAGATTAACACACCTGTTACTTCTAATGGTGTTAAAGCTTTTGTGTTATTTATAAAGACAAACGCATCATACCGCTCAGATATCACGGATGGGACATAGTTACCATAATGTTCATATTGCGGATTATAGACAACTCCAATTGCACGGTGCCCAAGTTCTTTTTTAAATAAATTACTATTTTTCTCAGTAAAAACAAGAATCTTATCGTATGCTCCCGCTTTATACAGGAGATCTTCCCAGCTGCCAGCAACTGCGGGAGGGGTATTCATTCTTTCAAAATCTAGACCCCATTCACTAGCTGCAATCACCGTTCCATGGTGTGTACCGAAACCAACAATAAACACATTTTCAGTACCTATTTCTTCCCTTATAAGTTGTCCTACATTTACAAGTCCTTCATTTGCCATATCAGTGGCTCTTGCATCTCCGACATGTGTATTATGTTCCCAAATGATCCCTTTGGAAAGATGGTGATAGAAAGTATCAATTTTTCGTATGACCTCAACCATGTGACGATCTCTGATATTCCATGATTCATTATCGTTCGTCATCATCGTAGTATAATAATTTTCAGCATTCGTCATAATCAGTGCGTTTACTTCTAGGTTTAAACTGCTTTCCTGTAAATCCTGATAGGCATGTTTGTTTGCCATAAGTTCCGCCAAAAGCTGTATGACCTCTTCATGACATCCTTCATTATAGAAAGAAGAGGACAACGCATACTTTTCCGCTTCTCGATTAAAGGGTTCAAAACAGGTGAAAGCTTTTCTCGCGACCTCAAGATCAGGCGAGTTTCTTTTTTCTAGATACTTTAGAATTTCATCCATTGACTCCCACAAACTATAGATATCAATTCCATAGAAACCAACCTTTTTTTCATTTGGTTTTCCTTGGTTAAATTTTTTTAACCATTCAATTAAATCAATTATTTCTTCATTTGCCCACATCCAGGTTGGCCAACGTTTAAAAGAAGCTAGCACATCTCGGGCATTATTGTATTCATTAGAGTAGCCTTTAATATAGCTATTCACCTGTTGGCATGCTGGCCAATCGCCTTCTACTGCAATAAAAGTAAAATCTTTTTCAATGATTAATCTTTTGGTGAGTTCTGCGCGCATTTTATAAAACTCAGATGTACCATGTGAGGACTCGCCCAACAGTATGTATTTCTGATTTGTTATCGCAGTAACAAGTGGGTCAAGGTCATTTTTAAAATTTGTTACTGGAATTGAATATTGTTGGATCGCTTTTATCATTTTATCTACCATATGAACCCCCTTAGTTTTTGTATTCTGCCTGATACGAATTCTCACCTGAATGAACAGAGAGCAGTGTATCGGCATAACCAACTAGCCGATTTACAAGTTCATCGGAAATGGCATAAACGAGCTGATGAAGTGACTCTTTATGTAAGGCAGGATCGTCAAATATAATCGTGGTATTGATGAAAATTTCCTTGGTATCATATAGGTTATAGTGAATAATAACTTTGCAAGCTGCACCTCCAGTAGCAGGGTCCTTATAGCCCGGTAAAAAAACATACCATTCCTCTGCAGAAGGAGATCGAAAGTTTTTTGTGAAGGTTAACCCTTTAATTTCTTCCTCTATTTGTTTACTTATTTGTGGATCAATCACATCAAAAATTTTGTTTTCCATAGCTGACCCTACTCCGCTGGATTCGCATCGACAGCAATTTCATAGGCATCTAGCACCATATCACGTTCTGAAGGATCGTTGATTCCTGTCAAAAACTGACCATCATCCGTATTTTCTACCTGCATGACAAATGTGTTATTCTGATCCTGTTCAGAGCGTAACAATGCAAATGTTTTATCCTTCATATCGAATAAGGCCTCAATTCAAAATTCCTTTTCTTCGCCGTTTTCATCTTTCACAACAATCTTATCTCGATAGACATCGCTCATGTCATACACCTCCTGTAATTTGCATTCATATCATTTCCAAAACCATCAAAATTACTAAAGGACTTTTGAAAATGCAAAAAGCAGTGTATTTTCTAATGAAATACACTGCTTTTAGAGTTATATTGATTTAATTTTTTTGCTCAGATTAGTCGTCTACAACCACTAAAATAGAATTTAATGACTGGGACGAGGGACCTGTCCCTGTGTCCATTATTCTTCATTGAACCATAGTTTTGTTTTGTCGTCGACTTCGCCGTTGTAGTTGATTAGGATTTCTTCGCCTGCTTTTATGTCTTTGTACGCATAGAAATCAAATGTGTGATTATCAAAGTTAATATCATAAACGGCATTCGGTTCATAGGAATGATTAAATAGCATTCCATATCCTAGAAGGATTGCCGTATGATTAATTCCATACTCAAAAGCGTAATCAGCGAGTAATGTTTTTTCAATGTGCTCGTGCTGGTCATTCGGATAAGAGATTACGGGTGCTTCATGGATTAGTTGTCCTTTTTTAATATCAACTTTAGCAAATACCCCTCTATTGAATTCCCCGTCACTTAGTAAAGATTTTTTTATTTCGATCATGTTGTTTGCCCTACCTCATTTTTGACTTCCTTCTAACTTTAACATTAATTTGCGAAAACAAAAAGGTGCCAGTATACTGACACCCCTTAATTACTTCTTATTTAAACAAATCGAGCAACTTCGCCCAGAAGCCTTTGACTTTTTTTTCTTCGATTTCTTTTGTTTTTGGTTCTTCGATTTTAATGCTTTCCGTTTTTATGACAAATTGGACTAGATTAACATTTTTATTTTGTTCCGATACAAAAGAGACAGCTTCGAAATCTGATTTATCAAACTCAGAAATCATGCGGTCCACTTCTTCCTTCATTTGTTCTGGTAAATCACTTGTAGACTCGTATAATTCTCGAGTACCACTGTGTAATTCACCAACACCGTTGTCAAGGTCACCTGTTCCGCGTGACAATTCCACAATTCCCTGATGCATTTTATGATAGGATTTCGATAACTGACCGACACCACCTGTGTATTGCACCAATCCTGAATGAAATGTTTGATAATTGGCGGATAGCGCAGCAAGTCCTTGCTGTAATTGAGCAAGAGACTCTGTAGCACCTGATGCTTTTAATGATGCTGAAACCTCGGTTGCCATAGTATCGAGATTTGTTGACACTTCGGTAAGTCCAGTCATTAACCCCGCTAGAGCACCGTCTACTGCGGTAAACCCATCTTTGACCTGAGAATAAGTTCCTTTAACCGTTTGTGCTGCCGTATATGTGTTCAGAAGTTGATTGACAACTTCCTGATTTGCTCCGCTCTGTTGTAGCTCTTGAATTTGTTCTTGTGTAATTGTTGCTGCTGGGATAGCCGCTATTGCTTTGTCTAATGCACCGTAAGCACTCGCATAGCCTTCTTTAAGCTTGGCTATTTCAGATACTGTCCCTTGTAAACTTAATGAAATTTGCTGAAGTCCAGCAGTTAATTTTTCAAGATCGCCAAGATTCACATCCTCAGATCCAGCCTTTAGGGACTTGCTTATCTGTTCAAGAGCTTTCCCAATTTCATTCGAGCCATCGACGAGACCAGAAGAAGCCTTGCTGATATCAGTCATACCTTTATTGTATTGACCAGAACCGTTTTGAAGTTCCTGCACACCACTATTTAGCTCGGAAACGCCATTCTTTAACTCTCCTACTCCATCATGAAGCTGCTTAATGCCGTCTGTTAAAGATGACATGTCGTCTGTCATTTCATCGATTTCAGGTGCATCAATCGACATCGATGATGGAACAGCTGTGATGTTAATACCATCAAGCTCAAAATCGACTACATCTGCTTGAAGTACGAATTCTTCCTCTTTTTCTGGCATTACAGTAAACGTAACTTGTTTGTTCTTCCCTGCATTTGCAAGCATTCCTTTTTCAGCTTCAATGTTCGTGTAAAGAGCTGGATCAAGTGTTAATGATATTTGCAATAAATAATTTGTAAAGAAGACCGGATTTACTTCTTTATTTGCAGAAGTTTTAATCCGTATTTCAATTTTCCCGTCTTGACCAGCTAGTTCTTTAGCTGCCATTTCTTTACCGTCTAATATATACGAAACATCAATATTCCAGGGAAGTGCTTTTTCATCGATTGAGCCTTGATAATAGAATTTCCCCTCAGGTGCTTCCATTTCTACTGTGCTCTCTTTTTGGACGATCTCAGAGAAGTCTGTTAAGTTTTTTATTGCTGAATAAGATCCATAATCAGCAATCTTCCCCGCTTTTTCAATATCCAATGTGTTTACCACATATAGATCTTGCTGCTTCCCATCGGCACTCAGCGTTGCATACACAACCTCATCTTTCGTAGATATAATTCCTTCGGTCGATGCAGCAGTGACAAGAAATGACGGCAATACGAGAGTGATAGTCAGTAAGATTAATAGTACTTTGTGTATTCTCTTCATCCTCATTTCTCCTTATAATGATTTGCTTTCCATGTAGTTTTCTCAATGACCTTATCAAAAACCAATACAAGAGCTGGTAGGAAAAATACGACCATGATGAACGCAAGTAAGGCTCCTCTTCCTAGCAGCAGTCCAATTGAAGATACGATTGGATTTGATGAGGTAAACGCTAAAATAAACCCTACACTCGATAAAATGGCTGCCGAAATCCCGATTGAGAAAATCTTCTCATCAAGTGTTTTCTTAATCGCTTTACGTGCAGACATGTGCTTTCGATTCGTTGTGTAGTCTTCGGTCAAGAGAATCGCATAATCGACCGTTGCGGCAAGCTGTACCGTACTAATGATCAAATAACCAACATACACCAATGACGAATCTGTAAAATATGGAACAGACAGATTGATCCAAACAGCAGTCTGAATCGTAAGCAATAACACGATAGGATACGAGATGGACTTGAATGTCACAATAAGGACAAGGGCAATCGTAAGAACCGTTAAGAGATTCACTAATGCGTTATCCTTTTGAATTGTATTTTTGATATCATACAAGGTCACGCTTTCCCCAAGTGAATAGGCTTTGTCACCATAATACTCTTCTGCAGTTTGTTTAATATGTTCGATTAAAGAAAATGCTTGGTCGCCTTCATTTTTAGTTGTTGTATTAATAATAATGCGACTATAGTTGTCTGAATAAAATTGCTCAGTGATCGATTCGTCCAAATACTCTGGAGGAATCGCGCTACTCACAGTGTTCACGTACGCCAGAACACTTGATACCTGATCAATCTTCTCAATATCCTGAACGAATGCTTCTTCTTTTGCCATATCCCCTTTTGGTACAAGTAAAACCATAGGAGTATAGGCTCCAAATTCTTCTTGGATTTTCATTTTATCACTGCCAGCCCTCGTTGACTCTGGTTGATCTCCAAGACCGTAGATGAAATTCGTCTCACTTTGGGCCATAAATGCTGGTATGATTAACAGTGCTACTAATAGTAAACTTGGGATTCGCAATTTCACAACAATGCTTCCGACTTTGTTAAAGCTTGGCATCAGTGGTTTGTGCTGTGTTTTATCAATCCACTTATAAAATAACAAAGTTAGAGCCGGTAAAAACACCATAACACTGATAAAGCTTAGTAAAATCCCTTTTACAAGGTTGATTCCAAGGTCTGAACCAATTTGGAAATTCATTAATGATAATGCCATAAACCCGAAAAAGGTAGTTGACGCACTTGCCGTAATTGCTGGAAATGATTTTTTCATCGCAAGCTGCATCGCTTCTTTCGGATCGGCAACTGTTTTTCGATAGTCTGAAAAACTATGAAGTAAAAAGATCGCATAATCGAGTGACACGGCTAGTTGTAGGATCGGTGCAACTGATTGGGTTACGAACGATACTTCCCCAAGAAAGATATTGGTTCCAAGATTGATGAGCACGGAAACCCCTATGGCAGTAAGGAAAAATAACGGCTCTATCCAAGAGTTTGTTGATAATACCAAGATGATGATAATGATTGGTACCAATAAGAGAGCGGCATATAATGATTCTTGACCAGCCATCTTCTGTGAAGTGGCTGTATCTAGTGCTTCACCTGCCATCGCATTGTCTTCACCTATTACCTCGTAGATGGCATCCGTTACTGCAACTTCGTCACCCTTTTCGATACTTAAAGAAAACAGTGCGTTATTTTCTTTGTAGTAAGATTCAACAGTCTCTTCATCCGCCATTTCGATTGGCGTCTTGATATCAATGGCATCATCTAACCAAGTGACATTCGATACGCCATCAATATCAGAGAGCTTCTCTTTATAACTAAGTGCTTCCTGTATTGTGACGTCATGAATCATGACCCTCGTATTCGGAACAGCTCCTTCGAATTCCTCTTCCATAATTTCCATGGCTTTCACAGAAGGAGCATCCTCCGGTAAATAGTCAACCATATTATAGTTAACCGCCACCCCAAACTGAACAATGGTGGCTAAAAGTGTGAGGAGCATAAACGTTATGACGACTGATTTTTTATGTTTAATAATTCGTGCTGCAATATCTATAATGATTCACCCTCTCTTGCATAACCGGCAATTCCACTATAATATTATATCGACACGGTGTTGCCTAATCAACAAACAGTTTATTAATTTGAGTACGTTTCGCAACATAATCATCTAATATGTTGGATAACTTTCAAAAGAGGGATTAACTATGACTTCAACTAAAATTGACAGACGTAAACAATACACACGAATGGTACTAAAGGATAGCCTTATGAAGCTATTAAAAGAAAAACCAATTTCGACAATTACAGTGAAGGAAATCTGTGAGGCAGCAGATATCAATCGGTCTACTTTTTATGCTCATTATTCTGACCAATTTGATTTGCTCGAAAAAATAGAAGAAGAAATTATTGAGGATATGATTACGTATCTCAACCAATATGATTTTGACAAAGAAGATGAAACTCTACAAATGACAGAAAAACTGTTGGAGTATATCGTCACCAAGAAAGATATTTGCCAAACCTTATTAAATGAAAATGTAGATACCACCTTTCAGCAAAAGGTCATGGATATTGTGCACAGATACCTTATGAGAAACTGGGCCAGCAGCCATCTAGATAAAAATGATTCCGAATACTTTAGTACCTTCATTATAAGTGGAAGTATCTATGTGATCAAAAGTTGGTTAAAAAACGGAATGGACAAATCAACAAAAGAAATGGGTGAATTGGTCAATAACATCATAAACAAGGGCATAGCAGCAGTAAAATAAGTCGTGGGTGTTGGTTGTGGGTCACGGGGACAGGTCCCTTGTCCCAAGCATAAAAAAACGGGACAGTGAACCTGTCCCGCTGTCCCATTATTCGATTGTAATGTTCAAGTCTTTTGTCATTTGATTCGCTTCGACTTTTAGGGTTATTTCTCCTGCTTTTAGTGTTTTTAGTTCTCCTGTTGTGTGGTCGAAAAGTGCAGCGTATTTTCCTGAAGTTTCTGCACGGGTTAGTTCTTCTCCACTACCTATAAAGACGTTATCACTTCCTTCCCATTGAACCGTTGCTGGATAATGAAGTGGGAAGTTTAAGTTGTCTTTTTGATGACCAGTTGTCTCAACTTGTACCGTTTCTCCTGCTTTTATTGTTGCTGGTGCTTGAAGAGTAATATCTAATAATAACGGATTCACTTCAGCTTGAATCCAGTCAGTACCAGAAACAGAACTTTGTCCATTTGATTGTTCAGGTCCCATAGCTTTGTCAGGTACAGGAGTTGGATCGACTCCGAACATTGTCCACTCGTAGAAACCACCTGCATCACTGGAGCCATATGGTGCTTTTCCTGAAGGTCCTACAACCATATACGGAACACCTTCGACACGTTCCACACTTACAGTATGAGCATGACCACCGACAAATAGTGCTCCTTTTCCACCTGACGTCTGACGGAATTCTGTTAAGAATTGTTCAAGCAGATTAGATTCTTTTCGATCACTAAGCTGACTATTCTTCGTTGGTAGTGGATCACGCGTTGGATGATGCGCCATCACAACTACGTTTTTCACATTTGGATCCTTTGCAGCTTCGGTTAACGCCTTTTTGAGGTCAAGTAGCTGTTGGAAATCACTCGTACGGAAACTTCCTGTTGATGAGTCAAGTAAAATAAATCTTGTGCCCTTGTGATCAAACGTGTAGCGGTTATTTTCATACACTTCTAAGAAATTATCCAATGTACCTGGCCCCATAATTTCGTGATTTCCAGGTAGATAATAGATTGGTAGTTTATCTCCTACTTCTTCTTGTAAAATTTGCTCAGCAAGTTCAAAATCCTCTTCCCATGCTGTATCAACCAAATCCCCGTTAATGACAAGGAAGTCTGGATTTGCTGCAACGATTTGTCTAAGTGATTCTCTTGCCATTTGTACTTGAGAGCTATTTGGATCCTTTGCAACAAACTGGCTGTCAGCTAGTACCGCAAATGTCCAACGGCCTTTGTCAATTTCGCCATTTTGAATAATGAGCGGGTCCGGATCTTTCGTTACTTCTGGAACCTCAATTGAAGTTGGGACTTTAACGGTCACATCATCAAATACTAATTGACCTGAGTATTGATTATTTTTGTTTGTTTCAACAGGATAGATTCTCCAAAGCTTTACTGGGTATCGTACACCTTCAGGTACTGTTGTTTCAACGTACTTCCAGCCTGTCCAATCTACTGCATCGGCAAGTGTTAATGTGTATCTTGTGCCTCCTGCATCTTCAATGACAGTACGAAGCCAAGCTCCATTTCCATCGCCTTTTACCCAAAGACCAATTTTCTGAACATCACCAGGTAATTCAATCGTTGGAGATGCTTGTAAATAGGCAGCACGAGTAGCGGTTGTTGTTGAAAAATCGTATGCTAACTCGATTCCTTTTCCATCCCTACCAGCAACATGATTCATGGATGCACCTACTACACTTGGATATTTTGTAAAAGACCATCCACTTATCTCTTCAAAATCATCTACTTTCTTTGTAGCTAGACCAATTGTAACAGGCAGATATGTAACCTCATCTTTTACATTTAGTGTAATTAACGCTGAAGATCCGTCAACTTTAGGAACGACGGTAAAACTACCATCGACATTTTCCATGATGGAAATAACTGACTCATCATAGTCTAAACTTACATCCCTAGCTTCAATCGGTGCGCTATACCCATCTTTGTCATAACCATTAACAGAAAAGCTTGATTGTTGTCCTATTTCTAAACTAAGACGCGCTTGTGAAGCCTCGATTCGATCTAATTCACCCAGGACGGTAATTCCCATAGAACCCTTTGCAGATGTTACTTGTGCCTGAGCAATGGCATTACCTGACTTTTTAGCATGGAAAACGCCATTTTCCTCAAACTTACCAACGTCTGCCGGGAGTGCCTTCCATTTCACTTCACCAACTGAAACTGGAGAGTAATTTTCATCATGCCCTAAACCAATAAATGTTCTTGTTAATCCTGGAAATACACGGCTACTCCTATCCGATTCAAATACTGTGTTAACCGCAAAGCTCTTTAATTCACCACTTCCAGCTTTTGCAAAAATTCCAATACCATTTGGTACTGAACGTTCAAAGCCATCGGATGGCTGATTCACAGCCTTCACGTCATTCGTACCAGGATTTCGTGCAACCATTGTTGTGGAACCTCCACCATCAAGGTTTAAAGCATAATGTGCACCATATTCCTTCATCAGTTGTGCTAATTCTTTAAATGTCATACCACGACTATCTGTTTGACGTCCATCTACTGCTGCTAAAATCATCGTTTGTCGATCCTCAGAAAAGCCGACAGCAGTTCGAGGTGCAGAAGTCGTATCATCAAGATTTGAAATAACCTCTCCATTTTCAATTAGCTTGATATTCCCTCCAACTGCAAAGGAAACATCGATGTCCGTCTTTGGCGCATATTCTACACTTACTTCATCACCAACAGTTAAAGCGCTTAAAGCCTCTGCCCCTTTTTCACGTCCAACAAGTATAAATGCATTTTCAGGAATGGCGCCACTCCCTGCTCCTTCTGCTACAGTTGTAACCTTTCCATCTACCACCGTAACTTCATACACTGGACTTCCAGCCTGGGATCTTTCAGCAGTTCCCCAGACAGATGTGTACAATCCAATTCCATCCTTTGAAATTCCATATTGATTGAGTGCGTCAAGTGTGATTTCTTCACTAGGCAGCTTAACTTTTCCATCTAATAGAATGGTAGATATATGACCTAAACCATTATTATCAACACTTGCAGTGAGCGTGTGACTACCTTGTGGCCCCTTTACCATTTCCCCGTTACTAATTACAGTACCTAGAGGAGCTTTCGTATTATTAATATCAAAGAAATCTCCATTGACTCCGGCGATTGCACCTACTTCCTTAGCCATTTCTGACAATGGTTTAGCAGACGAAACACTGCCAGGAAAAAGTAAATCCGTTGAAATGCTCTCATTTCCTAAGTTAATGGTCATTACTTCACCGTTTAGCCAGCCTCGAGCGTCAAACCGTTCAAAACTAGCAAGCTTAACACCAGGACCAATCTGTGTTGTACTTTCGTTCGAAACAAGCGTCTTGCCAGCCGGACCAACAAAAATGACAGGTTCTGTTCTGTCGGAAGACGTGGATCGAGCTTGAGCTACATCAGATGGTTCATTATCAGCATGAACAGTAGGTGCTAATGGTACTGTTATGGCTGAGGCTAATACAACATTTCTCCACCACTTTACATTCATTCGTAGATCTCCCCTCTACTAAAATATAATTTTATAATATACTGAATATTCTTGAAGTATATTTTCATTATACCAAGAATCTCTTTACAGAATAACTACTGAATATTAAGGGCTTATGGATAGACTGTAAAGTTTTTACAGTAGAATAGTAGGAGATTTGTTTACAATAATGGCAGAATAGTAGAGGAATTCCTTAGAAAAGCAGGTCTTTGGATTTGGATTTTTCGGGAGAAGATTTGTTCAAGACACTTGGAATCATTTAAAAAACAGGAAAAAAGGCCTGCATAAATACAGACCTTCTTTAGTAAATGGTTTGGGACAAGTTATCATGAACGAAACTAGCCCCTTATCGTAATCCCGTAGGTTAATTTGGTTAGACTGTTTAACGGAGATTAAAAAATCAAACCAAATCAGAGCTACATTACGAAAGGAGCTAGTTATATTATGAAGGATACCATAAAATACGTAGGTTTAGACGTCTCAAAGGAAAAAATTGCAGTTGCGATCGCTGAAGAAGGCAGAGAAGCACCTAGATATTATGGAATGATCCCACATTCCTTAGAAGCTATTAGAAAATTAGTTAAGAAATTAGGAGATAAAAAACAGATAAAAGTATGTTATGAGGCCGGCCCGACAGGTTACCCATTGTACCGCTTTTTCTTAAGTTTAGGAATAGAGTGTTTTGTAATCGCACCGTCCCTAATCCCTTCTAAGCCAGGAGAACGGATTAAAACAGACCGAAGGGATGCGGTTAGGCTTGCTCAATTATTCCGTGCTGGTGAATTGACATCAATTTATGTACCAACTGAAGACGATGAAGCTCTTCGAGATTTAGTTCGTGCTCGTGAAGATGCGAAAGAGGATGAATTAAGGGCAAAACATAGACTCACTAAGTTTTTATTAAGACATAATATTAAGCCGCCTACCGGTGTTCGCAAATGGACCCTAAAGTATCGGGATTGGTTAAACAAGTTAAAATTTACTCGTTCTACGTCTAGAATTGTATTCCAAGAATATTACTATCAACTCCAAGAGATCGAACAACGGATAAAACGATTAGAGAAAGAAATAGATATTCAAGCAACCGAAGGTTTACACGCACCTGTAATTCAAGCTCTTCAATCACTTAGAGGTGTGGCAACTATTACAGCTACAAGTTTAGTGGCAGAGATTGGATCCTTTAAAAGATTTACCTCGGCTAAACAATTTATGTCATATGTAGGTCTTATCCCAAGCGAATATTCTAGTGGTGAGAGTCGAAGGCAAGGTAAGATTACGAAAACAGGGAATAAACACGTTCGTCGTCTTCTGATAGAAGCAGCCTGGAGTTATCGATATCAACCTGCAGTAAAAGGAGAATTAAAAAGAAGACAAGAAGGTCAGTCGGCCGTTGTTCAAGCTATATCATGGAAAGCACAAAATCGTCTTCATAAAAAGTATTTCCGCTTATTATCAAGGGGTAAAGAAAGTGGGAAAGCCGTAACGGCAGTGGCAAGAGAACTAGCTGGTTTTATCTGGGCAGTCACTCAGGAAATAGATACGAACTCTAGAGCTTTAATTGAATCTTAATCTATTGATAAAAATTCATTTATAAAATACTAATGTTAAATTATGTGATTTTAAGAATAGGGCCCGAAGGCAAAGAATAACACCGGAAAGGATTATCCACGTGGTCCCTTTGTGCTATGTCTAAATAGGCTAACGCACGTTACAAGTTAGTGGAAGGTCCTTTATACGGAAAGATAAAATGTGAAAACCCACGAATATCAGAGTGCTAACCGTAGCTAGATTTTTGCCTTCGTGCCGTGTTTTTAACTTCTGAATAAAGGAGGAATTTATTTCTTAGCTTCAAAGAGTGTCTCATTCTAAGGATTGCCAGTCAAGGAGAGCACTTGACAGACAATCCTTAGAATGAGAAGTAGTCTGTAAGCTAAGAAGGGAAATCCCTAGACATAAAATGTCTCAAAGATTTACAAAAAAAGAAAAGAAGCTTAAAACGCTTCTCTTCTTAAGTGCGCCCAAAAACGGCGACTATTACCAGGGATACGGAGTGGACTTGACAGTTTCGTTCATATCAGGGACCTGTCCCTGTGTCCCAAGAACAGTTCTGTTCTATTAGATGATTCCTTGGAATCGTAGGATGATTTCGGCTACGATTGCGGATCCGAGGTAGGTTCCGAGTAGAACGAACATACCAATAACGATTGTTCTCCAGCCTAATTTTTTGAAGTCCGCCCATGAGCGTCCGATGGAAATACCAGCATAGGCTAAGATTGGTGTTGCGATTGCTAATAGATTCACTTGTGCTGTCCATTCTACAAATTTTTCTTGGAATGGCATGCCTGGGATGGTGATAATGAATGCTAGTATCCCAATGTAGGCAATACTTGGCACCTTTTTATATGGAATGGCTTTATGAATAATTAATCCAGCCAAACTCACTCCAGCTAGAACAAGTATTCCTGGAACAGCTGCAAGTGGCATAACATCATAACCAATCCAGTTTCCTGCAAGAACTGATATAGAACAAATGATAAATAATAAGACCCATTCTTGAATACTTTTTAACATTGGTTGTTACGCCCCCTTTGAAGTCGAATTCGCAGCTTTTTTATCTCTCACTCTTGAAAGAACATTATATAGCTTCACCGTTAATGGCAAACCTATGAAAATACTAGCGTACAATCCTGTTACAGAAGTTAAGAGGTTACTTGCTCCTGAGAATGCAGTTATTGTATCTGCCATATCTGGATATGCCGCGACAAGTGGTCCAAGTGATGCTGCAGCCATACTTCCACTTCCTACCCCAGTTGCCATTGCAAACGAGTATGGATGAAGTGGTGTGGCTGTTGCTAAAAATCCTGAAATAAGACCTAAGAAAATCGATCCAAACACTGTACCGAAAATATAGATCGCCATTACACCGCGACCCTCTGGAGAAGAAAGACCATATTTATCCGTAATAAGGGCTAAGTTTGGTTCTCTTCCGATGGAGTGTGTCATACCAATTGCTTCTCTTTTTAATCCTAAGAATACCGCGATAGGTAACGCAATAAAAATGGTACCTAGGTTTCCTAGTTCTTGTAGCATTAAGGCTGGACCTGCTTCGATTAATTGAGGTAAAGCTGGACCTGCTTGTACACCAAATTTTGCAATCAACAATGTTACGGAAATAAATACGAGTGATTCCGCATTTTTAGACATTTTTTCTGTGACAAGTGGTGTAAAATAGACCGCGATTCCAACGATAACTGCATACAACATGGGTAGTAATAAAATTACCCCTGCTCCAATCGGAATACGATGTGTGCCAATCAATTCAGTCACCAACACAATGGCAAATACTAAAAGATGTAATTTCCAATCTTTCCAAAGATTTGTTGCATTTTCACTCATTGCTCTTCCCCCTTTTTAAATAGTGATGCTGTTTATATGGTAGTTATTTTACAGCCTCTTTTGCATGTACTTTCATATATTCTAAAGTTGCTTTGCCTAATGTCTTTGCTGCGATTAAAAGTGCACGCTCATCAATATCAAACTTCGGATGATGGTGAGGGTAAGAGTCCTTCCATTCTGGATTCTCTGCACCTGTAAAGAAGAAGGTACCTTTGACATGCTGTAAATAATACGCGTAATCTTCTCCACCCATAACAGGTTCGGTTTCAGTAACCTTGTTGACTCCTGGAACGTCTTCCGCCAATTTTGCAACAAATTCGGTTTCTACCTTATGGTTGATGAGGGTTGGATAACCGCGTGTATAGGTGAATTCATAATCTGCACCATTCACATCACAAGTTCCACGAACCACTCGTTCCATTTCTTTTTCGATAAAATTACGAGTCTCTTCTTTGAAAGTACGAACTGTACCAATCATTTCAGCATAGTCCGCAATGACATTGTAAGGATTTTTTGCCTCAAAAGAGGTTACAGATACAACGGCTGAATCCAATGGATCCACTTTCCGGCTCACAATTTGTTGTAGGTTGTTGATTAGTTGTCCTCCTACGACAATACTATCAATTGTTTGATGTGGGTACGCACCATGTCCGCCGCGCCCTTGAATTTTAATATCGAAACGGTCTGGAGCTGCTTGGATTGCACCAACTCGATAACCGATTTCTCCAACTGGCATTTGAGCTTGTAAATGCGTGCCGAAGATTACATCGACACCATCTAGGCAACCATCTTCGATCATTGAAATAGCTCCACCCGGTGGCAATTCCTCCGCATGCTGATGGATGAATACAACTGTACCCTCAAGTTCGTCTTTCATCCCATTTAACACTTTCGCTAAACCAAGTAGGGTTGCAGTATGACCGTCATGACCACATGCATGCATCACACCGTCATTTTTAGACTTGAAGGGTACATCCGTTTGTTCTAAAATCGGGAGGGCATCGAAATCTGCACGTAATGCAACAGTTGGTCCAGGTCGATCTCCTTTTAGATAAGCTACTACTCCATTGCCGCCAACACCAGTCCGGATTTCATGACCTAATTTTTCATGGTAGGTAGCAATGTATTCTGCTGTTTTTACTTCCTCAAATGATAACTCTGGGTATTCGTGTAAATATCGGCGTATAGAGACAATTTCATCATAAATTTCGTCTAATTTTTCGTATAAATTTTCCATTTAAATGCCCTCCTATGGTTTTTATTGTTTCATCATTTCTTTTAATACGGTGTATACCGCTGATGAATCTTGTTGACCCTTCCCTTTGTTCTTTCCTAAGTGAAAGAGTTGATGGGTCATGTCACTGACAAAAGTAGAAACTTGTGAGTTTTCAGCTAATTCACGGTACAAGTGGATATCCTTAGTCATATTGGCCAGTGAAAATTTCACATTGTCAAAAGACTCGTCTAATATGTTTACCCCGAAAACATCCATCGCTCGGGTTTGACCAGACCCTTTTTGAAGAATCCCAGCAAGTTTTTCCTTTGATACCCCAGCTCTTTCTCCGGTTAAAAAGGCTTCACTTAATAAAGTAATCACACCTGCTACGACCATATTGTGACAAAGCTTTACGGTTTGCCCTGCTCCACTCTTCCCAACATATTCGATATGTTTACCTACAGCTTGTAAGACTGGGAGAATCGTTGGATAGTGGTCCTCACTCCCACCAACCATAATGGTCAACGTCCCATTCGCTGCTCCTTCAGGGCCACCACTTAGTGGACAATCATAAAACTGGATCCCGTTTTCTTCGGCGGTTTTATGAATTTCTCTTGTTAGCTGTACATCATTTGTACTCATATCCAAAATGAACGAACCTTTTTTCATTTTAAAAAGTACACCGTTTTGTTCGTGTAAAAGTGTATCTTTAATAATATCAGGTGAAGTAAGTGACACTATTAAAAAATCAATCTCACTTGCCATATCACTAGGTGTTGCAGCTGCAATTGCTCCATGGTCAACTAAATTCTTCACCGCAGATTCATTAATATCAAATACGTGGACTTTGTAGTGATTTTTGAGTAAATTCTTCGCAATTCCACTTCCCATTAACCCGCATCCAATTATACCGACCGCTGTCATCATAATCCTCCAGTCTTGTAAACTAGTATTTATGCTTTGATATAAACTGTCTTGTACTCTGTCCAGAATTCAAGGGCAGTTGATCCTTGTTCTCTTGGACCTAAGCTGGATGCTTTTTTACCACCAAATGGGTATTGGTTTTCAAAATAATTCGATGGAATGTTGACATGTGTAACACCCGTTTGAATATGTTTCACGAAATGCATGGCCTTTTCTAAGTCCTTCGTATAAATCGTTGACGATAAGCCAAAATCACTGTCGTTTGCTACTTCTAATGCTTCTTCATAGGAATCTACTTCGATTACCGCAATGACGGGTGCGAAGATTTCTTCTCTAAAAATAGTCATTTCTGGTGTAACTCCACTAATGACGGTTGGTGCGACAAAATAGCCCTTGTCTCGTCCTTGGTCTGTCAATCTCTGACCACCACATTCGAGAGTTGCACCTTCTTCAATCGCTAGATCGACATGTTTTAAGTAAAGATTTAACTGACTTTCATCAATCACTGGACCATTGTCTACCTTTTCGTCAAAGCCATCGGTAATATATAGGGAGTTCGCCGCATCTACTAATCTACTAATAACGTCTTTTGAAATGCTTTTTGGAACAACTAATCGGCTCGTTCCGGTACAACGTTGGCCATTATCAAAAAATCCGCTAATGACCACATTTTGTATCGTTTCATCTAAATTAGCATCTTCAAGGATAATGGAGGCATTTTTTCCGCCCATTTCCGCCTGCATTTTTCCTCCACGAGTTGTGACGGCTCTTCCTAATGCCAATCCTACGTCAGTTGAACCTGTAAAAGATACAGCTTTTATTTTCTGGTGATTTCCAATCGCACGTCCAATTACACCACCAGGACCTGTGACCATATTAATAACTCCTTTTGGTACACCAGCCTTCTCAAATAGTTCGATAATCTTTACGCTAATAAGGGATGTGTTACTAGCCGGTTTAAAAATAACCGTGTTTCCAGCAACAATGGCAGGTGCAATCTTCCAAATTCCGATCCCAAGAGGGAAATTATAAGGAGCAATGACTCCAACAACTCCTAGAGGCTCTTTCACAGTGTATCCAAAAATTTCTGCATTCTTTGAAGGTACTGTTTCCCCTTTTAATCGGGTTGCTTCACCACTGAATTGCTTCATCGCATCAATCGTAATCGTAACTTCCGCTAGTGAGTTTTTATAGGTTTTACCGACTTCTTTCGTAATAATGGCTGCTAGTTCTTCTTTTTGCTCTTCAAGTAAATAGATTAATTTGAACAATACATCCCCACGCTCAGGAACTGCAACCTGTGACCATGTCTTAAATGCTTGTTCCGCCACTTGAATCGCTACCTCAACATCGCGTTCATCAGATTTCTGAAAATAACCTAAAACCTCATCCGTGTTTGCTGGGTTGATACTAGCATATACTTCTTCGGATTGGGCAGACACCCATTCACCATCTATGTAGTTAAAATACGTTTGAACCATTCGGAATCACCTCTCCTCTATTATTGTTACTAATTATAATATTCTAAATTATAAAGACAAATGTGGCAACCCACAAAATTTAGAATTCATTTTTGTGAGTTGCCACATATAGAGACATAAAAAGGACAAGAGTACAGGTCCCATGGCTATTTATTTTTGTGCTTCACAACATATAATTGAGTCGCAATCATGAGGTCGACCCATTCTTTTTCATTGTTTAGGCTAAATTGAAGGATTTCTTCAATCTTTTTTAGTCGATAGTATAAAGTATTTCCATGAATATGAAGCTCAGCAGCCGTTTCCTTGTGATTTTTATTTTTTTTAATAAAACAAAGCAACGTTTCTAGTAAACTGGCATCTGAAGCTAAGAGCTTTCCGATTTTATCCTGAATGTACATATCAATGGTATGCTGTTCCATTTCATGGAATAGTCGTTCCATACCTAGCTTCGAATATTCAATGATGTTTGAGGTTTTATAGGTCTTTGCATAGCTGATCGAACGCAGTGCTTCCTGATAAGATGTGGCTAATTGCTGCAAGGAAGTTTTTCGTCCAATTCCAACTAAGATTTTTTGTTTCCCTAAAATCGACTCGATTTCTTGGATGATTTTTTTGAGTACCGGGTCTGTCACTCCCGGAAGCAGGATAATGAGCTGAAACGTGTGGGTCACGACAAAACTTTTATTACAAATGTTATTCAGCATTTTTTCAATTGATAGGACGAGCCATTGCTTTTCTTTTACTTTGTTGTTTTTCCAGAGCGAATCAACAGCACTTTCAACAATTATACATTGAATGTCATTTGTTTGATTCCATTTTAAATAATGCATAATCCGCCCGACATCATAATGTTGGACTTCATTTAACAACTGATTAAACACTTCATTTCGAAAATGCAGCTCTTGTTCGAGGAGTGCACTATCCTTCGTTATTTCAAGTGCCATGGCTAAGCTTGCATGCTCGATAATGATTTGTTCATTTTCAACAAATGCAGCAAAAGGTTTCTCCAGTTCAAGTACCCCTAGAATTTCCTGACCACGTACGATGGGAAAGTAGCGGTCATTCCTTTGAAAAAGGTTGGTCTCATGGTAGATGACCCGAGATTGAATCAATTCCTCTAACAACGGGATGATCGACTTGATTCCATAGCCTTCTATAATCACTTGATAGAATTTTTTATGAATCGAGATTGAATTGGTTAATAGTTGATTCTTCTTCAACAAATTATTATAAACCCGAGAATGTTCAATAGCGATGGCGCTTTGGTCGGCAATAATTTTTATAACCTCCATATCAGCCATTGAAAAAAGACCATCATGGTTAAAATTATCAACGATTAAGACACCAAAACAATAATCTTTGTAAACGATTGGAACACAGAATGCGCTTTTAATTTTCCGACCATTAACACCCTTAAAATAATAATGATAGTTTTCCGGAGACATCGTACTCATAGAATCATCAATTTCCTGCTCAGAATTAAAGAGGATGGCCTTCTTTTTGGTAAATACCTGGCCTGTTATGGATTCTCCGGGGTCAAGGGCAAGCTTCTTTAAGCTTTCTACATCAACGCCTTTACCCTCTTCAAACTTAAGCTTTCCAGCCTTTTCGTCATATAAGTAAATAATAAACGTATCGGTAATGTTCACCAATTCACTTGCTGCAGTAATTAAGTTTTGCAACACATCTTGTAAATTCAAGGACTGTGTTAGCAACTTATTGATTTCTAATAGTTTCTTAGCTTTATGTAAATCCAAATAGGATGTCTCAATTTGCTGGAGGCTCAAGTTAACTCACCTTTTTCGACAGTTCCAAAATAGTCTGAAGCATGACATTGGCTCCAACCTCAATATCTTCCCATGAACTATACTCATCAGGATGATGACTAAGGCCATCCTTACTTGGAATGAAGATCATCCCAGCGTCTGTTAGTCTTGTTAATGAGTTCGCATCATGATTTGCACCGCTAACCATATAGTGATAATTTACTTTTGAGACTTTACAAGCACTCTCTATTGCTTGTTGGACTTTCTCAGATAAGGTGTTCGGATACTTTTGTACACCCACTTCTATTTCTACTTGATGGTTTGCCTTCATCCAATCTATTAATTGTTGCTCAAACTCTTTCATTTCTTTCCAATCGCTACCTCTGACCTCAATCGTTAGTTGAACATCTCCAGGTACTACATTTTCCGAATTTGGAAAGACCTCTAACTTTCCAACAGTCGCTACAATATCATTATTTTGCTTAGTAGCTCGTTCACTTACTTGTTGAATAATTGAAGCAGCAGATACTAAAGCATCATTCCTTACGTTCATAGGAGTTGTGCCAGAATGGCTTGCTTTTCCAAACACATGAACATGCATTCTTGAAATACCAGCAATGGCAGTCACAATCCCAATCTGGTTGTTAGTTGTTTCTAACACACTTCCTTGTTCAATATGTAATTCTAAAAAGGAAAGATAGTCATTATTACTTTTTCTAGCCTCTTTAATTTTGGACATATTAAGGTTGTATTTCTCCAATTCATCATCCGATAAATCACCATCATTAATTAAGCCCGCAGTTGCTCTGCTTCCAAATGTTCCGCCTAGCGGGTTCGCTTCTTCACCGACAAAACTAATAAGTTCAAGTGGAACTCCGCTATAGCCATTTTCTTTAAGAACTCTCAGGCACTCCAAACCAACTATCACTCCTAGGGCACCATCATAAAGGCCGCCATTTTTAACAGTATCTAAATGTGAACCAAAAGCAATTGCAGGTTTATCAAGGCTACCTAATCTGCCATGTACATTCCCAACGGAATCTTCATACACAGATAGATTTAGATTATTTAACTGATCCTGTAACCATTCATTTGCCTTTTTTTCTTCACTTGAAAAAGCTAATCGATTATAACCTAGATTACCGGAATTAATAGTTCCTATATTTAATAAATTCTTTTTGATATTCTCTACGTTTACTTTTGGAAAACTCATAATTTCCTCCTCTTTAATACCCTTGGGTCACGGGACCTGTCCCTCCGTCCCATTCTCGAACTAGTTTTCATTATAGAAGAAAAATTGGTAATTATCCAATAGCTTTCGCTGCTAGATTTTAATAAAATAGTCAGTTTACCTTCCAATAAAAAACAGAGGCTGCAGTAGCAGCCTCCGTTTAAACTGTTTTAAAACATTCAATATTTAACAAAGGTCCGAAACGTGTTGGGTGGGACGATGGACCTGTCCCTCTGTCCCAACCGCACGCTTCCAGTGTTGGATACCGGCATTTAGTCGAATTGCTTGGTATCCTTGTGACGCCAGATACTGCACGGCTTCTGTTGCGTGTACGCAGTAGTAACCACGACAATAGACAATAATTTGACGATCAGTCGGAAGTTCGCTGACTCTGTCCATAAAGGAATCATATGGTATAGAGATAGCACCCTCTATATGTGATGCATTATACTCAGTTTCTGGTCGAACATCGACGACCACTACACCATCCGATTCTTCCATGTTTAAAAACTCTTCTAACTCTAGACTTTCGATTTCTTCTGGTCTTTCGATAAACTCAGTACGCATTTGGCGTACTTCATCAAATCGGTCTTCCGTTACCTTTTGCAAAGATTGGATTAACTCACAAACTTTAGTATTTCCCAATGAGTAGACCATGAAGTTTCCCCGTCTGCGGAATTTCACAAGTTTAGCATCTAGGAGTACCTGTAGGTGCTGTGATGTATTCGCGATGCTCATTTCGGTTTCGTTTGATAGTGCTTCTACTGTTTTAGGGCCTTGCGTTAACAAATCCAGAAGTTCCATGCGTTTCGGACTCGTTAACGCCTTTCCGACCCTAGAAAAATAATAATAGATTGTATCATTAAATTCTCTTTTATCCATCATAACCTCCTGGATTTATCCCTCCTCATTTTCTACATTCCGAAGGACTTCTACTATATATCTAGTTTAATAGAAAACCTACAGTTTCATACCAATTTTTTTAATTTTATAATTTATTTTTGTTCTATTTATATTACCCTATGAATGCTAGTAATATCATCATTCCGCCAAATATAAGTCCAGTCCAAAGTAAAGTTAACAATGTATATCCCATAATCGCATTTGATTTTAAACCTGCCATTCCTAATATTGGTAAGGCCCACATTGGTTGAATCATATTTGTCCATTGGTCACCCCATGCCACTGTCATCATACTGATCGCTGGATCCATACCTAATCCTTTTGCTGCCTCCATTGTAATTAAACCTTGGGCTGCCCATTGTCCACCACCTGAGGGAATAAAGAAGTTTACAACTCCTGCACTTAAAAACTGGAACAAATAAAAAGTATGCTCTGTTGAAATAGAAAGAAACCAATTAGCTATTACAACCGCTAGACCAGTATTCATAATTCCAATGATTCCGCCGTATAATGGAAACTGTAAAGCAATCCCACTTGAACTTTTTATAGCACTCTTCATTGCATTTGCATAATTCATTGGCGTCTTATGCAAGATGATACCAGCGAACATGAAAATTCCAATAACAATATTAATGTCTAAGTTAAAACCTTTTGTCGCAAAGTGATTAAATAGATATGCAACACCAAATACAACTAGAACTAAGTTTACAAGTTTAGAGTTTTCAAGTTTTTGTGCAAATGTTCTGCTACCTACTGCTTCGTTTTGGCTACCAATCACTGGTTTATCTTCAATAATTGTTGGATCAACTGTAATAATTTCTTCTTTCTTTTTTGGATATGCCATATAAAGTATAATTGGCATTGTAAATAAGATAAGTATTGCAGGAAGTATATTCCACCATGCAAAAACGGATTCAGTTATCGGAATGATCATGCCGAAAACTTTTTCAACATGATTTGCAGGATTTCCAGCAGTTGCTGAAGTTAATGGTGCCGTAGCAGAAAGTCCCATATGAAAAATTACAAAACCGGAATAAGCAGCTGCAATTAATAAAGGAAAGTGTACTCTTTGATGTTTTGCTAACTGAAGAGCCAATAAACCACCGACTATCAAACCAAATCCCCAGTTAATCCAGGAGGCAATTGCAGCTACGAACGCAACAATAAACACTGCTTGTTTTGGTGTTTTAGCAATTTTAGCAATCTTGTTCAACAATTTTTGAATAGGTGCTGATAAAGCTAAACAGTGTCCGGTTAAAAGGATCAACATCATTTGCATTGCAAAGTTAAGAATCTGCCAAAGCCCGTCACCCCATGCCCCAACTAGCTCAAATGGTCCAATATCAACGAAAATAAGCGCCAGAATATACGTTAAAAGCGTAAGACCAATTGCAAAAATATAGGATTCTGGTAAATAATTTTCCATTAGCTTACTAAAAAAACGACTAAGTCTACTTATCAAAGAAATTCCCCTCTCAACTAAATATTTGTGAAAGCGTTATCATTTTAGAGTGAAAGTACCTTACATTTTTTCAAGTTTCCCAACTTCCTTATGGCTACCCATTGTAGCCCCAGTCTTTAACCGCATTAACCGATACATTGATAGGAACCCAAGAAGCGGTCCAGGTACAAGAATTAAAAACGTGTATTTCCAACCAATAAATGATTCGATTAAGGGCACGAGATAAATGACAATAATCGTAAGGACATAACCTAATGCTAATTGGATTGTCAATGATGAACCGACATAGCGCTGATCAGAATGCTCAGTGATGAGTGCTGAAAACTGAGCAGAATCTGCAATAATACTTATTCCCCAAATAATACCTAAAATGGCAATAATCCAGGGCGAGCTACCGAAGAAAAATCCAATGATAAGTGTGATTGAGCCTGAAACCCCTAATGACCATAATGTTACTTTTTCCCGGCCAATTCGATCGGCAAAAACACCCCCAAACCAAGCTCCAAAAAATCCCGAACCAATAACTACGAATGTTACAATTGAAGCGGAAGTAGAAAAATGAACCATCCCATTTGTTCTGAAGCTTTCTGCTAAAAATATCCCAAACCAGGACCACATCGCGTAAAGCTCCCACATATGACCAAAGTAACCAAAGTTCGCTAGGCGAACCTTTTGATTTTTAAAAGCACGAGGAATCGCATTTGGGTCAAAGTTACCAGTGGGCAGTGGATAGGGTCCTACCTTTACAAGAAGCATTAGGAACCCAGATAAAATAGAGCAGATCCCAGTAATCAATAAAACCAGTTCCCATGAGGAGAACCCAATCCCTTTAAAAAAGTGGGGTCCAGCTGAGCCAATCGTGAGTGCACCCACGACTAGCCCTAAAGCCATCCCACGTCTCCCTTTAAACCAAGTGGAAACGAGTTTCATCCCTGGACCGTATACACCTGACAAGGCAACGCCTGTGAAAAAGCGGAATAATAATGCAACAATTAAACTTTTAGCTAATAAAGCCGTTAAAATGGTCGTAACTCCTGCGAGTATGGCTGACCAAAAGAATAATATATGTGGTTCAATACGGTCAGGTAGATTTAAAAATGCCGACACCAAAGAACCGATTATAAATCCTAAATTGACCATAATCGTAATATAGCTAACTTGACTACTACTCAATCCCCATAGATCGATTAAAGTTGGTAAAACAGCAGTCATTGAGAACCATGTTGTCATTGTGCCAAGCATGGCAAGTGATAACAAAATTAACTTATTGGTGTGATATTTTCCATATTCCAGAGATTCATTCTTACTCATCTAAAGCAGCAGTATACGTAACTGCCGTACCCTCTAGGCATATTTCATTATTTTGATTTCGAACTGATGTTTTTATTTTACAAATTGGTTTATCATCACGAACCTCAAGTATCTCAATCTTTCCCGTAATCGTATCTCCTACATAGACAGGCTTTTTAAAATCCCATTGTACGGTTAAGAATACAGACCCTGGTCCTGGAAGATTTTCTGCTACAATGGCATTTAAAATTCCGGTTGTCACCCCGCCTTGAACAATTAATCCACCAAATCGTGAAGATTCGGCAGCCTTTTTGTCCGTATGAAGTGGATTTCGATCACCAGTCATCGCACTAAAGAGTTCAATATCCGCTAAACTAATCTCTTTCACAATTTCTGAAAAGTCACCGACTTTAGGCTGTTCAAATCTACATTTCGTCCATCCATTCACGTTTTTTGTTTCACTCATTTACAAACCCCTCCTTAAGATGTTAGACTTCTATTAAAATAGCCATTCCCTGGCCACCACCACCACAAAGGGATGCGATTCCGCGACCACCACCTCGGCGTTTCAGTTCATAGGCTAATGTGAGTAAAAGTCGAAAACCACTCCCAGCAAGCGGATGTCCGACAGAAATAGCTCCACCATTCACATTGACAATATCCATTGGCAAACCTAGCTTTCGTTGACTAGCAATTACCACACCAGCAAACGCTTCATTGATCTCAAATAAATCGATATTTGAAAGGTTTAATCCGGTGCGTTTGAGCAAAGCTTGAATTGCATTTGCTGGCTGGAGATGTAACGATGTATCAGGACCAGACACAGTTGCCCAATCAATGATTGTTGCTAGTGGTTTGACTCCGATTTTTTCAGAGATTTCTAGAGTTGAAATAATGCCTGCACTTGCACCATCTGACATTTGACTAGCATTTCCAGCTGTGATTGTACCTTGAGCTTCGATTGTTCTGAGCTTACTAATTTTTTCAAAAGATGTTCCTGGTCTGACTCCCTCGTCTTTTTGTAATAGATTTTCAAATGCTACTATTTCTTCTTCAAATAAACCTTTCTCCAGCGCATTTGTTGCACGAGTTTGAGAAAGGACAGCATAGTGATCCTGTTCCTCTCTCGAAATATTAAGCTCTCGATTCGACTTTTCAGCAATCCCTAGCATTGATTGGTCAGAAAGAGAACACCAGAGGCCATCATTCAATGTATCGTAGAAAGAAACATTACCCATCTTTTGTTGGTGCCGAATTACAGATGTGTGTGGGGCATTTGTCATTGATTCGAAACCACCAACAATATAGGTTTCTCCTTCGCCTCTCTCAATTCTGCGAACTGCATCAGCAACTGTCGCAAGCCCCGCAAGACATACACTATTTAATGTGATTGCTGGAATTGTTAACTCTAATCCAGATTGTACTGCCACTTGTCGTGCTGGATTTTGACCTTGCCCCGCTTGAATGACTTGAGCTAAAATGACTTCATCAATTTCCAGATTGGGAACACGTTCAAGTAGCTTAGTAACTACGGTTGAACCAAGGTCCACAGCTGTTTTTTCTGATAAAGCACCCATAAATCGACCTATTGGTGTACGACAGCCATCAAGTAGTACTGTCTTTTTCATTAAATTGTCACTCCTCTTTTTTAAATTGGTTCATTTTTTTACTATTAGAGAAAACTCTTCAATGTGAGATTTTCATATTCAGTTAAACAATGTGGATTAATGATTGATCCTTTATTTTTCACAGGCTTTCCTGTAACAACCGAACGCACTGCACCTTCGACCTTCTTGCCATTTAAGGTGTACGGGATTTCATTCACCTGATAAATTCTTTTTGGCACGTGTCTAGGCGAGGCCTTTAATCGAATAGAGTAACGAAGTTGTTTAACGAACTCAGGAGTAATCTCATCCTTCATAACCAGACACAAAACAACCTCCTCATCTCCATCGATCTTCATTCCGAATACAATTGAATCTTGAATATCGGAAAACTGATCGATAATACGATAGATTTCTGCAGTCCCGATACGTACACCGCCAGGATTTAATGTTGTGTCTGTACGACCATAAATAACTACCGTTTCATCAATGGTTTGTTCGGCTAGGTCACCATGAACCCATATACCCTCACGTTCTGCAAAATAAGTGTCGAAATAGCGTTGGTCCCCATCGTCTCCCCAGAAAGTAATAGGCATGCTTGGGAAAGGTTCTGTACAAACCAAAACTCCTTTTTGGTGAAAGACAGATACACCACGTTCATCAAATACATCTACAGCCATCCCAAGCGTTTTACATGGAATTTCTCCCTTTCGAACTTGATGAAGAGGTGATCCCATTACAAAACACCCTAATATTTCTGATCCTCCCGAGATGGAAGCGAACAACATATCTTTTTTAATATGTTTGTAGACCCAATCAAACTGTTCTGGTGAAACAGGAGCTCCTGATGCATACACACCCCGTATAAGACTCATATCATGTAAGTTTTGAACATCATAGGAAATCTTCATCATCATGTCTAAATACTTTGGACTTAATCCTAAATGGTTTAACCCGACTTCTTCTGCAATCTTCCATAAAAATCCTGGTTCATTCTTTAGAACGGCTGCACCGTCATAGAGTAAGAGAGTTGCTTCACTTGCTAGCCCTGAAACCAACCAGTGATACATCATCCAAGCAGTATTCGTATACCAAAACATGACATCACCAGGCTTCACATCACAGTGCAGTTGATGCTCGGTTACATGCTTAAGTAACGAGCCACCAACAGAATGAACAATCGCTTTCGGTAATCCTGTTGTACCAGATGAATAAAGAATATATAGAGGTGAATCAAAATCAACTCGCGTAAATTCTGGTTCTGTCGCATCATTTTGAAGTAAATCACTCCAATTGATAACGTTTACATTTTTATCTTTAGGTGAAAATTGAGCAGTTTCTAGGGTGACAATCGTAGAAATCCCTTCCATCATCATTGCTATTTCTTGAATCTTTTCATTCAGATCAAATTTTTTACGATTATATTGATAAGACATAGAAGTAATTAAGACTTTCGGTTGCACCTGGCCAATACGGTCAACGATTCCTTGAGGCCCAAAATCAGGTGAACATGTCGTCCAAACCGCTCCTAGAGAGGCAGAAGCAAGTAGACCAACGAGCCCTTCAATTCCATTAGTGACAATGCCAGCTACTCGGTCCCCTTTCGTAACACCTAGTGAACGTAAGCCTATTTGTGCTTTTGCGACCATGGTTCGAAGCTGTTCCAGTGTTAGTGATCGTGTGACACCATCTTCTGTTGCCTCAATGATTGCTTGACGTTTCCCATCTCCACGTAAAAGATTCTCGGCAAAATTAAGTTTTGCTTGTGGAAACCATTTCGTTCCTAACATTTTTCCATCATCAGGACGTTTTAGTATGTCTTCGCCTTTTTCCCCAATAATAGTGGTATAATCCCAAATTGCCGACCAAAATTCTGTTGGATACGCGTACGACCACTTATGAAAGCGTTCGTATTGAATTGGCCACATCCCAACTCGCTTCGCAAACGCAGTAATATTCGCATTACTAACCCTTTCTTCACCAGGCTCCCAAAGAATTTTAGGCTCATGTTTTACATCTTCTATTATCATCACGTTCCTCCTTATAAGATTCCTATTCAGCAAATATCTTCATGGTTTTGTTGAGCATTAAATAATTCAATTGAATAGTTGTATTACTACACTATTGGAGGTGTTAGGGATTTATTCGAAAAGTTGAGGAAATTAATTCGAAAAGTTTTTAAGAAGTCTAGTTCTTTTAATCGTTTGGTTTACATATACATGGTAGGTTGTAAAGTGTGTCTAGCCCTATTGTGTTTTGATGAACATTGAAAATCGGGGTACTAGGAACATGTCCTATATTCTATCAAAAGCCCGTACCATAACTGGTTATTCGTGTAGTTTTACTAGATTTATGCCTTAATTTAATAGAAAACAAGCTATTGTACCATTCATTTCATACCTTTCTACATACATTATGATTGAGACGTCTCCTACAAAGAAATAGAAAGGAGGTAGCGTTTATGAATCTTGCTGCTTTGCTAATCGCTTTGTTTTTCTTCATCGCATTACTGATTGCTGTATTGCTAGGTACTCCAGAACAACGCAACATCGTTATTAATTGTATCAACGAGATTCTAGGAACAATTGCTTAATGAGTAATATAAACTAGATGGTTTCCCTTGGATAGGCTCCTATCTAAGGGTCCCTTTTCTATCAATAGAATTGCGAGTGGGGTGAAAAAAGAATGAATGAAATGAATAAGAATAATGAACAGATTACCGAAATGAACAATGAAGACAAGACAAATGAAATGGAGGATCTAATGAAAGTTGCTAATTCTTTGTTTAGTGAAGAAACGCTAAGCAAGCTTTCTGAGAAATTAGAGGAGAATTCTACTGTTTCCGTGAATGAGGATGTTTTATCAAAACTTAATGGGTTAAACGGGTTAAACGGGTTAAACGGGTTAAATGGCTTGAATGGACTCAATACAACCTCATTATTATCTGGTGGAGGATTAGGTGGATTTGGAAGTTTACTCAAACAATTTTCCACGTCATCTAGTACAAATAACAATAACGAAGTAAATAAAGCACTAAAGGAAATCATGGAAAGACTTGATCAAATTGAAAATGCTCAAAATAATGAAACACAAGCACTATTAAGTGAAATGAATGGAAGATTACTAAACTTGCAGAACGAAATGAATCAATATCATACACTTCAAAATTCACTTTCTGACCTTCAGGCTGAGATGGATCATTTACAGTATCTATTTGAAGAAATGACAGAAAAACTTTCTAAAAAGAAAAAGAAAAAATAAGAAAGATGGTCCTATTCACTTTTACCGCCATGAAACGAATATCGAACCTATTGCTACAAGGCTCCGCTTCCGACTACCTATGGGGCCTTTTTGTACAGCTCCAAAAGAAGCTGACCCTCTTGGCCAGCCCCTACTAAAACATTAATATGTGTTTTTTTTACAATAACAAATAAGCTACAAGTGTTCCGATGATCCACATTCCGATGGCGAATGGCATGTTCTGCACGGTAATTCGGAATGGGCTTTGCCCCGTTCCCATGGCTGTTAATGTCACAAGCAATCCATACGTACCCACTGTAAAGGTGGCTACCGACCCTGTTATGAGAACAAGGGCAATACTAACTGGATTGATTACTTCAAACATAGGTGTGATAATTCCGGTTAAAATACCTACAGTCGCAATCGGATGAATACCAAACATACTTAATAACACAAAGATGACTTGGATAAGGAACAAGATTAACATTGGATAATCCGAAACAAAAGCAAGTGGTTTTTGAATCACTTCCAAAAACGATGTATCCCCTATACTAGTCGAAAATAATGACAGAGAGATAAATAATACAATGAAATTCTGCATGGTATTTGTTTTGCTTTTCCAATTATTCCAGCCTATTGTCCAGAAGCTTCTCCTTCTTTTCATTAGTAAAGACCAAATGAAAGCGAATGGGAAAATAACGATTGTTACCGTTAACGTAAAGCTTAAATCAAATAGATTTCCTATAACGATAACGAGGACTAGGAACAAGACTAGTGCTATGATGAACTGAATCATCTTTCTCACTAATTGTTTCATATTGATTTTTGGCTGTCTCTTCGTGCTCACTTCGTCAAACTTGTATTTTTTATAAAAAATTCGCCCAAACAGAGAATCTAATATATACGAAATAACTGCCATAAGTATGAGCCATGGTAAGAGAGTTACATATTCAACACCTGTTGTAAAGATGGCAACTGCGACCATGATCTCCAACGGACTCCACAACAGGGCTAATGAGTAGCCTCTAAGTGAAGCTGTTGTGATAAACGAATTACGAATTTCTTTACTAAAAGAAGATAAAGTGCTCTTAAGTACATCTTGAGAGATGGTTGCAGCTGAAAGATTTAAAAAGGCCGCAAGAATATGCGTAATGAGTGAGCTCCTTGGGTATAGTTTCCCTAAATCAGAGACATTCACTTTCATCAATAAATTCATATTCCGATCAAATCTTCCACTTCTTACGATGCTATTCATCCAAGGCAGCATGGCTAGCAATGTCAAAAGAGATAGATTTGAAGTTAATAAACTAGGAATCAGATGAAAGGATTGACCTGTTGTAAAGAATAAATATCCGCCGATGAATAGAAATGCTCCCCCAAGAATTTTGAAAAGCCCTGATGCCAAAGGAAATGACACAATGAGCATGAGAATAGCAAGAACTCCGAGTATGTAATTGATTGTCTCACTACCTATAAAAATATTAATCGTATGGAGTAAAAATACGAATGGATAAAAAATATAAAGATAGCGGAACAATGGATATTGTTTCATTTCTTCCTCCTTCTTAGATGTTAAATCATGTTAAATCAAACACATCAAAGTATAGCATAGAAGGAAAAAACTACAAGGATAATTTCCAGATATTCCTTGGAAGTAAGAAAGTTTATTCTCTATAGTTATCCTTCAAAAAAAATACAGCTCTGCTACCATTTATGGAAATTTTAGAACTGTTAAATCTCTGTATTCAAGCTAGTTTTGGGACAAGGTAGCTGATCCATATTAGGGGTGTGGAAAGTAGATTCGGAATTGTGTGCCTTCGTTTTTTGTACTGGTAACATCTAGTTTTCCATTCATGAGTTTAATAATTTTTATAACCGCCATCATACCTAGGCCAGTACCTTCTCTGCCTTTCGTCGTAAAAAACGGCTCTCCTAAACGGTTAAGCTGCTCGTTCGTCATTCCTTCTCCAGTGTCTTTAATCTGAATAATTACACCATCATCCACTTCTTCAGTACGAATAAATAGATTGCCGCCATTAGGCATCGCCTCAATACAATTTTTCGTAATATTTAAGAAACATTGTTGTAAAAGCTGTGGATCTCCTTTCATACGAATTGGTTCAATAATGGTATGAATATCAACACAGTTCATATTTGCCATTGGTGTAATCACATTAATAGAACGTTGGAGTTCTTTCTCAAGATTTACTATTATATGTTCTTCCTGTACGGATTTTGCAAAAGTTAAATAGTTTCCAATAATATCATTTGCACGATCAATTTCTTGGAGGGAGATTTCAATGAACTGATTTCTCTTCTCTTCCTCCCATTCATTTTTATATAACATCTGTAAAATGCCTTTCACTACGGTAAGAGGATTTCTGACTTCATGGGAAATACTTGATGCAAGGTGACTAACGACCTCTAATTTCTCAGCTTTAATGACCTGCATATTCATGTAGACACTTTCTCGTAGCATTTCGGAAAAATACACGATAAAAAATGTACTAAATAAATGAATCAAGAAAAAGATGATAATTTCCATATAGAAAGTTAGACTAAAATGTCCTAGTACGATAGCACGCAAAACAAATAAAAATGTACAGAAAAACAACGAAAAACTACATGCAATTAGGACTCTCTTATGCTTCGTCGCATTTTTAAACGTTTTGTGGACCATAAATAAAGGAATCAAAATAACTATACTTGAAAAGGCTGATGCATAAAAACCGCTGCCTAGGTCTCCTAAATAAAGTATAATGAATAGAAAAACAGCAACTAATATTACACTCGCTTTTCTGCCAAGGTATAAACCACCAATCATTATAGCAATCGACCGTAAATCCAAGATAATTTCATCGCCGATGTGAAGTGGAAATAACATACAACTTATCATTGCTATCATTACTGAAATTAATTGAATTCGCTCTTTGAATTGGCAAGAAAAATTCTTCACATTTGTTTCAAAGATATGTGGAATAAATAAGATAAAGACGACTAAAAAAAGCAAATTTAATAATAATGTTTCTACATAATTAAACACAGTAATCCCCCTAGTTCTAGTTAGAAAAATCGTCTTATGAACTATCCGACAAAAATTAATAAATAACGAATGTTCTGTGAAAATTTATTATGTTTATGCACTCACCTTTATTTGTTTTCATCGAATACTTTATTCCACAGCTGTTTGGAATATTTAAGAGGGGATCATTCGCCACTCTAAAGGATTGCTCCTATAAATTCGTCAAAAAAGAATAATTTCCTTCTTTTTTTTACTCATATAATCGTATTTTTATTAATTTTTTAGTAAACAATTTTACATCCTTGCCGAAATCGAAAACGTTTGTTGTAAATTGCGGAAATGTGATTGATTTTTATGACTTTAGAGGCGAAAATAATGGAGAAAAAGATAGAATTTTAGTTTATGAAATGGATTAATCATTCTATTATGTAGGAATCGCCGAGTTTACTCTCATTAGCGGAAAATACTGCCACTATTCCAGATTTACTGCCACTATTTGAAAAAAACTGCCACTATTTGAAAAATACTGCCACTACAAAAAAAGACACCCAGCCAGGGTGCCTTACAAATAGTATATGCATATTACAGGAAACCTGTTTACTTCGCCTTCAACTGCTCAAACAATCTCGCTACGTTCACAACCCCAACATTTTTATATTTTCCGAGGATTACAAGCTCTTTAGGAAGTTGGCCAACAGTATGGATTCCGTCTTCGTTTAATTGTTTAATAAGGCTTGGTACCCCTTTGAACTCGTCTGTGGTGAGAGGGATTTTTTTAAGAGAATCGGTTAGAATCAAGTAATCTGCTTTGTAAAATAAAAAGAGTTCTCCCGGCCGTTCGAAAGTTACTTTTCTACGAATCTCTTCTTCTTCAATAAAGATTTTCAGTTCTTCGAAAAATTGCTTATCGTTGTTTTCATTAAAACGTTTCACATGTTTATGCAAGTCTTCGAGATTACCAGGCAATTCGCTCATAATACGTGCTTGCTGCTCTGCACCTAATCTAATTAAAAAGGTCTCAGATTTATCAAATCGTTGTGGTAACAAAAAGGCATCGCGTAGAAAATAAGGAAGTTCCAGCGTCTCCCCTCTATATTCGATCGTACGAATCGTTGTGTAACCTGGCTCTGCCATTTTGGCTGGAGTAGCTTCTGTTGTATCAGCAACCTCATCTTGAGCCTTTTTATCAGGTGTCCCCTTTTTCATCGAAGCAACTAATACATCCTCTAGAGATTTCAATCGAAGCTCCAATTCGCTAATATCATAACGTTCTTCCTTTGGAGTGGTTGGATCCTGATAGGCTGGGACTTCTATCGATAATGAGGTATACACTTCAACAAACCATCTGACAATCTGGTAAATCGCTTCCCATGATAAAAGTGCTTCCGAATAACGAAACTTTCGTTTGTCATGTGAGGCCTGATTTCCAAGCTGACGAACTAAATGTAGGGCGTCTCTTATTTCTGTAGTCAGGATTCCCTCATTATCTAAAAGAGTGAGTCTTTCCTTTAATGTAATACGTGGGTTTTCATTCATTTTTTCATATTCCATCACTTGCTGTAGAATATTCTCAATAAGTACCCTTGAGTGAGTTAACATTGTACGCGGACTAGTAAAGATGGTATGTTCCAATTCCCCCGCTAGAAATGCTAATTCTTTGGAAATGGGTTCTAGAAATCTATAAAAATACTCAGATGAGTTCATGTCATGTTGTTCCTTTCTAAGATGCAAAATGAAGGCCTGAATCAGGTTATAGAGACTCAGGCCGTCTGGAGATTCTTTCATTTTAGGTGAAAAACAGATGACAATCAAGGATGTTATTTGAATTCGGCTATTTGCGAATGTTTAGTAAAATTCCAATTTACTTAAAAACATTCACCATTAGGAGGAAAGCGAAAAACTGGGACAAGGGACCTGTCCCTGTGGTCCCTTGGAAACATATCCCTTTTCAAATGGACGGAATTGTGTTAATTTTAGGGTATAAGTTAATATTTTGTATTTTCACTAGGGGAACTCTTGATAAGAGCTGAGAAAAAAGTAGTGTACTTTGAAACCCTCATTACCTGAACAGGCTTGTACCTGCGTAGGGATGTGGTTAAGGCAATCTTTTTTTATGTGTATACATAACAACCACTTTCCTACTTTGGAGAGTGGTTTTTTGTTGTGCTTTAACCGTTCTATTCCTTTTTTTGCGGAGCAAGTTGTTAGAGAAAAAGGAGTAATTCGATGAAATTAATTGCTGTGACCGATGATCGGCAATCCGTTAACGCTGTTGCTGAAAAAATTATCGCGATTAAAGATGTAATGGATTATGTGCAGATTCGAGAGAAATCAAAATCTGTTCGAGAGATTGTGGCATTAGTCGATTATTTACTAACCAATGGTGTAAAGAAAGAGAAAATCATCATGAATGACCGCCTTGATGTTGCGTTATGTATGGATATTTCTACTGTCCACTTACCTGAACATGGCCACCCTGTAAAAATGGTGAAAGAACGATACCCGCACATAAGAGTCGGTTGTAGTGTTCATTCCTTTGAAAAAGCAAAAGAAGCTGAGGCAAATGGAGCGGATTACGTCCTATATGGGCATTGCTTTGAAACAAATAGCAAACAAGGACTTCCTCCTAACGGAGTTGAGCCTCTTTTACAAATGAAAAAGGAACTGAGCATCCCTGTTTATGCAATTGGTGGCATTTCGTTAGAAACATTACCATCCATCCAAGCTGTTGGGGCGGACGGTGTGGCGGTCATGTCCAGTATTTTTGCGGCAGAAGATCCTTATTCCATTACAAAAAAATTCAGTGAGGCGATTCACAATGAAAAGTAGTTATGAAGTAGTTGTAATAGGTGGTGGAATTATTGGTTGTTCAATTGCCTATTATTTAGCCGAGGCACAAATGGATGTTGCTCTATTTGATGGGGGACAAATTGGTGCGAAAACAACAAAGGCTGCTGCTGGCATGCTAGGTGCTCATTCAGAAAGCGATGGTGATTTCTCCCTCTTCTTCCCTTTTGCAAGGTCGAGTCAAGTTGAGTACATACGATTAAAAGATGAGCTCTTTGATTTAAGTGGTATTGATATTGGATACCGAAATGGCGGCATTTTAAAGCTAGCATTCACTGAAAAAGAAATGCAAGACCTCCATTCACTTTTAAAACAACCAACTGTAAAAGAGTTGTGTCGGCAAGAAGTCCAATGTATGGAACCCGAGATTAGCGATAACGTTTTAGGTGCTGCCTATATCGCAGATGATGTGAACGTGATTCCAACAAGTACGTGTGAGGCTTTTGCCAAAAGCGCCCTAGTGCTTGGCGCTTCTATTTTTGAAAGCTGCCACGTCTATGGAATCGAGAAAGTTGGAAGCAACTATATCGTGAGAACAGCAAAAGGCAATGTTCAAGCAAAGCACGTCGTGATTGCAACGGGTGTCTATAGTAATCATCTTTTTCAAAATCTAGGAATCTCTGAACAACTGTCACCTGTAAAAGGAGAAAGTATCATTGTTCAGTACGAGAAGCCTCTTTTACAACACACGTTGTTTCATGACAAATCCTATATCGTTCCTAGAAATAACGGGAAGCTTGTGATCGGGGCAACGATGATTCCAGATGACTGGAGTGATTCGATTAGCCTAGATAGTGTTCAGAGTTTAATTAAAAAAGCAAAAACGATGCTCCCCTCCTCTGCTAACTGGAGGATCGAAGGATTTACATCTGGACTAAGACCAACCACCTTTGATGGTCATCCATTTATCGGCAGACATCCTGAAGAGGAACGGATTTTGATTGCGTGTGGCCATTTTCGAAATGGGATTCTCCTTGCACCTTCAACTGGGAAAATGATACGTGATCTACTTTTAAATAAAGAGGTAAATCAAGAATGGATCGATGCATTTCGTATTGATCGAAGACAAAAAGCTTTGATTTAGGGAGGTGAGAAAATGAAGATTAGGCTTAACGGAGAGCAGATTGAACTCCCTGAAGAAGTAAATTCAGTGGATAAGCTTTTGACTCATTATAGCTTGGAAAATCGAATCGCGATTGTAGAGATTAATGAGGATATTATTCAAAAAGATGACTATAAAACGATGAAACTTAAAAATGGCGATATTATTGAAATCGTCCAATTTGTAGGAGGAGGATAATCATGTTAACAATAGCAAATCGTACATTCCAATCTAGACTTTTATTAGGAACAGGAAAGTATCCATCTTTTGAAATTCAAAAGCAAGCTGTTGAGGTTTCAAATGCTGAAATTTTAACGTTTGCTGTGAGAAGAATGAACATTTTTGAAGAAAGTCAGCCCAATTTTTTAGAGCAATTAGACTTAACGAAATATACACTTCTTCCAAATACTGCAGGAGCTAAAACAGCTGAGGAAGCGGTTCGAATTGCGAAACTAGCTAAAGCATCTGGTTTGTGTGACATGATTAAAGTAGAGGTCATTGGAGATGACAGGTCCCTTTTACCAGACCCTATCGAAACTTTGAAGGCATCGGAAATGCTCCTCAATGAAGGCTTCATTGTGTTACCGTATACGTCAGATGATGTAGTACTAGCTAAGCGCTTAGAGGATCTCGGTGTTCATGCAATTATGCCGGGGGCAAGTCCAATTGGTTCAGGAAAAGGAATCATTAATCCGTTAAATTTAAAATTTATTATCGAGCAATCCCAAGTTCCAGTCATTATCGATGCAGGAATTGGTTCGCCTAAGGATGTCGCTTATGCAATGGAACTTGGCGCAGACGGTGTTCTTTTAAACACAGCCGTGTCAGGTGCAAAGGATCCTGTAAAAATGGCACGCGCTGTCAAACTTGCGTTAGAAGCAGGAAGACTAGGCTATGAGGCCGGACGCATTGAAGAAAAAGACTACGCAGTAGCGAGTAGCCCATTAACAGGGTTGGTAGGATCGTAACAATCAATGAATACCAAGGGCCTGACCACTTAAGCATGCTTAAAGGGCCAGGCCGATTGGTATATCCACGTTCATGAATATTGTTTCAACTCAAGTGGAAATCGTTCCTGCTTATCGATTATTTGACCCAGTTCCGTCTCTACAACCATCATATCCAGTAGTACCGGCACCAGGACCCCCATAAACACCAGCGCCTGTTCCAGATCCACTACCCGCTGTTCCAGTTCCCATCGCACCAGCACCACCTGTTCCAGTTGTTCCTGTTCCAATACCACTAGTGCCAGTGCCACTTTGACCATAATAGAGGTCATCATTACAATCTTGGTTACGGTTATTCATGATGTTACTACGGCCATTGTTATTGTCAAATCTGTCATTTTGATTGAAGCCATGACCATTATCGTTTCTTTGATCCAAAATTTTTACATCCCCATTATTTTTGGTATCAAAGTTATTATTATTATCGTTACCCTGACATCCCGCAAGTCCTACAACTAATAATGCTGCACCTAAAATAGATGTGACTGATTTCCTCATGTGTTAACCCCCTTTTTTATAGAAACGTTAAAAAAATAACGCCCCTATTTAGGATGGCTTAACACATGGATATCTACATCTGTTAGATAACGGAAATACTATGTGAATATTTTTGCATAGCATTTGAAAGCACTGCTCATCGTTAAAACCCTACCGCCTTAGAATTAAAGATGGATTTTAGGCTTTTTATCAGCTGTACTTGATCCTCATTTGATAAGAAATCCGTATAAATTTGTTCTTCCTTCCCATTATTCATGATAAATAAAACGACCTCACTAACTTGAACAACTTCTTCTACTTGGCTAAATAGAATCGATTTTCTAGGTAAGAAAAATCCCCTATATAATGATAAGGAATTGTTTTCAAGGATAAGATAGTCTTTTTTATCTAATTTAAAATAGTATATTGCTCTTAGTATCGCAATCATAATTGAAGCGATTAAGATAATACTTAAAATGGGATGGGTGAAATCTCCTGCATTAAACGATATGTAGGAGTATATACTTATAATGGTAATGATAAGTACATATACTAGTGAATGTATCCCTTCTCTAATCCATTTCTTTTTTGTAACAAATTTATACCCCGTCATTCGCCACCTCCCTTTCACATTTTCAGAATGGGTTTTAAAGTAATATTAACATAATATTCTAAATAATTCATTATTATGAAGAGAATAATTATTAAAAAATTCTCAATACTTTTTAAAAAATAAAAAACGTTCCTGTGGATAACAGAAACGTACAACGAATGTTATTATTTTTAAATTACACTTATGTTCCAAAGTTTCCGAACAGCATCATACTAATTACGAAAATAATGATGACTACTAAAACGAGCATACCGAGGGAGGAAATAGATAATGCAATTGTTTTTAACCGTCCTTTTACACTAAATAATGCGGTAATGAATGATCCAAGTAACAGGAATAATAATAACAATAAGTCTATGGATTCAGGTAAGGAATCCAATGCTTCAGAGATTATAAAAGTTAAAATTAGAAAAACAATCATTAACACCAATGAAATCAAGCCCAGGTATTTTTTCATCTCACCACTTCACTTTACTTTGTTTCAATTATTATTTATCTTTGTGTTTTTCAAGCATTTCCTTTAAATAATCTTCGGATTTCCCTTTTGGAATGCTGAGACTCTCCCAATTGCTGTCCTTTAATAGTTTACCTATATACACTATTTGTCCGACATGATAGGCGTAATGAGCCATTTGCCTTTCAATAGCATCTATAACCAAATGACTTTCTCCACGAATGTAAATCTTCTTTAATAAGTCTTGCTCACCTAAATCGGTTAGGGTAGCAAAAAAAACTTCCCAACCTTTCTCCCACACCTTAATTACCTCTGATTTAGAGGAGAGATTATCGATAAATTCTTCATCTCGATTTCGATATTCTTTTTCCCCATCTGAAGACAAAAAATCAGTCCATCTTGAAATCATATTCCCGCTTACATGCTTTACAATGATGGAAACACTAATTGACTCATTATTATAAGTCCAATGAATTTCCTCTTCATTTAACTGTTGTATGGTCTTATCCCCGAGGCTCTTTACACTTTTAAATCTTTCAATAACGATTCTCAAATATTCATTTTCAATATTCATAGTGTTCCCTCCAAGTAATTATTTCCTTTCAAAGAACTATCGCAGCTGTTCTCTTAATGAAGAAATCGTCTTAAGAATAAGAAATGTATTATCCTGCGTTCCTTTTATTACCTTTATGCTTTTCATATTCTCCCCAAGCTAAAAAGCATAACCCTGCTAAAAATGTAAATGTGCCAAGATTTATTATGTTTCCAGCAACCGGTGCGCTACCAACCAATTCAACAATCAACTTATAGCCAATCAAAATGACCGAAATGGCGATTAAGGATATGCCAGTGCTTCTTTTTACCATATAACTCACTCCCTAGAATAATCTTCACTTTTTTCTAAGAAACAGAAACAGTCATTTCACATAGGAGCATTCCAATACTATCCATATTTTAACGTAAATATCCATAAAATAATTAACATTCGAATAATTCACGATACAAATACCTGGATACCCATCTCACTCTTGAACATCGTTAAAATTCTCCAAAGAACATAAATAAAAACATGATGAAAAATGTGAACGAAGTCAGCCACTCTTGATAATAGCCCTTTTCACTTTTCCTCTCATGCCATTCCTCAATTCCTCTAAAGAAATTACATTTTCATATCCCGCACAGTCACAATGACTCCATCCATATTATTACCTGAAATCTCAAATTGTCGATTTTCTGGTACTTCGATTGTCACATTATCAGAAATAGGAAAATACGTGATCTTATATTTTTCTTTATGAATACTAACTGATAGATGTTTTTCCTCTTTTAGGTAGGCTAAATACTCCTCTAACACAAAATTCCTTTCTTTCATAATTGCACTGTGCGGCAAACCAACGTAACGGATATGCCATGGTTCATATTGAATTCCCGTAATAGCAACCTTATCCTCTGGATAACGTATAACAAAACCGTATTTCCAAGCATTCTCTTCGATCCACTTTCCTTCAGGTGCCTGAGCCATCTTCATTTGGGTAGATCCTACATCAAGGGAAAGCCCTAGATTGTGTTCACTATAACCAGCTGGTAAAGCATATGCAGCACCCATTTCTTGATAGAGCGCATGTTGTTCACTAAAATCTCGAAAACCACTGGTAATAACAAAATCACTAACTCCATCTTTTTCGGCTGCTTCAACCATTTCTGAAAATTGAGATGCAATTTCCTCTGACAAATCAATGCCGTTATCCATTAATCCATATCCTTTGATCAATTCATTCTTCAAGGATAAGTTAACGACATCAGATTTAATACTCTCTTGTTGAACCGGATAATCAGTGTTAACCAAAAGTAGATTTCCTTGGTAGATATCGTTTACTGTAACTTCATGTTTTTCCACATCTTCATAATCATGTGTACCTACAACTTGAACACCCTCAAGCTGGTCATCTGTACGTACTATTATTTTCGGTTCAAAAAACGAACCAAAATTCACAAAAATGAAACTAGAGCATAAGAGTATAAAAATTAAAAATCCCCACTTCTTCATGTTTCCATTTCCTCCCTATTCTTCTCTATTTACAAGAATAGGCAGAAATCTTTAAAAAATAAGTGGGGTAAATCTTAAATTTTTCTTAAATCATGAAAGTACGTCATTATAAATTGCACTCTCTATAGGTATTCGAACTTCAAACGTAGTCTGGATTAAGTTGCTTTTAGCAGTAATCGAACCGTTATGCTGGTCCACAATATTTTTCGCAATAAATAAGCCAAGACCTGTACTATCTTCTCGATGAGTTCGTGATTTATCCCCTGTATAAAACATATCAAAGATATGTGGAAGATTATCAGGGGGAATTTCGTCTCCATAATTGACAATTTCAACGACGACTTCATTGTTTTGTTTATAGCCATTTATATCGACATACTGACCTTCATATCCATAACGAATGGCATTTGTCAGTAGATTTTCAAACACACGGGCTAGCAAATCTCCATCACCCAAAATGAATAAGTGCGGATCAGCCTCCATCCGAACTTTCAAATGATTCTGTTCGAATACAGGATACAACTCTTCCTTTAATTGGTGAAGGAGGTCCGTCAAATTAATTCTTTTTTTATTCACTGGCAGCATTCCATAGTTCATTCTCGTTATCTCGAATAACTCATCAATAAGCCCTTCTAAACGTTGCGATTTCGTAAAAGCAATTGTTAAGAAATGTCTCACTTGTTCTTGTGTTAAGTTCTCTTCCTTTAGGGTCAAATCTAAATATCCAATAACAGAGGTAAGTGGTGTCCGCAAGTCATGAGCTAAATTGACAATTAATTGATCTTTACTACTCTCTGAAAAATCTCCTCTTTGAATGGCTTCTTTTAATGTTTCACTTGCCAAATTAATATCACGCGCAATCGCTTTAAACTCATCATTTGATCGAATCTCTACCTGATGAGTAAAGTCTCCCCGGGCAAGGTAATGAATTCCGTTTGAAATTTCTTTGAAATAAGTTGCATATGGCTTAGTAAAGAAATAGAAAAAAAGCAAAGATAGTAAAAGAAAAAATAGAAAAAATAGAGGTAAATCTCCGATTCGCCCTATTAACATTCGGAACTCAGACAGTTGGTCCCCATATTGGGCATTTCTGTGATAATAATATTGTAATCCTTTAAAAATGAGGGACGTAATGATCCCTGATAAAAACATGCTTAAGCCTACTAACAACACCATCTTAGAACGAAAACTAGAGGTCATCTTAGCCATTGAACGTATACCCTACTCCCCAAACCGTTTTAATCCATTTGTCTTTTCGCTTATCCTCTTCTAGTTTTCTACGAAGAGTACGTATATGAACCATTACCGTGTTCCCACCTTCAAAGAATGCTTCACCCCACACCTGTTGAAAAATATTTTCCACACTGAATACCTTCTTTGGGTGACTCGCGAGTAAATTCAAAATATCAAATTCTTTCGGTGTCAGTTCAATACTATTACCATATAACGTGACTGTACGTTGATCAGGTGAAATAACCAGTCCACCATATTCCAAGCTTGTTTTCTTTCCTATATCTGTCTTGGGGTTATTTAGTTTCATATACCTTCTCAAATGAGCATTTACACGCGCAACCAACTCAATCGGAGTAAATGGTTTTGTCATATAATCATCAGCACCTATGACCAGCCCTTGTACTTTATCAAAATCAGATGTTTTTGCACTTACAAATATGATAGGCATATTATGCTGTTCTCGTATCTGCCGGGTTACTTCATACCCATCCAACTTCGGCATCATAATGTCCAAAATGAGTAAATCTATCAATTGATTCTCAACAACACGCACTGCTTCTTCTCCATCTGTTACTTTAATAACACGGTAGCCTTCTTTCTCTAAATGAATCGCGATTAGATCCGCGATTTCCTTCTCATCATCCGCTACCATTACTGAAATTTCTTTCATCTTCCCACTCCTAAAAAAAACTGAATATATATGAAACACTCATTTTCTATTACTCTCATTATGCTGTAGAGTGTCTTTAAATAAGCTAAACCCTTGCATCTCTCGATGACATTTTACCACCTTTTTCCACATAATACATCCTTAATCTCGTCACTAGAGTTGTAGAATTTCTTGTAAATGTTCTGGTGTTTCTCATTCTTCTATTTCTCCACCTGGAAAAAACGCAAACCATCACTACTTGTCTTAATTAGCCCACCCTTCTATTAGCTTACAAAATTTAGATATCATTATTGGGAATCTATGCTAAAATAATCATTAAAAATTGGAGGGATAAACGTGGATTATGTATCTGTACTATCTTTTATGAGCGCTGCAATCATCCTTACTCTAATGCCTGGTCCAGATAATTTGTTTACGTTGGCGCAGAGTCTAGCAAAAGGAAAAAATGCGGGGATATTTACTACTCTTGGTCTGTGCACAGGATTATTAGTACATATTACAGCTGCAACGATCGGAATTTCAGCATTAATTTATCAATCAGCTTTTGCATTTACGGTTGTCAAATATGCAGGAGCAGCCTATTTATTATTCTTAGCCTATAAGTCTTTCAAAGAAAAAGATTCAGATTTCAACCTTAAAAGTGAAGATAATTTAGACTATACGTCTTTATACAAAAAAGGGGTGATTATGAACCTATTAAACCCTAAAGTGTCCTTGTTTTTCCTAGCCTTCTTCCCGCAGTTTATAAACTATGAAAATGGTCATGTTTCGATTCAAATGCTTGTCTATGGCATGCTTTTTCTAATCCAGACTTTAGTTATTTTCTCGTTAATTAGTATCTTTGCTGGGAAAGTAGGATCTTTCTTACGTAAAAATCCAACTGTCTCTAAAAAAATTAATTTTATTCAAGGTTCATTGTTCACCTTAATCGGATTAAAAATTGCTTTTAGCGAGAAATAAACGCAGTAGGTTACTAATTTCAATCAATAAAAAAAAGGCAACCACCTAGTTGCCTTTTAACATACTTATATTAATCTTTTTTAATAGATAACATCATGACGATGATGATTGTAAAAGCGATGAAAGCTAAGAATGGGATTGTGATGAATCCAAACCAATTAATATATTCAGTGGTACAAGGAACTCCCTGTACACACGGTTTTATTTCAGCAAACCCTGGCACCTTTTGTTCAAGGTAGTGAAATAGCGAGATACACCAGCCGATGACGGACAGCGGTAATACATATTTTTTTACTGAAAAATCACTTTGAAATGTGCCAATCCCAAGAATTAGTGCTAAAGGATACATTAAAATTCGTTGGTACCAACATAGCTCACAGGGAATGAAACCACGTATCTCACTAAAGTAAAGACTTCCAAGTGTTGCAACTACTGAAACAAGCCAAGCCATATATAGAAATAAAAGTTTATTAGTCGGAGCTTTCCTTTTTTCAACCATAGATTTATTTCCCCTCTAACTCTTTTTCGATGAGGCTTTCTATTTTCTCATAGTCAAATGGATCTTCTAACATTGTTCCATTTACCATAATGGAAGGTGTGAACTGCACCTTATATTCCTCAACTAACGCTGAATCCTTGTTTACCTCTTCTATCTGAGTTAATTGTTCTAACTCACTCTGAAATTTCTTTACATCAAAATTTGAAATCCCACCTGCTATTTCATATACCTTGTCTGGTGTAAGCCACTCGGAATCGTGGTCTAGCGGTTGAGCGTTAAATAATCCCTTGTGAAACTCCCAATAAGCATCTGGGTTTTGCTTAAATATTGTTTCGGCTGCTAATGAACCTAGCTGTGATTCTTTTCCATGAAATAAAACATTTATATAAGAAAATTTTACTTTTCCTGTATCAACGTAATCCTGCTCTAATTGTGGAAAAATAGTCTCTCCCCATGCTTTACAAGATGGACATTTGAAATCTCCAAATTCAACGATTGTTACTGGAGCATCCGCGTTTCCTATCGTTGGTTGTCCTTCTATTGATGGTTGCTTTTCAAAAGTTTGATTTTCACTCTCATCTGACTTCATATTACTTAAAACAACTATCACAGATAGTAAAGCAATCGTAACTAACGTAATGATGACAGCAAACTTTGCTGAAGAATTTTGAACTTTAGCCATGTTTATACCTCTTCCATTCCGAATATTTTATGGACTACCAAGCTTTCTATAACTCTTTTATTCACGTAAACAACTCTTTCATCTTGAACACCCATAACCACCCTATAATAACATCAAACTGTGATTTATTGGGTTAAAAAAGGATTGTTCAAATAACTTTCAACTCTTACATAAATCCAATTTTAAATTGTTTGACACACGTATTAGGGGTTGCTAATATGATACTAAAAGAACATATTAGTTAAATCTAATATGAATAGGGGGAAATGTTTTGCTGCAAACAGATCTTGATACGAAGGTAAAATTCCTTAGAGGATTTGCTGATAAAACACGTATCCAAATTCTTGATAGTATAAAAGATCAAGAAAAAGCTGTCACTCAAATCGTAGATGACCTTAAGGGGAATCAATCTAATATTTCACAGCATTTAGCCTGTTTAAAAGGGTGTGGACTCATTGTTGGGAGACAAGAAGGAAAATACGTTTATTACAGCCTACGTAATGAACAAGTACGTGATTTATTAATGATGTTTAATACAGTTTTTGAAGACGTTCAGAATGATGTAGCTTGTTGTGAACGTCACATAGATTAGGGAGTTGGGATTCAATGGCAGATAAATGTTGTAGTTCGAATGAAAAAAACGTAGTTGCTGCTGCCGAGAACAAGGGTTGTTGCAGTAGTCAGCAGCAAAAAAGTGAGATTTCAAATAGTAAAGAAACTGACAGTTGTTGTAGTTCTTCAACTGTAGAAATAGATAGTCACTCCCCTACTCGTAACGCTTGTTGTAGTAGTAATCATTCGCTTGGCGATGTGATTGTAAGCACTACTAGCACTTCTTGTTGCAGTAGCACAAACCAAGACAAAAGCTCAGAGTCAATTAGTTGTTGCAGTAGTAATATTGACGACAAACCTCAAGAAACACTTACCGCTATAGGTGAAAAGGCAGAGTTTCGCATTCACGGAATGGATTGTCCATCATGTGCCTTGACGATCGAACGAGGATTAAGCGGTTTGCAGGATATTCAAGACGTTAAAGTAAACTATAATACTGCTAAACTACAAATAGTAAGTAAAAACAGTGCTTCCCTTGACCAGGTGGAAAGTGAAGTACAGAAACTAGGATATGGCATTGAACCATTACTCCAAAACAAGAATGTAAGAATCTTTAACGTTGAAGGAATGGATTGTGGAAGTTGCGCGAAAAGTATTGAAAACCACTTGAATACCATCCCTGCAGTACAAGATGTCAGCGTGAATTTTTCAACTGGTAAAATGAAAATTGAACATGATAACAGTGTCGATGATATCATTTCTGAAGTTTCTAAAATAGGTTATAAAGCTTCTTTATTTACTAGTAAAAAGACAAATGAATCACCTAAAGCCTTGAGTGGCAATGGTGGAATTATTTTTTCAGGAATATTGATTGCTCTTGGGTTTATTGGCTCCTTCACTGGCATTTCTACCTTTCTAACAACACTTATGTATGCAGTTGCAATGGTTATAAGTGGATATAAACCTGTAAAAAGTGCCTATTATTCAATTAAAAGTCGTTCATTAGATATGAATGTCCTCATGTCTGCTGCGGCGATTGGTGCTGCTTTGATTGGAGAATGGTTAGAGGGTGCAACGGTTGTATGGTTATTTTCACTTGGAACCACCCTTCAAAATATGTCTATTGAAAAAACAAGAAACTCCATCCGAAATTTAATGGACTTGGCTCCATCTGAGGCCTTTGTAAAATTAGGTTCAGAGTTAATTAAAAAGCCGGTTGAAGAAATTTCGATCGGTGATATTTTGATTGTAAAACCTGGAGATAAAATTCCACTAGACGGTGAAATCGTACACGGTGAATCCAGTGTAAATCAGGCACCAATAACTGGAGAATCGATTCCAGTTGATAAAGAAACCGGAGATACTGTTTATGCAGGAACAATAAATGAAAGTGGTTCACTTGAGATAAAAGTGACAAAGTTGGTAGAAGATACAACTATAGCTAAAATTATTCATCTAGTGGAAGAAGCACAAGAACAAAAAGCCCCAACACAAGCATTTGTTGATAGATTTGCAAGTATCTATACTCCGATTGTGTTTATTCTAGCATTAGTTGTCATGGTTCTTCCCCCTCTACTAGGTTTGGGAACTTATGGTGAATGGTTTTATAAAGGACTTGAATTATTAGTTGTTGCTTGTCCTTGTGCTTTAGTGATCTCAACGCCTGTTGCAATCGTATCTGCAATCGGAAACGCAGCAAAAAATGGTGTATTAATCAAAGGTGGTACATTCTTAGAAAAAGCTGGTGCTATTCGTGCCATTGCCTTTGATAAAACAGGTACATTAACAGAAGGTAAACCCAAAGTAACTGAAATAATTGCCCTAGATACGGATAACGAGCAGCTATTGTCGATTGCTTTGACATTAGAAGAATACTCAACACACCCGATTGCAAAAAGCATTGTGGAGTATGCTCAGGCCAATGGTATAACACCCAGAAATGGTGAATTATTTAAGAACATTGTCGGTAAAGGAGTACAAGCAACTCTTGATGGAGAAATCTATTACGCTGGCAATCTAAAATTATTCGAAGCAAAGAACGTTACACTAGGGAATGTAACCGAAACTGTTCATCAACTTCAGAATCAAGGTAAAACGGTCGTAATGATCGGTACAGCGACTAAAATAATCGGTATTATTGCTGTTGCAGATACAATTCGACAGACGACTGTAAAGGCATTAAAGGGATTAAAGCAAGTTGGTATAAACGAAGTTGTCATGTTAACAGGTGATAATGAAGGTACTGCTAAAATGATTTCAAAGGAAGCGAATCTCAGCCGCTATTTTGCTGACCTTTTACCAGAAGACAAAGTTCATGCCATCAAACAATTACAAAGTGAAGGCAAAATGATAGCGATGGTTGGAGATGGAATAAATGATGCACCTGCTCTTGCCACTGCTGATCTAGGAATTGCTATGGGTGGTGCTGGAACTGACACAGCGATGGAAACTGCTGATATTGTCTTGATGGCAGACAACCTTGAAAAACTTCCACATACGGTAAAACTAAGTAGAAAAGCGTTGACGATCATTAAGCAAAACATTTGGTTCTCATTAATCGTCAAATTCGTGGCTCTAGCACTTATCTTCCCTGGTTGGTTAACCCTTTGGTTAGCGGTATTAAGTGATACCGGAGCTGCAATCATTGTGATCTTAAATGCTTTAAGACTTTTAAAAGTGAAGGAGTAATCGTTGAAGTAGTTCAGATAACGTAGAGAAAATTCAACATTGTAAATAAACCACAAAAAGCTTGAGGGAATTTTCCCTCCCCCAAGCTTTTCTAATTCGGACATATTATAAAGTCATTGGCAAATCGATCCAAAAAATATAACAAATGTAAAAACTATCCATTTATGTATCCTTTTTGGGAAAAAATCGATAAAAGCATACGTAAAAAAGAAATGCGTATGCTTTCATATTGTTTGGCAATCTAAAACCATTCGCGAGTTCCAAGAAAAGGAAGAAATACTTTCAAAAGAGACATTAAATTCAAAAATTTTCCATTTCTGTATCATTTTTAAACAAAAAAGCGATAAAAGCATTCGTAAATGTGAAATGCGTATGCTTTTATATTGTTTGGCAATCTAAAACCATTCGCAAGTTCCAAGAAAAGGAAGAAACACTTTCAAAAGAGACACTAAATTCAAAAATTTTCCACTTCTGTATCATTTTTAAGCAAAAAAGCGATAAAAGCATTCGTAAATGAGAAATGCGTATGCTTTCATATTGTTTGGCAATCTAAAAACATTCGCAAGTTCCAAGAAAAGGAAGAAATACCCTCAATACAGCTAAATTGACCCTTTATTCGATTAAAGACAATAGTTCATGTCAAGCTTTTAATTAAGGGCGATAATAAAACCAACTCCCCTTCAGGCTTATAACTTGCCTTCCTCTACTCATTGTCATTATAATGGAAATATACAAAATATTAGTTCTATACTTTCAACATACCTACAAATCAATTACTTAATTTTACCCTCCTCTATGATCAGACTTCATATGTTTGTATTACTCTATCAATCATAATTAGCTATACTCCTTAATATAATAGTCCTGATGTTCTAGAAATCTAAAAGTCTATTTTTCTTTCAATTAAGCCCATGTTCTATTGTAACAATCTCATTAAAGTAATTAGTAACATCTTAGTTTCTTAAACTAGATGAAATAATAAATTTACTAATTTTTCATGAAGGAGAGATGTAAGGAATGGATACTAAAGGCAATGGCAACATCGGAGGATGCCCGTTTCATGGGGCTGCTACTAGTAACAAAACAAGTGGTACTACGAATCAAGATTGGTGGCCAAATGCGTTAAATTTGAATATTCTCCACCAACATGATACAAAATCTAATCCTATGGGAGAAGACTTTGATTACGCAGAGGAATTTAAAAAGCTAGATTATGATGCGCTTAAGCAAGATCTTCGTAATCTAATGACAGACAGTCAAGATTGGTGGCCTGCTGACTATGGACATTACGGTCCAATGTTTATTCGTATGTCTTGGCATGCCGCTGGTACATACCGTGTTGGTGATGGCAGAGGTGGTGGTGGAACGGGTAACCAACGTTTTGCACCACTAAACAGTTGGCCAGACAATGTTCTACTTGACCGAGCACGCCGCCTCCTATGGCCGATTAAGCAAAAGTATGGAAATAAAATTTCCTGGGCAGACTTGCTTGTTTTAGCAGGTAATGTCGCCATTGAAGATATGGGTGGACCTACAATTGGATTTGGCGCAGGACGCGCTGACATTTGGCAGCCTGAAGAAGAAGTCTATTGGGGCACTGAAACAGAATGGCTTGGAGAAAATCGTTACTCAGGTGAACGTGACCTTGAAAATCCGCTTGCTGCTGTTCAAATGGGACTTATTTATGTGAATCCAGAAGGTCCAGATGGTAAACCAGACCCACTTGCAAGTGCGAAAGACATTCGTGAAACCTTTGCTAGAATGGGAATGAACGATGAAGAAACAGTTGCACTTATAGCTGGTGGTCATACGTTTGGTAAAGCACACGGAGCTGGAGACCCAAGTAAAGTTGGTCCAGAGCCTGAGGCTGCTCCTATCGAAGCAATGGGCTTAGGTTGGCAAAGTTCTCATGGTAAAGGATATGGGCGTGACACCATCGGTAGCGGGATTGAAGGTGCTTGGACTGCGAATCCGACACAGTGGGACAATGGCTACTTTGATCTCTTGTTTGGATATGAATGGTGGCTAACGAAGAGTCCTGCGGGCGCATGGCAATGGCTTGTTGTAGACCCTGCTGAGGAGCATCTTGCACCAGATGTAGAGGATCCGTCTATTAAGGTCCCAACCATGATGACCACTGCGGATATGGCATTGCGTCATGACCCTGAATACGAGAAAATTTCTCGCCGTTTCCATCAGAATCCAGATGAGTTTGCAGATGCCTTTGCTCGTGCATGGTTCAAGCTACTCCACCGTGACATGGGTCCTAAAGCAAGATATCTTGGTCCAGAGGTTCCAGAAGAAGATTTCATCTGGCAAGATCCTGTACCAACTGGAAACGCTGAATTAACAGATGCCGAAATCGCAGAGGTTAAGGCAAAAATCTTAGACTCTGGACTAACAATCAGTAAGCTTGTAACAACAGCTTGGGCTTCTGCAAGTACGTACCGTGGCTCCGATCATCGTGGTGGTGCAAATGGAGCACGCATCCGCCTAGCACCACAGAAGGATTGGGAAGTGAACCAACCGGAACAACTTGCACAAGTGCTCCAAGTTCTAGAAGGCATTCAAGAAGATTTAGATATCGATATCAGTCTAGCTGATTTAATTGTTCTTGGAGGAAGTGTCGCAATCGAAAAAGCTGCACGTGATGCAGGTTTTGATATAACAGTTCCATTTGCTCCTGGCCGAGGCGATGCAACACTAGAGGAAACGGATGTTGAAAGCTTTGACGTACTTGAGCCTGTCGCTGATGGCTTCCGTAATTATCAAAAGACACAGTTTAGTGTGAGCCCAGAAGAGCTTTTAATTGATAAGGCTCAACTACTAGGTCTTACTGCCCCAGAAATGACAGTTCTTATTGGTGGAATGCGCGTTCTAGGTACAAACTACGGTGGCACTCAGCACGGTGTATTCACTGACCGTGTTGGCCAACTTACAAATGATTTCTTTGCTAACTTGCTCGACATGGGAGTGGCGTGGAAGCCTGTAGGAGAAAACGTCTATGAAGGCCGTGATCGCAAAACAGGCGATGTTGTCCGTACAGCAACGAGAGTAGACCTTGTATTTGGTTCAAACTCTGTTTTACGTGCCATTGCTGAAGTTTACGCACAAGATGATAACAAAGAGAAGTTTGTAAAAGACTTTGTGGCCGCTTGGGTAAAGGTAATGAATGCAGATCGCTTTGATCTGAAAACAACTGAAAATAAGAAAGCTCAACTAACAAGTAACTAATTGCTGAATAAAGGCTGTTAACCTAAAAAAGCCCCTTCTGTGAAACCACACAGAAGGGATTTTTCTTTTGGGACAGTGCTCCCCCTACATCATTTGTTGGACTTTTTTATGGTTTTTCTCTTTCTCGAGAATTTGCTTGATCAGTTGGTCGACTTCCTCAAGTTCTGCGCTTGGGTTTTTCCACCAGTTTCGGCTCCAGATGCGGTGGATGGTCCAGCCTTTGTTCTCTAGGAATTTTTGACGGTACACATCTCTTTCCTTCGAGGATAGTGAGCTATGATACATCGCCCCATCACATTCAATTCCAAGAATATACCTCGACTCATTTTCAGGATGCACCACGGCTAAGTCAATTCGATAATTGGACATGCCTACTTGTGTATCGACTTTATATCCCATTTCCATTAATTGTTCATACACTTGTGTTTCAAATGGTGAATCAAAATGAAGAGCCTTCTCCTGTCGTTGTGTGTTCATCTCTTCATTCAGCTCTGAAAGCACAGCTCCGATTCTCTCTTTCTGTAGATTCGAAACAGCCTGCGCGTACTCTAAATAACATTTAAAATACTTCGGCCCAACATTTTTCGTCTTCGATACGTCGAGTTCATTTGGTTCAATACTTGATACAACATAGATTGCTTCTTTTGAACGAGTTACCGCCACATTCAGGCGGTTTTCTCCCCCCTGCTGTCCAAGCGGGCCAAATCGATTATAGACTCTGCCATTTTCAGCTTTCGCATACCCAACCGAAAAAATGATAATATCCCGCTCGTCACCCTGTACGTTTTCGATATTTTTCACAAAAATTTGTTCATCCAAATCCTTACCCATGACCTGATGATACAAGGTATTAAATTCTTCATCTTCCTCGGCTAGCATATCGATATAATCAAGAATCTTATCCTGTTGTTTAGCGTTAAAGGTTATGACTCCAATCGACCTCGTTGCATCCTTTTGAAGCAATTCTTTCAATAAAAGGACCACTTCTTTCGCTTCAACCTCATTACACTGATTAATCCACTTGCCATCGACTTTCCGCCATTGAATCGCCGCTGGATTCTTCAGATGTTCCACGTTTGGCGCGATTTGAATATTGCCATTGTAATAGGCATGGTTTGAAAAATTAATCAATTCCTCAGACTTCGAACGATAATGCCATTGCAGCATTCTACTCGGAAACACTCGTTTTGCTAAATTTAGAAGACTTTCTGAAACGACCATATCGTCCTCATCAACATCATCTTCATCAATTTGGATACCACCCTTAAACAAATTACTTGGCGGTAATTGTTTTTCATCCCCGGCAATAATGACTTTAGACGCTCTGTAGACAGATGGAATCCCATTTTCAACCGTTAACTGTGAGGCTTCATCAAAAATAACTAGATCAAATAAATCCTTACCTAACGGAAAAATCGCAGACACTGTCTCAGGTGAGACAAGCCAAACGGGTAGTACATCTAATAAACCTTCTTGAGCATACTTTTTTACAAGCTTTCGAACGGGCCAGATTTGTCGCTTCTTCCCTGTTTGGTAAGTGATGTCCTTTATCGCTTTAGAATGCTGTTCCTTCACTGAAACAAGGGCTTTAATTAAGCGATTTTGCAAGACTTTAGCTGAAAGTTCTTTCTTTTCTTCTAAAAGATTCTTAAACCTTGTGCGTAATCGATGAAACTCTTCCGTTCCAATCTTGGTAAGCACCGGATGCTTTCGTTCAATTTCATCAATCCAGTATATATAGGCAGATTGTTTCGTATGTTCCACCCATTCTTTCGCAAGTTCACGATGAAGCTTGTCTTTACTTTTATCCTTTAATTCATCGATGAGTGATTTGACAAAAGGCATACTCTCATCATAGATTCGATCCATATTGCGAAGGTCATCAAAATCTTGAATCACATATTCTTGCTGTTTTTGAAATTCAGGTAATGGAATATCCCCTTTTGATATTTGTTCCTTATATTTCTGCAACTTTTCATCCTTAAAATAAGCTGATAATTGTTTCATTTCGTTCGACATGTCAGTTGATACTTTTGAAAGTTCATACAGGATTCGTAAGCTTTCCCTAAGTTTTGGCCACTCCGTCGATGATAAACCTTTAAATTTGTCACCTTCGATTAACTCTTCAACGATCGTCTTTCCGGTAAAAGAAGTCCACCACCAAAGTCTTAGTTTCTGAAGTGTTTTTTTCTCCTGAGGATTTAAGTCCTCATAAATTTTTTCGAGCTTACCACCAACTTCCCAGCTGTACTCCGGGGTAATCTCATCCTTTTCAAAATGCTCAAGGTAGATAATGCTTTTATCAGCCTGCTCAGTGACCTTCTTAAGAATCTCAACAATCGTCAAACGGTCCTTAATTTCAAGCTTTGCAAACGATTTACGATCTTTTAGTGGGTAGTTTTCCTGTCCAAATCGGCTAAAATAATCCCCGTATGAAAAGATGGTTGTTAAGACTTCTTCTAAATTATTCTTATTTAAATCGTTAATCACAGCCGTTAAGTTAAGAATGACTTCTTGTTGATTAACCGGTTTTCCAAGACCGTACAGGTCATAGGCTCGATATCCATGAGGTTGTGCTTCATACAAGCCTTTAGCAATTGCATCCAGTTCTTGCTCACATTTTTCGACTTTCTGTGAAAGTTGTTCATATTCAACCTCTAATTCCTGTACAAATTCATCTTTCACTAAGCGATTATGAAGCTTTCGGTAAAGGCTAGTTCGATCCGTCTTTTCATCATGTAATAGACTTACACTTGCTGAAAGCCCTAAGCTGTCGAGTCTTTGATAAACCACATCTAATGCCGCACGTTTTTGACAGACTAATAATACCTTGTTTTTATCGGCAATTGCATTCGCGATCATATTGACAATGACTTGAGATTTCCCCGTACCAGGTGGCCCATGAACAACCATGCCTTCGATTTCTTCAATCGAATTGATGATTTCTTCCTGGGATGCATCCGTATCAAGGACAAAGAACTTTTCTTTTTCTTTTTTTGGAGCTGTTTCATCAGATGTTTGTTGGCCCTCTCCGAGATTATCGGTTGTAAAGGTAGAAGAAGATCCTTCCCCTACATTCATCAAATCTCCCGCTAAGCCAAAATCAGAAATGCCCTCTTCCATTTGTTGCAGGAAATCCTCATAGTCTTTTAAAATAGCCGAGTTTCCTTGAGGAAAATGACCGAGAATCGCATAATTGTCTAATTGAAACTCACCCTTTTTAAAGGTTGGGATTAGGTCAGAAGTCAGATTTTGAAAAGATTCAAGTTCTTGAGCATTTGACCAGTTGATATTTATATTGTATTTTTTTAGCCAGGTTAACCATCCTAGAAAATCCATTTGAGAAGATTGCTCAATTGCCTCATCATACATCTCATCAGGCACATAGAAATTGCTCATTTTTTGCATCGCTAAAAAGAGTGGACGATTTAACATCGGGTCAGCATCTTCCATCGGGTGAAGAACCCACTTTGTTCCATGTTCTTTCACCCGTTCTAATTTCACAGAATGGAGAAACAAAGGAGCCCGTATGTACGTTCCATCAAGCATCGCACCACTTATGAACGGATAACCAATATATAAATCATATAAACCCGTTTCGTCCTCAATTGACTTCAAATTCCGGTAAAGAGTTGTCAATTTCCCCGACAAAAGAAGAGATTCTTCCTCATTTACGTTCTGCTTCACTAGGTCGACGTTCCGATTGTTTTTAATCAGCGCATCCAGTATATCTTGAGGATTTTTGTTGATTTTACCTACTTCGCTCAAGTCGAAATTCCATTTGTTATATACCTTTAACATACGAATGGACCGATTTCGCCGACTAATGTCATTCAACCGATCCTTCAAAACCGTTAATTTTTCTTTCAATTTAGATCACCTTATTTTTCAGTTCGTTCAAATACATAGTTTCATTATATACTTCTTTTTGCAAGAATATTTCATCAAGATGGGAAATTGTGGTGTTTTGAAGAATTGGTATAAAAATAGCCCAGGGCATATGCTCTGAGCATTTTTCATTTATTTTAGTTAAGGAACCTACTCCATTCAATCTTCGGACGACGTATCTTTTCCACCAAATACTGTACCCCATATAATAAATAAGCTTTGTAGTGTATATATAAAAAGAACTGAAAATAGGTTAATCGATGTAAACGCATAATTTTAATTTTTTTGAGAAAAGGCATGAACAGAAACGCAAAGAGTCCATGACCGATTGCATTTAGTAGCACATACTTTTTAAAGTTTCCAAACGATAATGTAAGGAGCCAAATCGACATGGGGATGTAAGGCCCAAGGTCAAAAGGTAGTTCATCCCTTACAAAGGATTTTGGCTTATCATAAAATAGCCAAAACTTCCGTCTTTGTCCTATAATGTGATTTATGATTTCAAAAATACAGATGATAAAACTTGCTAAAGAATATCGTTTGATGGGATGCTTACCTAGAAATAGCAATGATAGCCACGAAATGATGATCATCGCTAGATTAAATACAACGTGTCGCCTTGATGCCATAAGTGAATTTCACCTCGACCTGAATTATTTATACTATCTTAAAATGTCCAGATTTGAAAATAAAATCCACTTATTTTAGACTTCACCACATTACAGTACTACTTTCATTTATCCCTTTTTGATGTCCTGAAAACAACAAAACGCTTGAGGTTATTTTACCTCAAGCATTTTTACTTGAATTAATAAAAAATATATAAATCTATAACGATTTTTTTAACTTCTCAATTTCTGATTTTTCAAGGCTCGTAACTTCCTCTACAAACTCATCCGATAGTCCTTTTCTTAACAAGTTTAACGCTACTTTCGTCATACCTCTCTTTTCCCAGAAGTTCGGTTTATTAAAGATTTCTTCATCAATATCTAATTGTTTAATCTCTTTCATTAGCTCTTCCTCCTCATCAATATTTAAGTGTAAATATGTATCAAAAAACTCATTTATAAACCGAGACTGGGCTGGATTTAATTCCATTCTTAACAGCATTTTAAAAAATTCTTTCTTTACTTGGACCTTTTCCTTTTGTTCATACCCCATTTTACTTAATAATGCCGCAGCTACTGGATTATCCGATTCAATATAAGCACGAATTGTGAATCAAGTTTTTAAATAATTGATCGTGTATGTTATAGTTCTTGATGTCTTCGTGTAGAAGATTAATGTAGTGATTCTTAGTAGGCTTTTCGTAATCGATTGTGGTTACGGACAAATGATCACATCCTTTTATTTTCATGAGGAGAATCAGAGGGGTCTATCTATATTTAATCATACATAAAAGCACAGATACAAACAAGTGTTTGTATCTGTGTTTATTGGGACAATCGATATCTGTCCAGTTTCATTTATTTGTAGCTATAATATCTCCACTATCTGTTTCTAATTGAATAAGTATGGTCCCTTCCCCTACAGTGGCTTTATTCTGATATTTATCAAATAAATTCACATCTCCTGAGAAAGTACTCACTTCGAATTGAACGTCGGTTGGTTCTTTTTCTGCTTCTATTTTGATATCACCGCTGAATGTTTTAATATTGATGGCTTTAGAAATTTCACTTGTTGATATTAAGACGTCTCCACTGTCTGTTTTTGTATTCAAAGCTCCTTTTATCTTTTCTAATTTAATATCACCGGAGAACGTAATTGCGCCAAATGTTGTTACTGGTGCATCCTGGACATATAGATCACCACTGTCCGTTTTCGTTTCAATAGCTCCTTGTACGTGTTCCATGTGGATGTCGCCAGAAAATGTCTTGACCGTCATTTCCTCAGACGTAATAGTCTCTAATTTCACTTCACCACTATCCGTTGCTAGATTAATGGTTGTTGCCTGAAGGTTCTCCACAAGCAGGTCCGATGAAAATCCTTTTATGTTCACATGTTGATACATTTTTTCGGGTGCAAATATTTTCAATGTCAGTGTTGGGATATAGAAGTTAAAATTAAACCATTTTTCATTTTTAGATTGCAATGAAACAGAAAGAGTTTGGCCATCTTCTTCTACCGAAAATTCTTGAATCGTTTTTTCTACACCTCTCCCAACAAGTTCAACCCTGGCTTCTTCCATCGTGGGGACAGGAATGAACTCAACATCTGTGCTATCTACATTAACTTGAATGGAAGTAATAGACTCATTTTTAATCGGTATATTTTCATGTATTGAAACTTCTTTATTCACTGAACCGTACGTGACGGCACTACCGATTCCACCTATAACGACTAACAGAAGGGCTACGAACGATAATTTTTTAACCATGGATGGTCCCACCTTTCACAATGGATACATTGAATTTTAAATAGCGAAGAAATCCATTTTTCACACCATTCGACGCATAATACATTCCAATCAAAATGAATAAACCGGCTCCACAAAATGCAATGGAAAAGAAAACATCATACCATTCAAAAATTTCAGGATTAACGATGGTATTAACAATTACTAACAATGGACTCAAAACCCCTGCTACTCCTGTTATCCAACCAGCCAGTAAAAGGGAAAGCACGACAAGAAATGGTCCAAGCACAATTACTAAATTAACAAAACCTAGACCAATCACTGCCCATACGGCTCTGAACATATTTCGAGTAGTTGTCGTTGCTTCCATTTTCTCAATATGATAATTAGCCAATAATTCTTTTGATAATTGTTTGGGTGAGCCTAATGAAGTTGCAATTTCACTTTCCGTTTTTCCTTCCCCTATACCAATTGAAAAATACTCCTCATAATCTTGTAAGATATCTTCTTTTTCATCTTTTGGTAGCCTACTTAGACGCCTCTCCATTTCTGATAAAAACTGTTTTTTATTCATGGTTGATTCCCTCCTTAATTAACTGATTTACGCCTTCCGAGAATTCCTTCCACTCGTCTACTAATTGGTTTAAGTATGTCCGTCCTTTATCTGTCAGTCTATAATATTTTCTTGAAGGACCTTCACTGGATTCTTGAAGATATGTTGTAAAATATTCTTCTTTCGTTAACCTTCTTAATAATGGATAAACGGTTCCTTCTGAAATTTCAATTTGATCGGAAATCTTCTGAACAAGCTCATATCCGTATCGATCCTTTTTATCAAGCAATACAAGCACACATAGCTCTAATACACCCTTTTTAAATTGAACGTTCAATGTAGTCACCTCATCTCCTTAACATTTTCTATTTAACAACATACACTACCTTGCAATATACAGTACCTAGTCATAAAATATAGCAGTTGAGTACAATATAACATCATCTACTATACATTGCAAGGTACTATGGTAAAGATTTCCTAAAAGGCTTCTACATTTGGACAAACCAATAAAAAGCCAAGATGTAAAACGAATGTTTGATCTTGCCTAGTGTTCTGGGACAAGGGACCTGTCCCTCTGTCCCATCCCTCTGTCCCATCGCCTATACACATTCGTCCGTTTTTGCATAGGCTAGTAGTGTAAGGTAAAGGAGGTTGATACTGTTGCCTAAGTATAGGAAAAAGCCCATTGTTGTTGAAGCTGTGAAGCTTACACGATCGATTACAATTGAGACATCGAATGGTTCAATGAAGGGGCTCCCTGGGGATTATCTGATCACAGATAAAGATGGAGAACAATACCCTTGTGATAGAGATCAATTTGAAGCAGAATATGATACCGTAAAAGGTAATATGGATATAATGGGAATTGTCCGAAAATCCTTTAGGTTACTAAAAACAAAAATGTATAAAACATGACCCCAATATAATAGGGTTTTTAAGCATTATGGTTCTTTCCATATTGCTTATTTTTTGAGACAAAAGAAGTTTAGCAGCACCCTCTGGCACAAAAAAGACACACCTGTTTATAAGTGTGCCTTCAATTCGGTAAGGATTCAGTCTAAAAATGGGCATGTCCTTTAGTGTTCAAACCCAGACATAAAATCAATTTTATCTGCAAGTTGCGGAAAATCGATGAACGGATTTCTGTTTTTTTGAATAAGGAAAATCTCTTTGTTACGATGCTTTTCGTATAAAGAAACTTCATGTTCACGATGCCAGTTTAGTAGCATTTCAATATCTTTCTTTTGATATCGACTGATTTCTCCCGGATATCGTAACAAAAAATACAATGTTGCTCTTGCAACCTCACCCTTCCCACTTTCGGGCTCAAACTTACCCTCTTCATATTTCCCGCATTGGTCTCTAATTGCTTCCGTTGCCATTTTTGGTGGATAGTCAACAAAATCATAATAAGGATAATTAGATCTAGCTGAATTACAATCTTTTTCACAGGTAAAAAGATGATGCAGATCCCCTCTCATCGGATTATCCTCGTGAAACCATGACTGGGGCACTACATGTTCACAATTAAACATATTTTCCTGATGAATAGACGCTAATGCCTGCTGAAGGTCTTCATTTTTCAAGTTCCCTTTTAGCAACAAGTTATGAGCTTCTTTTCTTTTTCTGTCAGATTCATGATCTTCTCTCACGACTTGTTCAGGATCCTTTTCCTTTCCAGAATAGATGCTCTTCAGGGTTCCGTCCACTTGTAGGTCTACCCGTGTATAAAGAAGGTCCCGGGTTTTAGCATTATAAGCTAGCTGATTTACATGTGTTCTCGTGATTAACTGATTGAGTTGTTTATATAACTCTTTTTTATCCTCAAGATTAAAATCAATCGAACAATAGTAATCGTTGATGAACTTCTTATCCTGTTCTACGTCATAATACTCTTTTTCGTCTTCAAATCTCCTTTTGTTAACTGTTAACTCTACTAAAACGGTCTCTACATCAGGAAATTCATTTGTATCTTTATCCTTTGTGGAATTCATATAGTTCTCCTTTCCTGGTTTCTTTGTAAACCGATCAGAAAGTCACTATTCCTAAGGAGTAACATTCATGTTTGAAGCAGGAATCATGTCATGTAGCTTCTCAACTATGTCAAGGAGGAGAAATCCATTTCCTTCGGCGCTTTTTCTGTTGCCGAGAGGTACGGTTCGTCTAATGAGTTGGGCATAGACTTCTGCTTCGCTCAGTGTTCGGTCAAATTCTTTTTCACTTAGATTGATGAGTAAAGCAATTGCACCTGCAACATGTGGAGCCGCCATCGAGGTACCTGTTAGTTTGGCATATTGATCATCCGGATACGTGGAAACGATATCTACCCCAGGAGCCACAAGGTCGATTTCTGTATGCGTATTGGAGAATGGAGCAAGCTGCAAATCCATGCTGACCGCTCCTACTGAGATGACTTCGTTATATGCACCAGGGTAGGCATACTCAAAAGTATCCTCCAATGAATCCCCTTCATTCCCTGCTGCTACAACGACAGATATGTTTTGATTGACTGCATCTTGAATGGCCTTATGCATTTCAGGTACATCTTGAGGGCCACCTAGTGACATCGAGATGACGCGCACTCTTTCATTGTTAAGTCCTTGCCACTCAACTGCATAGCGAATGGCATCGATGATCCAATCATACTGACCTGCCCCTTCACCCGTTAAAGCTTTTAAACTTAAAATTTGAGCCTTTGGAGCAACCCCTACAACTCCATCATTGTTAAGACTAGCTGCAATCGTACCAGACACATGTGTCCCATGGCCATTGTTGTCTTCAAATACTTCAGGGTCCCCATTATAATCACTTGTAAAATTCCGCCCAGCAATAATTCGATCCTTTAGATCGGGATGAGACGTGTCAATACCAGTATCAATCACTGCAATAACAACACCTTCACCCTGACTGCTATCTTCCCATAAAGAAGGTGCCTGTACCAATTGAACTCCCTCTGGTGTTTCATTTGCCTGACCCACAACTGACTGAATGGTATACGGTAATAATTTGACCTGATTTTTCAAGATGAATCTCCTCCTTCAAATCTAGTTTTCAAAACAATTACCTCCATTCCCCTTCTGTCTAGTGTTTCCTGGTTGGCTTCGCTGTATGGGAACGTTTGTTTCATTATACTAATTGAACAGGCTTTTATCAAGTTAAAATACAGAAAATTACAAAAATGAATAGTTTGTCCCAGTTAAAATTCTATTTATCCTAACCTAAATGTGTACATCAGACTAATGCTAATTTTTAAACATTTCTATATTCCATTGACACTCGTCATTCCTACCTATAAAATCAACTAATAATTTCATACATGTACTCGTATAATCTTGGAAATATGGTCCATAAGTTTCTACCAAACTACCGTAAATGGTTTGACTACGAGAAGAGTTCGGCTTTTTGTGTACGTAACAAAAAGCTCTAGTTCTTTCTCTATGTCAAACCCTGGGTAAAAGCCCGGGGTTTTTATTTTTATATTGAGGAGGAAGTAAAATGAAAAAAGAAATCCTAAAGAAGCGTATAGCTGTCTCCAGTAAACAAATCCCGGCGGACCTCGTCATTAAAAACGGGAAGATCATAGATGTGTTTAACCTTGAAATCATTTATGGTGACGTCGCGATTTCAGATGGTATGTTTGTTGGAATTGGAGAGTTTGAGGGTAAAAAAGTCATAGATGCGAAGAATCGTTATGTGTGTCCTGGTTTTATTGACGGGCATGTGCATATTGAATCCTCGATGGTTCCCCCTTCTGAATTTGCGAAAGTGGTCCTTCCTCATGGCGTAACAACTGTCATTACGGATCCACATGAAATTGGCAATGTTTCAGGTAGTGACGGATTATCGTTTATGATTGAAGACTCTATGAATCTTCCACTTGATGTTTTTCTCATGCTACCTTCAAGTGTACCTGCTACTCCGTTTGAAAATAATGGAGCAGACCTTAAGGCTCAAGACTTGGAACCTTTTTACAGCCAACCACGCGTTCTCGGGTTAGCTGAGGTGATGGACTTCTCTTCTCTCAAAAACGCGGAGGATTCGATTATTGATAAAATTCTTGTGACTAACCATCAGAATGGACTAATTGACGGTCATTTAGCTGGCTTGGGTACAAATGCGATTGACATCTACAGAACAGCTGGTATCAAAACCGACCATGAATGTAATACAGCTCAGGATGCGCTTGAGCGATTAAGACGCGGGATGTATTTATTGATTCGTGAGGGCTCTGTTGCAAAAGATTTAAAAACACTGATAGAAGTTGTCACACCTAATAATGCACGTCGTTGTCTATTCTGTACGGATGATAAGCATTTAGATGATTTGATTGAAGAAGGTAGTATTGACCATAATATCCGGTTAGCGATCCAAGAAGGGATTTCCCCTCTCCAAGCCATACAGATGGCAACATTAAATGCTGCTGAATGCTATCGTCTATCAAATAAAGGTGCAATTGCCCCGGGCTTTGAGGCTGATTTCCTATTACTAGACCAACTAGAGGCGATTGAAATAACAGAAGTCTATAAATCTGGAAATCTTGTTGCACAGAATGGTCGTTTTGTTGCAACATCACCTGCTAAAAATGTTCCAAATACACAGTTACTGTCAACTGTTCATGTGTCTGAGTTACATGAAAAAGACCTTCAAATCTCATTCGGTGATGGAAATAAAGCAAATATCATTGAAATTATTCCAAATCAATTGATCACGAACAAACTAGTGGAACAAGTCACAGTGGAAAACGGTAATTTTCAGCCATCCCTAGAAAACGACCAACTTAAATTAGTCGTCGTAGAGCGTCATAAAAACACAGGTAATATCGGATTAGGAGTCGTAAAGGGATTTGGTTTTACAGATGGAGCGATTGCAACAACGATCGCGCATGATTCTCATAATATTGTTGCTACAGGCACCAATGATGCAGATATATTGGTGGCAATTCAGGGACTCAAAGACATGAATGGTGGCTTAGTGATTGTCAGAAACAAACAAATCATCGCCTCTTTATCCCTTCCAATAGCAGGACTTATGTCGGATAAAGACTCACAAACTGTAAATTTGGAACTTGAACAAATAAGTCTTTCATTATCTCAACTAGGGTTTACCGGTGATTTTAATCCATTTTTAACCCTTTCCTTTCTTACATTGCCGGTTATACCATCATTGAAATTAACAGATTTAGGATTATTTGATGTGGAAACATTTACACATATACCAGTACAAATGAACTAAAGGCTGAAGCAACAGAAGCTGAAGTAAAAAGTGAAGAGTGACCAATCAAGAGGATCAATATTCGGTTGGAATTATCGGCCCAATGGCAGAAGAAATTGAAATTTTACATTCTCATATGGAAGTTGAAGCAACAGAAGAAATCGCTGGTATGACTTTCTATCAAGGAACTTTAAAGGGTCAAAATATTGTCCTCGTTCAATCCGGAATTGGAAAAGTAAATGCAACAATGGCTGCTCAATTATTGGTTAGTCAATTTAACGTAGATGCACTCATCAATTCAGGAATTGCTGGAGCCATCCACCCTGATATTAACCTTGGGGATATCGTCATTTCTACGGATACAGTTCAGCATGATATGGATGAAACAGCAAAGGGGTTTGAACCAGGTGTGATTCCAGAATGGAAACTGGCTATTATGAAGCTGATAAAGAACTGATTGCCTTAGCAGAAGATGCAGCAAAGAACCTGCCAGAAGAAGTACATGTTGTAAAAGCTAGAGTGGCAACAGGTGACCAATTTATCGCAAGTGCTGAAAAAAGCGAATGGATTCTAGATACATTTAATGCCTATGTTGTTGAAATGGAAGGTGGCGCTGTTGGACAAGTTGCTTACTTGAACGACATTCCATACCTTGTCATTCGTTCCGCATCAGATGATGCAGGTGAAGAAGCCGTCATGAAATGGGAAGATTTTAAGCAAATGGCGGTAACAAACTCATCTACTATTATCGAAGGCATCCTTGAAAATATGGAATACAAATATTTATAAAGTGTCAGGCACCATTATGGTCCTGGCATTTTTTTATCTGTGGTAAGTATCACACTTCTTACTATTTTTTGATACAATCAGCATTAAATGAAATCATAACATATGGTTGATTGTTTAAAATGACACCAAATGAGGGAAAAACGATGTATCCATTTACTAGAACTATTTATGCGATCTATTTGGTCGCTGTGCTTTTGATCATTGGAGGTTGTTCGCTAGAGGAAAATCAATCCAGGGATAACGAAACCGAGACTATCACAAAAACCATCGAGGAAATGGAAACGAAACCTGTTGAGGACTCCCCACCCCCTACTGAAGAGCAAGAAAAAGTGTCAAATGCACTATTAGAATTGACGGTTCATTATATAGATGTTGGTCAAGCTGACTCAACCTTACTTCAATATACGGATAAGGGCGTAGAATATACCATCTTGATCGATGCGGGGAATTGGAACAGAAACGACGTTATCCATTACTTACAAGCTCAAAACATCTCTGATATTGATATCGCAATCGGGACACACCCTGATGCAGATCATATTGGTCAACTTAGTAAGGTTATCAATACGTTTAACGTTGGAGAAGTGTGGTTGTCCGGGAATACAAGTACATCCCAGACGTTTCAGAGGTTATTACAAGCGATCGATCAAAACAATGTCGATTATTATGAACCAAGACGCGGCGATGAATTTGAAGTTGGCCCGCTCCAAATCGATGTTTTATACCCAATCTCTGTTTCAGAAAATGACAATGAAGAATCCATTTCTCTTAAGCTCACGTATGGAGAGGTTTCCTTCATTTTTACGGGTGATGCAAGTCGAAATGATGAGTTAAAAATGATAAATGGTAGTATTGATGTAGACGCTGATATCCTTCATCTAGGTCATCACGGTTCAAGCACCTCTACTCACCCTACTTTTCTAAAAGAAGTGAGTCCAGAAATTGCGATTTACAGTGCCGGAAAAGAGAACAGCTATGGGCATCCACATAAAGAAGTCGTCGATTTAATTCAAAGTTCCAATGTTACACTTTATGGAACTGATGTACATGGCACGATTCTTGTCAAAACAGATGGCAAAAACTATGAGGTGTTAACCAAAAAGGATGGAACGATTACACCCCCTTCTACTGGAGGTGGAACTTCTACAAAACCTGAACCAGAAAAAGAAAGTCAAGTACCCACTGGTAAATGTATTAATATCAATTCGGCTAGTTTCGAAGAGCTTCAAGAAATTACTCATTTAGGGCCAGCGCGTGCAAAGGAACTGATTGACCTAAGGCCGTTTACATCCATTGATGAGTTAACACGAATAAAAGGAATTGGTCCGTCAAGAATGGAAGATATAAAAGCACAAAATCTAGCTTGTGTAGGAGGATAACATGAAAGGTTATTTGGATCGAATCGAAGAAAACCAACATGCAGTTATTTTAGTAGAAGAAATCAATAAAGAATTTATCATCCCGATCAGTAAATTACCTAATGGGGCAAAAGCTGGTTCCTATTTGAACCTTACGATTGAAAATGAAATAATCACTTCCATTACGCTAAACGAGAATGAAACAAGCACACAACAGCAAAAACTGGATGATATGATGTCTAAGCTCCGTAAGAAGAGTTCTGGAAGCAAGTTCAAGAAAAAAGAGTAACAAGCGAGCCTGTCGTTTATGCCACTGACACGAAGAGATGCGTATTTAACTGAAAACATGCACATGCTAAAAGAGAACATTTCAATGAAAGGAAGAGCTGAGATGAACTTTAAAAGCAAATTACAAGAAGCTCAAGATATTATTCATACGGCCCATCATCATTTAAAACAAGTGAACTCGAATAGTCCTGAATCAGAGGCATGCCATTTTGCCCAAAGCGAACTAGAAAAGGCGCAACAAATTATCCAACAGGTACAACAACAAATACATAATTAGATGGTAAGTCAAAAATGGCTGGGTATATTGAATCCAGCCATTTTGATTTATTTATTCATTCTTCTGTGGTTGAGTTGGAAGTTTAACATCAGGTTTTATTTCTTTTGCAATTTCCGCTGCAAGATCATAGTTTACTTCAAAAGGATTCATTTTTAATTCAGAGGTATTTTGAAACGAATTTTGGGCTTGCTGAAATCTCTTTTGAACTTCTTGATTGATACGGCTATTTCTATTACCAAATAAGCTAAGGATGGCTACTCCTAAAATAGAAATCCAAATCCACCCTCTGTTGTTTCGTTTGCGTTTGAAAAACTTCAGTGATTTGTTACCACTAAAACTACTAAGTACGGATGACAGTAGTTGCATATAGTTCATAACTCTTCCCTCCTCATCCTATTGTGTGAGGTTGGCTTAAACAATATATGTGGTAATTTTTAAGAACGGTCAAGTGCATGATTCAAGGATTAGATCAAATAATAATCTCAGAGATGATTATTATGGATGTCAAAGTTTTTCGCGCAATAAATCAAATGACTGGCCGTTCTACATTAGTCGATCAGTTCATGATACTTATTTCAAATAAGGTCCGTTATGTATATTTCTTAATTTTGATTGTGATATGGTTTAAAAAGTATCCATATAGACAAATGACGAATAATGCTGTCATTTCTGCCTTTATTACTCTAATCCTAAATATCTTCCTTAAGTTATGTATTTCAAAGCCCCGGCCATTTATGAAAAGTCGTGTTGGAATCTTAATTCCTTCAAAGATGGATTCTTCATTTCCAAGCAAACATACCCTACTCGTTTTTGCAGTTTCAACTTCGGTCTTATTATATAATCGTGTTCTAGGCTCCATCATGTGTGGATTGGCAGTAATGACTGGTATAACACGAATTTGGGTAAGACATCATTACCCATCTGACATAATTGGAAGTGCTATTTTGGGCTCTGTAACGAGCATGTGTGTTCATAAAAATTCACGAGAAGAAAATGTAAAAACCTTTTCCAAAATATTTAACTAGTCTACTTTTTGGTAATCACTATTTTAAACGCAAATGACACCAGTGCTACTAATTGGTGTCATTTTCTTTAGATTTTAGTAAAACATTGATTCTGAGTTCTGCAGTCTCCTCTCTTTTTATTGTTATATGCTATAATTCGAAGAGTAAAATAGAAGTTAGAGGTGACCTTTCTTGGGAATACATGTTGTACTTTATCAACCAGATATTCCAGCTAATACTGGAAATATAGCACTTACTTGTGTAGCAACGGGTTCAGCCTTGCATTTAATCCGACCACTTGGCTTTTCAACTGATCCGGAGATGTTAAAGAAAGCAGGCATCGATTTTTGGGATGATGTGAACATCACGTATTATGATTCATTGGAAGACTTCTTTTCAAAGAATCAAGGCGAATTTTATTTTATTGAGACGTTTGGTGAAAAAACACATACAGGCTTTGATTTCAGTGATGAATCGAAGGAACATTACTTTATGTTTGGAAAAGAAACAACGGGTTTACCGAAAGATTTACTAGAAAAGAACAAAAATCACTTTTTGAGAATACCCATGAACGATCACGTTCGCTCACTCAATCTTTCAAGTACTGCAGCAATACTAGTCTATGAGGCATTACGCCAGCAAGGATATCCGAATTTAAACTAAAAAATCTTCCGCTTTGGAAGATTTTTTTATGTGCCTGATATGGAAACTCCCCCTATGCCCTCCTTTTTCTTATCGTCGCAATCACTAGTAGGATTATCGGAATGATGACTTGAAATGGTAGGTGAAGAAACATAGGTACAAATTTATAGCCTTCCTGCACGTGTTCAGCAAAACTACTCGCCATGGTAATGGATAATAGTAATACAACTAGAGCCATTGGAAAACATAAACGTGTATGGCTTTCAATTGAGAACAAATTGGCAACCCCTGTTACTACCGCATAAAAAAAGATTCCAATTTTAAAGAATCCCCCAATAATTAGGGCTAACATAAAGAAGATATCGAGACGTTCGATAAACTCTGCTACTTGGATCATTTGAATGGTAGCTAGGAGTGGAAATGGTGCACGAGCTGTAAGGTTAACACCCAGAACACTAATGTTCATTAACATGACAAGGGCTAGATTAATCCCACTTAAACCAACCGCACATAATCCGGCAATCTGTGCTTTCCGAGAATGATTCAAATAGGGAAAAATCATCGCAAATACAACCGTCTCACCAAATGGAAAATAAAGAGTCTGGGTAAAGGTTGCTTTTACAACAGGTAAAATACCTTCACCTAATATAGGCTTTAGGTTGCTAACATCAATTAAACCAGAGATCACAATGAGGATAAATCCCGTTACCGCAAGTAGATACATGATGCTAAAAAGGAGTTCCCCTGTTCTTCCTAATACTTCGATTCCTTTTCGAACCGCGTATACGACCACAATAATCAAAAGTGCATTGACAATGAATAATGGTGTTTCAGGATAGGCGAATGTCACCAACATCACACCAAAATCGCGTAATACTCTTGCTGCTAGATAAGCAAAGTAAAGGATGTACAAAAAAGCAAGTACCTTCCCGATTGGTTTTCCAAGGATAATCTGTGTATACATGGTTGGTAATTTATCCGGGTAATATTGATAGAGTCGGAAAAAGATAATAAACAGCAACATTCCACCGATCATTCCAAGGAGAACGGCAATCCATGCATCCTGCTTAGCATCCATTGCAAGTGGCAAAAGTAAAGCACTTCCTAATTCAAACAGCAAGACAAGAACAAATAGCTGATACGAACTGATTTTTGCCTTCTCCATGTTACATGCTCCTTATATCTATTTACGGTCTTCCTTTATTTCAGTAAGGTAGGATTTCGTACGTAATCCCGTCCGACGTACAAACGCTTCTACTTTCACATCCACGATTAATTCTGGAAAATACACAGAATTCCAGTCAGATTTTAGCTTCCTCCAAAGATTCGGATCGGAGCGTTGGATCGCTTCACCAAAGCCAAAAACGTCTGTTTTATTCTTTTGGGCTTGGTTGATGGCTTCTTGAATTTCTTTCTTAATTTCCTTTTCGGCTGCTTTTTCGATTTTTACTATTAAAAGTGGGTCTGTTAAATCAATCGGTACTTCTACTTCTCCTATATCGCCTTCAACACTTACATCTACAGTAATCAGGGGTTCCTCATTTTGAATGATAGGCAAAATCTTGGTTTTTTGGCGAATTACTTCGAAAGCAATAGCTTCTTCATATCCTTGCCAGTCAATATTCACATCGGTTTTTTCAATTTTATCCAAAATCCATATCGTTCCTCTTGCCGTATTTCCTTGTAACCAATCTACTAGCTTTCCATCTCTAAAAAGAGCAATCCCGTCAGCCTCGAGAACCGCTTTAGGCGTCGTTTCTTCAATATTTGCCAATTTCATGGCTTGATCGACTTCTCCTTTTATACGAAATCCTGTTAATAGAGGTTCTTTCCCTTCGGAAACTAGGCTATTAAGTACATCTTTCATATTCGCTCTCAGATGTGTTCCCCAGTTTTTTTCGGTTGACTTTAGTGTTTTAATCACTTTATTGGAAGGGATTTTATCGATTGGAGTTATTGTTCGTACAATATCTCTTGCCTCCATATCTTGAGCAATGATTACCTCCGATGTGATTCGAAATTCCGGGTCACGATCCATGGCATCAAAAAGATGGAGAATCCCATCCTCTCTTGCTAATCGCTCTCCAACAACTACTAAATTTGTATGGGCATAATATAGCCTTCTTGAAATGCTGGTGGAAAATTTCCTACTAACTTCAGTAAGGTTATTTCCAGTCTCAGTATACACATTAACAGGTGGGCCAAAACTCGAGCCACCATCTTGCTGGCCACCAGTAACATTCCCGGGATTAATCACCTGAATGGTACCAACATACTGTCCCTTATCATTTTTATCGATACCGAAAGCAGAAATAATCGCGATGTCGGTAAGCTCCTTTTTGCTCCAACAACCCGAAAGGAGGATTAGTCCAAGGAATAGAATGACAAGTACAAAACCTTTATTCATCTTGGTCACCTTTTTCTTCAGAAGACTTAAGCATGCCACGTCCTACAGGAGGCTGAGGTCTCTGGTCTTTCCCTACACGAACCCTATTACCTTCACTGATCAATTTCGGTCGTTTCTTCATAACCCACAACGGTAACCGGAAAAACGTATCCGCGTTCTCCGTAAGAATAAATGGAGCCATAGGTGTCATATAAGGAACACCAAATGAACGTAGGCCACAAAGGTGAACAGTAAGCATAATAATTCCAAGAATGATTCCATAAAAACCAAATGTGGCTGCAGCAATCATAAATAGAAAACGAACCAATCGGGCAGCAATCGCCATTGCAAAAGATGGAGTTGCGAAACTAGCTATTGCAGTCATGGCCACGACTATTGTCATGGCTGGTGAAACAATTCCGGCCTGAACGGCTGCTTGTCCAATTACAAGGGCTCCAACAATTGAAATTGCTGAGCCTACTGCCCGCGGCATTCGAATTCCAGCTTCACGTAAAATTTCAAATGTGACTTCCATAATGAGAGCTTCTACAAATGCCGGAAAAGGCACTGCTTCCCTTTGTGCCGCTACAGCAATTAATAACTGGGTCGGGATCATTTCCTGATGAAACGTGGTTGCGGCAATATAGGCTGCAGGTGCAATAATCGATATGGAAAAGATCAAAAGCCGTAAAAAACGTAGTGCCGTGGCAATATCAAATCGCGCATAATAATCCTCTACTGCCTGAAAAAATTGAATAAAGACAGCTGGTGCAAGTAATACAAAAGGAGTCCCATCTACGAAGATGGCAATTCTCCCCTCAAGTAGATTCCCTGAAACCGTATCCGGTCTTTCTGTATGATAAAGAGTCGGAAAGGAAGTAAAGGTTTGGTCCTCTATTAACTGTTCAATATATCCTGACTCGAGTACACTATCGATATCAATTTGATCAATCCGTCTACGGACCTCTTCGACAATTTTCTCGTTTGCAATTCCATTAATATACATAATGGCAACGTCTGTATTCGTCACCTTGCCCAATTTCCTTGATTCCACCCATAAATTCGGATCCTTGATTCTCCGGCGCACTAATGAGGTATTCGTGATAATCGACTCTGTAAATCCATCCCGTGGACCACGCACCGATACCTGACTACTTGGTTCCTCAATTGATCGTCTTTCGCCGCCTCTTGTATCAACAACGAGTACCTTTGTTTTTCCATCTACAAGAATGATTGTTTCTCCATTCATTAACGCAGTAAAGAGTTGATCCCAATCACTGGCTTCTCTGATACTCCCAAATGGCAAAGCCTCATCTTCAATCACCTCTAAAGGATCTTGTTGAATCAACTTTTCCTGCAATTCCGGACTTTTCATGATGGATTCGATTAAAAAGTCTTTTATGGACTGACTATCGACAAGCCCATCTATATAGACGATTGCGGTTTGAATCTTCGGTAGTAGACCGATGTTCACTTTTCGAACAATCACATCAAAACTATTGCCTGTTTTATTTCGAATCACATTGAGATTATTGGATAATAGGACATCAATGGAATCCGGAAATTCTTGTTTTGTTGGTGGTTGCGTTTGGTTTTCATTCGTTGTGCTACTTTTTTTACGTTTATTCTTGAAAAAACCAGGCATTTTTGTTAAACCTTTCTATTCTAGTTATTAACTGTTCTGCCCAGTAGATGATTATTTATACCTTGTCATATAAGTGTTTTAGAAGGGGAATATTAAATTGAAAAAAGGTGTGAGAAAAATGAAGATTATCGGGATAACTTTGTTGATGTTGGGGTGTCTAATGAGCTTCTCGTTTTGGCTTGATTATCTGCAGGGGTTTGAACTACAAACAGCTTTCAGAAATGCAACAAGTCCGTTTCGAGTCATGGATCCAGCTGAAACGATTGTTCTATTATCCTTTTTACTGACTGTCCTAATTGAGATATTCGTTTATTCGTACAAAAAAAGAAAGGGAAAAGCGAAGGCTGGTTAGGGTACCACAAAAAAAGCAGCCTAGAAAACTAGACTACTCGTGAATTTCGTTGTTTTAAAAAAGGTTATCGTTACTACGAGCCTTTTACTCTTTTCACAAACCTAGATAATGTTTCTTTAAGCTGTTCTGACCCTGTACTTGGCCGAAATTCTTGATTATCAATGACTAACGGAGCTCCAATTACCACTAATGGGGCGCCATGCTTTGGCATTTGGGCAGCTTGTTCGATCGATAATCCACCAACAGCTTGAACCGGAATGGAGACTGCGGATACAACATCTTCTAAGCAGTCAAACGGTGAGCGTTCTGGATCTTCTCCTCTTTCATCAAAGCCTGTATGAACTATAATGTAGTCAACTCCATTTTCCTCAAGCATTCTCGCACATGATATTTTGTCTGATGAGGCCATTATATCCCCCATCACTTCTACACCATAATCACGGGCTGCTCTTACAACTGATCGTATAGTCGCTGCATGAGCAACTCCCATGACAACTACATGGGTAGCTCCGGCCTTAGCCATCATTTCTACTTCTAAATAGCCACCATCCATCGTTTTTAAGTCAGCGACAATCGGTTTGTCAGGGAATTTCTCCCGTAGTTTTCTTACTGCATGTAAACCTTCTGCAAGCAATAATGGGGTTCCCGCTTCAATCCAATCAACCCCAGCCTCTATAGCGATTTCCGCCATTTCTAATGCCTCATCGATGTTCGTTAAATCTAATGAAATCTGCACAATGGGTTTCATTTTCAAGCCCCTCTACTAATTTCTTAAATAGATTGTAGAATTCACGATAAAAACGTTTTACTCGTAGGCTACCTTAGGAAACTGTGTGGCAAATTTACCTCCACTAACATCAATTAACGTACCGGTTATATACCCTGCTAAATCAGATGCTAAGAAACAAATCAGTTGTGCGATATCTTTTTTCTCCCCCCATCTTCTTAACGTTAAGCTGTCTAATAACCGCTCTTGTTGTTCTTGTGGTAACTCTGAAAAGTGATTGAGGGTTGTTGGAATCATACCAGCAGCATAGCTGTTAACCGTAATATTCCAAGGCCCTAACTCTCCAGCGAGTACACGTGAAAATTGTTTTACTCCAGCCTTAGAGGAGGCGTATGCGGCACTGCCAATACTCGGAATAATCGCTGCAAAAGAAGCAGAATTGATAATCCGACCGAATTGCTGTTGTTTCATGATGGGGATGACAGATTGGCACATCATGTATGTCCCTTTTAGATTAACATCATGACAGTAATCCCAAACCTCCTCTGCTAATGTTTCAACTTCTCCGTTCCCAGCAACACCTGCATTGTTAACCAAAAGGTCAATCCTGCCATACTTTTGCATCGTCTCATTAATAACTTCAGAAATCCTAGCACTATCACTTACATCACATTCAAAAAACAGACCCTCTAATCCTTGTTCTTTAAACTCTTGTGCTAGTTGATCCAGATCATCTTGGTATACATCAATTCCCACTGTTTTAACCCCTTCTCTTGCAAGGGTCAAAATGATTTCTTTCCCGATCCCTTTCCCAACTCCCGTAACGATTCCGACCATCCCATTTAAATCAATCAGCACATCGACCATCCTTTCCTGATGAAGCTTATCCTTTTACTGCCCCTGAAGTAATTCCACTTACAATGTATCGTTGTAAAAGTAATGAAATAATCAAGATTGGTAGCGTTATGATAACAGCAGCTGCCATAAGAGCTCCCCAGTTAATTTCTGAATAAGAGATGAAGTTAAATACAGCAATTGGTAACGTCTTCGTGTCATCCCCAGCAAGGACTAAAGCAAACATAAAATTATTCCAAGATAGAATAAAAGACATCATAGAAGCTGTAATAATTCCTGGTGAAACCAATGGAAGTAAGACCCTAAAGAAAGCACCTTGTAATGTACAGCCATCTACTCGAGCCGAATCCTCCAGTTCTTGTGGAAGAGCTTCAAAGGAAGAAATCATAATCCAGATAATAAAAGGCAACCCGACTAACATATGGCTTAATGTCAATGCCGTATACGTGTCGACTAAACCAAGTTTTGAGAAAATGATAAACCACGGAATCATAAACGAAATACCTGGAATGATTCTAGCAATTAAGATAATGACGCCGAATTTATGAAGTTTATATTTTGCAATCGCATATGAGGCTGGTAATCCTAATACCAATCCAAACACGGTTGAAGCAAAAGCGACAATAAAACTATTTACGATAAACTTAATAAAATCATATTGTGCAAAAACTTCTGTGTAGTTTTTAAGGCTAGGTGTAAAAATAAAAATGGAATCCGTTGACATGATTTGAGCCTGGTTTTTAAGAGAAGCAATAATCATCCACACAAATGGGAATAAAAATACTAAACTCACAAAAGCGATTAAAACATAACGGATAAGCTCCATTCTCCGTTTATGCTTCATAATGTCACCTCCGTCTTCTTACGGAAGATCAGGATTAAACAACTCATAATCAGTACAATCATAAAAAATACCATTAAAATGGCGCTCGTATATCCTAACTTGAAATATTGAAATCCATTGGCAAAGCCGTAAATATTTAAGGTTTCCGTTGCGTAACCGGGTCCGCCTTGTGTCATGGCATAGATTAGATCAAAATGCTTTACCGCATCAATTGACCGTAGAAGTACGGCTGCGAAAATGGTAGGTGCCATGAGCGGTAATGTGATTTTCCAAAAAATTTGCCAAGCATTGGCGCCATCAACAGCGGCCGCTTCATAATTTTCATTCGGTAATTGAGAAAGACCAGCCAATGTGATTAACGTAATCATGGGTGTCCATTGCCATGTGTCTACCATCGCAATTGCCGGCAAAGCTTGTTTCGGTGACGCTATCCATAACTGTGGATCAATGCCAAAGTAACCTAGGAATTGATTCGCAAAACCAATGGAAGGTTCGAAAATTAATAACCAAACGAGTCCGATTGCAACCGGTGTTGATACCATAGGAAGTAAAAATAAGGTCTTTACGAGATTACTACCTTTAAACTTTCTAAAAAACAAAAGCGCAATCGCTACTCCCAATACGGTTTGAGTAACAACTGCCAAAATCGTAAAGTAAAAAGTTCTAAAAAAAGCTGGCCAAAACCGTGGATCATCAAAGAAGATTTTCTTAAAATTGTCTAAGAAGACCCATTTTGGTGGAGATACACTAGACATGCTCCAGTCAAAAAAGCTTAAATAGGCGGTATAACCAACTGGAAATACAATCATAATGAGTACAAAAAGTACGGAAGGCAATGTAAAAATATACTTAAGATGTTTTTCAATCCAAAGTTGAATGATAGTCATCCCCCTTCTATGTATCGCTATAAAGAGGATAGAGCGGTATTCATACATTCACTAATACCCGCTCCACCCATTCATTTTTTAATTTTCGTCATCAAGTAATTGTTGGAACTGTTTGTTGGCTTCTTTTGCAGCGGCTTCTACATCCCCACCTTCAATACCAGTCACAATCGCCGTTCCAATCATGTCTCTTGCCTCATTTACTTTTATGACTAATGGACGGTCATATTCTTTTCCAATCTTATTCGATTCAGAAATGACTTGAACAAGCTCCTCAGGAAACGCTTCTGTTCCTTCTGGTGAGTCCCAAACAGATTGTCGTGGTCCAGGAACACTTTTCTTTTGTAACTCAGCCACAATTTCTTTACTTGTTGCCCACTTGATAAATTCCCATCCAGCATCTTTGTTTTCTGATTTCGCATTCATCGCTACTCCCCATGAAGTAACGTTGTATGGCGTTTGTCCTTCTGGTCCTTCTGGGAAAACGGCAAACCCTACTTTTTCTCCTACAACCGATTTTTCAGGATCTAGCAAGTTTGGATAAATACTATCAGCATCTGTATACATAGCCGCTTTGCCTTGTGCAAATAAACCAGCAGCTTGCGGCCAACTCATATTTAAGACTCCTGGAGGTCCTGCATCCTTCAGTAAATTACCGTAGAACTCAAATGCTTTAATGGCTTCTGGTGTATCAATCGCAGCTTTTCCGTCTACGATAAAGTCCCCACCAAATCCATATAAATAGCTTGAGAATTGCGTAACCGCCGCAGCACGTTGTCCGCGTGAGACCATTCCGTAAAAGTCATTGGAAGGGTCATTTAATTGTTTTGCAATTTCATAGAGTTCATCTAATGTTTTAGGAGGTTCAATATTATTTTCTTCAAAAATATCTTTTCGATAATATAGGATTTCACGTTCAGTAACGGTTGGAATTCCAAAAATCTTTTCACCGTCTTTTAAAGAATTCACGGATGACTCTGTAAAATCACTTAAATTCCATTCTGAATCACCTGTATAACTAGTTAAATCAGCAACCCAGCCATTGAGATTAAATAGTTTTCCTTCTTGCAGTGGACGTATCATAAAGACATCGATACTATCAGAACCTGCAGTAAACTCGGTTGTAAGCTTTTGAGTTAATTGGTCTTCAAAATATTTTTCTAGCTTTACTTTAATGCCTGACTCCTGTTCAAATTGAGGAATTAATGGTTCGATTGCTTCTGTCCATGGATGGTTCGCGGCAATAATCCTTAATTCAACATCTTTGTTTTTATCCTCATTTGAATCTGATGATGGTTCATCTGAAGCCGGTGCATTGCTACTACAAGCAGCCATTAAGCCAATGAACAATCCAAATACCAGTAAAAAGCTTAGCCCCCTTATTTTTTTCACTCATTTTTCCCCTTTCATACTTAATATGGTTAAGACGTAAAGCGCTTACATTTAATAGTCCTTACGTCAATTACCCGATAGAAAATATTCGTCTACTTTCCTCTTTAAGAAATCGACAGATTCCTTCATTTCTCCTAAACCATTAACCCCATCTTCGATTGAAATCCAGCCAGTAAAATTTATATTGGCTAACAGCTGAAAAATGCCATCGTAATCAATAATCCCTTTTCCAATGACACCATGTGCTAACCCCACTGAATATCCTTGTACCAAATGATTTTCGATATCTTTCATTGAATAACCCTCTTTTAAATAGCGATCACTGGCATGCATCGTGATTAAGCGGGACTTTACTTTTTCCAATAACGCAAGTGGGTCATCGCCTGCAAAAACGGCATTTGATGGATCGAAGTTCACGCCAAACCAATCAGATGAGATGCCCTCAACGATTTCCAAATAGATATCTGACTTCTGAGCAAATTCAGGATAAATCCAAAAACCATCTTTGTAATGGTTTTCCATTACTAGGTAGACACGCTTACTTTTTGCATAGGGAAGTAGCTCATTTATACAATCAATGGTCCATTTTATTCCGTCTTCCCTTGATACCTCTGGTCTTCTTTGCCCAGATAACACCCGGCAGCTTCTAAAATCATCTGGCCCAAGAATGGCCATGGCATCAATCATTTCTTTCATCTTGCTCATTTCTTTTACTCGAAAGGCTGGATCGGGATGGGTAAAATCGGGTGATGCGCACATCATAGGAATCACTAGATTGACTGATGCAGCTGCCTCTTTCACCTTCTCCAAATAAGACTTTTCAGTAGATTGTAAGAATGTAGGATACATTTCCATTCCATCTGCACCCAGCGTTCCCGCTTGCTCAATCCACTCAAACACATCCATCTTTCCATTAGATAAATCATCGATATACCCTTTTGGGAAAACTGAAATTCTGATTTTGTTTTCGTTCATTGATTTCTCCTTTTCAATGTTTTAGTTTGGCACAATTACAGACTTCGCGTGTTTTAAAGAATCCATTTCATCGAAGGCATTTTGCCAGTTATCTAGTGAATAGACTTTCGCCATTGGGAGTGGGTCAATTTCTCCTTTTTGCATTAACAGCAATACCTTTTCCCACATTGGATACGTGTGACTAAACGAACCTTGCAGTCTAGCAGCTTTTTGAATCAATGGGTCAAGACTAAAGCCAACTGGTGCAGGTCCCCATCCAATCTTTGTAATTTGCCCAGCAGGTCGAACAATCTCGATACTCTGTTTTAACGTTTGACTAACACCAACCGCATCAAGCACTAAATCTGCGCCAAAACCATCTCCGAAATTGGTTATTTCACGTACAACATCCTGCTTCTCTGCAATAAGTACCTCATCTGCACCAAATTGTTTCGCTACTTCTAACCGGTTTGCATCTTTTTCCAAACCAACGACAGTTAATTTTCCTGGCGCAAACAATCTAGCAATCTGAATACACATTAAGCCAATCGGCCCCGGCCCAAAAACCACAACATGATCGCCAGGTCGAATTCTTGAATGATGAGCAACAGCATTATAAGCAACGCATGAAGGCTCTGTTAAAGCAGCTTTTTCAAATGGTATTCCATCTGGTACGTGGTGAACGATGGCTTCTCGTGTTTTCACGTACTGAGCCATGGCCCCATCTGCTAAAACACCAAAACCTTTTCGATCTGGACATAAATTATATAATCCTGATTTGCAATAAATACAGTTCTCACAAACATATGATGGGGTCTCACTTACAACGCGATCTCCCTTCTTAAATTGCGTTACTTCAGAACCTACATCTGCAACGGTTCCTGCAAACTCATGTCCTAAAATAACAGGTCGTTTCACAGCAAAGCCTTGGATATCATGATACATATGCAAATCACTTCCACAGACTCCTACGGCTTCCACTTTCAATAAAATGTCTTTCGGTCCTATCTTCGGAATCGGTACTTCTCTAATTTCAACCTTATTTTTACCAGAATCGTAGTTTACAAGCGCCTTCATGTATATCACCTTTTCTTCGTTAAATTTTAGGAGAAGAAGAGTTTCCTACACTGATTTCGGGTTCGATGAATAGTTGAACGATTTGATGTTGACCTTCTTTATTCAATTGTTCTAATAACAAACTTGCAGCGCGTCTCCCAATTTCACGTGGAGATTGGACAATGGCTGTCACTTTGGGCATGATGATATCCCACTCATACTCTAACTCTCCAAATGACACCACTGTAAGTTGATCGGGAATAGTAATCTTGTGGTTTTGACACGCCTTTAATACACCTGCCGTCATATTATTGTTTGAAGAAATGATGGCTGTAGGCACTCTCGCTTCCGATAGAAAATACTCTACTGCTCGTTGACCTCCTTCATAGGTAAAATCACCAAAAAACTGGTGTTCAGTTGTAAGTCGATAATGAGTTAGTGACTGTAAAACGGCTTCGTACCTAAGTCTTCCGTGAACAGTGTTCAAATCTCCATGAACGACACCGATTTCTTTATGCCCTAATTCATAGAGGTATGTAACTAACTTTTCCATGCCGGCAAAATTATCGTCTGCCACTATATTAACGGGCAGATGAGAAATGGGGCGATCAACAAGGACAATGGGAATGTTTCTTTCGACTAACAAAAGAATATCTTCGTTTACTTGACCCGTAGAACAAAGAATGATTCCGTCAACACGTTGCTCGTAAAAGAGTTGTAAATTTTTTCGTTCAATATCAGGATTTTCATTTGTGGAGCTGATGATGAATAGATAGTCTTTCTCAAAGATAACTTCTTCAATACCTTTGGCCAAAGTCATCTGGAAGGGGTTGGTAATGTTAGATAGAAGAACAGCAATTGTTTTTGAGACGGATGACTTCAAACTTCTTGCTATCATGTTTGGGGAGTAGTTTAGGGCTTTTATAGCTGCGTATACTTTGTTTTTCAGTTCAATATGGACGTTACCAGTATGATTAATGACTTTCGATGCAGTACCAATAGACACACCAGCTAACTCTGCAACATCTCGTATCGTCACCTTTTTAGTCATGGTATACTTCCTATTTTTTATTAATGAAACGTTTCATCGAATAGAGCATAACAACGAATTTGAATATTGTCAATTCATTAAATATTTGTGAAAATAAGGAATTCCACTATATTTCTATGCTGTTTTTTACAAGAAAACCCTTTATTTTGGACTTTCAAGCAGGTTCTTTTTTAAAAAAGAAGAAAGGAATTTTTTTCATAGACTGATTTCGACACTAAAAAAATGACACCAGCTAATATACGGTGTCAAAGGTTTAGTGATGTACATTTTGATAAAACACGATGAAGCTTCATGATTCTGAAGCTGCAGTCCTTCTCTTTTTAAGAGGCTCTACGATTATCGCATCTACTAAAATTAGAAGAATACCGAAATTGAGGGCATAATCTGCTAGATTTAGTATACCTCCACGGGATTGAAAATGGATAAAGTCTGTGACTTGGTTAAATAAGATCCGATCGATGGCATTTCCAATTGCACCGCCAACATAAAGTCCGTACCCTACTTCTATAAAGACCCCATTTATATGCCCCTTCTTACGCATATAGATGACAATACCTACAACGATCACGGCTACAGGAATAAATAGACGGCCATATCCTTCAAACATACCAAAAGCTGCTCCACTATTTTGATAGTGAGTAAAATTAAGAACACCCTTCAACACTTCTATTGTATCTCCGACCTCTAAGTGGGTACGTATCATATATTTTGAAATTTGATCAAGTAGTATAGCAATTATAGCAACTGTATAGAAAAGGATGGGGATCACACTTTCTTTGTTTATTGTAAGTTAGGTTTCATTTTAATAGATTGATTCTTGTTAATATAGTATTCTGCTTAACTATAAAACACCTATTTTTAAACATATTTAGTAAGTCTCTCCCCTATAGAGTCATTTCCATTTATTAATAACATTCATTTTAAAAATAAAGAAAATGAAAAAAGGCTTTTAAAAAAGGCTTTTCATAGTTTTATGTCCAAGCACTTTGATCTTTTTCTTAATCTTATATATTGAATTCAATTAAAGGAGGTGAATAATATGCCAAAACCAGCACCAATTCCACCGAATTCTAATTTTGTTGTAAATGCAGGAGGGGCACCATCCCTTCAAGAAGGGATAGTGGCAGATTTACCCCTGGCAGGAACCCCTGGTCGTCTTTATTTAGCTACCGACCAAGGAATTCTGTATCGTGATACAGGCACCCAGTGGGTTGCCGCTTTGCAATTTGTAGTAAATGGAGGAGGCGCTCCAGTTCTTCAAGAAGGTTCAAGTCTCCCAGATCCAGGAACTCCAGGAAGGTTATTTTTGGACACTACAACAGGAATTTTATATCGAGATACTGGGACTGAATGGGATGCGTTGCAATTGGGACCACAGGGAGTTCAAGGTCCACAGGGACCACAAGGACCTCAAGGGCCAACAGGTCCTGCAGCTCCCCGGTCATACGGTTCCATTTATGGTAATAATACGAGTAGAAACATAACCTTAAATTCAGCTATACAATTTGATATTAATGGTCTGTCTAATGGCGGTACTAATCCTGATGCACAACTTGATAGGATTACTGCAATAACCGCAGGCGATTATGAGATCACGGCGGAAATTATTATTAGTCAAACCACAGAGGAGTTTGTTCGCCTAGGGATTTTTTTAAATGGCAACACATTCGTTGCTCCTCTGCCAGGCTCCATAATGGATCAAGGCGCAAATGATGCAGCTGTTGGTTGTACGATTGGAAAAACCGTATACGCACATTTAGATACAGGAGATTTTGTCCAATTAATACCAATGATAGTCCAAAACAGTGGTACTTTTCAGACATATTCAAATGCCACTCTTACTATGCGTCTGCTATAAGTCCAAATAGACAATGAAGAAAAGTAAAGAATATCATGATTCCCTTGAAACTTATCAAATGAAGTGGCTTTCTGGGTAGTAGATTCACCACTGTTTTTTCTATTACTTTCTTTGGGCTAGCATAAATTTGTCGATTTATAATCATATACTATTGGGAGATTGTTGGTTAAAAATTAAGCAAATTTATATGAAATAAGATAGGGATACCCCATTCATTGAGGCTTCCCTATTCTTGTTGATTATTATTCTAATCACTTCCCCCACCACAGCTAGAGCAAGAACTACTACAAGACGAGGTAGAACTACATGAGTTACCTGAACCACAACTTGTGCAGCTTGATGAACTAGCGACACCTGTTTTCATGTAACTTGAGAATTCATCATAATGGAAATAAGAAACAGATAAGAATGGAACGAGCATGGCGTTGAAGTTTTTCTGAATTTTACTTTTTCTCATCTTCTCCTGTACGACACGTTTTTCATAATCTTTGACGCTATTGGCTGTTTTTTTCATGGAGGAAATCAACGAGAGTATTGTACTAAAATAGTTGCTATCACTTTTAAAATACTTATCTATCAGTTCGTTTTCTGATAAAGTTTTAAACTCCTCAACGATCGTTGGATTTACAGGATGCCTGAAAAATCCCTTATACAAATGGATGTTCTCTTTTCTAATGAAAAAAAGCTCAGCATACACCCAATCAAAAAATCCGCGCAAATCAGGATCAGGCGTCTTTGTGACATTGGGACTGTGATGAAGAATACTGCCCGCATATTTTTTTGAAAAATCATCATACTCACAGGTAAACATAAGCATTTCATGCCACAGTTCATCGACTTTGTCGCTAAACATTGGGGATTCTTTCAAAAGAGAAGTCAAAATAAAATAGCGTTTTAAATCGAGCAGACGCCAATTATATTCATTTTCTTTTACCTTTTTTTCATTCTTTACCCTCTCTTCTACGTTTTTCATGTAATTTTTACTAAGGGATTGCTCCAAGTTTTCACTTAGTTTTTTAAGCCCTTTTAGTGATTTTGTTTCTATTGATTTAGGAGATAAACCATATGTAAATGAGAGTTTTTTGCGTAAGAAAAGAATAAACCAAATTACAATCGCAAGCAGGACTATCCATTCCATCGAATTCCCCCTTTATATTAGGATATATTTAAAGCTTCAGGTACCCACTCAAATTCTCCAGGTCCACCCCGCTTATGCCGATGTTTTATTTACGTTAACTCGCTGGAAAAGTTTCACTTTTTGAATAGTGACAATAAAAAATACCTGGTTCATATCATATATGAACCAAGCATTATTCTAATAATGATTTATATTCGTCAACATCATCAAATTCTGTATCAATATATACAGGAGTGGCATCGACATTTTTCAATGTGATGGGTTTTCCATCATTTATTTGCTTGACGATTACTTCAAAAGAGTTGTCACTATTTAGTGTAATCTCCAATTCTTGCAGTTCGCCGTTTATTTTATATAAACCATTTTCTAATTCTTCATAGGTTCCCTTATCTACTTCTCTATTATCAATGTATTCAACAAAACTATGATCCTCAGGTTGAAATGTCATTTGAACAATATATCCATTCACATGTTCGCTTTGATAAGCTCCTTTTAAGAGTAGGGTTTTGTTAGGGGCACACCCAACTAAAAGCAATGCAAATACAATTACTAAAACGAATATTCCCAATTTGTTATTTCTCATAAAAGTCCCCCAATCATTCAGAAAGGCAAACGGATATGTCCGTTTGCCTCTATTTTATAACAATAATAGACCAATTGAAATCGGAATGAAGCTATAAAAGAGAATCATGACACAGAATCCCATAATATCGCGAATATGCAAACCTGCAATTGCTAAAGCAGGCAAGGCCCAGAATGGTTGAATCATATTCGTCCAGGCATCTCCCCATGCCACACCCACTGCTGTTTTCGCAAGATCTGCATTAATAGCCGCCGCTGCTTCAATCATAATTGGTCCCTGTACGGCCCACTGACCACCACCGGATGGTACAAATACATTTATTAGCCCACCACTGAGAAACGAAAAGAATGGTAGAGTTTGAGCATTTGCAAATGAGACGAACCATAAAGCCATTTCCTGAGAAAGGCCAGATAAGGTAACCATCCCCATGATCCCAGCATAGAACGGGAATTGAATGATGATTCCCCCTGCATTTTTGACTCCGTTTGTGACGGTATTTAAGAACTGTTTCGGTGTTTTGTGCAGCATGATTCCTAAGAATAAGAAAATAAAGTTTACGATATTAATATTTAAATCGAAGCCCTTAGTAACAAAATGATAGACGATAAAGCCTAATCCCATGATACCAATCAGCATCGAAACAATCACACTGTTTTCAATTTTTTCAGCTGGTGTAGATGGATTGATCGTTTCAGTTGTGGATGACGTGTCATCTGGTAGCTTCCAGCTGGATCGATCTTGAGCCAGTGTATTTGAGCTTTTCATCAAGAATCGATTAAAAATAGGTAATGTGATTACCAGTGCTGCCACAATAAAGAGATTGGCCGGACTAAAAAGGGTTTCACTTACTGGAATGACTCCCATTTTTTCTTCTAAAAAGTGACCAGAGGTTGCCACTGTCAATGGAATCGAAGCTGAGAACCCACCATGCCAAACCAAAAATCCACTATACGCCCCAGCTACTAAAATACGAAAATCTGCTGATGGGACTTGCCTCGCCACATGGATGGCAAACAGGGCTCCTACTACCAATCCGAAACCATAATTAATTAAACAAGCAATGGCGGATACAAACGTGACAAGCATGACGGCATGCGCCGGTGTTTTGGCCAAATTACTCAATCGTGCTAGAAAATTCTTGATAACTGGCGCATTCGCTAATACATACCCCGTTACCACAACCAGAGACATTTGCATGGTGAAGGCGAGTAAATCCCAAAATCCTGTTCCCCAATGTGTAACCATTTCGACGGGTCCGCTTTCTGTAAACAAGATGCCAATGATAAACACTAAGAAGGTAAGAATAATCGCAAAAATAAAGGCATCTGGAAGAAACCGCTGAACGAGTCGAACAAAGAAATTTGTTATCGCTTTCAATTCCTCACTCCCCTTATAAGTAATTGCTACATTGTATTCGGACTAGGTCTAGAATATGAAAATACCTAGTTTCAGAGAATGCAAAAAAGGCCTCTTCCTATACGAGAAGAGACCTTTAGAACAAAAACGTTCTTATAATTTATTTAAGATTTCTTTAATAAATGCCGGCTCGTCTTTTGGTGTACGGGACGTAATGATATTTCCGTCAACCACTACCTCTTGGTCTAAGAAGGTTGATCCAGCGTTTTTCAAATCATCACGGATTCCAATGTACGAAGTAGCACTTACCCCTTTTAGGATATCCGCACTAATCATAACTTGTGGTCCATGACAAATACCAGCAATCACTTTCCCTTGTTCATTTGCTTGTTTTACAAATTGTACGACTTCATCATTTACTCGTAGTGCCTCTGGAGCAGAGCCACCAGGAATAATAACCGCATCATAATCGTCAGCCTTTACTTCACTTATGGAAAGGTCAGATGTATATGATACAGTCCCTTTCTTCCCTTTAAGTTCAGCGCCTTTTTCAATTCCAACAACAACGGTTTCATGACCTGCTTCATTCATTGCATCATAAGGATTCTTCATCTCTGAATCTTCATAGCCATTATCAAGTAAAAAGCATACTTTTGCCATTCTTCCATCACTCCTATGTATTGGTATTTATTTCTATTTTAATAGATTCTTGTTGTTACTTCAAATAAAGTGATCTGTAAATTTCATCATAATTTGTATTCGACATACCAATACAATCACTAGTATGTTCCAGTCGATTCAAATTGACCTTCACCCTTCACGTAGCTATCGAAGAATTCAAGTACAATCTCATTCATCGTTTCAAGTACTTTGTATTTATCGGCACTATCGGAGCCCGTGTCCTTTTCTACAGAACTATTAATCACCTTAACTAGAAACGGGGATACAAGCGGTAAATCCGTAAGACTCAAGTGATTTGTTCCTTGTATATATACCTCGTATGCATCAGGAGCAGTATCCGAGATATTCTGTTGCGGAATCACAACTTCTGGATCTGTAACACCGTCCATTAAGTTCTTCATTGTATCAGAATAAACACTTAGTAATGGTACCGGATAAATCTCTTTATTAATGACTGGTTTACCATCCTCAAATCCAACCACTTCTCCAGGCAAGTCAGCATCCAAGTTGATAACAGCCGCAATATCATTTCGATCCCTACCAAGCTTTGCAGCCGATGCACCACCTAAGGAATGCCCAATTAAACCGATAGCGTTTGTGTCGATTAGTCGATAGACTTCATCCGATGCTTCATCGTTCGCATTTTGCTTAATCGTATCAATCACAAAATTAATGTCATCTGTTCTCAATTTCAACCATTTTTGCTCTAGGTTAAAGACTTCCTCTTCATCATAGAGACCATCATTCACATCTTCTACCTCTTGCATAAAGGAGGTATCTGCCAACGTTACATTGCCATCCTCATCTTTTGTGAATAAAGAATGATACGGGTGATCAATCGAAACAACCACATATCCATTACTTGCAAGATTTTGAAAAGTAGATGTATTACTTGCCTTTATTCCATATGCCCCATGAGAAAATACGATTAGTGGTAATTTCCCATCCACATTCTTTGGATACCAAAATTCAAGATTCACTTTTCTGTTCTCATTTGTTGCAGTAAACGTTTCAATCCGGCTGTCATTTGTTAATGTAGATAATTTAGTTGCCACATCGTATTCACCAGTTGTTGCTACAGCCTTATGCTGCGGGAAAATAATTGCGGGTAATAACGCAACAGCAATCAGTAACAATACCCCAACTGCCTTAAAAATATTTCCAACTGGTCGATAGTTTTTCTCTTGCCTATTCCTCAGTAATGAAATAACCGAAATGATACCAAAAATAAAAAGTAAAACTGCTAGTGGCCCCCACCTGAAACTCCAGTGAACGACGGTTAAAAAAACAACAAAAGCAATTAATTCACTAATACGCACCCAATTTCTTACACGCTTCTGACTAGACTTAGTCACGAAGCTATGTACTGCCAAACCAACCTCAATAACCCCCGCTAAAATAAGTAACACAATCCCCATTGTTTTCCCCCTTTTTAAAAACGCCTCTCCCCAGTTCGTGGTACATTTTTCCTATATTTACAGAAAAATTATATTCCTTCTGGGATTAAATGTATATAATTTTTTTCGTATTCTGAGGAAAATTAAAAACACTCACAAATACTGATATATCAGGGTTTGTGAGTGGTTAACTGTTTCATATAATGATAACTTTAACTGCAGGTTGTAGCTTGCCAGTAGGCATCGTTTTTACCATAAATACCATGTCATTAGAATATAACACTTGCGATTATCACAATCAATTAAAACGTTAATACTACCTTTGATACCTTCATTGGTTCAGTTTCCACCAGATGAATGGCTTCCTGGATTTTTTCAAATGGGTAAGTATGCGATATATAGTCATTCCCATTAATTTCTCCTTTTTCAAACCAATCTATTACCTCGGGGAACTTGTTTGCATGAAGTCTAGAACCACTTATATCTAACTCATCTTTCGTAATATGTAATTGCGGAATTTTAGATGGTGTATCTGTAAAACCTAAAATGACAATCCTGCCGCCTTTACTTACTACTTCAATTGCTTGTTCAAATGAACTAGAGTTACCAACAGCGTCTATCACAACATTTGCACCAATATGTTGTGTATATTTATCAATCTTTTCGTTTACATTTTCTTTCCCTGCATTAATTACATAATCTGCTCCCAGCCTTTTTGCATTTTCAAGCCTCTCATCAACTAAGTCTGAAATAATACAGATTGCTCCCTTATTTTTAGCCACTTTTAATGCACAGAGACCAGCTGGTCCGGAGCCCATAATAAAAACATAATCTCCTTTTTCCACTTGCCCACGTGAATTAACTTGCGCAGCTACTGTAAATGGCTCAATCATAACCGCTTCTTCAAAGGAGATAGAATCTGGTATCTTAAAAATGTTCGTTTCTGGTGTTACAACATATTCCCTGAAACCACCATCTTCATGTACACCTCGAACCCTTAAGTTTACACACAAATTTGGTCTGTTCTTTTTACAATGATAACACTCTTCACAATTGATAATTGGATCAATGACAACTCGGTCATGTACTCTAAATTTCTCAACTGACCCACCAACTTCTACAACTTCACCTACAATTTCGTGCCCTAATATTCTTGGGTAGGTCGCTACTGGAGAAGTTCCATGATAAATATGTATATCCGAACCACAAATGCCACCCGCTTTTACTTTGATTTTTACATCATAAGAATTAGAGATTTGTGGCTCAATAGTTTCTTTTATTTCCAATTTTCCAGGTTCCGTCACGTAAGTCGCTTTCATTTACATTCTCCTTTTTAAAATACTATCGAATGCTTCTAAGCGCATGTTCTATTTTTGTATTAACGTAATCCTCTTATCAGGTTCTTTTTTACTCTATAGAGACAATACTTCTTTCCATATACCATCATCAGCAGGTATTCCTTGCTCTATATTTTTGTAACGATTATTTAGTGAATTTTCACCAGGATAATAGACTTGGCCACCTTCTTTTTCAGGTTCAGAGGCTTTAATAAAATCCACAATCCCATCAGTTATTTTCTCTGAATGTTCCTCTCCATTTATTTGTGTAGGATCCAATGCGATAAATACTTGGGAACAACCTCCACAACTACCTTCCTGTACCTTATCAATCTCATTGGTTGATAGTCCACCAGACATAATAGCTGCAATGGCATCTAGTAATATAGAAAATCCGGAACCTTTCCAGTACCCCATTGGCAAAATCCGCTTTGTTCTCTCAATTGGTCCTGGTTCTCTTGTTAAGTTACCTTCCTCATCAAAACCGCCTGGGAATGGTAATAGCTCCTTTTTCAACTCCGTAGTTTGTAGTTTTCCATACGAATACTGAGACATTGCCATGTCCAAAATAATATGTCCCTTTTTACGCGGAACAGCCATCACAAATGGGTTGTTACCTACCCTAGTGTCCACCGCTCCCCAAGCTGGCATAACTGACTCGGTATTTGTCCAACAAATCCCAATAAACCCGTTGTTTACAGCTTTTAATCCATACGTACCTCCACGCATCCAATGAGTTGTATTTTGTAAAGTTACGATACCGACACCATACGTTTTCGCAATTTCCATCGCTCGATCCATTGCAGTTAATGCATTTAAAATTCCTGGGCCACGGTTACCATTATAAATTTCAATAGCACCCAAAGATTTAACTAACGTTGGTTCCGCATCAACATCCACCCAACCCCTTTTTATATAATCCACAAAACGAGGAACACGATTTAGTCCATGAGAAGCGACACCATCACAACTCGTCTCTGTATGGACTCTTGCACAAACTTCTGCCTTTTCTTCACTCATGCCAGCATTAATAAATGCTCTTTTAATCTCACTTTTCATCGTTTCAAAGCTAATCCTTGTCATGTTCATACTTCCCTTCATAGAAAATAGTAAAAAGTTTTAACTTAGTTGCCAAATACTCTTTCTATTACACCACTTCTAAACACCTGAATAAGCCATAAATCCACCATCAACAGGCACTGTTATACCGGTAACAAATCCTGACATATTTTCGTCTACTAGCCACAGTAATGTACCTAATAAATCTTCAGGTTTTCCGAATCTTCTCATTGGAGTATGGCTTATGATCTTGTTCGATCTCTCAGTTAAAGAGCCATCTTCATTAGTTAATAGATTACGATTTTGTTCAGTTAAGAAAAAACCAGGTGCAATAGCATTAACACGAATTCCTGAATCTGCAAAATGAACTGATAACCATTTGGTTAAATTCTCTATTCCCGATTTTGCAGCACTATATGCTGGAACCTTTGTCATGGGAGATGGTGCACTCATTGAAGACATATTGATAATGACTGAACCTTTTCGATTTACCATGTCCTTTGCAAAAACTTGAGTTGGGATGAGTGTCCCCAATATATTAAGATCAAAAACAAAACCAAATCCTTCTTTAGTTAAGTCAAAAAAAGTCTGAATATGATCATTCTCAAGGTCTTCTATTTTAAATGTTTCATTCGTTGTAATTCCTTTCGGATGGTTTCCTCCTGCACCATTAATTAAAATATCGCAAACGCCTAGTTTTTCAGTTATGATGTCTCTTGCTTTTTGTACATCCTCTTTATTTAATACATCACAAGAGATCGCAAAAGCTTCTCCACCTGCATCTGTGATGACTTGCTCGACTACCTTTCCCTTTTCTAAATTCCTATTTATAATAGCAACTCTGGCACCTTGTCTTCCAAGTTCCTTTGCCATCGCACTACATAACACTCCACTACCACCTGTGATAACAGCAACCTTACCTCTTAGTCCCTCACTTCGTAACATCATCTACATGTACTCCCTTCATTCTTTGAAGTGAATCCCATATACCCCAAATATACATAATGCCTAGTGCGCGATCGTATAGACCGTAGCCAGGTCGACACTTTTCTTCCCATATATGTCTACCATGATCTGGTCTTACATATCCTGTAAAACCAATATCATGGTAAGCCTTTACAATTCCAACTATATCAAGTGAACCATCACTCTCTCTATGCGACGTCTCAATAAAATCTCCATTTTCAAATCGCTTTATATTACGAATATGTGCAAAGTGTATTCTACTTCCAAATTCCCTAATCATTTCGGGAATATTATTTGATTCATTTGCCCCCAATGATCCACTACATAAAGTTATACCATTGTATGGGCTATCTACCAGACGTAATAACCTTGAGATATTCTCTCTATTCGTAATGATTCTTGGTAAACCAAACATAGTCCAAGGTGGATCATCCGGATGAATAGCCATCTTAATGCCATATTCTTCTGCTACTGGTATGATTCTTTCTAAAAAATACTGTAAGTTTTCCCAAAGCATTTCTTCTGTAAATCCTTTATATGCTTCAAATAACTCCGTAAGCTTCCCCATACGTTCAGGTTCCCAACCTGGCAAAGTAGAATCTTGATAGTTAGAAAATCTGTTTACAAGCTCCTCTGGACTCATATTTTCCACTTTCGCCTTTTCATAAAATAAAGCAGTAGACCCATCTTCCATTTCCAGATATAAGTCTGTGCGAATCCAATCAAATACAGGCATAAAATTATAACAAATAACTTTCACACCAATACTTGCTAATCCCTTTATCGTCTCAATATAATTTTCAATGTACTTTGTTCGGGAAGGGAGACCCAATTTGATATCTTCATGAATATTTACACTCTCAACGACATCTATATTAAAATGATATCTGTCTGCTATTTTTTTCATATCTTGAATTCTTTCCATCGGCCATTCTTCACCAGGTTCAAGATCGTGAAGTGACCATACAATTCCGGTAACTCCTGGAATTTGTTTTATATTGGAGAGACTCACATGATCATTCCCATCTCCAAACCACCTAAATACCATTTTCAATTTTCTTCACCTACGGTTTTCATATTCTGTTTCTACTTATAAAATCTTAAATATTTCACAATTCCTTTACAACTATATTTTTATAGATTAAATGATTTACATTAGCAAATCTGGTAAGAATAAAACAATTTCAGGAACTAACAATAACAACGCTAGTAATGCAATTACCCCAAGTAAGAATGGCATTGATTCCTTTACATAGTCTTCTATTGGTACCTTCATAATAGAGGTGGTAGTATACATTGTTACTCCCACTGGTGGTGTCATACCACCCATCGTAACAATAGTCATCATTAAAATTCCAAAATGCACAGGATCTACTCCAATTTGTTCAACGATAGGTAAAAAGATTGGTGTTAGTAATAAAACGAGAACAGTAGACTCAACAAACATACCTGCAACAACAAGAAAAACTAATATTAAAATTAATAGCAGGGTTGAATTGCTTGTAAGTCCTATCAAAAAATCCGCAGCATTATTTGGTAATCTATCATATGTAATAAGAAATCCTAAAATGGATGAAGTTGCAATAATTAAAAGAATCGATGCATTATCAATTACAGACTGCTCAATAGATTCTATAAAGCTTTTCCAATTCAGTTCCTTATACACAAAGAAACCTATGACCAGTGCATATACAACTGCAAACGCTCCTGCTTCAGAAGCAGTGAATACCCCAAAACGAATACCCACAATGAGAATTACCGGGAATAGAAGGGCCCAGATACTTTCTTTGAAAGAAACACCCACCTCTTTAAGAGTTGCTTTCTTCATTTCAACATTTTCATCATAACCTCTTTTTCTAGCAATTATATAGGAAACAGCCATTAAGAAGACCATCATAAGCATTCCTGGGATTATCCCTGCTAAGAAAAGCTTTCCAATCGAAACTTCCCCAACATATCCATATAAAATAAGGCCAATACTTGGTGGTATAGTTGCGGTAATCAAGGAACTGACTGCAATTACTCCAGCAGAATATCCACCCGAATAACCCCTAGCGACCATTTGATGTCCTAAAATTCTACTTTGCATCGCTGCATCTGCATTTGCCGAACCAGACACGCCACCCATGATAGTACTAAGAACGATTGACACGTGAGCTAGACTACCTCTTAAATGTCCCGTTAGTGAATTGGCAAATCGAATAAGACGAGTAGTGATTCCAGATGAATTCATTAAATTTCCAGCCAAGATAAAGAAAGGAACTGCTAATAAAGGAAAGGACTGTGTACCAGCAACCATCCTTTGAGTTACTATTTCCATTGGTAAATTGGATTCAAAAAGAAAAAATGATAAACTACCTATTCCAATTGCGAATGCAACTGGCATATTTAGAAATAGTAAAATGAAGAAAACAACAGCAACAAGTAACATTTATCTCACCCCTTTATATTTACATCTCCCATATAGCTTTTTGTAAAACTAAGTTTTCCTTTCAGCTTAACAAGGATAGTTATAATCATTAGAATACTACCGATAGGTACAGAAAGAGTTACCAAAGAATAGCTAAGTGATAAATTATTAATCATTCTTTCTGAATTCTCAACACTCAATAGAATTCCGTAATACCCTAAGAAAATAAGAAATGCTAATACGAGTAAATTCATTAGAATATCTATACCCAGACTTATTTTCAAAGGGAGTTTTTTTGTAAGAAAATCAACACTAATGTGTTTATCTTCACGCAAACAACGGTTTGCTCCTAAGAAGATTGCCCAAACGAATAATACTTGAGCAAATTCAACGGACCAAGAGATGGGGAACCCCGCCCATCTCATGACTGCTGCCAAAAAGACAAAAACTACAATACCAATCATTAATAAGTTTGTGATAAAATTTTCAGCCTTCACATAACCTCTAGCAAATTGTTTTATCATATTATCACTCTCTATTTTCCTAGTATTTTATTAATCTCTTTCCGTAAATCTTGGTATCCATCAAACTTGTCATATACTCCTTCTGTAGCTTTTTTAAACGGTTCTATGTCTACCTCATTAACTTCAACACCTGCATCTATTAACTTTTGTTCAAAATCGGCTGACATTTTTACGATATTATTTGAAGCAACTTCTGCCGCTTTGATTGACTCTTCATATATAATGTCTTGGTATTCTTCAGGAAGACTTTCCATCCAACCTGCTGAAGTTACCAGTCCAGTTAACAACTGGAAATGACTAGTTTTTGTAATGTAGCCAATAACCTCTTGTAAGTTGGCACCAAAAGTAGCCGAATGATGTGCTTCTGCAGCATCTATAACACCTTGTTGTAGACCTGGATAAACCTCAGCCCATGCTAACCCAACTGGACTAGCTCCCATTGCTGATACAGTTTCTAACGAAATTGGTGATCCCGCAGTTCGCATCTGAATTCCCTTAAGGTCTTCTGGTTTTTCTATTTTCTTATTTGTTAACAAGTGGCGATCCCCTTGATACCAGTTAAAAGATAACACCTGTAGGTTGTGTTCATCCGCTAACTTTTGTTCCCATCCTTTAAATAATTCAGACTGTACAACTGTGTTTGCTTCCTCATAACTATCAACCAAATACGGTGCTGACAAAATACCAATCTCATGGACCATCTCCGCTAATCGACCAGCATCTGTGAGAACCGCTACATTTGCTCCAACTTTAGCTTGTTCAATAATGTCACTATCTTCTCCAAGAGAGCCTCCTCCAAAAATCTCAAACACAACTTCACCATTTGTTTTTTCTTCAACACTTTCTTTAAGTGCTACCAATCCTTGATAAATAGGATCTGACTCAGTAAGAGCGGTAGCAATTTTCAATTTATATACGTCATTATTATCACCTGATCCATTTGCATCTCCATTAGCTTGATTATCATTACACGCAGTTACCAGTAACATACTAATCATGAGTAAAATCGCAAATACTCTAGCTTTGATATTCATCCCTAATTCCCCCAAATTTTTTTATATTTACGTAGATAATGGACTACGTTACCACCATTAAATGAAGCGCTTACAAACTATTTGAAAAAAATATGTTATTTAAAATACTGACTATATTCCTTTTTTAAGTCATCCTGTTCAAATAGCGTTTTTGTCAAATGTTCTTCCATGGCTTTTTCCGCTAACTCTGGATTCCTCTCTTCTATAGCTGTAATGATGGTTTGATGCTGAGATAGTATTAATTCCCAATTATAATTAGCCGCCAAACTTAACATTCTGAATCGATTTAAATGAGCATTCATTAATTGAATAACATTCCAAATAAGTGGTCTACCACTTCCCGTTGTAATTGTGAGATGGAATTCTTCATCCAATTCGTATAACCTTGTGTAATTTTTTTCTTCCACACACAATATTTGCAAACTGAGATTATTTTTTAGTTTTAAAAGATTCTCGTTTGATAATTTATGGCAAGCCTCTTTTACTGCAGCTCTTTCAAGATGTTCTCTAATAAATCTAGCTTCTTCTACATGTTTCAAATCAATGAGAGAAATGTATGTACCTCTTTGAGGATAAACCTCAAGTAAATCTTCTTGGGCTAATTTTACAAATGCCTCTCGAACCGGAGTTCTACTAACATTGATCATTTCAGAAATCTCTTTTTCTGAGATACTTCTTCCTGGTTCTAACTTGAGAGAGATAATGTTGTCTTTTAACACTTCATAAACATAGTCTCTTGTTGAATAATTGTTAACTTTATGTTTTGCACTTATGTCAAACATTTAATTTCGCCCCTCCTTCTCTGTACGCCCTTATATTACCATATTACCATACTTGTATGGTAGTGTTTTTTTAGAAAATATTAATTTTTTCAAAAATAACGAATTATTTATTATACCTTAAAAACATTAGTCTCTTGGTCTATATTATTTCAGAACAATAACTCAAAAAATGTAAAATAACATTTAATTTAGAATGGAACTAAAAATTCGATATTGCACAAAATCATACTCTCTACTTGGATAATGTATAATACTATTGTTGAATAATTGTTTTTCCTCTTATTATCTAATACATAAATTTAGAGGTATGTAATCTAACTCTCTTTTGTTTGTAAAATAAAAAGAAGATGAGTCCCCCCATCTTCTTTCCTAAACTATATTTAGTTATAAACTCAAGTCTAAACTTCAATCTCCATTTCTAATAAAGCATTGCTTAGACTCTTTCCATGTGTATCAATCGCAAGTGATGTTGTCACGCCTCCCATTAAGCTTTCTTCACAGACGAAGTTAAATGCTTTGATGTTAGGTAGCTCATACCTCGTTACCTTTCCTTTTACAATATGCTTAAGGTGGTCTTTTACTTTTTCTGCTGTGACACTAGAGGAGAGCCATTCGTAATCGGCCTCGTTGTAGGGAATCAACGAGATGTTTAGTGTATTACCTTTGTCTCCTGAACGGCTGTGAGCTACGTCGATTAATTTTATTTTTACCATTACTTTCACTCCCAAATCTCTGTGTTTACGGTTATCTTTCCTCGATTGATAAAGGTGGAGACAATTCCAATAACTTCTTCGAGTCTTTTTCTAGCGCCCCCTCCAGCAGCTGGTCCATTGGTATATAAGGCTTCCAATTCATGTCCAATTGTTTTAGCATCTTCTACAGTTTCGCAAAGAGCTGCCACTCGAACACGGACTTCATATGGTCGATAGTTACTGATCTGTCCATGATGAAGAGAAGATACTCCAATTAAATCTGTTTTTAGGTTAGGATAATTTTTTAATAGTCTTTTCTTTAAAATATCCTGAGCTAATTTCCCTCTTTCCAGTGCAGAAATTCCTGCATAAGAAATTTCTCCCTCGCCTAAAAAACCTGCATGATAGCCAACTGAAACCTTGAATGTATCTGGCTTTCTTTTTCCGGCTGCTCCGTATACACGGACTTGGTCCTTTCCAACCTCTTCTAGTTTTGCTGTTGTAAAATCAGCAATACAATCAGGAGTGATATAATTTTCAGGGTCATGAACTTCATATAATAATTGTTCTTTTACCGTTTGGAGGCTAATGGTTCCACCTGTATTGGCTAATTTTGTAATCGTCGCATTGCCATTAGGTTCAATAACTGCATAAGGAAACCCAAGATTTTCAAGTCCTTCGACATCTTTTCGCCCAGGGTCGGCAAAATAACCCCCTGTAATTTGCCCTGCACACTCTAATAAATGACCTATTAACGTACCTTGACCTATCAATTCATAGTCTTCAAGATTCCATCCATAATGATGTACGATAGGAGCTAGAAATAGTGACGGATCTGCGACTCGTCCTGTAATAATAATATCGGCCTCTGTTTCTAAGGCGGGTAGCAATGAATCAATGCCAAGATAGGCATTAGCAGAAAGAACAGGTTCATAATCTCTAAGACTTTTACCTGATTCGAACACTTTGTAATTTCCATTAATTTTTCCCAATACATCATCACCCGTCACCGCAGCGACCTTGCACGTCAGATCCATTTCTTTAGCAATTTCAATTATTTTCTTTGCAGCCCCGGTTGGATTGGCTGCTCCCATATTTGTAATCAAACGAACTTTCTTTTTTAATAAAATAGGCAACAGAATTCGAATTCGCTCTTCAAGATATTCATTGTATCCATGGGATGGGTTTCTTTGCTTTTGCTTTTGTGATAACGCGATTGTACGCTCTGCCAATCCTTCTAAAATGAGATAATCAAGTTTTCCTTCTTCCACTAGTGCCTTTGCAGGTTCGATACGGTCGCCTGCAAAGCCAGCTCCAGAACCAATTCGCAACAAATTAAACACTCCTCAATTAAAAAATAGAAATCGCACCAGTTAAAAATGCAACAATCGTCATCACAATCGTTGTACCAAAAGCCCATTTGAATATAAATCGTTGATGATCTCCAAGTTCTACACCTGCTAATCCAATTAAAAGGAAGGTCGAAGCCGTAAGAGGACTCAATGGAAAACCGGTGGTCATTTGTCCTAAGATTGCTGCGCGTCCAATCTCAACTGGATTCACTCCAAAGGCGCTGGCTGTTTCACTTAAAATCGGTAGAACACCAAAATAATAAGCATCTGGGGTAAATACTAAACTAAGTGGCATACTGGTAATCGCCACAAGCAGTGCCACAAAAGAGCTTGTGCTATCTGGAATTACACTGACCATAGCGTTGGCCATGGCTTCAATCATTCCTGTTCCGGATAAAACACCCGTAAAGATACCCGCCGCAAAAATGATGGTTACGACTGTAACCATGCCATTCGCCTGTTCAGTAATTCGGTCTTGCTGATCCTTTGGCTTTGGATAGTTCACGATAAGTGCAACAGCAAACGACACCATGAAAACGATAGGTAGAGGTAGCCAAACTTTTACAAGAGCAATAATAGTTAAAATCGTTAATAATAGATTGAACCAGTATAATTTTGGTCTTTTTAAGCTCAATTCTTTTTCACTCAGTTCCTGATTAAACTCATATTGGAGTTCTTTTACTCCTAAGCGTTCTCTTTCTTTTTTCCCTAATAAATAACTGACAAATAGTACCCAAATCAAACCAGCAATCATTGCAGGGATAACAGGTGTGAATAAACTATTCGCTTCCACTCCTAGAGCACTTGCAGCACGCGCAGTTGGCCCGCCCCATGGGACCAAGTTCATGGTTCCGGCACTAAGTGCTACAACACCTGCTAGTACCAGGCGACTCATTCCCAATCGATCATATAGTGGAAGCAAGGCAGGAATTGTAATTAAGAAGGTAGAGGCACCGGAACCATCTAGGTGTGTAACCATTCCTATAACCGCTGTACCTATTACAATTTTTAAAGGATCACCTTTTACCATTTTTAATACTTTAGAGATAATTGGATCAAATAATCCAACACTATTCATTAATCCAAAAAACAAAATAGCAAATGCTAGCATAATTCCCGTCGGGGCAACCCCAGAAACCCCATCTAAAATCATGCTGCCAAGATTTGCACGCTCACTTGTAAATAAACCAAATACGATTGGAACCAAAATTAAAGCAACAATCACAGAAACTCGTTTCGATAGAATAAGATACAAAAAGATTGCGATTGTTAAAAATCCTAGTAATGCTAACATTAAAAGCCCCCCTCATTTTTTAAAGCGTTTACAATAAAAATGTAATTGTTGTGCTATCTACAACACCTTCTAAAATGTTGAATTATGTTAACGATTCTTATTTGCAATGGCCTAGAGAAAAAGATCGTTGAAACAATCTTTTTCTCATGTACTTCGCTAAAATCAACCCTACAGTTTTTTGTTAACTTGTTTAAAAACCCACTCTATCATTTCGCTATTTTCATATGCAGGTACCCATGAAGCATGATTGTAGCCCAGTTCTGCTTCGTATATTGTGTAAATTGGGTTTCCGCCAGCATTTTTGATTGCTTCAATCATATCTCTTGTGTGAGCAACTGGAATAACTGCATCGTCTTCCGCATGAAAAGCCCAAATCGGTTTGTTTATAAGTTTATTTGCTTCAGCTGGGTCCCCTCCGCCTGCAATTGGAACCATAGCCGCAAACAAATCAGGGTATTTGATATTTAAATTAAACGTACCGTATCCACCCTGGGACAAGCCGGTTGAATAAAGACGACTAGTATCAATATTATATTCTGTCATTACGTGTTGAAGAATCTCATGTGCTTTTCCAAGGTCCTCAGAAAACTCAAATACTTTGCTCAGATTTACTATATTATTAGAATCACGAGTTACAGTAAATCCTCCGTCATGAACGTTTCGGGCTTGAGGTGCTAATACAAAAGCGGGATGTTTGGCCTGATTTTCAGGAGCAGCCCAAATGATAGCGCCATCATTAGATAGAAGCTGCTTTTCATTATCAGTTCCTCTCTCTCCCCCACCATGTAAAAACAATACTAGAGGATAAGATTGAGATGGGTCATAATCATCAGGTACAAAAAGTCGGTATGGCATTCCATCATAAGTAAAGCTTAAAAATTTATTAGCGATGGATGCTCTTGTTTCAAAAGAAAATGTAAAAGTAGCAATCTCACTATGAGTATTACCGTTGTTAACAGTTAAAGCTTTGTTATTTACGTTACCACGGACGGCTATTGCTTTAATTACCGTGTCTTCTTCAATGAGAATTGGCTCAGTATAAACTTGACCATTATCTATTGGATCGCTACCGTCCGTCGTGTAGAGAATTTTAACATTAGGTGTAGGTGAACTTAACTCAACAAGTTGAGATTTGTAATAAGCTCCAGACACCACAGATGATTCCGGCTTAGCTACCTCACCATAATTACCTTTAGCGAACGTATTTAAGCTAAAGAAAGACAATAAAAGCAACGTGATTACCATTGAAATGATCAATTTTTGAAAAAGACTTTTCTTCAATTTCTCAATACCTCCCAATTAAATTATTTGAAATATATTATTGAGACTAGTCCTCCCTTCTTGTTTACGTCCTTAATCATATTTAATGCAACTTTCGTGCCAAATAAAAAAAGCCTTAGATTGCAAGGCTTTGGTATCATTACTAAGTTGGTTATTTCTAATTTTTTAGAAACTTATTGTTTAAAAGGCGCCTTCATTCATTGGAGAATAAAGGTTTCTAAAAAGCTAGAAACCTATTTGCTCGGATTCTAAGAAATTAGAAATTATAGATTAATTTTTAGTTTTGACATTTTATTATACAAAGACGCTAATGAAATTCCTAATTTATTTGCTGCTGCCTTCTTGCCTTTTACCGATAACCCAGTTTCTTGAAGCACTGCCAATATAGCTTTCTTTTCTGTTTCTCTTAACAATTCTTCTAAAGTTTGATGGGATTGTGGGTTTCCTTTTCGATGTCGAAAGAGGGATTTAATGGTATCTGGAAGATTTTCAAATGTGATAACATCATGTTCAGCCATGTTCCTAGCATAGTGGATCGTGTTTTTTAGCTCTCGGATATTTCCAGGCCAATCATATTGCATGAGCGTATTCATAACCTCTTCTTCAACTTTAAAATGTGCATATTCACTTTGGTCATGAATTAACGAGGAAACAAACTTTGGAATATCGTCCCTTCTCTCACGAAGGGATGGTATTGAAAGATGTACCGTATTAATCCTGTAATAAAGGTCCTCTCGGAAACGTTCTTTTTTTACCATATTTAATAAATCCTTATTGGTTGCTGCGATAATACGTACGTCAATTTGTTCTTCTTTTAGCCCACCAATCTTTCGAAACGTACCCTCTTGTAGCACCCGAAGTAGCTTCGCTTGAAGGTCAGTTGGCATGTCCCCTATTTCGTCTAGAAAAAGGGTCCCTTTATTTGCAAGCTCGAACAACCCAACCTTACCGTCCTTTTTTGAATTAGTGAAAGCACCTTCTTCATAACCAAACAATTCGCTTTCAAGAAGAGAACTAGGAATAGCTGCACAATTCACAGGAACGAAGGGATAAGCCTTTCGTGAACTTCCATGATGAACAGCTTGAGCGAAAAGTTCTTTTCCTGTTCCTGATTCTCCCGTTATTAAAATATTTAAGTCAGTTGGCGCTATTTTCTTAGCTTGTTGAATAACCTTTTTGAATCGCTGGTTGTCTCCAATCATATTGGAGAATGTATATTTTACTTGATGAATACGGCCTATCGCCTTCTCCAATTGATTGACCCGTTGTTTATTTTTCTTTAATTCTAGTGATAACTGATATACCTCTGGTACACTTTTACAAACCGATACTCCTCCAATGATTTCACCATTTTCATAGACGGGAGCCATATCAACTACATATTCCAAATCCTTTTCTTTTCGAAATACACCTTCGCGGGACTTCCCAGTTCTCAGTACGGTCGGTAACAGCGCACCAGGACGAACTTTAGTTAGTGGCTTACCTATGATTTGTTCTTTTCTTACACCTGTAATATTCGTATATTCTTCATTTACTAACTGAACGATACCATCTTTGTCGATTACTAAAATCCCATCATGAACCGCCTCAATAATTCCTTCAAGCCATCCGATTTTATTACTTACATCTAGCATTTGAACAGCTCCTTTATATCACTTGCAAGTTTTATATTTTTATGAATTATCAAAATTATATGCTATATAACCAGTCTTTAATAGGGAAAAACTGTACTTTACCGTAAAATGAGGTATGACTACAGCTTATATTCATAAAAATATGCTTCATCTTTTCCTAGTTCTTTTTTGAGAGTCTATCAATATATTCGATGCAATATTTATAATTATTAGAACTGATCTTTGTATTATAATACTCTCCAGTTACTTTTTAATTTTACCTGCCCCTCAAGATGGATAAAATAAAGATAGTCTTTCTTGTATATACGCTAAGACTTCTTTTGGCACTTCCCTGATTTTAATGTCCTCACCTAGAAAAAGAAGCCAATTAGCTAGTTCCTTAACTTCTTCTAAATGATGAGCATCAACATTAGTCTTTAAAATGGCTGTTGTTTGAAAAGGATCAGTATAGGAAAGAGAAAGTTTTAAAGGGTGATTTTTTTTGAACTGGGCGATTGCCAGTGGTCCAAGTTCAAGGACAAAGTTACTATCTTCTTCCTGTTTTCGGAGTTTTTCTACTATCTTCTTCTCACCTACTCGTTTTTCCGGAGTGTACGGTTTTACATTTGTGAGCTGATCAACAGGAAAAATCTTTCGCTTCTCTTCCTTTAACTCAAATCCTTCAATGAGCCATACACTTTTTTCACGATATAGGTTCAAGAGATAAATTTCATAGGATTTAACCACCTTCTCTTCTTCGATGGAAATCAATAAATATCGATCCAATAAAAGATGTTGGATGAGTTGTTCTAACATGGGATGTGGAAGGTCCGAAAGATCTAGTAGGTCGGGATTGTTCGGATTGGTTCCTTCAAATAGTAGAATTTGATTTAACAAAATAAGGTCATCTTGCTGGCTTTCTGAGATGAGGCCGAGTAATTTTTCAGCTAAAGATTGACGGCTCTTAAGATAAGGCAGTTGTTGATTTCTTGTGGCCATAAAAGCGATAAAAAGAGCTTTAACCTCATCATTGGTAAAGCGAACCTCGGGAAGGACTGAGTTGTGCATGACAAAATAGCCACCATCCCTGCCTACCTCAGCAACAAGTGGCATTCCCATAGACTCAATTTCTCTGATATCCCGAATGGCTGTCGAGCGAGAAATGTTAAATTCATTCATGATTTCAGAAATGGTAAAATGGGAGCGGTTGTTAATATAGCGCATGATGATATTTATCCGTTCAACTTTTTTCATAGCAACTCCTAAACAGTATCATTTTTTGACATGATTTAAGGCTATTATAAACGTAGCAAGTGAAAAGATAAATCGTTTGATAATCTTATTAAAAAAGGATGGTTTTGAAATGGAAAATTATACAATTGAAGAAAAAGAAAGTTTTATCGTGTTAGGTATTGGAACTGAGCTAAAGAGTGACTACAGAGACTTTGCTGCTATCAACAAGGAAAAGGCCGATTTTTGGCATGCTGTTAAAGAAGATGGAAGACTTGACGCTTTAAAAGCCATCGCCACAAATGAGTACATTTTTGTGGTAAACGAAGCAGTGAATAACAAGATGATGCATTATGCTGGCGTTATGACCGAGGAAACAATCCCTGAAGCAACTAGAGTGATTCAGTTTCCAAAGGGGCCATATTTAGTAGTAAAAGGTGAAGCGGAAACGGCTGAAGAATTAAGTCAAACACTTACTGGCATAGCCTTTGGTCAAGCTTTAGCAGAAGCAACCGATTATGCCTATGTGGGGGGCCCAAATACTTCGGTTGAAATGGGACAGCGTGACAACGTGGTCTTTGGTGAAATGTGGATTCCTGTTGTTAAGAAATAAGTGGAGTGATGGAAATGTCCTATATCGTCGATTTTAAAAATGTATCTACAGTTGGTTTGGAATCTTCACCCGTAGCAGATGCACTTGCAGGTTTACGCGCACATGAAGCGCGTTACTTTATGAACAAATATAAGCATCCATTTACCGTGAAACCCGCTAGCGAAAGCCAAGAGAACCTTGACTATGTGAACCGAGTGTTGAAAGAAGAACGTGATATTGAATTTGCGGCCAAACCGTTAGAAACATCACGATTTCAAGTGAAAAATATCAACTGGACCTATGTCTTTTATGAAGATGGTCTTGGAGTAAATGTTTTGTATACGATTGATGACCCTAAGAAGCGTGCCGTTGGTTTTAAGCTTTCTGAGGGAATGGAGGTTCCAAAGGAGTTAGAAGGAAAGTTTAAGTTTGCCAGACAAAAGTCTAAGCTAGCTGGAACGATTCGCGGCTCGTTTTTTGTCATCAAAGGTGAATATTAAAGTAAATAAATGCAGCACCTACCTTTTCATTAGAGGGTGCTGTTTCTTTTTGCAGGAAGCATATAAAAAGAAATATACCTCTAGATCTCCTTGACAAAGAAGATCTAGAGGTATATACATATTGCCATTTCTTCCGGTGTTTCAGTAAGGTTTCACTAAAAGCCTATCTTGGGGCATTATATGCTGCAAATGTTATTCAAGACCTTCGAGAAAGTATCCTCCATTTGAGCAAGTAGAACATACTTGTCAAAATAATATCCACCAGTGGTATCCACCTGAAACTCCAGTGAATGATAGTTACAAATACAACAAAAAGAATCAAATCACTAACACGCACCAAATTTATAACGCCTTCTGACTAGATTTCGTCATAGTGCATAGTTACTACCAAACCCAAACAAATATCCCAGGTAAAATAAGCAACAAAATCCCCATTGTCATTCCCCAGTTTTAATAATACCCACATAAACCAAGGTACATTTTCCCTATGCTTACAGAGAAATTAATTCCTGTTGGTAGTAAATGTATATATTTTATTCGCGAGATCTGTGAAAAATATAAACCACTCACAAACATGGATATAACTGTGTTCGGAGTGGTTTAACTCAAAATATTGAATGAAGTAATGAATCATGGCCATAAACATCTGGCTAATATTTTACCTTCATAATTATATACATATTTGAAGTCTCATTAATTAAAGTTTATTTCTTTTGAATAAATTTTTGTACTATCTTCACGAGCAAATTTTAATAATCTAGCAATATTTCGTGCTTTGTGATGTAATAATTTCTCGGTATTTTTTATAGATTCTTCCAAAGATAACGGACCGCTAGATATTGAATGTATACTTTCAAAAACTGTGTAAAACTGTTCTAAATCACCTTCCAAAGAACCTGAAATTAATATAGTTGGAACACTGTTGTTCTTAGCAATATTCGCTACTTCAAAAGGGAGTTTACCTTGCAGAGTTTGCTCGTCAGTTCTACCCTCACCCGTAATAAGCCATTCACTTTCCATTATCTTTTCTTCAAGATTAAGATGCTTTGCTATGAGTTTTGCTCCTGATTCGATTTTAGCCCCAATGGATAATAAAGCAAACCCTAAACCTCCGGCAGCACCTGATCCCTTCATATTCATTAGATTTACTTGAAGGTGTGATTCAATAAGCTCAGCATATCTCTTTATACTATTATCTAATTTGTTTAACTCTGAATCTTTAACTCCTTTTTGTGGTCCAAAAACGTAAGTAGCACCATTTACACCACATAAAGGATTCTCCACATCACATGCAACACGAAAATCTGATTCCCATATCCTTTTATCCACATTACTATAATCAACATATTCTATATTATCGAAAACATAAGGAAATGGAGCTAATTTGTTTCTATCAATATTTTCAAAGTTTACTCCTAATGCTTGTAATAACCCTATACCAGCATCATTTGTAGAACTGCCACCAAGACAAAATATAAATTTCCTGTAACCTGAATCTAGTGCATGTGTAACACACTCACCAATACCAAATGACGTAAGGTAAAATGGATCACGTTTTTTGTCAGGTACTTTTGTATATCCTGCTATAGAAGCTACCTCAATTACTACGGTTTGACTATCATTCAATAGCCCATAAAAAGCTTCTGTTTGATTTCCCATTGGACCTGTAATTTCAACTTTAACTTTTTCTCCAACTGTAGAGAATAATAGAGCATCTGTAGTTCCTTCTCCACCATCTGCCATTGGTAATACATCTACAAGTACATCTGGGATTTCACTAATAAAGGCAGATTTTATAATTTCTCCAACACTTTTTGATGATAAACTTCCCTTAAATGAATCAGGTGCAACTAATATACGCATTTAATACCTCCAGTCCATACTAAACATACATATTAATTTTTATCAATAAATGCATATTTCTTTTCAATTTTGGCAACAAGGGAATAATATGTATCTACCATATTGCCTACTGATAGCTTGCCAATTTGAGTTAATGCTTGATAAGCATCTAGTTTATCCCAGCCAAGTTCAACCATCCAATCTATAAGTTCTGCGTATGCAATACGTGCTGCATCTTCCATTGGTCTTGCACTTCCAACTACCATTAATTCAGTTGGACTTTCTATTCTTGGCCATTTAATGGACTTTCCTTTAATAAGATCAAACTTGATTCTTACTCTACCTGTAATCTCTAAAGCAACACCACATAATTCACCATCTCCTTGTCCTGCATGACAATCACCTGTATAGAAATATGCTCCAGGCACATTTACAGGTAAATATACTGTATTTCCAGGCTTGGTATCAGGGACATCCATATTTCCTCCGTGATTGAAAGGTGTTAATGCTGATACTGCTTCAAGGTTTGGTGCTGTTCCAATCGTCCCCATAAATGGTCGCCAAGGAAAACTTAATTGTGTATTATTTACTACCATTCCATCAATTAGTTTATATATCCACACTTTTTCTGGAAGAGGTTCGTGTAACATCCTAGTCATCGGGGTTGCTGTTAATCCTCCAAAGTAGGGATTAAGTATACTTACTGCCCAATCACGTGTAGGCTCGATATCAATTATATGGGCTAATAGTGTATCACCTGGTTCTGCACCTTCAATGTAAATAGGGCCAGTTTGAGGGTTTAAATATTCCCCTAAGATCTCTGATGGTGTATCCGTTTCCTTTGTTATACGACTTTCAAATGCATCCTCTGTATAAATAATAACTTCTTCACCCGGTTTTACTCTTGCTATCGGGTCTAAATAAGGGCTAAAAACATAGCTATGTTTTCCAGGTTGTTTAATAATTTTTACTTCTTTCACTTCTTTTACTTCTTTCATTAATATCATCTCCTATTAAATAATAAAATTACTATACTAAACAGATAAGTACTTTTGAATTAGCTCTGGGGTTAGTTCACTAGCCTCATGTTTACCAACAATACTTCCCTTATCCATTGCGTAACAAGTATCTGCCAAACTCTTAATAAGGCCAATATGTTGTTCAACTAGAAGTACTGTCAGACCTAAATCTTTATTTATTTGATTGATAATGTCACCAATACTTTGAATGATATTAGGTTGAATTCCTTCGGACGGTTCATCCAGTAATAGTAAGTCGGGATTCCCTATCAATGCTCTTCCAATTGAAAGTTGGGCACGTTCTCCGCCACTTAATGTTCCCGCTTTTTGACTTAAACGTTCTTTAATACGAGGAAAGTAGTTAAAGATTATCTCATAATCCATTTTCTTAGCTTTCTTGTTTATTGATTCTCCCATTTTAATATTCTCTTCAACTGTTAAGTTAGGGAAAACACCATGACCTTGGGGAACATATCCGATCCCAATTCGTGCACGCTCATGTGTATTTAATAAAGTTATATCTTTATTATCTAATAGTACCTTTCCATTTTTTGTTGTTAGGAGACCCATAATCCCCTTCATAAGGGTGCTTTTACCCACGCCATTCCTTCCAATAATTGAGACAATTTTACCTTTATCGACTCTTAAAGAAACATTTCGTATAATTTCAACTTTGTTGTAACCTGTATGATATTCGTGGATTTCTAACAATTACTCCCACTCCCTTTTAAACTTCTGAACCTAAATAGATATCTATAACATCTTTATTATTTTCTATTTCGGTGATATTGCCCTCAACAAACACTCTTCCTTGATGAAGTACAGTTATTTGTTGAGAAATTTGTCTAACAAATTCCATATCGTGATCAATAAATATAATTGAAATACCTTCCTCATTTAAACGTTTTACAATTTGGGCGGTAAACGCTGTTTCTTCTGGGCCCATTCCTGCTGCAGGTTCATCTAGTAAGAGTAGTTGTGGTTTAGAAGCAAGTGTCATACCAATTTCTAACCATTGCTGCTGACCATGTGAAAGGTTGTTAACCTCTGTATCAAGAAGATCATCAATTCCAACTAGTTTTGATAATCTTAAAATTTCCTTATCAACCTCACTAGTTGAATAAAAATTTTGTGCTGCAATTCGCATATTCTCATATCCAGATAATTCTCCAAAAACCCCTGGTATTTGCATTTTTATACTCATTCCAGTCCTAGCACGTTCCCAGGTAGATAATTTCGTAATGTCTTTACCATTAAAATAAATCTGACCAGATGTAGGTATATAAAGACCCATTATTAGTTTAAATATAGTACTTTTCCCTGCACCATTTGGGCCTATTAAACCTCTAAGTTCACCGTTATTTATTGTAATAGAAACGTCATCAACTGCTCTTAATCCCCCAAAGTCCATTGTTACATTTTTTAGTTCTAAAATACTTTTTTGTTTAGACACTACTTGCTTTTTTTGGATTCCCTGTACTTTCACTTAGCTTATTCCCCCTTTTCTTCAATAAACTACGATCGATTATATTAAATAGCCATACAACAATACCTTGAGGAACAACTAAAATTACCGTAATCAAGATAAAACCTAAAATAATTAATGCGTATTCACTACCCGAAACTGAGAGTTTCTGAGACAAATAATAATATAGTATTGTAAATATTATTACCCCAGATAAATTTCTTCTTCCTGCTGCAGCTACCAATACAACAGGAAGTGACGCTGCAGAAATTGCCATCACTGACGGTGCTATATACCCACCCCAAGTAACATATAAGACACCACTAAATGCGGCGAGAACTCCTCCTAGAGAAAAAGCAAACGTTTGTAAAAGTGCCGTATTGTATCCTAATAATTTACTCCGTTCTCTATTCTCTCTTATTGCAATAAAACTATAACCGAGCTTTGTTCTTTGCATTTTCTTTAAAATTAAGTACACTGTGATAATTGAAATTATTATAAAGTAATACAAAACATTTCCAGTAAATAATAGTTCAAAATCCCCAAAGCTTAACGCTAACGGTGGAATATTGTTTATTCCATTATCTCCACCAAGTAATACATCACCTATTTTCCATTCTGATCCTGCAGATTGCGCTAAAAATGTTGCCATAACCAGTGTGACACACAAAGTAATTAACCCTACAAATACATCATTTACTCCACCATAAAACATGAAATAACCTAATAAAAACGAAAACGCCCATGTAACAATTAATGCCAGTAAAAGCGCTAAAAATGTAAGATTTGGATTATCAAAATTCAAACTTATAAGTGCATATGTGTATCCGCCTAAGCCAAACAAAGCAGTTTGACCGAAACTGAATATCCCTGTTAATCCCCAAATTAACCATAAACTAATAGATAGGATTGCCATTGATATAAAATAAGACATATTTAAAATATCGTAATCCGATCCAATTAAAGGGAAAGCCAAAAATATCGCACACATTAATAACATTATTATTTTTTCTGAATTAATATTTTGATTAAACAATCTATTCATTATCTATTCACCCTTATAACTTTTTTGTCTATAAGCCCCGAAAAACCAGTTGGCCAGAGTCTAATGAAGAGTATTGCTGCTATCAAAAGCCCAACTCTACCAATAAAAGTTCCAAAGACGAAAGATAATCCACTGTGTACAACTCCTAGTGTTCCACCTGCCATCACTGTTCCAGTTAATGGATTTGCACCACCAACAATGACAGTTACGAAACTTTCCATAAGGAAACCTGATCCAAATGTGGGTCCAATTGACATGGTGAAAGCATATAAGCCTCCTGTTAATCCCGCTAACATAGAACCTAGAACAAAAGTTGTAGTATATATTTGCTTAGTATTTGTTCCTAAACTTCTTGCGATTTCTTCATTTTGCATTGTCGCTCTAGACATTAATCCAAATTTTGTATGCATGAATACCCAATACAAAAGAAAAAGTAATAAACAAGCAATAATGGCAAGGACAATCCTATATGTAGAATAGTTAATCTCACCAATTGAGAAGGATCCAAATGGTGTTGATGGACCTTGTAAAGAAGGACCCATAATTACTAACATACCTTGCCCCATTATCAAGCTTATTCCCCATGTTGCTACTACCGAATCCAGAGGCCTTCCATACAAATGTCTAATAATCAATTTGTCAATAATAAATCCAAAACAACCTACTCCAATAGAGCCTAATAATATAGCAATTGGTATTGGTATTCCAGCTAACCATGACAAAGTAGTAATATACGCTCCTAACATTATGAACTCACCATGAGCTAAATTGATTACCCCCATCATTCCAAAAATTACTGCTAAGCCAATTGCTGCCAATATTAAGAATGAAAAACTATCCATAAATTGATAAAATATATTAAACAGGTTTTCCAACATCTTAATAAAACTCATCTCCTCTCCCGTTACATAAGAATATTACTAAAGTTTCTTATATGGTTTATGTACCCCCTCCATCAGATGGAGGGGACTTTATTATTGACATTAAATAAGAGTAATATCTTTGATTTTAATAACCATTAATCTATAGGTGTATACTGTTCATTAGGGGACTCAACAGTTAAATCAATACCTTTTTCCTCTGCTAGCCAATACGGTTCAACCTGGTCCCATTTATCTAGTACACTTACCTTATGATTTTCATCCGCATGGAATAAATAAATATCCTTAATAGCATGATGAGATTTAGGGTCAATAGTGACTTTACCAGAAGGCGCTTCATAACTTAATCCACTTTCTAACGCTTCTATTACAGCATCAACGTCAGTAGTACCCGCTTTTTCTACTGCTTTAGCCCACAAATAAACCCCAGTATATTGTGCTTCAGCTTCCATCCCCACATATGCATCGTCTGGGAATTTCTCCCTGAATTTTTCTACAAAGGCTTTGGCTTTCGGTGTATCGAGTTCTTCCATAAATGGTGCAGCAACATGCATATTAGCTAGAGCAGGTGGGGCAGTTCTTATATGCTCGTATTGTTGTGCCATATTTATTGTAGTTGCCATTGGTAAATCTTTAATACCTGATGTATTCCATTGTTCATAGAATGAAGATTGTTTTGCGCCGGTCAACAAGACAACCAAAAAGTCAGGTTTAGCTTTTTGAATTTTATTAATGCTACTACTAAACTGAGATTCACCTAATGGAATAAATTCTTCTCCAACAATTTTACCGCCGAGTTCTTCTGTTGCTACACTAACCCAATCAGCAGTAATTTGACCAAAATTATAATCCGCAGCAATTGTGTAGACATTAGGTCCATAAGTATTAATCATATATTCCATCACTGTCATAACTTGGTGTTCTGGAACAGCCCCTGTAGGAAATGTATACTTACTTGCTACTCCACCTTCATACTGATTATTATAAAAATAAAGCATCTTATGTTGTTCCATAATCGGTCTTATTGCCTCTCGAGAAGCACTTGAAAATGCTCCCATTATTACATCAACCTTATCTTCTAAAATCAATTTTCTAGCCATTTCCTGGTAACGCTTATCATCAGATTGTGTATCAGGTGCCACTATCTCTATCTGTTTTCCAAGAAGACCTCCCTCTTTATTTATTTCTTCTACTGCTAATTCAACTGCATGAGATTTTTGTATCCCAACAAGAGCAAAATCGCCAGAACGATCTTCTAATACTCCAAGTTTAATAGTGTCATCACTTGAACTTGATTTATTATTACATGCTGCTAGAAAAGTACTAATGACTAAAAGAAAAATACTAATAATAATAATTTTTTTATACCCTTTCATTTGAATCCCCCCTACAATTAATTTAAATAACAAAAATAAATTTTAAATATTTCACTCCCCCCAATAAATAAGATTGGCAAGTAAAAGAAATGTAAGCGTTTTAATACACTTTTTATGTTACCATTCACAGATTAGTAAAACATTATTGAAAATTATGAATTTTAACTTAAAATTTTGAAATTCTTTATGCAAATAACCAAAAACAATAGAAAAAAGCGATATTCTAATAGAATACCGCCTTTACTACTAAGTATTGGATAAACAAAAATACACAAAATAATAATCAATAGAAGCTTTAAATTAAGGGAAAGTAAATTTTATATAGGAATTAATGGCAGTCATTTAAGAGTTCTGCACCAGTTAATGAATTGCAATTTTATAGCATCATTGAAGTTTCTAGGATCAAGTCCCCACAATTCCTTTATCTTGTCTAATCTATAAATAAGAGTATTTCGATGAATATGCATCTCATCTGATGTTGATTTAATATTTAGATTGTTTTTCAAAAATATTTTTAAAGTTTCTTGTAATTCCTCGTTTAAAGTTGGTTTAGTAGATAAATAACGTGAAAGAAATGATTGACGTGTTTCTGGTGGAATTTTTTCTACAAGTTGCAGTAATCCCCATTCCTGTATATGGCATACAACTTTATTATTTGCGATTTGCTTCAACAAATCGATACTTTGTAGTCCCTCAATGTAACTAGTGCGATAACCTATGATTCCTTTGTATACATTTCCTATTCCGATAAAAGTATTAAACCCCTCAGCATTCAACTTAGTATTTATATTACAGCCGACTTTAGTAATCACTTTTATATTTTCATTTTCTTTAAATGGTATTCCCAGGATAAAATATCCTTTTCCAATTGATGCTGAAAATAGACAATTTGGATAAAAAAAGTTTAATAATTTAATAATTTGAATTTCATTTTTATGTATTTTCTCATAATCTAAGCTCAGAATGTTTGGATATTTGACTTCAATTACAAAGATTGAGATGTACTTATTAAAATTTATTTTTAAATACTTCGCTTTAGATTCCAATAATGGAATATTATTGGAATCTTCATCTATTAAGTTTTGTATCCATTCATCTAGTGCTGTCTGTTTATACCTCAATTGTTCTATTAAGATTTGTTGTTCCAGTAACGACTCCACTGTTATTTTTATAATATGTATTAACTTATAAATTTTGGTGGGTTCCCCGGTTATACCCACTGCACCAATAACCTTTCCTTTTATTTCTATTGGAATATTTACGCCAGAATGAGTGCCAATCATATTCTTAGAATCTGTTTTATGTATAATTCGTTCACGTTTCAAATCAATTGCCTCTAATGCTCCTTGATGAATTTCATATATTCTGTTTTTATCACCACTAGCAACTATAACTCCTTTTTGATTCATAATATTCACATTATAATCAATTATTTTTATCATCTGATCAACAATCGGTTGTGCCATTTCAGTTGTAATTATCAATTCAAGATCCCCCTCAAAAATAAATTTAATAATAAATTATATTTACTAGTGAAACTTTTCTGTAAATTACTCACCTGGATGTCGATAAGATGTAATGCCTATAGAAAAAATATTATTTGAAAATTTTGTATATATTAAAATAAATTGTAATAATAGTTCACTGGATTTTCAAGTGAAAATTTCGGGTTTCGAAATTAATCAGTTAAAAAGACTTTAATATTTTTTTTAACGTAAAAATCTAAAGTGCAATTAGGAAAAAATTTTGGTGTAGAGGTATCTAAGTGGGTACACCGGGGGAAATAAGAAGGTAATTTAAGTTCGAATAAGTGGATGTATTTAATAATTTATTTACTGGACAAGAAGTAAAGAGGACGAACAAAAATAGAAATAGGATAAACCCTTTTGGTTTACTAGATAGAAAAAAACATTTTTATTTCCTTCTCTGTATTCAGCGTATAATAATATTTTTTTCCATTCTTGAGGAACTATTTTAGCCAATATATTCGCAATTTCTTGATACAGTTGTTCCATCTTTTTAGTCTCCATCGATCTTTCCTCCTACATAATAAGTTATTCTACTTTGGTACTTGTCACCATTTATTAATTTGGGGGATTGGACTATCAAACAAAAAAACACTTGTTGTCTAGAGACAATCAAATGCTTTTCGTTATTAACCAACGTAATATTCACATCATAAACTAAATAATTAATTTTTAAAATTTGCTCGATTGGTCCCATAAATTCAGTAATAATAAGAATATGTTCCCTTAATTTGACTTTCTTTAGATTCTCTACTTTTTCTGCTCCACCTAAGCCTAATAGAGGTGTATAGCCGAAGCAATCATCATAGGTAGGATCCACAGTATTTACTAATCGCCTCAGGATAAGGTTGCCACATTAATTCATCGTTCATAAACTCATTATCTTGAATGTCATCAAAAAAGAATTCAAATCCGGATGAAACAACATTAACAAAACCTTTCCTATAATTTAATAAATTTACATACTTATTTTTTTCCCAAACTATAATATCACCCATTGATGTTGTAAAAATCGGAATCGCCTGCTTATGCCTTAGATAACTTGTCTCTATGATATCTACATAATCGTCTGGATTAATTATTTTTAATACCCATTCGCGAAAGTACCAAAACCATATTTTTTCCATGTTTCTATTAATTCTTCAGGTAGTAAATTCGTATATTTTAAAATCATTTCTTTTCCAACTGCTTTATGTATTTTAAAATCGCTAAGAATCGTTTCCAATTCAGCTGCCCTCCTCCATTTTTCTCCTTATACATTGTATCATCGTAATCCCGTAATTCTTCCATAATCTCTGTTATTTTTATAGCTTAAAAGCACAAAAAGGCGTTGGTACAACACCAATGCCTTCCTTTACAACATTAAATTTAAATATTCCATGGTGTTGGGTTTTTAAATGTTAGGTGTGGAAGTAGCTCAAACAGTCCCTGAAAAGGATGGAACGTTTTTATATTAGACTACTTTAGGCAGCTTGTGGTATTCATGAAATAGTATCCATTACCTTAACTAGCTCTGCTTCAAAGTCACTCGGTTCATTGGCATAGTTATAAATTCCAAGAAACTTCTCGATGACTGCAGGATGGGCGCTGATTAACTTGTTAACAGCATCCTGTTGCTCAGAGATCGGTTCATTTTTGGAGAGCTCGCAGCCCATGTAAAAACGGACCATGAATTCAGCTTCAATTGCTTGTTGATACTCTTCTCCGATTTGGTCCCATTGACTTAGTTGATTATCGTATCTTTTAAGAATATCGGCCAGTAGTTGAGCTCCCCGGATGGCGTCATGAATTCCCTGCGCCATTGCGGGGTCCTTGAAGCAAATGGCATCCCCTATGAGCGCCCAGCCTTTGCCCATTCCTTCGTACCAGTAATTTTCATATTGATGCAATCCTCTAATTGGTTCTATAAGGGTTGCTGTCGTAAGCCTTGCTCCGATTGTGGTGTTTGGAAAATGTTCTGTCAACAGCTGACGAAGACTCTCTTCGCTGTTCTGCTTGAATTTCTCCTTTAAGCCTTTATCGGAAAGCGGAAAGTTCGCAGTCACAACATAGTTGTTCTCATTCGTCGGAAAAAGAATAGCCATATTCTTTCCTCTTTTGTAGACTTCGAATTTCGCTTCGCCATCGTGCTGAAAGTTGGAAAAGTAACCAAAGTAAATGGCAACAGTTGAAGGACTGATGATTTTCTGCTTGCTCCTCACAAGCTTCCGAACGATCGAGTGTCTTCCATCCGCTCCTACTATGAGTGATGCCCTGAATTCCCGCAAGGCCCCTGACGAATCTTCTCCTTTTACCCCAGCTACGACGTCTCCATCATATATTAGCTCCTTTACCCTAAACCCTTCCAGCACCGTTACATTTTCCATAGACCCCGCCTTTCGAATTAAGATATCATCCAGGTGCGTTCTTCGGATGCAGTAGGCTGTGTCCTCACCGGCAACAACAGGAATGGGCCCTTCTATTACGGTATCTTCAAATTGGAATTTAATCGACTTAACCGGTGTCACCTTGGTTTTTAAGACTTCGTCTAACACACCAAGGTCCCGAAGTAATGCTGTTGTATTGTTAAAAAACGTATTCGTCGACAATGTGTCACTTGGGAATGTGGCCTTGTCCACCAATAACACCTTAAACCCTGCCTTAGCCAAGTAAATTGTTAACGCAGAACCCGCACATCTTGCTCCTGTTACAATCACATCATAGTTCTTCTCCACCGTCTCACTCCCCGTTTCTTTAATCAGTCCCCTTTAAAAAATATTGTTGAATGGACTTAATTATTCCACTTTGTATTGTGAGGCGATGTGATTTATGACGTTTCCCGGGGCAGAACATACTACGTAATACTAGAGTTAATCTGGAACTGTTGCTTTAACTTATGTAGAGTATAATTCAGACTCATATAAGTTTTTAAAGATTTACTAGCATATTCATATTTTACTAAACAACGTGCAATCAGGTGCCTATCTTATCTAATTTTAAGATACACTCTATTTTTTAGTCTTAAAAATCTTCTTCCCACGCTTCTTTTGCATCTAATAACCTTTGTGATAAAAACTCATAAAAGTCGTGTGCCGTGTTGTAGTCATCAAGCCCACCTTGTCTGTTTAGGTAAATGTTCTTATTGTAAATTTTACCAGTAAGGAGTTTATTTTTTATGATTTATAAGATACAAAAACAAATCCAAGATAGAGGTCGAAAGGGCTATTTTATTCTCTGCATACTTAAATATACTAACGAATGACTATTTCGTAATAATTTTACAGTAGAAACGTAATATACCGTTCATTTGTATCAAAAAATGGAGATGAGGTGGACCTTCATCTCCATTGTTGAATTATTATAAAATATGTTTTGCCTATAGCTTATCTTAATCTGGATTATGCTGATGTTCTGTATGCATCTGTTCATCACTCGATGTAGTGGTTTTATTATCATAAGTACTTATCATGATTATTGAAAATAATCCTACTGTAACACATGCTGTAATAATAGATAAACCTTTAATGCGATTACCTTGTGTCTTAGTTTGTTTTAGTAATCCCGCTTCCTGTTTAATCGTTTGACTAAGTAAAAGAACAGAAATAAGTAAAATGGCAATTAAAAAGATTGTTAGAATATAGATAAAATTATATGTTAACATAGCTCCTAACATTGCTCCCATCATTCCTCCCATAGCACCGGCCATTATTCCGTCGAGTATCGCCATGGAGTTAAATGGTATACCTATAATTACTCCTGCCCCTATTCCGATAATCATGGCTAGCAAAGAGTTTAATGAAAAGCTTACGTTGAGAGCAAGAATGGTACCCATTATTAGCCCCGCCATAGAGCCAATAATCATTGCTGACATCATTGCAGTTGTACACGTAAGAGCTTCTCGTACTTTGTATACTAATCGATAAACACTAGCAGTAACTATGAAAACAATAGAGAATACTAATAATTGTATAAGTATAGACATCTTCATCTACCTTTCGATGATTTAGAATGGCATCCTTTTGAATGAATAAGTAGTCAAAGTTTTAAAATCGGGTAGCTTGATATATAAGCTACCCGATAAAAAAATCTGTATTAATGATTGAAAGTCTAAACATTAGCCGTGGTGGCCACCACAAGAACAGCTATCATGTGAATGTAAAATATGATTGGAATTGGCACGTTCTTTCTCGCTAGGAAGTTTCCAAAGCGGATTATTACAATATTTTGGATCTGCTCCTACCATGCTCATGAATAGAGGATGATAATTTTCACAAATATTTAGCTCTGTAAGCACCCAATCCTCTGGATCTTTCGCATAATGTTCCCAATAATCTCCTCCCATATTTAAACCTGGTACTGCTGGAATCCAAGATTCAGACAACCATAAATCTGGGTCACCGTATTTAGCAGCAATTTTGCGAATATCTGGGTCATCCAATCCCATTAAATGCCCATCTTTAATTATTGTTTCAGTTCCTCCGCCTATCATTTCACAAGTTACAGTTGGAAAGTATAGATGCACATGCCAATGACCAACAGGTAATCCCATTTTTGCAGCTTCACGTTCAGCAGAACTTGAAATAATTGTTCCAAATCCTAAGTGAATAACTCCACTACGCATGCGTTCGTATAGACAATTTAACCAGCCATTAAGAAATCCTCTTCTAGGACGGTGAATATGTGGATTCGTACCAATTGAAGCTTCCCACCATCGAAATAAACCTTTATCAGGGAAACCTGGATATTGTAAGTGATCTGTTTCAGCCTTTACTTTACGAAGTTTGTCTCCAAACTCTCCTCCCTCATGGATGTCGGTAATCTTTCCATCTTGGACATCTAGTTGAATCCAAGGAACTGGCCCGATATGATTACTAGTACCAGCAATTACACCACAAGCATCTTCTTTTGGAATGTACATCCATGGTCGTCCTAACACATGCCCTGGTAAATATGTTTTACCAAACCCTGTGTTTCCTGCCCAAAATCGATTAACCAAATCTGGATTGTAGAATTCTCGTTTTGAATCCCAATATTCATCGTGGTTCGTATAACTTAAATCAGTACCTTCAGGATCTGTAATTCTAATTCTGCGCGAGTTTCGAACTTTATCCCACGTCCATTTATCAAGTGCTTCAATAATTTCATAAGGAATTGTATGGGCTGGGCTTGCTGTAAGTTCAGGTGTTATAAAAGGCATCCTTTGAATTTTTATATTCGTATCCCTTAAAACTGGGCCACCATATCCCCATAGAAGCTTATCATACTCTCCTTCCTTCTCCATTTCTTCCCATTCATCCATCCATTCAGCAAGCTCTTTTGTACGAGCCAGATAATATTCTACTTCATTGTGTCCCTTCCATTTTACAATAGGACCTTTATCAACATACTTTACCTCATATTTGGTATTATATTTCTCAAGAATCATCTTGCATGCGTCGATAACCATTGGGTCGTGCCAGTTATCAACTCGAAGCAGTACTCGTTCACCTGGTTGCAAATCCCACCCTGCATGAAGTCCATGATTATATGGACGTTTTGCTACTGCATCTAAGTATGGGATTAATTCTTCAGCACTATTAATATCAATCATTGGAGGACAACGAGGTGTTTGTTTGTTTATTAATGGCGGACTTGTAAAATTCGGTTTTGCTAGTTTAGAAGTATTCTTTTCATCTTTTATCATGACATTCTCTCCTTATAACTGCTTTTCGCATTTTTAATTTGAAAATTCAGACCGTTAGAAGTATAGTAATCTTTATTCGACTCGATGCTTTAGTAAACGTGACTCTATCCATTTAACAGAACTCGTAATTAATATCCCCAAAATAACAATGACGACAATGCCTACAAAAACACGGTCTATATTAAAATTAGCAGATGATTGTGCTACAAAATAACCAATTCCACCAGTCGAAACAAACATTTCAGCTGCAATTACTGCTACTAAGGATTGACCAATCCCAACTCTAAGACCAGAAACAATCTGCGGTAAAGACCCAGGAAGTGCTACTGTTATAAACGTTTGTATAGCAGATGCGCCAAAACTGCTTGAGACTCTAGTTAAATTTGGGTCTAGGTTCTTTACTCCCGTCATTGTATTAAGGATAATTGGAAAAACGCCAGCAATAAACACAATGACAACCTTACTCGAAAAACCTACACCTACCCATAGAGTGATTAATGGTAACAATACAATACGTGGTGTACCAAGCATAGCAGTCAAAAAAGGATCAAATGCTTTTCCCAGAGGTCGATACCAACCAGTTACTAAGCCGACCAGGATTCCTATTACGGCTGCCATTCCGAATCCAAGGCTGAAGTTTCCGAGTGTGAAAAGCAGATTTTCACTCAAATCTCCACTTACTGTTAATTCGTATCCTACCTTTACAATTTTCGAGGGACCACTCATAAAAATAGGATTTATAATGCCTATTTGGTAAAGTGTTTCCCAAATAGCTAAGACAAGAATTACAGTAATGAGCCCAAGATTATTTAATAAAAAGCTCCCACTATTCATTTGATTTTTTCTACTTGTGCTATTTTTCTTAACTATTAATCCATCTTGCTGACTTCGACTGTGTATTTCTTCTTTCACTTTTATGCTATTCAACTGTTTCCCTCCCTTTTATACCATTTCTTTTTCAAGTTCTTTTTCCTGTACAATAAGACCCCAGATATATTTCTCATATTCCATAAATTCAGGGCTTCTTTTTATTTCTAAAGGGCGAGGTCGTGTTAGGTCAATCTTCACTTTTTCACAAATTGTTCCCGGTCTTGCAGTCATAACAATTACTTGATCTGCTAGGTAAACAGCTTCAGCGATGTCATGGGTTACAAAAATGATTGTTTGTTTCGTTGCTCTCCAGATTCGTAGGAGTTCTAGTTGCATGAACTCTCTCGTTTGTGCATCTAATGCACCAAATGGCTCATCTAATAGCATAAGACTTGGTTCTATAGCAAGTGCTCTAGCAACATTTACCCGTTGTTGCATACCACCTGATAATTGGTTTGGGTAATGATTTTCAAATGCTTCCAAACCTACCAATTTTAAAAGTTCCCTTCCTTTGGCTAATCGTTCTTGTTTTGGAGTACCTGCTAATTCAAGCCCATACGTGATATTATCAATTGCAGTACGCCAAGGAAATAGTGAAGCTTGTTGAAACACAACTCCACGATCGCGCCCAGTCCCCTTAATGGGATTACCATTCAAGTAGAGATTTCCTTCGCTTATATTTTGAAAACCAGCAATGGCACCTAGCATTGTTGACTTACCACAACCGCTTGGACCAACAATGCAAACAAATTCTCCCTCATTAACTGTCATATTGAAATCACTAACAGCAATTATTTCATCACCATTTTTAAGTGGATATGTAATTGATACATTTTCTGATTGTAACTTAGCAATAGTAGTCAAATTTTCCACTCCTCCCTTAATAAAGAGACTCTATTATTCATACAAACTATCTATAAAACCGGATTCATCTAATTTTTTCACCAAACTCATATCAACAAGATCGGATGGTTTCATCTTCCTAACTTCTTCACTGTCCGAATTCTCAATAAAAAATTGTGCTGATTCATCAGATACATAAGGTTTTTTAGGAAGTGTATCCACATTCACGTCATACGTTTTTTCTGCTAGTTTAGAATCATCAATTCCTGTATATTTTGAAATGATTTTTACTGTTTCTTCTTTATTCTGGGTAATGAAAGCATTCGCTTCTATCAGGGAAGCAACAAGTATTTCCGCTAACTCTGGATTCTCTTTATAATAGTCTACCTTCATGGCAATACCGGAGTTAAGGACTTCTTTTTCTTTGAAATCGTACAATTGTGGATATCCCATATCATCCATCTTAAACGAAGTTGGTGGTGCAACAACATAGAAGTCGCCATCCCCTCTCATAAACGCAGCAGTGCGGTCACCCTCTCCACCCATATTAAGAACTTTTACATCTTCTCTAGGTGTCAACCCATTTTCTCTAATTAGGGATTGTGCTAAATGATCATATAATGATCCTTCTGCAGCAGTAATTACCGTCTTACCTTTTAATTCGTTTCCTAAATCTGACTTTTTTGCTTCCTTTTGTCCATATAAATAAAGAACACTTCGATCAGCTACTGCAGAGAGAATGACAGAATCAATTCCTGCAACCTTTGCTTTTCCTACAGGGTCAATACCGGTTAGGCCGGCTTGGATACCTCCACTATTTAAGGTTTCTTGAACCTTAGGTGTTCCAGCAATATAAACTAAATCTGCATTTACATTGTATTTTTCAAATATCCCTGTTTCTTTAGCCACCCACAGAGGAAGCATGGATGCACCTTGTGTAGGGTAGCCAATTTTAATGTCTACAGACTCATTTAGTGGCTTAGGTGCATTTTCATGCTCTACTTGAGGTTTTGAATTAGATTTTTCAGGTGTACTAGAAGAACCCTCAGAGTTACATCCACTTAATAAAATTCCAATCATCAATAAAATAGTTATAACAAGCTTACTATTTTTCATATACTCACCTCTTTTAATAGTCTAAACAAACAAGTAATCGCTTCCATAATTAGTATTTATAATTACGACAATCTTAAATAATTTCTATGGTTCTCTCCTTTCTCAAATTTAATATATTAACAACTTAACATATTCTAAAAATTAAGAAAAATATTTACTTTATACACTATTTATATGTTATAAATATAAATAAAGGAAAATATTAGAAAGTAAGATATTAAAGCCATTTATCCAACTCATAAATCAATCCCATAAAAATACTTTTTAAAAAAATATAATTTCATTCGGAAGGATGATTTATTATGGAAATTCGTCATCTAAAATATTTCATTACAATTGTAGAAGAAGGTAAAATTTCACAAGCAGCAAAACGCTTAAATATGGCTCAACCACCATTAAGTCAACAACTTAAATCTTTGGAAAACGAATTAGGTGTTACTTTATTTGATAGACACACCAGAAAGCTACTTATTACGGAGGAGGGTAAGTTATTTTACAAACGTGCAAAAGAAATACTTGATTTTATGAATGGAAGTATTGAAGAAGTTAGAGAACTATCGGAGGGAACAAGGGGAACATTATCTATCGGTACTATTGCTTCACTAGGAGCCAAACTTTTACCAGAGAGAATTCGAGATTTTCAAATTCATTACCCCGAGGTACAATTTCAGGTATGGGAAGGTGATCCTAACCGAATTATGGAGTTAGTGGAAAATCGGATTATAGAATTAGGTATTGTCAGGTTTCCAATTAATCATAGGATTTTCGAAATGATAAATTTACCAGATGAACCCATTGTTGTTGCAATGAGCAAAAAGTGGAATGAGGACAACACTCAACCAAATATTCAACTATCGGAACTGAAAGAAAAGCCCTTAATGTTACTTCGAAGACAAAGTGGTACCTCTATGTATAATCATGAGATGTACACAGTAGATATGGTTAAAAGCGCTTGCCTGAACGCTGGATTTGAACCTAAAATTATTTGTGAAAGCAGCGACATTATGACACTTCTAAACTGGGCTAATCATGATATAGGTATTGCTCTGGTTCCCAAATCTGCAATAAACCTTATACCAAACACCGACCTTATTTTTAAAGAAATTTTAGATCCTCCTATTATGGCGAGACCCTCAGCATTGATATGGTTAAAAGGTCGTTACCTCTCATCAACATCAAGAAAATTTATTGAGTATTTTCAATCTGATGAAATTCGAAAAATTGATTAATAGCTTTTTGAATTTTAATAATAGTTTTTGATTAATCCGCAATGTTTTTTGTAAAGTGATGTATGAAATTATACAAGATAAATATAATTGAAATTAAAGTTAGTAAAACCAAATTTATTGGAGGGATCATCTATTGTTTAAAAAAGAAGATGTGGAGGTAATTCCTATTTCAGTTCCAACTTCCAATGAATTAAAAAGTATTAACTTCTTCTTAGTTAAACAAGACAGTGCCTTATCCTTAATTGATGCTGGACTAAACACTGAAGAATGCTGGGATTCCTTACAAAAAATCTTAAAAAAGCACGATTACACCATTACGGATTTAACTGAAATTTTATTAACACATCATCACAGTGACCATATTGGCTTAGTCAACCGAATTCTTTCCACACACTCCATTCCAGTTTATGCCCACCCTGAAGCCAGTTACAGATTAAAAAGAGACAAAGCCTATATGAATATGAGGGTAGAATTTTTTAAAAAGCTATACCAAGAGATGGGTTGCGGTGTATTTGGAGAGAAACAGGTTATTGACTTACATAACCCTATTATTCTAAAAGATGATCATAGAATTGATTGCGAAATTCAGGAAATAAGCAGTGACCATCTATTAAGTTTTACTATTTTGGATATCCCAGGGCATGCTCCAGATCTAATCGGATTTTATAATAATAAAAATAAATGGCTCTTTTCCGGCGATTTATTGATTGAAAATATTTCTAGTCATGCCTTCATTGAACCCGACTACAATGGCAACCGAATTAAATCTTTAATACAACTAAAACATTCCCTAGAAAAATGCTTGCAATTACAAGTTGATTTCGTATTTCCTGGTCACGGCCCTATCATACGAAAGCCTACAGATCTAATAAATAAAAGATTAAAGAGGATAGACGATAATGCCAACAAATACATAAACATAATTCGATCTGGTATATCAACTGCAAGTGAAATTGCTCAATATATCTATAAAGAAAGGTACGAAAGAAAATTTTTTAACATTATGTCTGAGGTTATTGGATATTTAGATTATCTTGAAGTTCACGGGAAAATTAATAAGAAAATGGAGAAAGGAATTTGGCACTATTATTTCTAATAATTAACTTTTACACTATTTGAAACCTGGTTTTCTTCTTTATATCTAACAACAGAATTATTTATTATACACGGAGCGGAATGCTTGTTGAACCTTTTTCGGGTCTAGGACGTTTCTTATCTTCAAAAATGCTTCGGGTGTTATTGCTAAGGAAGGAAGACCCGCTTTTACACCTTTTACTGCGGCTTTTCCTCCAAACACCAGCAGCCTTTGCAGGTGGAACAAATGTCAGTGCTAGAAATCCTACAGTAAGTACACGGTCTCCTGCTGAAAGCTTCTCACCGGTAATGGCATCATACTCACTAAATTCACGCTGGATATCATACCATCCAACAAGTTCAAGTAAAAATTCTCCTACTTTACCAGACATCTTTTGTTTATCTTTTTTCATATTGGCAGCAGTCAGCTTAATTAATTGTTGAGCGTCATCAAGCTTGCATTTGTATTTCTTAATCGAATATTTTAAATCAGCTTCTAAATTATGTAGGGAGCCTGGAACCACTCCTGGAAAATTAGCAAGCAGTGAAGAGAAATGCCAATTAATTGCAACTAAAGCATCATCACATTCCCGCTCTGCTTTTCCAATTTGACTAGCAAAATCCTCTAACTCCTCGGCCTTGACTTTTATATCACTCATCGTAGAGCCTCCGCTTTAGCTAGTAATCTTCGAATCTCGTTGTTGATTTCTTTGATCAACAGCTCGGACTGATGATTGATTTTGTTCCCCGTACTATTGATCTCCGCAGCAATTTCGTCATACGCATCCCTTGTCTGTCCCTTCCATTGATACGCATAACAACCGTGGGCAGACCGATAAATCGTTTACTATTGCCCATTCTGCTTAATGCCTGATGAATATTCGAACGATAGCCTTCTAAAATATCAACCATCATTAAATATTTCCGGCGTTGCACTTTCCTCACCTCTTAAGGTAAATGTTTGTATTGAAAATTTTACCAGTAATGAGTTTGTTTTTTATGATTCAAAAACAGACACAAAAATAATTCCCAAAACAGGGGGCAAAAGGGCTATTTTTTCAGTCTCTACACCTCAAGAATGACTGATGAAGGTAAAAGCTACATATCGAGTCAGTACCTCAAAAAGGTATTGTCATGGTTAAACATAAGAATTTATTATCCTGTATTTAGTAAAAAAAAGAAGACTTTTTAATAAAAAAGAAAGACTCCTAAACAATAGAAGTCTTTCGCTAAATCTTAGGCATCAGCCTGGCATTTACTTTATCCATATCAGTCAATTCGATGTTTGAATTATATGAAACTCTTACTTTCTGTGTTAACCTCAAACAATCCTCTAATTATCATTTCAAAATAATAATTTACTCTTCCGTAAAACCTTAAAAATGTGATCAGTTATTCTTCACTTAATCTAAATACTGTTAGTAATAATTGAAAACACAGATAGAGTAAATAATGTGGCTGACATTAATATCAACTTTTTATAAATATTGTTTTGATAGAAGTATAAAACTCCTGTGCTGCTTCACCTTGTTCCCTTGAACCTGTACTAGATGCCTTCATACCTCCGAATGGTGCTTGAAGTTCAACTCCTGCACTTTCTGCATTTATTCTTACAAGACCAGCCTCTATTTCATCAATAAACTCTAGTATGCTACTTATATTTGATGTGAAAATAGAGGCGCTTAATCCATATTTTGTATCGTTTGCTATTGTTATTGCTTCATCCAAATCTTGAACTTTTATAAGTGCAATTACCGGACCAAAAATTTCTTCTTGCGCAATTCTCATGTCAGGGGTAACATTTTCAAAAATGGCTGGTGTAATGTAAAATCCCTTTGTATACTCCCCTTCATCTAGAACTTCTCCACCTAATACTAGCTTGGCACCTTCATTTTTACCAATTTCAATGTATTCCTTAACAGTATTAAATTGTTCCTCACTAGCACACGGTCCCATCCAGATGCCTTGATTCAAACCATTCCCGACTGATAGGGACTTAGTTGCCTGAATTAGCTTACTCTTAAACTTATCATAGATAGATGACTCTACGATAACTCTGCTAGTAGCAGTGCATTTCTGCCCGGTAGAACGGTATGCACCACTGATAACAGCATCTACAGTTTCATCTAAGTCGGCATCTTTTGTAACAATAACTGGGTTTTTCCCCCCCATTTCTAATTGATACTTTATTCCTCTTGCTGAGGCTGATTTAGCTACAATTGCACCAACTGTCTCAGAGCCGGTGAAGGTAATCGCATTAAGGAGTGGATGATCGATAAGTCCCTGACCAATAACAGATCCAGATCCTGTTATAAAATTAAATACACCCTTAGGTAACCCTGCTTTGTTAAAACACTCTACAACTTTAGCTGCAGTCACTGAGGTCTCACTAGCAGGTTTAAAGACTACTGTGTTTCCGTAGACAAGGGCAGGAGCTATCTTCCAAATGGGAATAGCAACAGGAAAATTCCACGGAGTAATTACACCTACTACTCCTAATGGCGTTCTTTTAGTAAACATAAGTGCATTCTCGTCAGAGGATGGTATCACATCCCCATTTTTACGCATACCCTCACCAGCATAGTATCGCAGGATTGCAATTCCCCTAGCAGTTTCCCCTTTCGCTTCCGGAAGAGTCTTCCCCATTTCTGTTGTCATAGTCACTGCAATTTCTTCTAAGTTTTCTTCTAGAATATCCGCTACCTTAAATAAATACTCTCCTCTTTTTGCTTGACCAATCTTGCGCCATTCTCTCTTCGCATTATGTGCAGCTAAAACACATTTATCTAAATCTTCTTTAGTTGATTTTTGTACAAACCCCACAATTTCTTCTTTATCCATCGGGCTTATGCTTTTAATTAATTCTCTTGATGCTGATTCTACCCACTCATTATTTATATAATTATGACAAGTTTTTACGGTTGTAATCACTTTCATTGGATATTACTCCCTTCTTAGAACAATTTATATTGTATTCACTTTTTTTCTACTATCTTGTTTAAGAGAATGAATTAATTCCTCTGTAAAAATGTTTTTATCACTTATCTCTAACTTTCTACTTAGTTGACTTATATACGGTTGCTTGACTCTTCCCTTCTCTAATACATCTAAGTTCCAAAAGACATCTCGCTTATTTGAGTCTGCAATTTTCCTTTTATTTGCCATTACAATTACTCGATTAAAGTTATTTGCTACAAATTCCATATCATGGGTAATGGTAATTACGGTTTTTCCCTGCTTTGTTAAGGTTTTAATAATATGTGAGAGCCGCTTCATTGAATTACCATCCTGGCCTGCTGTTGGCTCATCCAAAATAATTACATTAGGCTCCATAGCAATTACAGATGCAATAGAAATAAACTTTCTTAAGGAATAAGGTAAATCGAATGGATGGTTTTCTAGGAATTGATCGATTCCAGTCAATTTTGCCGCGCTAAGGATGTTTTCCTTAATTCTTTCCTTTGATAAACCAATTTTCTTTGGTCCGAATTCTATTTCGTTATAGACTCTACTATGAAATATTTGATCATCAGGATTTTGATATACATAGCCAACCTTTCTTGACAATTGTGCTGTTGAATAATCCTTTGTATTCCACCCATCAATTACGACATTCCCTTCAAATGGTCTTAACAGTCCATTCATTAATTTAACAGTAGTCGTTTTCCCAGCTCCATTTTGCCCGATAATTGCAACTGATTCACCGAGTTCAAATTCCATTGTAATATTTTCAATTGCTCTAAATCCATCCGGGTAGCTATAAGAAACATCATTTAAACTCAAATAACTCAATGTACTCCCTCCCCTTCTTATAAAATTTGGTTTTCTATGATACCTCAGTTACCTTATTTTCCTGTAGGATACATTTCATAATGATTTCAATCGATTCTCTTTCAGTAATCGGGATTTTTTCAATTAATAAATCATTCTTTATCATTTCAATTCCAAGACGGGCATACTGAGGTAATGACCCTAGATAAGTTAACAGCCGTTCATCAGTTAACACTATTTCTGTTTTTCCACTTATTACGAGTTCTCCATCTTTTAATACTAAAACATAATCAGAATACTCTGCGATTAACTCCATCTTATGTTCTACTAAAATAATAGTTTTACCCTTTTGCTTCATGATGTTAATTATGTTGAATATCTCTTCTGTTCCTTGTGGGTCTAGTTGTGAAGTTGGTTCATCAATTACGAGGATATCAGGTTCCATTACAATGATTGAAGCAAAAACAACTCTTTGTTTCTGCCCCCCTGACAAGTTCATTGGATGCTTATCTTTTAAATATTGAATACCTAAAAGGTTCATGACATCATTAACTCTTTGCTCTATTTCTATTGATTCCACTCCAAGGTTTTCTAATCCGTACGCAATTTCTTCAAAAACAGTTTCTTTTATACCACTGATTTGTGTGAAAGGATTTTGGAATACATATCCAACCTTTAAGGCTAAATCTTCTAATTCATATTCCAAAAGGTCTTTCCCATCTATAATCACACTTCCATCAAGTTCTCCCTTATGAAACCAAGGGATAAATCCTCTTAATATATTACAAAGGGTCGTTTTTCCACTTCCGTTTTCTCCAACTATTGTATACAGTTTCCCATTTTCAATCTCTAGATTAATATTTTGCAATACGTTATTCTTTCCTAATGGGTATTTATAAGATAAGTTTTGAATTTGAATATGACTCATATAAAATACCTCCACACAATAATCATAACAAGCAATAATAGTAGCAAGATTCTTACAAACTGATCTTTGCCTGTCTTTTCTAAATGATGTAATCTTGTTTTCTTTCCCTTAACCGTAAATGCTCGAGCTTCTAGTGCCATCGCTCTTTCTTCTGTACTTGTTATGGATGTAAGGAATAATGGTGCAAGTGTCGGAAAAAAAGCTTTTGCCCTAACAATAATATTCCCTTCTGTTTCAACACCCCTAGCTTTTTGAGCATCCATTATAGTAGTCGAAGTTTTTTTAATTTCCGGGATGATTTGAAATGTAGAGAATATAACATAAGCTGCTTTTGGAGACATACCAAGTTTTTCTATAGAATAAATAAAGTCTTTGATTGGTGTTATTTGGAAAAACAGTAAAAACGCAGCTCCAATTGAAAGTAATCTAGATATTAAAGTTAAACTAAACACGACCCCTTCTTGTGAAATAGAAAAAATCCCTAACTCCCAAAGAATAGTTTCACCAGGATAAAAAAAGATTTGTAACAAGAAAATCATGAGGGCTATTGGTAATAGCGCTTTCATAAATAAGTTAAAAAATATTTTTCCTTTACTCGCAAGAATTGCAATCAGGAAACAGAGCGGAACTAACAAATAGGAAAACACTATATTTTGAACGATTATCATTGACAATACTACGGAACAAAATAATAAGAGTTTTGTAGTAGGATATAAATCAAGAATAAATTTTTGAATTCCGTTCATTTGCATCCATCCTTCCATATAAATCTTTTAATTTATATATGAGGTGCCATAATTATGTTTTACTAGATATCTTGGAGACATCTTCTTAATAATCCAAAATGCAATCAAGAAACAAAGGATTCTATCAATACTTTCAATAAACATTTTTTGTATTGTAACGGCTTGCCACATATCAAAACCTGCAGCTAAGAAAAAGGCAGTAATAACATCTGAACCTGTACCAGATATTCCACCAAAAACCATTACTGTTATAGGAGTAGCGATTACTACAGATAACATCCCTGCAAGAATACCGGCAAAAATTGCTTTTGGGAGTTTATTAATCAAACCTTTATATGATAGGAGTCCTGCTAGCAATCCCATAAGCATACTAACCGGAGCAAAGGCAATTAAAACTGGATCAACTATTCCCCTTACTAAGTTACTTAAACCACCGGCAATGATACCTACCCATGGACCTGCTATCATACCAACAACAATTGTACCTGCATTATCTACGAATAATGGAAGCTTCAGTATACTAACTAATTGCCCAATTGTAACGTTTAATGCTATACCAACAGGAATAAGTGTAATAGCCAATACGGTAAAATCATGTTTTAAACCAATATTTTTCATAAATACCTCCAAGATACATTATTAATTAATGCTATGAACTTGTTCCATTATAAAGGCATCCTCCGGAATTTCTTTAGCAATTTTTTCACTTGCCGCTTGTACTTCCTCAATAATTTGCACTTCATCTACAGTTACTAATTGTTTCTGCAGTACAACAGGTACCCCACCTATGAAGACTGATTCAACATCACTACCGGTCACATTATAAACTAACGTTGAAATGACGTTCTCATGCTTATTTACTCTTAACGGACGTAAATGAGGGGAGGTGGCATCTATTATAATAAAATCGGCTTCTTTTCCAATTTCTAATGACCCCAATTTATTATCAACGCCGAAAACCCTTGCCCCGTTAATCGTAGCCATCTCAAGAGCTTGTTTTGCATTTAAGCTTCTAACACCTTTGCTTAATGAGTGTAAAAGGACTAACCCTTTCATCTCACGGAACATATCATTTGAGTTATTCCAGAGTGCACCATCTGTTCCTAATCCCGTCACGATCCCTACCTTTAAAAATTCTGGAATAGGCGCAACTCCATCTGAAATCTTCATTTCACAAACAGGTGTATTTATAACTTTTGTATTTGCTCGCGCCATTGACTTAATTTCTTCGTCATTTATATAGATAGCATGGGAACCTATTAAATTCTTTGAAAGAAACTTATTTTCTGCTAAAAACTGGACAGGTGTCTTTCCAAACCGCTCCTTGCATATGTCTGCTCTCCACGTTGTTTCAGCAAGGTGTTGCGTAACTAATAAATCACTGTTTTCAGCCATTAAAAAGATTTGTTTTAATAATTCTTCATCAAAGTCCTCTTCAGAAATACTCCCAATAATGGGGATCAACCCATTTTTTTCACATTCTTCTTTAAATTCCTTTAAGTGTTTCTCTGAGACTAATAAATTTGGACTTGTAAAATCTGGCCTTACATCCTCAACTAAAGCTCCACGAATTCCTGTTTGAGACATCGCTTTAACGGATTCTAATCCTAAACTCCAATACATATTTTCAGTCATGAAAGTTGTACCAGACTTTAAAGCTTCAATATAGGTAAGTTGTCGAGAAAAAAATCGGTCACGATCAGTTAGAATGTTATATAAAAAGTGAAAGGGAGCAAATTTATTATTTTGTTCTAATAAAGTCAAGTTATCTGCTATTCCCCGTACCACCGTCATATCACCGTGACAATGTCCGTTTATCAAACCGGGAGAAATAATTTTACCGGTAACGTCAACAAATTCTTTTCCCTCAGAAGGATGGATGCTACCATCCTTTATGTGTTCAATCTTTCCGTCCTTAATTCCTAAAGAACCAATAAAAGGTTTAGAATCCGGAGCCATTGTTACGATGATTCCACCACTTACAACTAAATCGAACACCTTCATTTCACCTATCTTTCTATCATTTCACAAAATCCTTTTTGAAAATAGGATGCATTGTTTAATGATTTAGTGATGATTTTTTAGACTGTTGTAGCAACTTGCATTTTCTTAACTGTATTTGCAAGAACTCCTATTTCTGGAATTTCAATTTCAACTATATCCCCATCTTGAAGAGTAAAATTATCTGGTGGTACGATAGCAGTTCCTGTCAGTAACACTAGGCCATCAAAAATTTCATTATTTTTAACTAAATAAGATACTAGTTCATCATATTTCCGTTTTAGTTGTGACGTACTAGCAGATTGTTTGTTAACGAGTTTTCCTTCTCGAAGAATACTGCAAGTAATTAATAAATCATACGGATTATTAACTGTATCTACTAATCGAATTGATGGGCCTATCGAACATGATCTTTTCCATATTTTTGCTTGTGGAAGATAAAGTGGATTCTCTCCTTCGATATCTCTGCAACTTAAATCATTTCCAACTACATATCCAACAATTTTTTCATGGCGATTGATTACTAGACCAAGTTCAGGCTCAGGTACTAACCAATTCGAATCATTTCGTAGGAAAAGATCTTGATTTGGTCCTACTGTTCTTTTTTTCGTTGATTTTAAGAAAATTTCAGGACGGTCTGCGTTATAAACTTTGTCATAAAATGTTTCCTGTTGGTCATGAGCATTACTAGATTCATGGTTTCTTGCCATTCTACTTTTTTGATAGGTTACACCCGCTGCCCACACCTCTTCTGTTTCAATAGGTATTAAAAGATCTAATTCAGATATATCCTTGTTAATGGGCACCATGCCTTTAATTATTTCTTTAATGAATGAGGATATCGACACTCCTTTAACATACGCCTCTTCATCTAGTTCCTGAAAGGTTGAAAAGTCTAGATCATAAATGATTGAATCCTCTGTGACTATTGCTAATTGATTTTTTCCATTCTTGTTATACCTAATAATGTTCATCTGAAACATCCTCTCGGCTTTTATTATTTAACTTTTATTTCATCTAAATTTTCCAAAATATATGTTGGCATAACTTTAAAGTTTTCCAGTTCTTTTCTAGAAGTGACACCGGTAAGTACAAGAAGTGTATCTATTCCAGCTCTAATTCCTGTTAAGATATCCGTTTCATAGTTATCGCCAATGATAAGGGTATTTTCTTTCTGTGTCCCCAAATGTTTTAAAGCTTGGTCTATCATTTCTGATTCCGGCTTCCCTATAAAGATTGGATTAACTCCTGTTGATTTTGTAAGAACTGCTGTTAAGGATCCGTTTGCTGGTACCATTCCTATGTCAGTAGGAACAACTAAATCCGGATTAGTAGAAATAAAATGGGCACCATTTTGTATAGCTATACTAGCTTTTGCTAGTTTTTCATAAGTAATATCACGGTCAATTCCCATGACTACAACACCTGGGTCTTCTTGTGTTGTGTCTAATCCTTTTTCTTTAATTGCTTGGTAAAGTCCTTCCTCCCCAATAATCATGACCTTATCGTTTGGAAAAGTTTCAGCAATAAATGCAGCAGTAGCAATTGCTGAAGTAAATATTTCTTCACTTGTAACTTCTGCCCCTAAACTTTGTAGTTTTTCAGCTATACGTTCCTTGCGCATAGAAGAATTATTAGTAATAAATAATAATTTACGATTTTGTTTTTTTAGATCATTTATAAAGTCTATAGCTCCCTCAATCTCTTCTTTTCCTCTATAAACCGTTCCATCAAGGTCAATTAAATATCCATCATATCCTTTCACGGCACTCACCTTTTCACTTTTGACATTTTTAGTATTTTCCACCTTCAACTTTCTATTTTTTCATGTTCTTTTCCAATATTAATAATTTCTTTGTTAACTAGGTAACTAATTTGTTTGTTTTCTAATACATCAACTATGTTCTGGGCTGTTTTAGTTCTGAGTTCAATCATTGCTTCTTCTGAATACCAGGCTGTGTGAGGAGTAATAATTACATTGTCTAATGATAATAGAGGATGATCATGATGAATTGGTTCGGTTTCTAAAACGTCTATTGCGGCTCCTGCAATTTCCTTTGCCAATAACGCATCCAGGAGATCTTGTTCATTAATAATAGCGCCTCTAGCTGTATTTATAATTACCGCATTCTTTTTCATTAACTTAAACTTTTCACGATTAAAAAGATGTGTTGTCTCTTTTGTTAAGGGTACGTGAACTGAAATATAATCCGATTGTACTAATACACCATCTAATGAGTCTGGAGTTGCCCCCTCAGCAATAATTACATCGTCTGGAACAAATGGATCGTGCACGATAATATTAAATCCAAACGCCTTAGCTTTTTTCACAAAGCTTCTAGGGATCCGACCAAACCCAATCACACCAAGGGTTTGGTTCGAATATCGGCTTATTGGCATACCTAATTTAAAATCCCAGACCCCTTTTTTTACATAATTATTTAATTGGGTAATTTTACGACTCCAACTGAGGAGTAATGCCAATGCATGATTTGACACCTCCTCTACTCCATAGTCAGGTACATTTGTCACATAAATTCCCTTTGAAGAGGCTGCTGCTAAATCAATCGTATCTACACCTACTCCGTATCGGGATATGACTTTACAATACTCCAGAGAATTTATAACCTTTTCCCCAATTGGTGCATATTGATTTATGATTCCGTCTACATCCCTCGCTAAATGAATAACCTGGTCTTCTGTATTACATTGACCCTTTATAATTTCAACATTTCCAAGTTTAGAGAGTACCTTTTCTTCAATTGATAAATCATTAAATTCATAATCAGTGATTAAAATTCTCCATTTCCCCATGTGGATTCCTCATTTCGATTTTTTTCATACTATAAGGATTAACAATAGATAGTTTGATAGGGTTCACTACTTATAAGTTCCTTATTTGAACTACTTATCATAGAATCAGTAAAAAGGATATCAACATTATCAGGTACTAAAAACCGATGGAACCCATCTGAATCTAATTTTGTATGGTCTGCTAATACAATTACCTTCTTTGTTGATTGAACTGCTGCTTTTGCAATTTCCGCGCTTGCCTCACTTAATTTATAAAAACCCATTCCGGGACGAAAGGAGTCGCAAGTTAAAACAGCAATATCTGAAAAGATTTCATTTAAATAACTTACAGCCTTTTCACCTACAAAATCATAATTTCTTTTTCGGAATGTCCCACCAGTAATCAGCAAATTTATGCCCTCCGTATCAATCATCTCATTGATGATTAATAAAGAATTTGTAACAATTGTAATACCCTGTTTCTGCTTTAGACGCTTTGCTAATAACCATGCAGTTGTACCATTATCAAGTGTAATAATAGTATTATCGGGAATCATTTCTGCAACTCTATCTGCAATTCTTTCCTTTTCTAGCGTCATGTTTTCAGTCCGTTCCTTAAAGGACTTTATAAAGGAGGGTTCTTCCTGGGTAATTCGTGCACCTCCATGTATGCGCACGATTTCACCCTCCCTTTCTAAATCCTCTAAATCCCGTCTAACAGTAGCCTCCGTTATTTTAAACAGAGAAGAAATTTCTTCAACCGTTAAAACTTCTTTTACTTTCAATTTTGTAACAATATCTCTTTGTCTTATTTTCTTTTTATTCATTTTGCCCATTATCCTTTGTTTTTTTTATTTTGTAGTAACTCTAATATGTTTGATTCTCAAATATTCATAAAGTCCTTCTGGGCCATGCTCATAACCAATGCCACTTTCATTCCAACCACCGTATGGGGCATTCATTACTCCTGCATCTACATTATTTATCGCAACATTTCCTGCATTGATTTCTCTTGATAGCTTTTCAGAAAGTCCTAAATGGTTCGTATACACAATTGCAGCCAAACCATACTGTGAATCGTTTGCGAGGTCTATAGCTTCATCTATTGAATCAAATGGCATAACCCCAACAGCTGGACCAAAAGTTTCTTCCTGCATAATTAACATATCATGGTTTACATCAGCTAAGATTGACGGAAGGTAGTAGTTCCCTCTTGTAAATTGATCTCCTTCTGGACGTTTTCCCCCTGTTGTTAGTCTTGCACCTTTACCCACCGCATCTTCTATATGCTCAATTGTTTTTTCCAAGCCCTTTGAAGTACACATTGGACCAAGGTCACACTCATCAAATAGTCCATCCCCAATTTTTAACTTTTCCGTCTCTACGGTAAACTTTTCAATAAATTGATTATAAATTTTTCGATCCACGTAGATTCGATTAATCGAAATACAGATTTGCCCCATATTTCTAAATGATCTTCTTACTGCTCCTTTTACGGCCATTTCTATGTCTGCGTCTTCACAAATAATCATTGGCAAACTTCCACCAAGTTCTAAAGATACTTTCTTTAACGTTTTGGAGGATTCCATTAATACTGTTTTCCCTACTTCTGTGGATCCAGTAAATGCTACCTTTTTTACGAGGGGATGCTTCACTAAAAGAGTTCCAATATCTGAACCAGACCCAGTAAGTGTATTTACGACACCAGGAAATACTCCTGCCTTTTCGATACATTTAATAAAAGCAATTGGTGATATAGGCGTTTCAGAAGGTAATTTACAAATAATTGTACAACCTGATGCTAACGCAGCTCCTACCTTCCATGCAAGCAACTCAATCGGATAGTTCCAAGGTGAAATTGCAGCGGTAACCCCTATTGGCTGGTAAATAACGCGACTTTCAACACCTGCTTCTGGATTTGCAATAATCCTTCCATATACTCTTTCTGCTTCCTCTGCATAATACCGAAGAATGTTTGCTCCTTTTTCAACCTCTCCAAGTGCCTCTTTAAATGGCTTTCCCATTTCCTGCGTTAAGAGTTCAGCGATATTTTTTGCATGTTGGTGCACATTATCACTTGCTTTTCTTAAAATAGCTCCTCTATCAAAAGCGCTTAATAATGACCATTCTTTAAAAGATAAATCAGCGGCTCTAACAGCCTCTTCCACATCTTCATTCGTGGATCGGGGCACGGTAGCCATGACTTCTCCTGTTGCAGGATTGGTCACATCAAATGTGCCACCATTACTAGCATTTTTCCAAACCCCATTAATCAAATTCTTTTCAATTATCATACTAATTCCCCTTTATCGAATTCTTGTTTTTGGTTGAGAATCTCTTTCCATTAAGATTTTAATTGCTTCAGATGCAGCTTTACATGCTCTTTCTTCTCCACCATTGTCTCCCCATCTATCTAATACTCGGTTTGAGATAACAGATAGGATTGCCCCCATTCGCATATCATGAAGATGTCCTACAATATATTGACCTGCTGTGTCCATATCAATATTTGTTACACGTTGTTGTTGCAAATCTGGAATAATTTTGTCAGCCCATGATGGCCAATACCCATCTTCTGAAAGCGGTCTACCTTGCCCAATATAAAATGATCCCACCGTGTAAACGACACCATATCCGTATCGATAACCTAATCTTTCGCATGCTTCTGCTAATGCTGAAACAACATCTGGGTTTGCAAAAGCTGGAAACTCCGGTTCAACATACCATTGTGACGCTCCATCTTTTCTAACTGCAGCTACAGGAATAATTAAATCACCAAGATCAAAATCTGGAACGATACATCCTGTTGTTCCTACCCTGATGGCTGTATGAACACCAATTTCATTTAATTCATGAATTGCAATTTCTGCACTTGGACATCCAATTCCCGTTGAAGTAGCTGCAATTGGAACTCCATTATAATTACCCCTGACTGTTTTATATTCCCTATAATGGGCAACTTCCTCAACATCATTCCAGCCTTCTGCTATCTTTAACGTTCTTTCTGGTGCCCCTGGTAATAATATATATTCAGGCACATCCCCTTCTTGTAATCGAATGTGATATAATGCTTCTCCTTCGGTTGGCCTACTAGCTTTAATTACTTTTTCCACGTTATCCATTCCCTTCGATTTTTTTATTAGTAAAGGATTACTATTATTCTATGAGATTAGTCAATTTATTTTAAAAGACCAGGTCCATCTCCCTCTACCCAAGCAAATACTTCCCAAATGTTTTTATTTATATCTCTAAAATATACAGCCCTTGAACCAAATGGATATGTTTCAGGTTCAGAAATACATTCAACCCCTCTACTTACTAGTTCTTCATGTAAGTTGTCAACATCTTCAAGGGTAGGAACCTTAATAGCAATCATAAAGTGATTTCCCTCACCACCTAAATATTCTTTATTAACGGCACGATAGACTCCATCTTCTTGCCACATGGTTAAACTCGTACCCTGAAAATCAAATTGCACGTAACCTGGTTGCCTTCTTATAATCTCAAAACCCATTTTCTCAGTATAAAACTCTACTGCCTCTTCAATATCTGGAACAAATAAACAAAGATCGTTAATTTTTCTTAATAAACTTAAATTTGCAGTCATTTCAATTACCTCCAAATTTTATTTAAACACCTGCAAGATCTAGCCTTTTTATTTGATCTGCAGTAAGTTTGACGTTACCAGCTTCAATATTTTCCTTTATTTGTGCAACAGAGCTACCTGTTATCAGTGGTATCGCTTTCATTTTGTTGTTCATACTCCAAGATAAAACAACCTGGTTAATAGTTGCTCCTGTTTCTTCAGTCACTTCCATCAACACCCTCATCCTTTCTTCAGAGTCAGGTCCTAGAAATTCGTAAGGAATGTTCTTATTTCTATTAGAGTAGGCTCCACTTAAGAGAGTCTGATAACACATAAAGTTTATTTCATTTTCTAATACATAATCTAATAAATCTTCTGTAGCATGCATTCTCGTGTCATCTATACTTTCAAACGGTGTTCCTAGTTTTGTCCTCAAATATGTATGTTTATATTGAGCAAACGCGAACTTAGGATAGCCCTTAAGTTTACTAATTGCATTGGCCTCTGCCACTCGATAACTACGGTGGTTGCTGACACCAATATGCTTGATTTTTCCTTGTCTTTGTAAGATATCAAAGGCTTCTAACGTTTCTTCTAAATCTGTTTCGTTATCCTCTCGATGTGCAAAATATAAATCAATAGTGTCTATGTTTAATCGTTTTAAACTGTTTTCACACTCTTGTATGATCAATTCTTTTCTTAATCCTGCAGGTACACCTTTCATCGGTAAACCCACTTTAGTTGAAATAAATAATTTATCCCTATTTTTTCTTTCTGAAATCCATTCCCCGATTATGCGTTCCGACTCACCACCGTTAAAGCCGTCTATCCAGGAAACATACATATTAGCTGTATCAATAAAATTTCCTCCATTTTCAAAGTAGTAGTCCAGAATCTCTTTTGAACTATTACCATCAACAAGAGTATTAAAGTACATTGTGCCTAATGCCATATTACTGATTGTTTCCTCAATATTTTTTAATCTGATTTGTTTCATTTCTACTCCTCTCATTAGATGAAAATTTTTTTAAAAACAAAACTATTTGTTTCGAAATTATTCAAAATGAACAAAAAATAACTAAATTAATGTTCATTTCAATCATTTTTCTTTATTATAAACACCGTTTTAATAATAGTCAATACTTTCAGAATATTAATTTAAAGAGAATTTCCCTTTATTTACGACATTATTTTACATATTTGTTCAACCTATTTATTTTTCAATCTAAAACCTTTTATCAAGGAGTAAAGACAAATAAGTAATTAATAATTTTAGAGATATCATTGAATAACGATCGTTCAATTTATCAATGAAAGGGTAAAGAAATTGATGTTATGTTATGATATGAATAGTATATTTAATCGGAGGTTCATATGAAAAAACTAGTCAAAGTTGTAGCAGCAATTATAGAAAATGACCAAGAGGAAGTTTTGTGTGCGCTTCGTTCGCCAGAAATGTCTATACCAAATCGTTGGGAATTTCCAGGTGGAAAAGTAGAAGAAAATGAGGATATCTTTTCAGCATTAGAAAGGGAGATTCAAGAGGAACTTGGGTGTGTAATTGAAACATCAAAGACAGTATTTAATGAAAATGTTCATGAATATGATACATTTACGATTAACTTGATTTCAATAAAATGTAAGATTACGGAGGGTACTCCTGTAGCAAGTGAACATTCAACCTTAATTTGGTTAAAGAAAGAAAATCTAGAATCATTGAAATGGGCTCCAGCAGATATCCCAGCTGTAAATGATTTAATGAAAGAAGAAAAGTCTTCTCAAACCTGAGAAGACTATACTTTTTGTGTAAATTCGGTATATATAGTAGCAGGAATTTCATGTTCAAGTTCCATTCTAACTGTGATTGGTTTATTTCCTTCAAAATGGATTGTATTTCCTTTACCAATATAGATGTACGGCTCAACCTTTCCATCTATTTCTCGATATTTACGAATAAATAAGTGTAGATTCACGCCTCTTTTTTTATTGTAAATGATGTCTTTTCCTCGATCTGATTCCTGAGATGTATTATTAACTGACTGCCATTGAAATTCCCGAGTACTGATAAATTTGTCTTTGTAATTAATACTTTCCTTTATATCCGCTTCCTTGTGTAAGTCTACAAACAAGAAAAATTCTTTCCCATTTGTCAATAATCCAGAACCTCTATAAGAACTATGAATTTTGCGGTAATTAGAAAGTAGTGCTGTGTCGATCATTTGATATTGTTCGTATAGTTTTAAATGAGGAACTCCATAATAGGTTCGATTAAATTCCTTCTCATAGCGGTATATGCCATATAAAATAACATCTTCAATAAATTTTTGATATTCCTCATCTTCTAGAAGATCTACAAACAATTTCGTCTTAGATAAACGGTTATGTTGATATGTAAATAACTTCGGCTTCGTCCTTTTTTGAACACTATCATAATAGTCTTGATTTAAGTACTCAAATGCATGAAGGATACTATCATCATCAACACTTTCTACTATTTTTAAGATTTCATTCTTAGCTATCTGAAGATCAATAAACTCATGTTCTAACAAATAACGGATGATAACAAATTCATAAACCCTCTTTAACGGAAGCTTACTTGATAATTCCTTCATCGCCCCATCAAAAGCTTCATTCAGTAACAATTTCTTCAGGTGTTCATCCTTTTCAACCTTCGCGACAAATTGAATATAAGATTTTTCACGATTAATAAATTTAATCGGATCCGGTGCTCCATCATACTTGAAATAATCTAGCAAGAAGAAGGGAATTCGCCCTTGATTTAACTTTTTAAATTCATTATATTCTTCTTTCAAATACTTCATGGAGTTAAAATTTTCTCGATCAATTTGTTCTAGTATTCGTTCTTGTGAGATTCTGTCCATCTGGATATGAGTTGCACCTGGAATATTTGCGAATCCAGTCGCTACGGCCACTTTGAGACTTTCTTTATCATAATACCTACTACCATTAAGGGCGATTGCTATAAGGAACGTTTTCGTGTGATTCCCAATAAAATCAAGAACAGTTAAAAAGCTCTTGTTCCCATACTTACGTAACCCTCTACCAAGCTGTTGGATAAAGACAATAGGTGAATTTGTTGGTCTTAGCATTAATACAGTATTAATTGAGGGAATATCGACACCTTCGTTAAAAATATCAACTGTAAAAATGAACTCTAAGTTATCGTGGTCATCTTCTAATTTTTTCATAAACTGCTCCCGTGTATGCGGCGAATCTTCACCTGTTAAACAAACGCTGTTGTACCCTCTTTTATTAAACTCGCTTGACATGTATTGGGCATGTTCTATACTCGCACAAAATCCTAAAGCCTTCCTCTTTTCACCATCATGTCCATAAAACTCCATCTTATCGATAATAAAATCTACTCGTTCATTAACCTTTAATCTACGAGTCACCTCAGCTAAATCGTCAATACTTATATCACTTAAATCTATTTCATCTATATCAGTAATCCCAAAATAATGGAATGGAATGACAAGTTCATCATCTAGTGCCTCGTGTAACCTTACTTCAAGAGCCACATTGTGATCAAATAATTCAAAGACATTTTGATGATCACTTCGTTCTGGAGTCGCGGTCATTCCAAGCATGAATTGAGGTTTAAAATAATCAAGGACACTCTGATAGCTTGGACTTGTTGCATGATGTGCTTCATCGATAATGATATAGTCAAATTCATCTCTTCTATACTCATGAAAACATTTAGAAAGAGTTTGTATCGTTGAAAATAGATAATCCACTCTCTTGTCTTTATAATTGCCTGTCAGTAATCCAAATGTGATCCCTTCATTTGGTAATAGCAATTCAAATGTTTCTTTCGCTTTTTTCAATATCTCTTCTCTATGTACAATAAATAATAATCTTTTAGGTTTAAAACTTTTCACATCAAAAGCAGACATATATGTTTTACCCGTTCCAGTAGCCGCTATTACTAATGCCTTTTCTTCACCAAAACTCCGAAGACGATCAAGATTTTCGGTTGCACGCCTTTGCATTCGGTTAGGAACAATGTACTGTTTGTTATGTTCATATATCATTTGACTTGTATTTTGTGTTTTTCTAAAATTCATTAGAAATTCTTCGTATCGTTTGATAAATTCATCATCTGCTTCAGTACTCATATCCCATAAGTTATTATATTCTTTCAGTACTTCTTTAATAAAAGATGCGTCCTGTTTGGAGATAATTTCAACATTCCACTCAATATTACTTTTTAGTGCGCTTTGTGTAATATTGGAAGAACCAATGATAACTTTATAGCTGTCCTTATACTCAAAAATATAGGCTTTGGTATGAAAACCAATCTCTTTGTCTGTAACATAAACTTTTAATGATATATTTTGAAACGTCTTTAATTTTTCTAAAGCCTTTGAATCCGTAAAATTAAGGTATGTGGATGTGATTATCTTACCATTAATACCCTTTTCTTCAGCCTCTTTGATCGGTTCCAATAACAGTTGTAGACCACTAAAATTAATAAAAGCTACACTAAAATAAAAACTTTCACAATCTTTAATGGATCTAATTAATTCATTCAGCAAATTTCCTTTATCCGAATTGATAATTAATTTATTTTCTTTTTCTATCATAGCTTTTCCCCTTGTTTCTATACGATTTAGGTAGACATAGATAGTAAAATTATACCATTTTATACATAATTGATCCAGCGTGATAATGCTGAACACGAACGGCTTGGTCCAATAATTAGACTATTATTGATTGCCAGACCCAGAATGATTTTGTATATGGCTTCCGAACGAAAAGAGAATATTTATTATTACAACGTGAGTTAGTGTCCAATAGCATATTCTACCCATGAGCCTTCAGCCTTTCCTCAAACAACCTTTTCTTCGCACCAAAATCCAAATCAAAAACAGGTATCTCAGGTTGGTTATCCTTATCGAGCCATTCCGGGATGAGTTCAGTTCGTACTGGTTTTGCAATGGTTTTCTTCTGTTTCTGCACTTTGAAGACAAGTTGTGCGTCTAGAATTTCCTTTACTGTTTCGTAACCTTTGCTAATCCAATCTTTGAGTACGGTCTCTACATAATTCCATCTGTTTGATCCATTCTCTAAAGCTAGCTTCATAGCTTCTATGACGATTTCACTCGAAAATTCAGTACACCATGATTTAATTTTCATGGCATAGTAGTTTCCAATTTTTCCAAATCCATTTTGTTCAAAAAATTTAATTGGGTCGTCTTCGTTGTCATTTGCTTGTTTAGAAGAAGAAGAATCTGATGTATTCTCTGAAGTAATCTCTGTAGTACTCTCTGGTATTGCTGTGTTCAGGATGGGCACATCCTCTGTCCAGGTTGAACACATCGTCTGCTCAATTTGAACAGATGGGCTGTCCACTTTGAGCACATCGTCTGCTCTTTCTGGACAGATGGATTCGTCTGCTATGGCTGATGGGGTTGTTTTGGTTTCTGCTTGAACGTCAACACTATGTAGGTTGTTATTTTCAAAACACTCTAATTCACTCAATTTTTCATAGTTAATGGTGTACCATTTCGTATGGTCCATTTTCATCTTGTTAAAATTGTCGGAAGTTATTAAGTCGCTATTTTCTAATTTCAAAACGGCTCTTCTAATTGTGCTTTTTGATATATATGGAATCTGCTCTCTAAGTTGATCATAAGTGAAATACACCCACTTACGGTCCTCCCGAATATTTTTGCTGCGTTTCATCCAATAGTGAAGTTGCTGAAGGATGACACTTTCGTTTTTTCCAATTGCCTTTGCAAGTGCGGGGATAATGATTAAAGGTCTATCGTTTAGTATTAAGTTTCCGTTCATGTAGGTAGCCGTCCTTTTTTGCGATATTTTTCGAGGTTTATCTTATAATCCAAGCAATGAATGCGTTTGCAATTGTTCGCATGTTGAATATTGCAAGATACACATAGCTGTACGCTGGTATTGTTTTTGTAAAACATAACAAGATTCATTCATAGGAAGTGATTGGTTATTTTTAAAATGAATGATGGATTGGATGGCTGGATTTGGAACGTTTGGGATAGTAATGGTTTTGATCTGATGGTAAAAAATCCAGTTGCACTCAAACGTGGTAGGTGAATGAGTAGGAAATGCGAAGATATTTCTTCGTGGGTTAATTGGGATCGGTACTTTTTGCATAGCACCCGTTAAATGAGTAACAGCCTTTCGTCTTCCTTCATAGGAGGCGCCACCTTCTAAACAAGCTGCTTTAATAATTTGTAAGGGTGTTTTCCTAACATATACTTTCTTATGTTCCTCAAGGACAATCGCTGAATATTCAATTTCAGCTACGGACAAAATTGCCATCGTTTGAGGATTAATATCGTAGGTTTCTAGTATTTGATTCATGGGGTCTCTCCTTCGTGGGGATATTGGTTTTATTAGTTTCTTAGAAGAACTGATGATTACGTCAATACGGTCTTAAAACTACCGAATGGGGGCTTGTACTATCTCAAAATATATACAAAGTATTTCGTTTAACGTAACAATCTCTACTAATAATAGTAAATACTAGAAATAACAAAAAGTACACCAACTATAGTTGGGAATTTTAAAACAAAAACCGCCAATAGTTGGTTTTATGTGAACAAATTGTGTCTTTTCTTCATTTTCATTTTCATCAGCAAAATAGCTAAGCAAAATTCTTTTCTATATTTTAAAATGAATGCCCCGTTTCTCCCCTCCCCAATCTATAACATAAGTGAAAAGGGGGTGAGAGACATGGCAGCAAAACAGGAAATTCTAGATACACAGTTACGTCTAGTATTTGAAAACGGCGTGGACGGTAAAGGTAAACTAATCTATAAAAACAAAAATTACAACAACATTAACCCTTCTGTAACAGCGGATGATTTACATGCAGTTGCAACAGCAATCATCGGTCTTCAAACATTAGATCTATCTGACATTGAGCGTAATGATAGCTTTATGTTAGTAGGCATTGCTGAGTAATTTTAAGATGAATTTTTAGAAAGGAGGAATAACAAGTGGCAAAAACACTAGAAATGCAGTTTACGAATATGGCAGGAAAAACAGCAACCGTCTCGATCGAAAATCCAGTGGAACCTGTAGATGTTCAAGCGGTTACCGCAGCAATGGATCTAATCGTAGCAACGGATGCATTCCTAACATCTGGTGGCCCGATTGTATCAAAAAAAGGCGCACGTATTGTGGAACGTAATGTTGAAGGAGTTCAACTTTAATTAAAATGGAGCCAGCTCTCATAACAGGGAGTTGGCTTTACTTTTAGAGAGAAGAAAAATGGAGTGGAGGAACTATTGCCCTTTATCCAGGATGTGGGCTTTCCAGTCGTCAATTGCTACCGTTAAGCATAAAGGATGAACATACCATATGAAACCATGGAAAATATATCGTAGGAAATAGGCACCTAACTTTTAAGTGTTATGTGTTTTTTAATGCAACGAAGCCGCAGATACTTGCAAACATCACATTATAATTCTCACAAACTTTTTTAAACCACGTTGAAATCTCTTACTTCATATTAACGAATATGTATTTAGAAAATGGTCACTTACTACTGTGAATTAGCTCAATTTACTATTGAAAATAACAAAAAAGCGCAAAATACCAACTATAGTTGTTATTCAAAGAAAAGTACCAACTATAGTTTGTTCACATTTGTTTTCTTCTAGGATTTACTTATTCTAGAGGTGATTTTAATGTCAGATACGGTTGGTCAAAGAATTCGGATCTTAAGAAAAAAAAGAAATTGGACTCAGCATGATTTGGCAGAAAAAGTTGGAATATCCTCCACTTACATGGGTGAAATTGAAAGGTCAGAAAAAAATGTGACCTATGAGATATTATTAAAAATTGCAACAGTACTTGATATCTCTTTAGCTGAGTTAGTACGATATTCAGATAAACTTAGCTTAATTGAGAATAAAGATGTTCTTGTTGAAATAATTGAATTACTTTCATCGAGATCTATAGATATTCAAAATGATGTATTAAAAATTATAGAAATCTATTTAAGCGGTATCGATCGTAAATCGTAAAATAGAATAAACATTATTAATTGGTAATTATTATGTAACTAGACATTCATAGATGATTAAATCCAATCTCTTTAAAAAACTGCTTTGTCCACCTACTGATTAAAAAACAAATAATCTAACAAACAAATTTTAATCACCTTGAGAATAAATGATTTTAAAATTTAAAATAAGATACATAGAATAACACCATTCTTTAGGAAAGGTGTTATTTTTTATTAGGCTATTTTTCTGCTTACTATTAAATTACACTTAAAGGAAAGTTTTAAAATTTTCTTTGTGAATTTTTTGTGAAAATGCAGGATATTTCCTGTTGTAAATAGTACTTAATTACCAAGAAGGAGGAGAATAAATGTATAAAAAGGTTTATTGCCCAAACTGTAATATAGTCTATAAACAAGAAGACGAAGTAATATTAGACATACACAATACAGTTCATCATCAAGATTGTTTTCATTTCCAGTTTCCCATAAAAGATAAAGGTACCTATGGCGAAATTTGTGAGAAGTACACATTTTTTCATGAATTATTACCTCTGAATTAAAACCTAAATAAAAAACACCTTCTACTACTTAAGATAAGTAACATAGTTATAATTATGTGCATTTCTATAAGTCATCTTACCTGTTGTCAATTTTTTAGTACGCAAAAAACACAATTGTAGTTGATATTGTCTAAGAAGTCCCACAACCCCGCCCCAAAGTCTCTCACATCACCTAATTGTGACCTCTACCCTGTCAAGGTGGAAAGGTGAATCTGATTATAACAGTTTTGATTTGAAATAGTTGATTTAATCGGTTTTATTTTTTCGACTGTTAGATTAATATGATGTAGTTGGGGGCAGCTTGTTTGAGTTTGCCCCCAGTCTGCCCCCAACTTGCCCCCATGATTTAGCGATAAAAATTTTTCTCTCCCTGCTGTATTACAAGGAAATATATAAAGAACACACATATTTAAGTTACTTTTATACAATAAGACCTTTTTCTTCAATTTCCTCTACAAATTCATATAAATATTGTTTAATATCTTCCATAAACTCACTAATATTGTTTATCAACCTTTTTTCTTTATTGTTCAAGTCATTCGACAGAGAATAATCAAACCAATTTTGTTTATTATTCCGGTTTTTCATTAATAGTTCAAATACATCTTCATTTTGAAAAATCATACTCTCTATTTCGTACAAGCTCAATATCTTAACATTTGAACAGAGATACTTAAATTCCGCACCCTCCAAGTTGATTTTTAATACCTCCGCAGCTTTAGTCATTATTTCCTCTCTTCGATAATAGCTATCTTCCAGGAGAATAACTGCTCCAAAAATGTCTTCTCTATTAAACTTAATTTTTTCTGCAAAAGGATAGTATTCTATTTGAAATCGTTCAACCAAATGTCTATAAACTTGAACTACTGAATCAACCATACGATTAAGAGTAGCGTCAATAGCATCCTCTGACAAATCTCGAAGGGCTGCTCTCGGCACCATGCTTTTACTATCAAGCATGAAGCATTGATCCCCTTTTCTAATCATAATGTCTAAGGTTCGTCTTTCCCCACCTTTATACTTATAGGCGTAATCAGAAGCTACCTCATCAAAACATGTTGAAAAGTTACAAATATGGATGAGATAGTTTTCTAACACATCTTTGCCAAACAACTGACGTAATTCTCCATTACCTTCTGTTAACCGAAATAGAAGTGAGGTGGTAACAGACTGTAACAATAAGTGTGGTAATGGCATATAAATCGTCTGTTTATAAGAAATAAAAGGAAACTGGTAAAAGTATTTAAAGCCGTAAATGTATTGTGTTATATCACTTGTGAATTTTTCCTGGAGAGAAACAAATTTTTCTCTTTCAATCATCAACCATTTTAAAACATGGTTATATTTTCCAAATAAATAAAGTATTATTTTAGGGTCTGGCACTTTATTTGCATAAAGGATTCGCAGGAGGAATCCAAATTTAACAAATTCCTCATAATCAACTCCAAATTTCTTAATGAAATGTTCCTTCATATCAATATTATTATTTTTAAAATTAAACATGTAATTGTATCGGTATAATTTATAATAAGTACTTTCTTGAATTTGAAATTGGGTTAATCCTGTAACAATCAAAAAATAATCGACAAATTTATTTTTTTCATGTGCTAATTTCAACCGTGGATGCTTATAATTTCTAATTGTGGCTATTATATCAATAAACCTACGGTTGTCTTTTTCAGTTTCAAATTTCTGATTAGAATATTCATTTACTGTAGTTACTGAAAATAATGCAAAGGTTTCCAATTCCCAAGGCAATACCTTTTCTCTAAGCTTCTTTACTTCAATCAATCCGTTCGTAGACATTATTTCCATCGAACTTTTTTGGCAAATAGCCATTTTCGCACCAAAATCATACCTTTTTAATATTACTGGTATTCTTTCAAATTCCATATTACACATCCCCTATCATACGTACATGAATAAAAGCGACGATAAAATATCGGCGCTTTTATTGTAAAAAAATTATCATGTGCTTTGTATCATGCGTAGCTTCTTGGCCAATCTTTATACTGTTCTTTAGCATGATCAACAATTGCAATAGTCAGAAATTTTAATTGCTCTCCTGTAATTTTCTCTCTTATCAATACCATCTTTACTGCAAGGTTAACCTTAGAAAGAACATCAGAACGGTGAGGGTTAGTCCAGTCCACTTTAAATTCCTTTTTCATAGCCGCTACAACTTTATGAACAAGCTGTGCGATAAATTCATTTGTAAACGCCATGTTGCCCATGCTCTCAATAATATGATAAAAAGCAACTTCTTCCTCGGATAGACCTAGTTCATTCTGGAACCGTAATTCACTATCCATCCCTTTTCGTACTTCCATCATCATTCGTATCACATCTGCAGCAGAAATAACCCTATCGTGATATTCACTGATTGCCTTTTCTAAAGCTTCCTTTAATGATTTCTGCTTAGGATTTGACTTTTTTAGTTTTAATTTCAGCTCATCATCAAGCAATTGCTTTAATAATTTTAACCGAAGATCTACGTGTTTTTTCTCGACTAAATCAGCCATAAAAGCTTCATCAAGAATAGATATATCAGGTCTTTCGATTCCGGCAACGGCAAATAAGTCAATTGCTTCCTTTGCTTCTATACTCTCGTTTACAAGTTTAGAAACCCGCTTCTCAAGGTCTTTTTCTTTCTTACGGGTTCCAATATTTCCTTCAACAATTTTCCGAACCTGTGTCGCTAAAATTTGATACAGTTGAATTTCATTTGTGAACTGGCGTACTTCATCAACATGCCGGACTAGTTGATGTGCTTTCTTTAATTTTAGTTGTGTAGTTAAAAAAGCCTCTTGTCTTGCCCCTAGAAGCTTGTTTACTAGCTCGGCGATGTAATCCTCTCGTTCTACCTTGTCAAGCGCTTTCCAACCGTCTACGTCCGTTTCATGGGGGATAAATTCTCGGGCATCACCAAGATGTTCATAAAATACAGCAACAGCTGCTTCAATATCGAAAGTAGGCGTACCTCTACCTCCACCACTAGTATATTTCTTTGTTGCTTCCTTAAGGTTCTGCGCTAGACCTATAAAGTCAACAACTACTCCGCCATCTTTGCCAGGAAACACACGGTTTACCCTTGCTATGGCTTGCATGAGGTTGTGTCCTTTCATTGGTTTATCCACGTACAGAAATTTCATTGTTGGTATATCAGTACCAGTCAACCACATATCTCTAACAATGACCATTTTAAGTGGGTGTTCGGGGTCCTTTAAGTTCTCTTTAATAGTTTCTTGCTCTTCTTTTGTCTTAATATGTGGGTAATCACTACAGGGTTGAATGACACTTCTCCATTCTTCTGGATCTTTCTTTACATCACCAGTCATTATGATTTCAATCAGCGGACAATTCGGTAATTTCCTCATTTCTTCATACAAAGCAACACAAATTTCCCTACTCATACAAACTATCATGGCTTTATCTTGAGAACTTGCTGCCTGTTCAAAATGATTAAGAATATCCTTCGCTAGTCTTTCAAGACGTGGTCGTGTTCCAACAACACGTTCCAACGCTGCCCACTTTATTTGTGCTTTTGCTCGTTGATCGTTTGGGTCTGCATGCGTAATAAGGTTTTCGAAATCCTCATCAAGTTGCGCATTGGTGTTGTCAAGTGGAATTAGACGCGATTCATAATAAATCGGAACAGTTGCTTTATCTAAAACAGCCTGTTGCATATCATATACGTGAATATAATTTCCAAAGAGTTCAGTTGTATTTCTTCCAACGAAGTCAATAGGTGTACCTGTAAATGCGATATGTGATGCATTTGGAAGTGCAGTCCGTAAATGCCCGGCAAATCCACCTTCATTATATTGTGTTCGGTGGGCTTCATCAGATACTACTACAATGTTTCTTCTTTCCGATAGAACCGGGTGTTGAATTTCTTTTCTAGTTTCGTTTCCATCCGCTTCCTCTGTCTTTAGCCGAAATTTCTCTATTGTAGAAAAAACAATTTGTCCGGATTCATTTTTTAATATTTCTCGTAATTGTTCAGCACTTTCGGCGTGATGAATGTTACCAACAAGATTATTTCCCATTTCAAAAGTATCGTGTAATTGCTGGTCAAGGTCGGCTCTATCGACTTGTATTACAACACTTGGATTCTTCATATCCGGATGATTAATAATCATTCCGGCGAAGAACATCATTGAGATACTTTTCCCGGAACCCTGTGTATGCCAAACGACACCGATTTTTCGATTACCTTCTGGCCGAGTGGCTCTGATAGTTTCTTGAACGGCAAATTTAACTCCAAAGAATTGATGATACTTTGCGCCGATTTTGTATCTTTGTTCACCATCTTTCATATAAACCAAAAAGTACCGAATATAATCAAGTAAGCGTTCTTTTGTGAACAACCCTTCAATTAACGTCTTCATAGTATTTGCAACATTATTATCAACTGTTTTTCCGTCAATTGACTTCCATGCTGAAAAATATTCGATTGGCGCACCCGGAACCCCATGAAGTGTCTCTATGTTATCGGAAATAACGGTAAAAGCGTTGTAGGTGAATAGCTGAGGAATGTCATTGGTGTAATTAGTAATTTGCGTGTAAGCGTCATCTACGGTCGCTTGATCGTTATATGGACTTTTAAGTTCAAAGACAACCAACGGCAACCCATTAATGTAAATAATAACGTCTGGGCGCCTTGAAAAGCGTCCATCTATCGCAAGCTGATTAACTACTAAAAAGTCGTTCGAGCTGCAATTATTCCAATCAATTGGAAACACGTGTTCAAACTTGCGCTCTATTCCTTCTTCCCAGGAAAATATAAAACCTTTTGTCAGCATTTCATGGAATCGTTCATTTCTTTGTTGATTTGTTACCCCATCCGGATTTATGAGAAGGGAAGTCAAAACAGGAAGCTGTTCAGCAGGAAGCGAAGGATATGTCCTTCGCAAAAATCCAACTAAACGATCCTTTAATACAACATCACGTACACTCTCTCGACCACTAAACAATTCTGTTGCATGAAGATAATTGTAGCCAATACGTTTTAGCCTTTCTATGGTTGTTTCTTCAAAATCTGATTCATAAAGCCCACTAGTCAATCATAGCACCTCCTCAAATATTTTATCTTTTAATTCTATTTCGCCTGATAATAGTCGTGGTAATAAGAAATCACGGGTTTGGTTAAGCTGAATTATTTCATTTTGATGTTTTATCATTGAATAATATATAGGTTCAATAATTCTTATAAACTCGGATAACACATTTTCAGTAGGTATAAGACATTCAATACTTTCAACACCTTTACCACTAATATTAGGTTGAGCCGAACCAGTTGCCTTAAATCGAATTTGTTCTTTAAAAGATTCCATAGTAGATAAAAGATATACTAGTGGAATCGTATTTAATCCCTCAATATTTGAAACAAATTTACCAACCCGCTGATTAAGCAGAGACTTTTGTGTAAATTTTGGCAAAATTGCTGTCTTACCAATATAAGCCCCTGTCATTCCGATTAGAAGATCACCAGCATCTAGTAAAAAATCACTAGTTTTTGCTGCAATATCTTCTGAAACAAAATCTACTCCATTTATGTTAACAAACGGTGGGGTAATGTTTCCTATTTTAATAACAGGCACACCATTTTTTTGCCACATAGAACTTTTAAAAGCAAAACCATTTTTAACCTTAGCAATATCACCAATACACCCTATTCTCCAACCTTTTGGAATAAATCCTAATTTTGATTCCTCAAAATCATTATCCCTAAACGGACCGAAATCAACAAACCACTCCTTATAAAGAGTTTTTGCAATAAGTTCGAGAGTTTTGTTCATTTGTTGGTTAAGCATAATTTTTTCTTCAAGTGTTGATAGAACTTCTCCAATACTTCTTTGAATATTAATAGAAGGTAATGGAATTTTCATTTTCTTTAATTCTGATATTGCAATCCTAGCCTGATTCGCAGAACCCCGAGCATGTTCGGCAATAAAATTCTTAAAGTAATGTGAACTTCCAACAAATCTTAAGTATTTTTTATCAAGAATATTTTCATCAGTCGGTGTAATTTTAACTGCATTTTGATTTAGTAACGCGTTCTCTTCGCTAACAGTAACTATGGCATGTTTGCCAACTACAGAAGATTGTTGGGTTTTATGGGACCCAACTGTAGCGATTATCAAGTCGTCTTTAAATAAAAGATGTTTACGATACTTTTCTAAACTAGTTAGTGGTAAATATTTGCACTGGGATAAATCAATTCTTCCATTTGAAATATCACTTACTCTTACAACAGGTATTCCAGTACTGGAATACTCCTCTTGAGACCATGCTCCACCATTAGTAAAGTTCGCTATTTTTCCAAGTTGTACTACAGGGAACATCACTTTAGTATCCCCTCCAAGTTACGCAGTATCTTTTCTTGAAGACGATTAGAATCATCAAACTGCTCTTTAAGAATAGACAAAAGTTCATCCATCCGTTCCTCATATGGAACATTATCACTTGTTATTTCTTCAGTTCCTATATAAATACCTGGTGTTAATTTATAATCGTTTCCTCTCACCTCTTCAATTGAGGCAACTTTGCATAATCCTTTTATTTCTTGATAATCGCCTTTACCTTTCTTGTATGCATGATAAATGCCAGCTATCTCACTAATTTCGTCTTGCGTAAAAGCTTTCTGCCGGCGACTAACCATCACACCTTTGTTACGTGCATCAATAAATAGAATTTTATCTTGACGTCCATTACGATTCTTACTCAGGAAGAATAGACAACATGGTATTCCAGTACCATAAAAAAGCTTATCGGGAAGTTGTACAACACAATCAATATGTGAGTCTTCAATCAATTGTTTTCGAACTTCTTTTTCTCCAGTTGTATTTGAAGTCATTGCACCATTTGCCATAACATAACCTGCAGTTCCCCCCGGAGCCAAATGCCATAAGAAATGTTGCATCCACATATAGTTTGCGTTGCCATTGTTTACTGCTTTATCATATTCAACGATTAGTCTTGGATCTTGTTTTGAAACTCGAGCGGCACCCCAATCCTTCATATTAAAAGGAGGATTGGCGATAACATAATCAAATATTATTGGTTCAAAACTACCGTCTTCATGCTTAATGATAAATTGATCATTCAACAACGAGTTTCCGAGCCGTATGTCGGCGTTTATTCCATGCATAAGAACATTCATCTTTCCAAGTCGAAGCGTCATATCTACGTTTTCTTGACCGTAAAATGACAATGAATGTTTATTTGGTGTATAGTCTTCAGATTGAACAAACATTCCCCCACTTCCACATGCTGGATCAAACAGCGTACCAGAAATCGGTTCCAACATTGCTACTAACAATTTTACAATTGATGCGGGTGTAAAGAACTCCCCACCTCTTTGTCCTTCACTTGATGCAAACTCCGAAATAAAATATATGTATGTTGCCCCAAGTACATCCACAGCTTCACTACTGTTGTTTCCAAACACATCCCTTGAAAAAACCTCAATCAGACCAGAAATACTTTCTACGGGTATATTACTCGCCTGATATATATTCCGAGGAAGTACTCCTTCAAGTTCAGTATTGGTTTCTTCAATTAGCCTCATAGCATCGTCTAAAATCTTTTTAATTGTTGGCTGCTTTGCATTAGAAACAATAAATGACCAATGTGTTTCTTCCGGTAAAATATAAACACGCTCAGAACGATATTGATCTTCATCTGAGAGTACCTCTTTCCTCATTTCCGGGTCTTCCATATACCAATCACTTTTTGGATTGCTCACCAATTCCTTGAGTTCATCACGTCGTTTTTCGTAGCGAAGGGATAGGTAACGAAGGAAGATTAAAGGTAAGACAAAGTTTTTGTATTCCGATGGTGCAACACTTCCCCTAAGTTTATTAGCTGCATCAAATAAATCTGACGTGAAATTAATATCTGCTTGCATAGCTATTAACAAACCTCCATAGAAAATTCTCTTATTAATATGTAAAATAGTTCCTCTTAACTATAACAAAAAAGGGAACTTTTTTACTATATTTTACTCAATAATAATATTCTTATCTGCCTTTTAATTCCTAAAATAATTGGAATCCATCCGGATTTCATTTGAAATTCTTCTATTTTGAAAAGGCGAATTTGAAGCACCATAATTATGTATACTGAGTTCATTTAAACTCAAAAATTTTATTTCGTTTCTGACTATAAGTCATTATAGTGTGCTTCGCTTCAGAAAGATCCATATTAACTAAAGGATTGCGGGTTTTTTCTTCGTTTTTTATATGCTGTAGATTAAAAAAATCAGCTTTAGTTGGGGACATATGAAAATAAAAATTCTCAATCTTAACAGAAACAAATGTACGTTTTCTTCCATTACGAGGGTCTTTATAAATGTCTAGCCCCACTTTTTTCGCATCTCCAGTTAGTATTAGTAAATCTAGTGCATCATTTTTCATTTTATATAGAAGTTGGGTTTCAATTGATAATTTTGCATAGCGGTTAATAATATGTATTGCTTGAGCAACCTCAACTGGTTTTATTTTCATAAACAACATGCTCCTTTGGAAGTCTAATAGGGGAAATATCTTGTAGAGGAAAATATTCACAAGGTAATGGGATAGCAAGGGTGAAATAATAAAATGAAAAACTCCCCTTCAATAGACAAAATTCGTCAAAAAGGGAAGCTGTTCCTTTAATGTCACAAATTCGAAACAAAAGGTTCACAATTTCCTTCATTCTGTGTTTGTTAATACTAATGTTTGTCATGCCGGGTACGGGTACTATCGCTAAAATTGAACATGATTTAAATAACGAGATGACATCTAAAGGACGTGAGAGAACAAAATCACAAGGGTAACATATGCGGCGTGTTGAAAAGCTGAGACGGACGTTAATAAGGCTTTGAAGCTCTATTCGGAAAGAAAAACAACTATATTAAGTGTAAATGGTATTATAAAAATGAGCGGAGTGGCTAAATCCACTATCTACGCAAAAGCCAAGGACTACGGCATAAGCAAATAAGCGACACTTTGATGTGTCGCTTTTTTCACTTTTTGTTATACCCCTTTAGTTGAACAAGCATAGGTTATTTTCGGACTCCCTGGTTAGGATAATAATTAAAACTTAGGTTAGTATAATAAAAAAATGAAATGGAGGGATAGTCTTGTTTTTTAATACAGAAGAACTTAACGAACTGGATCCAAAATTTGAAGCATACGAAGAAAAAATTCTAGCAAATACAACTAGAGATGTTGAAATAAATATGAAAGGATATAAATGGGTTGGTTTTAGAGTTCCCGATAACAAAAAAATATTTTTTATGGGTCAGGATTTAAAAATAGATGCTTTTGTTTTCAGTTTTTATAACTCAGAAGGTGCAGAGGTAAGTTGGTTGGGAAAACCATGGAACGGCAGATATTTTAGGAAGTTGCGTAGGTGGCTTCACATAGGCGGTTTCAGGATCTGTGGGGTCTAAGAATTTTAGAATAACCGCTTCAAGCTCTTCGCTAATGAGGTCAAGATTAGTAGTTATTAGTTGCATAACCCGCGAAGTACGCCCAAAGAATCCACCATCAAATAAAAACGGTTTAATGCTATCTAGACAATTTGAAATAGCATTATCAATAGATTGGTAGAGTTTCGATTCTCCCCAATATATTGCTAATTTTTGAGTTCCTTCATCAAATCCAATATGTATACCATCCGCTCCATGTTAATGTACTTGGCTACTAGTTTTTAATGGCATTTTACATAATAACTGTGGATAACCAAGATAACTTTGAACTAACATGTATAAAAGCATATCACCACCCTCACCAGTATTTCCGATAGAGGTAAATAGACTTTTAGCCTTCATTTTTAACCTCATCATATTTACGGTTGTATTATCTACTTCATCCTGTTTTTTTGCTTTATCAATCTCAGACCTTGGGATTGAATAGTCAAGTAATCTAGTAGCCACCTTTATTGCCAAGTGCTCTACTCGTGGCACCTCATTGCCATCAAGTCCTATCATATAGCAATGGACGTTTGTTTCAGTCCCTAATAATCTTTCATTTATTTTAATACCCGTCAAAAAGGCGAACTAATTCATTTCTCTTGCCTCACAAAAGATTTTCTAATAGGTTATCAAAATTATTTATTCCATTTGGAATTGGCTTTAAAGGCAATATATCCTCCACCCAATATATGAGAAATTTTCAATAATTATATCATAAATTGGAATTATTTAGGTAATAATGGTTAATTTGATATAAATATGATTAAATTTACATTAGATGTATTAAAAAATAGTTCAAAAAAAAAGACCCATTCAGGGTCTTATTAATAATTTTTCGTGTTAAAGTCATTTATCTTATTCTTTCAATTAACATCTTTAAAATCAAGTAGGCATACATATAGATTTTTTTATTATCATTTGTTGGATTAAGCTCTCCGTGAAACAATAAGTTTCTAAGCCTGTACAAAATTTCAATCAAACCTTTACACATTTTATCCGCTTGACAAAGAGTGTTATTCTCATCTCTTATGAATTTTATTCCCATACAATCATAATGATTACCAGGTGTTGCTTCGCGATCAGGAACAATTAAATTTATTGGCTTATTTGGATTTAAGTCCTCATAGAACACTTTTAAATTTGACTGCTGTGATGTGCTTAATCGATTTTGGTAATCAGGATGTACCAAGATACTTTCCAAATTATAATCATTTGTTTCACACATAAAAATTGTTGCACCACTACTATTCTTTACAATTGAAGTCATTTTAGTAACTTGTCTTCTATCACCGTCGACTCTTCTTAAATAGTATTTAACACCCCTAATTATCTCATTATCAATGATACTTTTATTATTAGATTCGATTACTATACTTTCAAAAGAAATTCGTTCACCATTACTCAGAATTGTTGTTTCACCTAGACTGTGGTAAAAATTAGCTAGATAATTTTTAAACAAATCATTTTCATTGCCAGAACGCTCTAGGAAGTTATGAATAGCATTTCTAATTTCATTTGAGTTCGATTTTACAAAGTTTATTTTTGCCCTATCAGACTCCCCCACATGGTGAAAAGAGTTATTGTACCATGCATTGAATGGAATCCATGCCTTTATAAAATAAGTAAAATAGTCTATTTCGGAATCGGATATCCACCTATTCAAATTATCTCTACTATAAACCGCAACCATTAAATTACTCCCCTTAAAGCGATATAGCTTTTTTCATTAAAAACTGTTCTATAAATTTAGTTGCAATAACATCATTTGTTTCAATTGCCCTTTCAATAGTTAATTTTGTAATATCAAGTACTTCCTCTGATAATCTTTTATACATAAAACTTTCTTTAATTAAATCACTAATTATTAATTGTTTATCAATATCTATAATCGGTACTAATAAATTTTCTATTTCCTCAATTCTCCAATGTTGGATTATTGAACCTCCAGCATCCCTTTCAGCCTGTAGTTTAATTAAATCAGAATTAAGAACCAACGTAAGGTAATCAGGGAGTATATCTTTTTTATCAAGAACATTCAAATGGAGTATTGCACTAGACGTAACTATATTTAAATCTTCTTCCACTTTATATGCTATTCCAACTGTTCCATCCTTACTTAACAAAATAGTCCCTGCCTTTGGAAATAAAGAAACGGTTTTTTTAATATTCTTTTTACTATTAACCTTTGCTTCTGCTTCCCTGACATAGGATTCTGCTAAGAAAATTTCGGATTCCTTAATACCGCCGATTGACACGTTTGATACTCTTATAAAAGGTATCCCTTCAGTTTGGTATGCTTTTGAACCAGGTTCAACTGATTTGAAAATGGTAACTAATTCTTTTAACTTTTTATACTTTTTCTTCATAATTTTAGAAGTAAGTTGATCATACTTATGTTGATAATACTCGGAATCCAAACGACCTGTTTCTATAAATGAACTTTGAAAAGTTTTTATATTAAAGGAACTATCATCATGTTCGATACTATCTAGCTCCAATTCTGTTTGGAGAATATTTTTAGCCTCTTCATAAAACCTTTGTGACTCATTCTGTAAACTAAGTGCCTTAAAATATAACTTCTCAAATATTCCCTCAAATCCGGTATTAAAGGTAGGAATTTTAACCTGCATTAATGACGCCAAAGTTAAGTGAGGCTGTCCTGTTTGACTAGCCGTTCTTAATAATAAATCCTGGCCATATTTTGAGTGAAGGAAAATCCAAATAAAGAACCTATTATGTTCTTTAATATTAGAAGTCCTTAATAGAATTACATCTCTACTCAAACTATATTTTTTATAATTATTAGGTAAAATTCCTATTTTACCTAATGTGTTTCCACCTTTTGCTATAACAATATCGTTTGGATGTCCTACACATATTGTCTTATTATTCTTTTGTATTATTTCTTCTGGAAGAAATGCAGTATTGTTAGTTATATTAACAAAACCATTATTAATCTCATTTACTCTAATAAAAGGAACACCTTCAAAATTAAAGTTATAGTATTTTGTAATCGAAGGATAGAAAGCACTACAATCTAAAACACCGTTAATCGACTCTAATGTTTTTGGCTCATTCTCCTCGATCCTCTTTTCGATAGTTAAAAACTCTTTTTTATAATATTCCGAGTCTAGACGAAACTTTATTGCATCTAATTTATCAATTTCAACTTCTGAAATTTCTTGCCCCTCCAAATATGCTTCATATTTTATTTGATTGAAGGGGCTACCTAAAAAAAACTTAAACCCTCTTTTTTAGCAAATTCCTCAAACGCTTCTGCAATACCATCTTGGGTTTCACCATTATCAATAACTGTCCCATCATCAAGAATAAATTTATTATGGTTAAATAAATCATGAGAAACTATAAAATGTCCCCACTTGTCCTTGATTGCTTCCTTTGGATCAATAGTTTCTCCACCATCAACACTCTTATATAGTTTTTCTCCACTATTATCTTTCCCTCTTGAACGTTGAGTAGCAAAGAAGATATTATAGTTTTCTTTATATGGGCATAGCGGTCCTAAAGTTGGATCATCATTCCACTTCTGTAGAAGTAATACACTGGTTTTAGTCCCAGTATGGGGTTTAAATGTATTAACATGTAAACCAACCACTCCTAATATCCTACATTTCTTAGCAATGTAATCCCTTAAAAATTTATCTGTTGTATTGTTAAATCTACCTTGTGGAAGTACAATTGCCATTCTACCTCCTGGCTTTAAAAATTGAAGATTCCGTTCCACAAATAAAATATCCCTTGATACTTTATCATGCCAACCTTTTTCTTTTTCGCCTAATTCATATTTGGATATGATTCTTTGATCTTTTATATCCCCTGCAAATGGTGGATTTGCCATTACTATATCAAATTTAAATTCTTTATAATTAGCAATTCCTTTTTTCTCAATTTTATCCACACGGAGATCTTCTAATTTTTCAAAACCCTCTTGATATGTTCTGTACCATTCTCTATCATTCTTTAACTCATTCCATCGTTCATAATCTAATGTATTCATATGTAACACATTAGTTTCCCCATCACCAGCAATTAAATTAAGTGTTCTTCCAACCCTAACTGTTTTTTTATCAAAATCGATTGCAAAAACTTTATTTCTTACATATTCTATTTGCTCTTGAGTTTTTTCTTCAGCTGTAAATAAGTGGTTTTCATTTGGATTTAGTTTTCTCCAATTATAGAATATTGTATGAACAGGAAATCCACAGCTGCCAGAAGCAGTATCAATAATAAACTCACTTGGTTTAGGATTCAACATATTCACGCACATATCAATAACATATCTAGGTGTGAAATATTGACCCTTCTCACCTTTATTATTTTTATTAACCAAATACTCAAAGGCCTCATCAATTATCTCTAAATTTGAATTAAAAAGTTTTATATTCTGAAGATATGAAACAACAATCTTTGTATGTGACTTTGACAGCTCTAACTTTGTTCCATCTTGAAAAATACCCTTCCATTTTTGTTGGGCTTCAATAAATAACTCCTCAATTCGTTCTTTAACCTCATCTTCAGTTCCTGTATCTCGAAACTCTAACAATTGCAATCTTTGGTTTAATTCCTTTCGTAGCTCTTTATTCTCATTATCATTAAGATCATAGATACTTTTAATTCCTTTAGCATCTAACCAAACTTCAATAATTTTAAGATCATCTTGATGTTTTTTTTCATCATAAAGCTTTGTAAAAATTAATTTAAAAGGTTCCTCGAAAGCATCTACTCCCGCATTTGATAGAACTTCATCCTCGAGCTCTTCAATAATTTGTTTTAAAGTCTGTTTTTGAAGTTTATCATTTAAAATAAGGTCTAAATAAGTGAATCTATTTCGCTTATTCAAAAATTCACTAAAGCTTTCCGTGAAAATTGGCAGATCGAATAGATTTGTGAAGTAATTAGGATCCCTTCTGTGATAAAACTCTATCTGCTCTCCATTTGTCCATACACCAATAGGTGCACCTGTTGCATTACAATAAGATCTTAACTGTTCCTTCCCATCCTTCAGCTTCGGTTTTTTTAACTCTACAATAATAAAAACCGAGTCTGGGCTATCCTTATCAAAGATTACAATATCTGCTCTTTTTACCTGTCTCCCGAAATGTACTCCATATTCCAATTGAATTAACTTTTTTGGATACTTATATTTATTAATTAGTTTGTCTAGATATAGTTGTCTTATTAACTCTTCAGGTGTAGCTTTAATTTCATAATTTCTAATTAAACATTTTATCTTGAAAACCTTGCTATCTTTAATAAGATGTTCACTTATATTTTCTTCAAGTCTTTTTATTTCTTCATTATCAAAAATTTTTATATTGTAATTAGTGTCTTTTAGAATTGATTCAATTTTCATAGCTTATTTCCCTTCATTTCTTTCTAATCTTCTTTATAGTATAGCGAATTTAGAGTGAATTTGTCGACACTATAAGAGAAACCCTTTTTTTCATCCATTTCAATAAAAAAAGTAAGATCAAAAGATCTTACCCTATGAGATATAATTTATAGTCCTATTTATGTTCTATCATTCCTACTACGATATCAACAATTTTAAATATTTGTTCTTTTTTATCTACTTTTAGATTTCTAATTTTATCCTCACTGTCTGTAATTACCGAAGATTTTTCTATTGGGTCAATAGCTCTAAAAAACTCCTCCAAAGAAACATTTAAAGCTCTAGTGATACTAGCAAGACTTTCAAGACTAACACCTTTTTCCCCTCGTTCAACCTTTCCTAAGAAGTTATAATGCAAATTAGCACGATACGCTAACTCCTCTCGTGAAATTTCCTTTCCAGTTCTTAGATAACGAATCCTTTCACCGACTTGGATATTTAATTTTCCCCTTACACATTTCACACCACTTAAGGGTAGTTAAACTACAATCAATATTAGTTGAACATCCCTAAGGGTTGTATTTTTGATATAATACACCCTATAGGGGTGTGATTAGAAATGGCAAAACGAAGAACCCACCAAGAGTATATTGATCTGATTACCGCCAAGTATGGTAAAGCCTACAAATTATTAACCGAATATACAAATTCAAAGTCTACTGTAGAATTCTTTTGTAACGTCTGTAACCAAAATCATACTATGATAGCACGACACCTCTTAAAAGGTGGTTGTAGTCTTTGTGCTAGAAAAATTGTATCTTTAAAAAACACACTTTCCGAAAAGGACTTTAATGAACGATTAACAAGGGTGCACGGTTATAGGATAGTTAATATAGATCCATATGTTAAAAGAAATGAAAAAATAAGGTTCTATGCTACTGATTGCCAACATATTTGGAAAGCAACTCCCGATTTAGTCCTAAGTGGAAATTGGTGCAATGTATGTGCATTAGATAGAAGTATAAAAACTAGAACAAAAACTCATAACCAATTTTGTGAAGAAGTTTTTCAAAAAGGGGATGGCGATTACATCGTCTTAGGTAAATATGTGAAGACTGATGTAAAAATCAAATTAAAACATCTTATTTGTAATTACGAGTATGACGTAACCCCACATTCATTTTTAGATGGTAGGCGTTGCCCCAAGTGCTTCAGTACACCTATTAAAACTACATCAAAGTTTAAAGATGAATTATATAACCTTGTCGGATCTGAGTATGAGGTTGTTGGTGATTACGGTGGAAATAAGAAGAAAATTAAAATTAAACACAATAAATGTAAAAATGGAAAACATACCATTTTCGAAATGGTACCAAATAGTTTTCTATCTGGTAGAAGATGTCCCGAATGCAGTCCAAGTAAAAAGGATAGCAAGGAAAGCTTTATGCGGAAACTAAAGAAAGTAAAAGGCGAGGATTATGTTCTTTCAGGAGACTATATAAATAACTCAACTAAAGTTCAAATTCTACATAAATGTGGGTATGAGTGGTAGGTAACCCCAAATAACATATTAAGTGGTCAGAGCTGCCCAAAATGCATACGTGGCGAAAAAACATCAAAAGGCGAATCTAGGTTAGAAAAGTTACTCACAAGGATTAAGGTTACATTTAAACGTGAGTATTCCTTTCCAGATTTGAAGAATAAAAAATCACTGAGATACGACTTTGCATTATTTGATAAACAAGGAAACATCAGTTTAATTGAGTATCATGGAGTTCAACACTACGAAGCAGTTGATTTTTTTGGTGGTTCAAAGGGATACACAGAACGTAAAAAAAGAGATGAACTAAAATTAAGTTATGCTAAAGAGAACAATATAATTCTACTAGTAATCCCTTATTGGGAATACCCAAATATAGAGAAAATCACCATAGAATTTCTAAAAATATATTTTCACAATTGATTAAACCAAGATGAAAAGCTTCTTTTTTCATTGGAAACTCTTCTGGTTTTAGTAGATGTAGTTTGAGCCTGAAACTCTTGAAAGTTCGGTGTAAGTGTAGGTGTAGGTATATTAAAATGATTATATTTGGAATGATTGTTTTTAAGGTAAGTGAGGATAATATATCTCGCAACTTTAAGACCCGTATGCACATTGGGTTTCGATGTCTTTTTCCATGTTTTCCACGTTTTAAATAACTAAGCTTATTTAGATCCTCATCTGTTGGTGTTGTGTGAAAGTAAAAGTCCCGATCTGAACTGATGTAAGGACTTTCCTTTGACCATTTCGAACATTTTTGTAAAGGTCTAATCCTATTTTTTGTGCCTGACCTGTTTTTATTAAGATTTTTAGAATCTCATCTTTAATTTGATAAAAATTTGAATGTTCACATTCTATTTTTGCGTGTTTGTTAATTACATGTATTGCTGCTGCAATTTGTTCTACATTGAATATCACGGACAATAATCTCCTTTTTTGGGGTAAATAAATGTGGATGGACAAACGAGGGAACTACATATGTGGACACAATGTTGTGATAAAAAAAACTCCCCTTTAATAGACAAAATTCGTCAAAAAGGGAAGCAATTCCTTTACTGTCACAAAATTGCAACAAAAAGTTCAAAATTAGGTTGTACTTTATTTATTGTGTTTGTGCGTTGTTCTCCCATTCTTCAAATTGCTTATTATTCATTTTAATGGCTTTATCTATGTATTCTCTCGCTTCACCCATTTTATCGAAACAAATGTTGACCTTATCGGCATCCTTATTGGTGATAGCGTCCCCGAAGTTATCAGCGACATACGCCAATGGTTCATGTGTTCGGAGAATTAATTCGTGGATTTCTTTCTGGCTTTCAGCTGGCATTTTCTCATTCTTGTTGTATCCATCAATCGCCACTCTAAAACTAATTAAAGCTGTACTAAGATCCTCCCACCATTTTTCCGTTTGCATGACTGACGGGTGTTTCCCTGCCTCCCCATTTACTTCAGAAAACAAGTCCATATATTCTTTCATTAATTCAGTAGTTGCTACAACAACGGCATAATACTCTATTTCTTCTTGTGTCGGTACACCTTTTACCTCATTAATTTCTTTCTGGGGATCTACTTTTCCCTGAGCTACACACCCAGAAAGCATAAAAACAAGGGTGACAGCTATGACTATTTGCTTCTTAATGATTATTCCCTCCTATTATTCTCGTAGAAACCTAGTGGTGGTAATTTCTTCTCCTAATTCGATCATAGGTAGTATCTTATCTTTAGTGTGGCTCCCCTACCTTTAGGTGGCTTCATAACTATCAAATCACCATTATGAACATCCATTGAATCATACATAGCATCACAACAAGAAGCCATCCTATGGTTCGGACCAGGGTAGTACCCTAACTTTCTATGTAAGTCAGAAGATAATATCTCTATATGCTTCAATCCCAATGTTCTAGACTCGATTTTTAACTGTTTGATAGCATCAATAAAATCGCTTTTAGTAGGTACTGAAATAATTAAACCTCCCTTTCGACATGCTTTTAGTTTTCCTACTTCCAATACCCGATTTGTTTTTGTTTAATAGTCCTTCTATAACAGCATTAGCATATTTTTCCTATTTTTTTAATAAATAATTTAACAAATCAAAGGCTGTGGTTGCTAATATACAGTGGGGCCGGGAAGCATTAAATAAAGTACCCATTATGGGGTCGACCCCAGGGTCTATATAAGGGAAAAATCATCCATTAATCTCTTAAATAAATTTTTTAGCATTGGAAAACTATTCATAGAAAATATTAAAAATCAATTATGGATATCTATATTTTCATTGAGCTAACTTTACTTTTCAGAATTAATACATCCTTGGGATCATCTAGCACGTGCATTCTATCATGGCAATTTGGACAAAGCGCAATTGTGTTTGCAATCCTATCCTCCCCTCCACGAGATAACCATTGAATACGGTGAGAATGCAAATGTGGCTCGCCTTTTTTATTTTTATATGGTGCAGGTTGATTACATAATTGACATATACCATTTGCCCACCATTTTGCATAAAGGACTATGTTGAATTGTTTTTTCGTATTTTCAGATAAACTATGTTGAATAATATGGTGATATTTTACTGGAAAATTTTTTTGTTTTTCTAACTCATTTTTTTCAAAGAAACTGGTTGTGAAAATTTATAACAAAGTTCTAATGCTTCAGATAATTTATATGTTCCAGTTTTTTCTAATTGTTTCTCTAATTCTTTACAAAGTAAATAAATTGGTACTAAATTAGGAACCTTTAAAATAATAATACCATCTTCATTTTTAGTAAAATAATTTCCCGGAATATCATTTTTTTCTGGCAAAAATGATGTGTTATAAAATTTATAACTATAAATAAAATCCTTATATATTTTTGTATTAATTCCGATTGTTCTATACAAGTTACCATTATAAATAGGTTTGTTATCAATAAATGAAAATTTTAGGATTGTAGAAACAATTTCCTTTATCAATTCAAATTTTTCGTTAGTTGACTTTGAATTATTTTCATAAATCATTGTTAATGCACGTCTTGCAAGTTCATGATTTGAAAAGGTTGAAAGGGGTAATTTTGGAGCCTCAATTGCATTAAAATAGCATGCAGCTGTGAAAATTTTATCCTTTTGAGTGAGTTTTGTGATAAGAACAGATGGATTTATTTCTTCAAAAAGAATATCATTTTCCTCACATGCATCCTCCAGTTCGTGTCTAAATTCAGTTTCTAATTCAAAATTAATAACTAGACACCATTTTTTTAAAAGAAATTCATGGCTTTTTGCATATTCTATCGCGTCTTTTAAATCACCAAATATCTTATCAAAATCTGGAGCTGTCCAAACCTCTTTCCCAAAAATAGAATAAATTTCAATACCCCGATTTTTCCCCAACCTTTTGTATCCATCAATTTTTCCATCTTTACGTAACCTTGTAAATGTAAATTGACCATCAATAACTTTTAGTAAAAACCTCGCATGTTCTTCAAAGGTAAATCCTGAATAGCTCTGTAATTTTTTTTCTATAAAACGAAGGTGCATTTTTTCTTGAATTTCTTCCACAAAAACCCCTCCTATTCATTTAATGTATATAACATTATTTCTACAAATTCATAAACAAATATTGGTAAAGTTAGTTAAGTCCTGAACAGATTACCATTTGCAAATTGTTATAAATCGTCCAAGGTGGAAAAAGTTCTTTGGTTCATTTATATTGCCTGAAAGATCCAGGAGCTTACTCACCTACCATACCGTCACCATCACGATCATCCATATATTTGTATAGCCAATGGTCAGAAGTTATTGGCATACTAAAACCTGCATCTTTAGCTTCTTTAATCGTCACTTGCCCATTACCGTTTGTATCCACACGAGATATATCACCGTCTGCATTAGAACTAGTTGAATTTGTGTTTGAATTAGTTGAATCAGAAGGTTTACTGCTTGTTAAACCAAGTGATGCGTTTACTTCATCTGGGTTTACATTATCAAATTTATCAACAATTACATTACCCATTAAAGTATAGGTATATTGATAGCTTGAAGGAATCTGTGTTTCTGTATTCGGATAAGTTATAATTGCTTCAAATTTGGTAGCTCCACCTGCCTTACGGATTGCGTCCTCCATATAAGCTTGATCACCATGTCGGTTGAGCGTACTTTCTTGTGGGGTAATATTATAAGCATTTGATACTCCTCCTAGAGAATCAGCAATGATATGTCCTTCATCTAAAACGTCACTTTCGACACCAGGAACCTTTGCTTCATCAGAATAGTATCTGCCAGACGATAATACAGGTTCGTTACTGTCATCTTGTAGAATGATTTCGTCAGCAATGACACGTACGAGTTGTCCGTATTCATTAGTAAATGCCCAGTATTCACGGTCGCCATAACCAACGTCAACGACGACGTTAGGTTCACGGTATCCAGACAAATCACCACCATCAACTTCAATAAGTTTGTATCCTGAGAATAGTTCATTATTTGGTTGGGTTGGTGTTTCCTCTACTACAGGTTCATCGACAACTGTAGTGATAGTTTCTTGTTCTTCACTACTTTTGTTTGTTTCAACTGTGGTTACTTCTTGTGAATCTATTTCTACATCTGTAATGGTTGAATCATCTACGTTGGTACAACCAACAATAAAGATGGTCGTTAAAAGTAAGATTAAATAGGTCATATTCTTTTTCATTTTTGGACTCTCCAATAATAGTTTCATATTATTCAAATGTTAACATAGATTAACGTTGTTAACCTATTAATAATAGTACATTCCAAGATTGTTCAGCAGCCAAATCTTCTTGTATTAATATATTTTACTCAGTTGTCCTTCTCCGTTGTAGGTTTAAATATTAAATTATCATCTCTATACTTTAGGTCGCAAAGGCACGGTTTTTTTACAATGATACTGAGACTTACGAAGCTATAAATAACTTTCAAAATGATAATTTGAATTTTTAGTACACAAGCCACGCATGGCTGCGTTTTCAAATCTCATAGCTTGAGTCCTTATGTTTTAGGACTATCCCTTCTAACCCTTGCTGATGGACCAAGTTAACGTAGGCAGCACCATGACCCTCAATATATTTACCTTTGATACCAGGCTAATATCCTGCTTTATAATTTCATGCAGTAGCTGTTTCCTTTCTACCACTGAGAGTTCAACTCTCGTCCGCAGCCTTAATCTAATGTTAATTTGTAGACTGTTTCCTCATGATCTCGAACAGGGTTCCCTTTCCTTCTTTTTTCGTGATGTGTTACCCATTTATTTGGATCTTTGCATTTATCTTGACGAGGAATTCTTCCAAAATATTTCATAACCTCAATTCCGTAATACTCATGAGGAAACACTACACCAGCAAGTAGGTTGTCAAAATATACAAGTCGTTCTGGCACCCCGTTTCCATCGATCTTTCGATCCCATAGAAGAGAATTTTCATTTATAAGTATAACAGCAAAATTCCTGGTGATATTTTCTGTTTGTTTTGCATTTTCTCCTTTAATTAGGTTTCTGTAATATTGGATATTGTTTAGAAAAACCTGGTTCTGTTCTTCACTATATTCATACCTACTCATTCCTTTTCCCCCTTCTATTACATCTCATTTTCTAATTTTTTGTAACGAACTTTAGTTTGTTATCAATCACATCTGCGCAACCTTCCGGTATTTAAAGAAACCTTTGAAACATATCCAGCCTTTCCATACTTGATTTCGATACCATCTTTTATAGATCCTTCATAATGAAATACTGTTCCTCGTGCTAACTTTTTTAATTCGATCATATCTACCCCTCTTACTTGCTATCGCAGTATATTTAAATAATCCAGCTTTACAATTCTTGAAACCTATTTTCCCTATGCCATTTCATATAATGTACTTGGCTTTCGTTCATGGTAATTTGTAAACTATTGTTTATATTCAAGAATACTTTTAAGGTATCATCAAGAATTTTAGAAATTATTATCCTACCATTCTCATCAAAGGATATGAATCCCTTATCAAATAACGCATCGTGGTTTGGGCAGAGTAATAAACCGTTATCTACATCTAATCTTTCCTGGTGGTCGGAGTCGAACTCTATTTTTTGTTAAATTCCCATTCCAATTTACTTTATTTAGTCCAGCATTAAGATCTTAGTTAACTCCTCAACAGTTCTCTCAAAATTATCAATCCTAACCGTGCGCATCTCTATTGTTTTCTCCGTGTCGATCACTTCCCAAATCGGAAGGTCTTGCTCGCCTTCTTGTTTCGGGTAAAGTAAAATACAGCGATTTACATTCTCATATGCCGTAACATAGGCATACATTTGATATATATCAGCTTGGGTATAGTTAGTCCTACCTTGATATGTGGCACTTTTCCATTTTGTGTCTAATATGATATCTTCATTAATAACAAAATCAGGCTTTAATAGGATGTTCCTGTAGCCACTCTTTTTGTTGCGCAGTAATCGCTTTTCTGCATGCTGACTAGCTACACTTCCATACCCCACTGACTCTTTCAATGCTACCTCCATATATTTCTCAAATAAAAGATTCATTGGAAACAAAAAAGAAAAGGATGATGATCTTTGTCCTCGACTATAAATAGATGCATGTTCAATAATTAACTTTGCAAATATTGCAGCATCGCGGAAACGTTCATTTTGTCTATTCAAGGTTATTTTACTGATTGAATTAGCATCAAATTTCACTAAGTCTACATTTTCCAAATACCCTAAGCAACGTTCTATATATAATTTTAAAGATTGCAAGCTTATTTTTTTCCGTACAATAAATAGCGCTGCCTTAAAAAGCTGGTTTAAAGGATTATTCTCGGAATGTTCATCAAAACTACAAAAAGCTCTCGTTTTAATAAATGCATTTCTTCCAATATGCTCCTTTAATTCAAGTTTACCTTTAAGTACATATAGATTTTCAGAATGTGTTTCATACGACTTATACAACCCTTTTCTTAACTCATTTAGTAACCGTTCCAAGAAAGCAACAAGAAAAGCTGATAACAAGTCGCTGTATTCTGAACCATTTTTCACCTTTTCATAAAAAGAAATAGGAAGAAAATTCGAAACTGATAACATTGAAAGTAATGCTTTTCTTTCATCTTCTTTTGAAAGATTAATCTTCGGCAAAATCTCATAGCGAACATCTGAACATTGGATAACTCCGACATAGTTTATAAATCTACATTTTTTATACTTTAGATCTACTATATCTTCATTGGGGTATTTTTCTTCTAGGTATCTAATTAGCTCCTCGTATTGTGCAGGTGATATATCATCTTCTGTTATCCAATCATACGCTTCTCTAACAATTATTGTATTCTCACTCATAGATGGACAATAGCTCCTGCGCAGTTAGTTTTTTTTTCACACGATAGATTGTAGGAATATGGATAGCTGGTCTGTTTTTAAATAAGTCTTTTACATCTATATCTTTTTTATAAATTATGAATGGATCCTCTTTTGATGAGCCAATTCCACCTAACACTAACCCAATTTTTTCCCAATCATCATAGAAATAATCTTGCAATAACGGAATGATTTTTGTTTCCATGATTGTGATAATTTCTTCATCCGTTTTGGCATTAATAAAATATGCATGTCCAATCATATGGTCTCGATCATATAAAACTTCAATACGTTTATTCATAATTGAAAGCATATCTTCCACATTAATGACATCACCTACAGATTCCAAAAGTTCAGGAGCTGGCATCATTTCTTCAAAAACAAAACGTCTGCGTAATGCTGTATCCAGTAACGCGATGGAACGGTCCGCTGTATTCATTGTCCCAATTATATATAAGTTTGGAGGTAGGATAAATTTATCCCTAGAATAAGGTAGCTCAAGAATTAGCTCGTTATCAGCGGTTAATCGTTTATCTTCTTCCAAAAGTGTTAAAAGTTCACCAAATATTTTAGAAATATTCCCACGGTTTATCTCATCAATGATGACAACATACTGTTTCGATTTTGAAAAATCGAATTGTTTATTTTCCTGTAGTGCTTTTAATACAATTCTTTTCTTTTCCTCATACTCAAGATCACTACCTATTGTTTCCGGTTTCTCATCCGCATCAATTTTGTTCATAATCCAATTAAAAACAGCCCAATATCTTGTATGGTTTGCCCCGCCGATTGCTTCTTTTATAAATGTTACAGAGTTTTTCCAGTCTACTCCATTTTCATTTACATACCGATATAGTTTTAACAATCTGGCTTTAGAAACAATTGATATGCCATCCGAATCATCACTTGATACATTAAGATTTCCATTGTCTGATACATGAGATATGGACTGCATCTTTCCAGTTAAAGATTCAAATTTAATATTTTGTTCCAATCCTTTTTCAGCTAAATAATCATAAAGCTGTTCAAAACGTATTTCGTCAGAATAATCATTCTGATTGTTGGTAATTCCCTCAAACATTGCTTCAATAGCCACTCTTTTCAAAAGGCCGTCTGACGTCACAAAGTTCCCTTTCCCGTCGGATTTCAAACCTTCAATAAAATCTTCATACGCGTAGGACTGATGGAAGGTCACAGTACGTATACGATCTTCCTTTAATAAACGTGTAAAGTATTGTTGAAGTGCTTCTCGCCCGTCCGCTTCCAGTTCCTCATATATTCGTTTATCAATTAATTCAACGGCTCGATTAACAACTTGGTATGTCTTACCTGTCCCTGGAGGCCCAAAGAGGACATAATTTTTTGGTATATCATCAATTTCTAACTCTGGTGGCAATTCGTGACCTCCTTCTTCTTTCATAAAAATAAGATTAATCGCATTTTTATTTTTAACCTGATTGATTGTACTCCGATATCCACCATAGCCGATATATTCATTTACTTCCTTATCAATCCATTCTACCGGAAGTAAATGGCCATTCTCATGTGAAAAGCTATAACCATCATTTGCATCTTTCGTAATTCTACCCACTGCATTAATCCGTAATACAGATTTTGTTTTTCCTTCTATTTTACGAGTAAATGTTGATTTCAGTGCAACATAGTCTCCCTCTTTCATAGAAAAGAATTGCTTAAGAGCCTTTTGACCCGCAGTAGAATCTTCCTTTTCTTCAATAATCGTTTCAAAATTATCATCAGTAAGATACTCTGATAAATCTTCACTTAAGAAATTTGTGGCTATGTAATTATTCTCCATTAGGAAATCTTTAATAGATTGATCAGAACCGTATGTATGACCAACTAGAAAATATCTTACAGAGTCATCAATCTTTTCATCCCGCTCTGCAAAAAGCTCCCAAATAAAATGAGAAATTTGATGACTAGACCAGTTAGAGAACACCTCTTGTTGTTTAAGAAGAGTAATCACTTGATGATTTAATTCAATAGATTCTTGGGGAACAAGAATCTCATCTCGCACCCCTAATATTTTTCCTAACTCAATTAAGATCGGTGGAGAATAAATATTAAAAAACATTTCCGGGACATAGAGATTTAAAATTTTTAACAGAACCATATTAAACAATGGGTTTTCCATTTTACTGATTTCTGAAATTCTGTCCCCTTTTGCAAAAGTAATGGCATCTAAAATAGTACTTTTCACTTTACTAAATTCATTTTGCAGTTTATCCCCTTGTAGAATAACTTGGTTCTTTCCATACCCCTTACAATATTCTCCATTCTTAGCTAGATATACCCCGAATTTAGAAGAATTGCCCCCACCAATCCCTGCTAATATCTGTTTTCTTTCGAGCCAATAAATGAAACAATCCTTAGTTTTAGTATTTGCATATTCATCAATAGTAAGATTATGTAAAGAGCTAAGTGGAAAACGCTCTAAAAATGAATTACGTTTCGCTTCCGCTTTCGAAGTAATTTCTGGATCTGAACTAAATTGTACTGCTTTATCTACTATCGTTTGTAGTTTCATAGCTAGATTACACCCCTTTATAAAAGAAAATATTACCATTATTATAACCGAGGTTGGGTCGGACGGACAGGTTTAGTGTCCCACTGTGTGATTCATTTGATTGTACAGCCCCAAAATGGAAGCCGGTTCGAATGAACTCGTGCTAATTTGTCTATTAAACCTATAATTACTAGCCATTCACAATTGGCAGTATGCCATATTATACAAGAAGGACTATCTCGCAGCTTGGAGAAATATCGTATTTCCATCTTCAGGAAAAGGGCAGCTAATTAAAAAAACAACAAAAAAGTAGCCCTGGAACTTAGGCTACTTCTTGAAATATTCCATTATCTCAAACATATAATTATTACTCCCTATAATAAGGACTCAAATTCATAAACATCTCTTTAAGCTCTGCTTCATCCACATCATGTTGAAAGATATATTCCAAAAGCTCCTCTTGCTTTGCTTGTCCTAAGCTTAGTCGGTAAAGCTGTAATATCTTCATCAAACGTTGATATTTGTGCCCGTCCTTACTAAATGGGTAGATCGGCACAATTCTTTCTATTTGTATACCTTGATTCTCAGAGAGAGTCCAATATGGCACTAGTTCGGAGGTGCTTTCATTACGTTCACTTTTATTCGCTTGATCAAACATCTCTTCCCATATGTCTCTTTCAAATTCGATATTTCCATATTTTTTGGCTATGTTTTGACGTATAGCAAAGGATTTATATCGATTAATTCTTCCTTCTCGTTGTTCCAAGTCAATTGGATTAGAAGGTAAATTCCAGTGAACGATTTTACGACAATAATAATGGAAATCTAGTCCTTCTTGCCCAATCGAGGTGGAAGCAAGTACAAATGGACGGAATGGTGAATTGAAAGATCTCCTGACGCTCTGTTTTCTGTCATGTGCCCTGTCCTCGTTACGTTTATCGGCGAAACCAACAGCATAACTTGTTCGCATACGTAATCCCGAATGAGATGTTCCTGTCGTCACTCTTCTTTTGAAACTTGAGAAAGTATCTACTTGCAATGGGGCACTTCGAAACTCTAACGATTCTTTTATCGCCTCAATAAGCTTTTGGTTTCTTTCCGTCGTATCTTTATGTTTTAAACCACCCTCTTCAAGTAGCATATGGGCATATTCATCAATCATCGCCTGAAAGTTGCCATCTACACAGTATCGGAGTACATTCTTCCAATGAGTGTGGTCTCTATCTTTCGTTGAATACTGCAAATCAACAATAGCAATTGCTTCCTGAGAATTAAACCTATTTAGTACTGATTTGGCAAACATGACGATATTCGTTAAAGATGTTGAGTCAACTTGGTCTAGCATTCGTACCCCACATACGCTCGGAGAACCGAGTGCCATGTTTACCAATACTTCAACTAAATCATCTGGTTTCTTCCCTAAATCAGGGTATTCCTCTGATAAGAAAATTCCCCGTAATTCTTTAAAGTGAAGTGTTAATGCTTTGTCGTCTCCATCTTTCGTATCTCCTTGATTATCTACTTCCATAAAACCCTCAGTAGAGAACCAATCATTCATGACAGGTTCCTTTATATCAAATAAAAGAGGAGCCATAAAATACCATCGTTCATCAATTCTAGAACTTTCTTCTTCCGGAATCTCTTTGAGCATTTCCCTGATTTTTTCAGTAATCTCCAGTTTTATCTCAGCTAGCGTTACTTTCCTATTTAAGACATCCACCGGATTAAATAATTTTGCTAATGAAATAGAAGGATAGAGTAGTGTCAGATGATTCATATTAGATGGTGCGTTATCCTTCATGACAAAGCGAATTCGTGGCTGTGGGAATCTTCTCTCTGCTGAATAGAGATAATTCTTTTTACTTTTACGCTTTTTCTTATTAGGTATCTTTTTAATCATTTCACCAACCGTTAAGCGCTCCGCTTCATAAGAAAGCAACGTTGCAATTGATCTAGGCACCATTTCCCAAGCAGAAAACACTAACACTTTCGAGAATTGCTGATGTCTAGTATAGCTTCCTCCAAACTCATAGTATGGCCGCGATGGCGGAACCCATAATAATTTCTCTGCCCCTTGTGGCAACGCAATTTCTTTTAATTTTGATAGTCTAGCATTTACATCAGGTATTTGCTTGTAATTATCAATGCCTTTTCTCTCAACCCATAGCCCCTCTTTATTGGCTAATAAAACTTTGTCGGGATGATGGATGAAATACTGCGAGATTTTCTGTTTTAATTTATATTTATCCATAAAAGACATCAAATATGGTGCAGATTTCACATATTCCACCGGCAGTTTATCATTTAATTCCGCATCTTGTAGCAGTTGATCCATATTTATATAGGATCTTATATCTTCATGAGAAACCTCTAATTTCTCTACTCTTCCTTTAATCAATTCACTTGCGCCTTCTGCAAGCATTCTTTCAGTTCGAGCTATCCCTTTATAAAGCTGCTCCTCTGCTTCTTGTTTTTTTGCCCTCAAAATAACTAAATCATGATGTGTAAACTCACTTAATGCAGTGGAGTAATCTTTCCACACTGTTTCAAACCTCTTCTGTTGCTCTGGTTTTTTCTCAAATAAGAAATTTGTGACCTGAAAAAACTCCTTGTAATGATCATCACTACCAGACTCCTGGATTTCCTCCAACGTCGAGTACATTTTATAAGGCGTCGCCGATAGCAATAGCGTTTTCACTACTTCCTTTGATGAGTTACCACTGTTAAAGAATTTCTTTGCAAGAATTGCGGTCTCACTTTCACTTTCTGTATTAATCAACTCAGAAAATCGTTGGAATTCATCCATAATCACCAAATCTGGTTCCATCATCTTCACACTGATTTCAGCCATCATTTTACGTAAAAAAAGAATGACTTTCTTTGAGCCTTTTACTCTTGCATCAGGATAATTGAGTTCCTTTATGAGTTGACAAACTTCTTGAAGTTCATGATGAATAGTAGGGTTGTTATCAAATGCATTTTCGATCTGTGAGAGAATCGTCTCAATGTATTCCCCATTACTTATCTCATCGATAGTCAAGACTCTATCCTCAAAATAGTTCTTTAGCCAGTTCCAACTAGATTTGGCCTTGTCCATCATGAACCAATCTAACTCTTCAATATGTTCTTGAAGTTCTTTGTGTCTTTTTAAAAAAGCAAACATCAAAGCTCTTTCATTTGCACTCCCAAATCCTGTTGTCATTTCAAAAGATGTCATAGGTGTTAAAGGAATTAATTGAATATATTTCTCCTTTAGTTCTTCATCATACTTATCTTCAAAAATTCTAAGATGCTGCATAGATAAACGATTATTTGAAGCCTTTTCTACCTGTACATTCTGATCAATCATTAATTTTTTCAAATTCTGGCTAGCAATGCCCTGATTCGAACAAACATACACAACCTTAAATAAAGGATCTTCTACTATTTCCCTATGGTACCGAGCGGTCTTGGCAATAACCCCTTTAGCAATTAATGTTTTGCCAAGACCTACTTCATCAGCTACAAGTACACGGCTATAATGATTAGTAAAAAGATAATGAATTCGTTCAACCGTGGCTCTTTGGAAATCCTTGAGTCCCGAAAGTATTTCCTTTTCTTTCTGTTCCAGATTTATCATTTGATTCACCTATTCTGATTTGCCCTTTTAAAAGTTTGATACAATTTTTCGAAGTCCTCTGGGATGATTTCTTCGTCACGAATAATATCAATTACATATTCCACATCATTAAGTTTTTCAGGAGAGCGCGAAACTGTCCTTAACATATTCTCATATAGAATGGGTCCATCCATATAAGCAGAGTCCCATGCAAAGTCTCCTTTTTTGTTTCTTTCAGACTGTTCAAGTGCTGCTAGTAAGAAATCATCTGCTAATAGAAATGCGACATATCTAAGAAAAGTCATTGGATCACGAATAATACTTTTATAGATCTCGCTATCTCTTTCAGCAGGTATTCCCTCTGTATCGATTTTTATAATTCTTTCTACTTGGGTATCACCTATTACAGCTTTTACAGTGTAAAATTCCCCAAGTTCTAACAAACTCAAATCAGAGAAAAGCACTGTTTCCTCTAAAAATTGCTCCTGTACTTGACTTAATAATGGTTTAATAAAAAAACGAACAGTATTTGGAAGTTCATTGCTATGAATAGCTAACGAATATGTACCTTGAGTCTCTGTAACAATTGCCCGTAAATCACTTCTAGAAAGCTGTTTAATCCCTTTTTGTAGTTGTTCTAGCAAGTCTTCATCCTTTTCTTCTTCAATATCCGGAAGAGATTCGATTTTTTCAAATGGATTATCTTCCTCGTCTTTCCCAAATAAATCTTCAAGCAATTGTTGTATTCTAAACCCATACTTCTTATATTTTAATTTTAGTAGAAATTCTACATTTCCATGAAACGCATTCCTAGAACAATTGGCAGAACCTATGTAAAAATGGTGTTGATTATATTTACTCTTCACATACAATTTCGCATGAATATCCTGAGGCTGAGCAATCTCCATATCCTCGTCGTCTTCTTCACTAATCACACCTTCGCCTTCAACAATCATTTCTTTTAATACATAAATATCACAATAATCAAGAATATCATTCTGAAGTTTATGTAGTTCCGTTCTTCTTGTAATCAGCACAAACTTCTCGTCTGACAATTTTTTCTCTGTCAATTCTTTTAACGTACTTCCACTTAAGAACGGGGACATAATAATGAGATCATGATATGTTTCGAAGAGTTCAGTATCGTCTTTACCGTGTCCTTCGATTCCAAGTGGCAGAAAGTCATAATCCACAAAGTTACCACCTGGTACAAAATGTACAAAATCCAACTCTGATAGGAGATTCTTCATCGCTTCCACCTTAGTCGTATCTGGAACATAAGGAAGTAGATGATCAAAAAAGTCTTTTAACGGTTTCGTCTTAGGATTCACATCCTCTTGCTTTTCCCCCTCCAATGCCAACGCAATATCCCAGCTGCGGTCAAATGTTAAATTTCGAGTTAACACAAGGAGTCGATATAACTCCCGATTTTCTTTATTCACATATTTAACTAACCATACTTTTGGATGGAAGGAGAGATCGTTCTCTAACGCGATTTCACTTACACTGTTTTCTAATAATGCAAAGATTGTATTGTTTTTCTGAGGTACCTTTATTTGCCCTGCTTCGCAGAAAATTAAAAATTTATCTGATGCCCTTCTAAGGCCTTCCAACATAAAGATCGGATTATCTTGAAATGTATGACTCATTTCTTCTGCTAGACTTAGTGCTAGTGGCACCCCAATTAATGCCTCTAAATCAAGTGAATAGGTCGTCCCCATCGCAAATTCAACTTCATAATCGACGGGTGGCTTTAATATGTCACTATAATTCAATCTGTTTTTATCTGGCTTAAGCACGCTACTCCTCCAATCCGTCCAAAATATCGTTTATGATCGCTTTAGCAACTCGAAATCGATAATCTAAGGACCGAATTCCAACCCATTTCCCATCATAAGAGAAGGCCTTCGAATTATATAATTTGGCACGATCCTTTGATTTTAATTCTACTTCTCTATTAATTAATAGGTTATCGATTTCATCCACGTCACCATCTATTGCAAGCTTCTGCCAATCACGTAGGAAATTCTTCAATCGAATATTTCTTCTGTCTATATGTAGAAGGCTTAACACCTCTAAATAAGGAAAAGAAGAAAATTCATTTTTCACAAAAGAACTACTGAGCCATTTTTCCCATTCCTCTACGGCGTCCTCATTCTCCTGTTTCGAAAGGATGACATTGTATCTTATATTGGCACCAGATATAAATTTATTAAATTTGTTCGCTAACTGGTACATCCTTCTTATGTGATCAGGTAAATCAAACACCTCCCCGATCATTTCAAAACTTTCTACAAGTTTTTGTTTTTCGGGATCTTGATGTAGTAAATAAGCAAAAAGGCTGTGTTCTGTTTTAGAAGATAAGGTAATTCTTTGCTTCAAAAACTCTGCTTCTTGTCGAGTTAGCTTTATTTGTAGATTTTCTTTCCAATCTCTATCAGGTAGTAGACAATGCCAGAAAGTCCCATAATATTCATTTCCAGCATCAATATCATCTGTCTCCTCGTCACCTAAGGATTTTAAAGCTTGCTTATTTTTTTTCATGGCAAATACAGATTTAGCATAGTTATCGAGGGTAAGGTTTTCATATTTAAATATTTCAAATTTCCTAAGACCATTCCAATAGATACTGGATGGCTTTCTTTTTAGTTTCTTACCAGATCTCCCTCCAATAATTCCATCCAAATCTTTACCTTGTTTTAAGATATCAATAAGTTCTAATTCTTGTTGGGAGAGCTTATTTAGAAATTGATTATGACTAGAGAATGAATCTTTTTCTAGCTCCATTACCAAGTAAGGAACAATAAAAAAGTATTTGGCTCTCGTTTGTAAGGTAGATGTACCAGGAAAGAACGTATCTGAGAAACCATCTCTAATCATTCCAATCCCAAGCTCATCCACAGCCCCTTTTTGAGCTAGTAAATCGAGAATGGCCATGACTTTATTTCGATGTTCATTCGAGTAATCTATCCAGCCTATTTGAAGAGGATTTACCATTTACTTGTCCTCCTGTTTTTAATAAAAAATATTTCTTACTTAAGATTTTTAACTTTCGTATTGGCTAATCATTAGCTAAAGAAAACGTTTATGTTAGTTCATATCATTTATTTTAGCATAATTTTACAAATTTTCATTACATTAAGTCCCGTCACAGGACGACCCGAAGATTGTCGAATTTAAAATATTTTTATACCTAAATAAAAAGGGCCAGACCCCACACACGGTAAATATTTACCGCACTGGGAGTCTGGCACCTATATTTCTTAATAAAACACTTTATCAACGTTATATTTGGACCGAAGTTTATTTATGATATATGTTTCATAAATGTCTCGTTCCATAGGATCTTCTACGATGCAAATATCGATTTTATAGACTTCGTCTCTGTGCGATTTAATAGGTGAAACCGTGTCTTCAAAATGTTTTTTAATTCGTTGACGTAGTTTCCGCGCTTTCCCGACAAACAGAAGCTCATCATCTTTATTAAAAAATAAGAAAATGCCACCTTTATCTCTTGGTATGAGATGGAAGTCAATAAATCCGTGAATATCCTTGATTATTGGTTCATTTTCTTTCGGAATTTGTTTCCGTTCTGTAATCGTAATATCTGGAGTAGGTATGCTAATTTTTATCATGTTCAATCACGTCCCTTTTTTGTATAGAGATAAATGGTATCATATGTAGGAAAGAAAAGCGATTTAACAGTTAATTCAAGTCCCATAACCCATCACCAGCCTTACTGTTATTCTAATCGATTAACGGATCTTTCCCTTCAATAAATGGAGGAAATATAGTTGGGTGTAGAATACTTGCTATCTTATTGAGTCCAATTAATAATCTTGGTGAAGGTCTGCAAAATAATGGTTCCTCTAAAATATACAATTGCTTATTTCGTATCGCCTGCATGTTATCTGATTGCGGACGTTTTAAAATGACTTTTGGATTAACCTTGTCTTTTTGAACACCTACCCAGATGATGCACATCACATCAGGATTTCTTCGTCTCACTTCTTCCCAATCTGTTTGTACACTCGCTTGATCCATATCTTGAAAAATATTTCTTCCTCCTGCAAGCTCACTCATTTCAGATAACCAATTTGTCGCCCCAGGTGTAAAAATGGGCTTTGCCCACCATTCCCAATAGATTGATTTCTGATTTTCTACTTGCTTCGATAAACGTTGATAGCTTTCTAAGATTTGTTTATATTTCTCAAATAATTGAGTCGCTTTTTGATGCACATTTGCTGCTTTTCCAACAAAAAGTAAGCTCTCTCCAACCTCTAGCAGGCTTTCTGGGTTTGGAACGATGACATACGGAAGGTTTCTCTTCTTCAGTTCTTCAATATTTCGTTCCATCCCAGGTACACTTAAAGATGCTAATACAAGGTCTGGCTGTAGCTCTTCTACCTTATCCATGTCTATATGTAAATCAGGGCCCAATCTCGGTAATGCTTTCACCTGTTCAGGCCAATCTGAGTAATTATCTACTCCTATTAAGAATTTAGTTAATCCAAGATATTCAACTAATTCCGTATTACTTGGACAAATCGAAATGAGTCTCATGAACGATACCTCCTTCTTACAAGCAAAATATATTTATTTTAACCTCTTACATAACCCATTCCATACGTACACCACTTCATCTGACATCTTTACAGCATCCTGCGCAATCCATCCCATCACATCTCGTAGCAATCTATCATTTTTTTGAATGGGTACTATGCCTCTGCCAACCTCTAACATAATAAGCACGATTGGCATATTTCGCTTTTTCTCCTCCACATCAAAAGCCTGAAAAAGATGTGAAAAATCACTTCGAATCTCGTTCATATTTTTTCTATTGGCAAGTTCATGTTCAATCCATTTTTCCCAACCTTCAACGACTAATGTTGTATCATTCTCCCATTTCATTTTCCAATTCGATAATGAATCACCCATATAAGCAGAAGCCCAACTGCATCTTTCATATTTCTCTCTCACGATTTTCCTTTTTCCTGCGAAGGCACCGCCGATAACGAGCTGCATTTCCATACCCCCTCGTACTTCATAAATGTTAGACGTATACAATGTCCATTCGGGATCATGACTTCCCAGAACGATAGAGATGATACATATTTTGAAACAACATACCGAATCACGCCTCCATGAGTCATGATAAGAATGGTTTCATTGTGAAGAGTTCGTTGAAATCGTTCATTAAAGAAGGCATCAATTCGACCACTAAATGTATCAGCTGACTCCCCATTCGGAATTATGCCTTTCTCCCAATTGTTAAGCCAGTTCTGATACGCTTTCTGGTCTTTCAACTCGTCATATGTCTTTCCTTCCCAGTCCCCAAAGTCCAATTCTCTTAATCTGGCATCTTCCGTTACCTGTGCAGGAATAGTTAATAATTTTAAAGACTCCTGACAACGTCGTAAATCACTTGTAAAAACATGGTCAAAATGTATGGGTGTCAATTCCTTTTTAAGTTTAATTAGGCCTGATTGTTCACCTCTTATTATTTCTTTATCCGTATGACCTAAATACCGTTTCTCCTTATTCCAAGCTGTTATCCCATGACGAACGAGATATACATCCATGTAATCGCAAGTCCCCATAATTCGCCTCCCTCTATGGCTGTACCTAATAAATCGCCATTTGTTCCTTTAAATGTATGCTTAATCCAAGCACCAAACAAGACCATAAACACAATATATGCAGGAACTAAAAAGAAACATTCAGGAAAAAAGTATAAGAGTATCCCTACAGGAATCATCGCATATAAAAAGTCAAACCGATTTACGTTTTTCTTCCACTCCCATGCTAATCCATGTTGTTTTGCTGTAGGTAAAGAAATCATTAATACAACGACTCCTAAACGTGAAAATGCCATGATAAATAGAACCGAAGACAAAAGTATATCCGCTTCAATCAATGAATAGATAAAAAAAGTTTTCCAAGCGAGCAAAAAAAGAAGTGAAATCAGACCAAAGCTTCCTACATGTGGGTCTTTCATAATCTCCCATTTTTTCTCAAGTGGAGCATTTGACCCCACTGCATCAGCTACATCCATCCACCCATCTAAGTGTAATCCACCAGTCATATAGACCCATAATGAAATGATAAGCAATGTCAAGAATAGGATTGGAACATAAGGCTGCAATACCCACAACACACTCGTAATAAAAGCACCTAATCCTACACCAACAAGCGGGTAACTCCTTATTGCCCATCTACTTGTCTGTTTTGTCCATGGAGATTCGATAGGAAGAGGAATTCGTGTTAGAAATTGAACAGCAAGTATAAATCCAAACAACATTTGCTTCATCAGATTTCACCCTTCCAATACAACGGAATCCCTGCTTGAACCTGAACGGCAATATCTGATTGCTGCACGATCATGGAATGGAGACGTTGTAAGGCATACATATAGCGTTGAACAACATCATCAATGGGAGGGATTCCCTCATTCACATCATTTGAAACAAGAAGAAGGTGAAATTGCTTTTCGCGTGCTATAGATAACCAGCGATTCACCCTTTCCTCCATCTCTTCCATCGTGCGTGTATGTTCGAACATGACATTACTTACCCATATCGTCAAACAATCTATTAAAATCACATCACCTTTTTTAAATTTAGACAGAATCGGTTCAAGATGAAAGTACTCTTCGATCGTATGCCAAGTCTCCCCGCGATCATGTTGATGAATCCGAATCCTTTCTGCCATTTCATCATCACTTTTTTTAGCGGTTGCAATGTAATGTAGAGAAACACGATGATTTTCTTCCTTCATTTGATAAAAATACGAAAGAGCTGTTTGTTCTGCAAATTGACTTTTCCCCGATCTAGCACCACCTGAAATAAAAAAGATCATACCTCATTTCTCCACTTTTGAAGTGCACCAAGTAACTGTTGATTTTCTATGTGTGACCTAATCGCGATTCGTATAAACTTTCCATGTAATCCTTTAAAGTTGTGAGTATGTCGTGTAAGGATTCCATTCTCCAATAAAAAGTAAAAAAGCTCATCCGTTCGGTCTGGAGATTTTTTATCCTGCAACAGATAAAAGTTTACGAGTGATGGGGAAAAATAGTAATCTAATGCAGATAAGCTACTAAATACGTTTCGAGATTCCTCATGTAACCATATTCTTGTATTGTCAACAAAATCACGATCTTCAAGCAATTTCGGAACGATTGCATCTACTAAGGAGTTTATGCTCCAAGGAATTTGTTCGTTCTTCAATGCATGTATGACAGTTGGATGAGCCAGAATATATCCGATTCGCAGCCCGGGAATTGTATACATCTTCGTTAAAGATCGTATTACGATTAAATTGGGGTATGCCGATAACCATGATGTAAGGGTAGGAATGGAAGTTGGTAAAAAATCAACAAACGCTTCATCCACTACTACATAAGTACCGCTTTTTTTCCCTACTTCTACTAAAAGCTGCAAATCTTCTTCTGGTATAACCGTTCCAGTTGGGTTATTAGGACGACAAAGAAACAGAACATCCTTTTCAGCAACCTTTTCTTGAATCAATTGGACTGGTAGTGTAAATCCACTTTTATCTTCAACTATAAGATCCTCCACATCAATATGGTAATGTGTACAGGCTCGTTCATATTCTAAAAAGGTAGGATGGGCAATAAGTGCTTTCCCTTTTTCGAAATACTTTGCCACTAAAAAAATGGCCTCTGCTCCCCCATTTGTCATTAGGACCATGTCTTGGTCTATTCCTTCATGCTCCGCTACCGAGGCGCTTGCTTTCGAATAAGTGGGCTCTGGATAACGTGTGATCGTATCATATTGTTGTTGTAAGGCATCAGATAACCAGGAAGGAGGTCCCAACGGATTTAGGTTAGCGCTAAAATCGAGCAATGCTTTCTCGTCCTTCATATGTAAAAGTTTTTTGATTGTTTCAGGTTGTCCCCCATGATTTGGCCATTTCATTATTTCACCTCATTTACACTAGTTAACTAGCAGGAGTAAGCTTACACCTATCAAAAAGAATACGATCCACCCTCCATGCATATACTGAATTGTTTTTTCGATATCAGAACTTACCATCTTCCTTAAAGGGGCTCCCATTTGTGCACGCACTGATTTTCTACCTTGATAATAATTGACCCCGCCTAACTGAATTCCGAGTAATCCCGCCACCATTGCCTCTGGCCACCCGCTATTTGGGCTGGGGTGTTTTTTTGCATCTCTCCAAGTTGTTTTCCATCCATTGCTCTTTTTAGACCCTTTTATAAAAGAAGCTGCGAGCCACATCGAAAGGGCAGTTAGTCTGGCAGGAATCAAATTTACTAAATCATCTAGTCTAGCTGAAGCCCATCCAAATTGCATAAATCGCTCATTTTTATGTCCAACCATCGAATCTAACGTGTTAATCGCACGGTACACCATCGCAAGGGGTGCCCCTCCAATGATTGCCCAAAATAATGGGGCTGTTATGCCATCGACTGTATTCTCAGCAACCGTTTCAACAGTTCCTCTGACAATTTCATTCTCTGGCAACCCTTCGGTATCACGACCGACAATCATACTTAGCTTGACTCTCGCTTCCGTTACATTCCCATTCACTAAAGGAACTAGAACTTCCTTAGCGGCAGACGAAAGACCTTTGATCGCAATCGTAGTTGAAATCAAATAGATTTGTATAAAAACGCCAACGATCGGGTGCAATTGATAGGCAACAAAAACAAGCGATAAGGTAAGGAAAAAAACGAGTAAAACAACTGTTGCGCAAAAGCAAATCCCTTTCCAAACTCTCGCATTTCCTCTATTCCAGCTCTTTTCAAGCCATGTGATCAATTTTCCCATTAATACAACAGGATGGGGAATCCATCTAGGGTCACCAATTAACAAATCTACTACAATAGCTGCAAATAAAATCATGCAAAATATATTTGTTGGTTCCTGTACCATTCCCATCATTTCAATTCCTTTTGATAGTCTGTTAGAAACGTATTTATTCGATCTAACTGGATATTTTCTCTTACAACCTTGGCTAATACATTAAATCCTTCTTCTCTCTTTTTTGAAAAGGAGGGTCGATTCTTAATTGGCTCTAACCCTTTCTTCACCCTGATCTCGTTTAGAAAGACCTCACGAAATAAATCATTATGGAAAATACCATGAAAGTACGTCCCGATAATTTGTTTGTCCTTCGTTATCGTTCCTTCCCTTCTATCAGCAAGTTCAACAAAATGATCACATTCATTTTCAAAAGATGCTTGTCCCATATGAATCTCATAACCTGAAACTGGAATGCGTTTCTCACCAAAGCGTGCAATTCCTTCTGAATGAACGGTAGTCTTATGGGTTGTCATGGAAGTCTGCATTGGAATGAGACCTAGTCCTTCTACACTACTGTGGGTTGATTCAACTCCGTGTTTATCTTCAATAAGTGTTCCTAACATTTGGTACCCACCACATATGCCGACAACCGTAGTTCCCTTTTGTACTAAATCTAATATCCGATTAGCTAGACCTGTACTGTGTAAGGCCATCATATCCTCAATTGTATTTTTACTCCCTGGCAGAATCAGCACATCTGGATTTCCGACGTCTTCCATCGCTTTGATAAAGCGGACATGACAATCCTTTTCCTCAAAAAAAGGATCCACATCCGTAAAATTCGATATCATCGGATAACGTATGACCGCAATATCAATTTCTTTTGACTCATCTGGTTTCGAGGTATACGTATTTAACACCAATGAATCCTCTGCTTCAATTAGAAGGTTATCGATATATGGAACAACCCCTAATATAGGCACACCCGTATATTCCTCAAACCAAGTTAACCCAGGCTGTAATAGAGAAACATCCCCTCTAAATTTATTAATGATGACACCGATGACCCTTTTTCGATCCTCAGTCTCAAGAAGCTGTAATGTTCCTACTAAACTGGCAAAGACTCCACCCTTGTAAATATCACCAACCAGAATCACAGGTGCATTCGCTATCCGTGCAACTCGCATATTAACAAGCTCCCGATCATTTAAATTTATCTCTGCAGGACTACCCGCTCCTTCTATCACAATCCGCTCATAGCTTTTGGACAATGTATCATAAGCTTCTCGAATCACTTGCAATCCTTGTTGAAAAAAGTCCTCGCGATATTCTCCAGCTTTCATATTCTTAAATGGCTTACCGTGAACAACAATTTGTGATTCATAGTTTCCATTAGGCTTAATTAATATCGGATTCATATCTGTCGTTGCTAAAATTCGTGCCGCTTCAGCTTGAACACCTTGTGCACGCCCGATTTCTTTTCCATCGACCGTTATATACGAATTCAATGCCATATTTTGCGATTTAAAAGGTGCTGTTTTAAAACCATCCTGAACAAATATCCGGCATAGAGCGGTAACAATTGCACTCTTTCCAGCATCTGAATGAGTACCTTGAATCATTAACGGTACAGCTCTATTCATTGTGTGAACTCCTTTTTTGTCTGATTCTTGCTCCTTTAAAATTCAATCCCTTTTACGGCTGGTATGCCTTCATCATAATAATGCTTTTCCACTTCAACAACCGAAACAAGATCAGCGATTTCTCGTATTTCGCGCTTGGCATCTCTTCCGGTAATAACGAGATGAAGGTGTTGCGGTTTATTTTTTAATAATTCAACCACTTCGTTTAACGGTAATACATCATCAATTGGAAATGTATCAATCGCTAATGCATTGTTTAATTCATCTAGTATGACCAAATCATATTCACCGCTCATAACAGCTTCCTTCGCCTTTACCCATCCAGCCTTTAACGCTTCCCTATGTTCTTCTGGGGTTTTTGTCCAGGTAAATCCTCTTCCAAGCTGCTCCATCTCAACCCCAAGCTTACTTAAGGCAATTTGTTCCCCGTACGAACGTTCAGGTGATTTAATAAATTGAAAAATCTTTACTCGTAATCCTCTTCCAACTGCTCGTACTGTTAAACCTAGAGCTGCAGTTGTCTTCCCTTTACCGTGACCCGTATACACAAGTGTTAATCCCTTTTTCTTATTGTTAGCTTGTTCCATATGAACCTCCTAGTTTTGTGATAAATGATTACTTATTTGTAGAAATTCCTGCTGATTGAAAGGTTGCCATTTCTTTTAGCATTAAAGTAGCCAATTGGATAATCGGAAATGAAATGGCTGCACCTGTTCCTTCTCCAAGTCTAAGTCCTAAATCAATAATGGGCTGCTTCCCCAACTGAGAAAGTGCGATTTTGTGACCAGGTTCAATCGATTGATGTGTGACAATCATATAATCTTTAACACTAGGGGAAATTAATTTTGCAACTAATGCTGCAATGGTACAAATAAAACCATCTACAAGAATCGGTACCCTTTTGCTTGCAGCTGCTAACATTGCACCTGTCATTGCGGCTATCTCTAGTCCGCCCACTTTCGCGATAATATCAATCGGATCATTTCGATTCGGATTCCTACGTATAAGCGCCTGTTTAATAATGGCAGTTTTATGTAAAAATGCAGCATCAGAAATTCCAGTCCCTCTTCCTACTAAAAGGGAAATATCTTTACCGCTAAGAACAGCTAAGATTGCACTACTCGAAGTTGTATTTCCAATCCCCATCTCTCCGAGTATGAGGCACTGTGCCCCTTCTTGGATAATTTGTAAGGCTTGATTATACCCAACATCAATCGCTTGTTCAGCTTCTTGTCGACTCATTGCATCTTCATGATAAAAATTACCTGTACCATAACGAATCTTTTGATTGATTAATCTCTCGTGTTCAATATCATTTGCTACTCCAATATCGATAATCTTAAGGATGGCACCAATTTGTCTACTAAAAACATTTATCGCTGCACCACCATTTAAAAAGTTCCAAACCATCTGTTCGGTTACTGCTTGCGGATAAGCAGAAACACCTTCTGAAGTGATGCCATGATCGGCCGCAAAAACAAGCACTCCTGGTGGCGTAACACTAGGAAACGGTTCGTTTTTCATTTCTGATAAGTAAATAGCCAATTCCTCTAGCCGCCCAAGGCTTCCTATTGGTTTTGTCAACGTATTGATATACTCACTAACCTGTCTTCCCATCTCCTTGTTTACCTTTGGGATGGCTTCGTATATTTGTTTCATCCTAATCTCTCCTTACTATCCCGATACTCTATACATTTCTTAATCCAGTTCTCCACAATTTTTGGATTTGAGCCAAAATGAAGATGGGTGTAGCCAGCTACTAAATTGTACTTTAGATAGCCTTCCTTATTAACACCCCGCAGCCCCTTAGTTTCATAGGCATAGGAAAGTTCATTTGCCAAAAAAGAAGAATAATGAAATTCATGCCCTCTAACCATTTGATCCGTAAGAATGAAATTGTCATTAAGACCACTAATTTCTCTATATCCTAATGCTTGTAAATGTGTATGCATGCGTACTTTACCTGGGATGATCCCTATCATTTGATACGTCTTCTGTTCCGTCGTTTCAATGGACTCGGTCAAATACATGAACCCGCCACATTCAGCAAGAGTTGGCAGTCCTGCTTTTATGGCCTTATGAATCGATTCCTTTGTCTTGACACTAGATTCCAGATCTAAAGCGAATTCTTCAGGAAAGCCTCCACCTATATATAGACCATCCACATCAATTGGTAATTCTTCATTAGCCAATGGAGAAAAATAAACCAATTCTGCTCCATTTACTTCCAAGATTTCTAGATTCTCAGGATAATAGAAGTTAAAGGCTGCATCTTTTGCAACAGCTATTCTCGTCATCTTATTTTGCTTCTTTTCAAACAAAGATGATTTATTTTTTTCAATTATCGGTTCAGCTACAGCTAATTCCAGCAATTTATCAATATCAATCGTCTCTAAAACCAAGTCACCCATTTTATCAAATAATGGAGTAAGTTCACCGCGTTCAATTGAAGGAATGAGACCAAGATGTCTTTCTGGAATTTCAATATCAACATCTTGTTTCAAATACCCGATAACAGGAATACGGCATTCCTGTTCAATTGCTTTTTTGACAAGCTGAAAATGTCCCTCGCTCCCCACTTTGTTTGCAATAACTCCAACAATATTTGGTCCTTCTGCAAACAATTGAAAACCCTTCACAATTGCTGCTGCACTTCGAGCCATACTTTCACAATTCACTACAAGCAATACAGGACTTTTCGTTATGATACTAATCTCTGCTGTACTACCTTCATTTGTTTCCGGACTTTTCCCATCAAAGAACCCCATAACTCCTTCTATAATTGAAATATCAGCATCACGATTTCCATGTGTGAAAATATCCAAAACTCTTTCATGGGTGAGCATCCAGCTATCTAAATTACGTGACACTCGTTCTGTTACAGCTGTATGATAGGATGGGTCAATATAGTCAGGACCACATTTAAAGCCTTGTACGCTTAGACCACGTTTGATTAATGCTGACATAATCCCAATTGTTAATGTTGTTTTTCCAACCCCACTGCCAGTACCTGCAATTACAATACGTCGATCGCTCATTTACTCCCCCACCTTTTTTAGTTTGCGACTCTTTGTAAATACTTTTGGATTGCTTCTTTTGTTGCATCATACACAATTCGACCAATGCCTTTTCCAACAATGGTTCCTGAACCTGCGTATGGTGTTTTATCCCCTTGTTGTGTAACACCTAGAAGTAGTGAATCCGTTGATGTACCAGTTGCAATGGTGTTGGAGTGTGGATCTTTAATATTCATGTCTAGTAACGCTTTTGTTTTCGCTTCTGTAGCTGACATAAAGGCATTTACAAGTGCACCATCTGTAAAATGTGAATCTATGAAAAGCATGATGTTGATTGTACCTATTGTTTGTTTCGCCTTAGAATGTGAACGACTCGTAATATCAACAGCATTTCCTGTACCCGCAGTTACAACGGCCAGCATCTGAATACCTTCAAATTCTTCATGCCGAATGACAACATCTTCTAATTGAACAGCTGTCATCATTCCAACAGCTTGTTCATAAGGAATAGAGTACTTTGTCATCCAATTTCGCAAATCACGGTCAGGCTCTGAGCAATTATAATTCTTTTCAACATGAAAATTACAAAAATGCTTCAACCATTGAATCCCATCACCGATGACCCCATTGGATAATGTTCGTAAAGGTTGATCAAATTGAATGTGGATATACTCCTTCGTTTGAAGAATCTTATAAGAATTTTCAAAACGTGAACGAGGTTGTGCTTGATGATAGCCTGGTGTCATAAGTAGTTGTGGTTTTGGAATTGTCGGATGAGACCCAAGCTTAATATCGACTTCATACACCTTCTTTAGTTGGTCTGTCTTTCTGAAATTGTTAACATCTCCAACTTCTAAAAAACGTCCCTTATAAAGCATGGCAATCCGATCTGCATATTGAGAAGCAACATTTAAATCATGCAAAATGGAGAAAATTGTTAACCCCATGCTTTGCTGCCGTTCTTTTAATAAATCCAACATTTGGAATGTGTGTTTCACATCTAAATGATTCGTTGGCTCATCTAAAAGCAAAATCTCAGGTTCTTGTGCCAATGCCTTCGCTAATAACACCCTTTGCTTCTCACCACCACTAATCATTCGGAATGGAGTTTTTCGAAATTCACTTATATTCGTTAATTCCATGGCCTCTTCAATGACGTTCCAATCTACTCGGGATAGCTGTTTGAATAAACCTTTCTGGTGTGGATAACGCCCTAGACTCACAATTTCTTCCACAGTATAATCAAATGAAACCTTCGCCTCCTGAGTAAGAACAGCCATTTTTTTAGCCTTCTCAAGCTTTGAAAGAGTTGAAATTTCTTTACCAGAAAGGAAAACTTCACCATTTATAATCGGCAATTGCCCAGTTATCAGTTTAAACAGGGTTGTTTTTCCACTTCCATTTGGACCAAGAAGCGCAAAAAATTCACCTTGATGAATCTCAAGATTTAATCCATTAATAATAGGGGAATTCGTATATCCGCCAACTAAATTGTTAACTGTAATCATCTACGTTCCCCTCCAACTCTTTCTCTGATTAATAATAGTGCAAAAACCGGTGCACCTATTAGAGCTGTAACAACACCAATTGGCAACTCTTGTGGAGCAATAATACTTCTTGATACTAAATCAGCTAAAATAAGGAATGCTCCGCCTATCAGTAGTGAAAGTGGTAGTACATGGCGATGATTTGGACCCGTTACAATACGTACTACATGTGGAATGACAAGCCCTACAAATCCAATTGATCCAGACACGGCTACAGCTGAACCGGTTAATAAAGAGGCTCCAATTAAGATATAAAACTTTCCCTTCTTCACATCAACCCCAATATGATCTGCCGCATCCTCCCCAAGTGCTAACGCATTCAACTCCCGGTAATGGTAGAACAAAATAAAGGAACCGCACAACATAAACGGAAGAATCAATTGAACATGACTCCAGCCTCTCAGTCCTACACTGCCATATAACCAATAGATAATTTGAGTCATTGAATCTTGGTCGCTTAATGAAATAATGAGGGAAACAACTGCTCCAATAAAGGAACTAACAATGATCCCCGCTAATATTATTGTTTCAATCGCTAAGCTTCGACTACTCAATCGAACAAGTCCGAATACAATAAGTAGTGAAACAAAACCACCTACTATCGCAACAATGGGAAGAGTAAAGTTTCCTAACCCAAAGATCGTAAACTGAAAAAATAAAACAAAAACTGCACCAAGAGATGCACCAGATGAAACCCCGATTGTATATGGATCCGCTAATGGATTACGTAATAATCCTTGGAATGCAGCACCCGCTAACCCAAGGGATGCACCAACAAAAAAGGCCAGCAATACCCTCGGTATTCGGATGTTCCAAATAATCATCTCTTCATTTCTAGCAATCTCATTAAGCCACCCCCAACCAAAGGTTTTGTCTAGTACAATATGTAATATGGTTGGAATAGGCACTTGGACACTACTAACGAATATGCCAAGGAGGGCTGTACTAAGTACAAACCCTCCGCTTAGAATATATAACCAAATAACGTTATTTATTAAAAACTTCCGGATAAATAAGCTTCGCAAGAGTCTCGACTCCTTCAATTAACCGAGGACCTGGTCTAGTAACCGTATCGTTATCAACATCAAAGACCTGTTTATTTTTAACTGCAGGAACTTCAGACCAGCCTTCACGCCCAAATACTTCTTCAGTTGGATTATCTATGTAGTAGCCATACGTTGTAATGATGACATCAGGATTTAATTGTACAATTTCCTCCTCTGTTAATTGTACCCATCCTTCATGCTCCTCTGCTGCATTCGTTGCTTGAATGGCCTCGAACATTTCATGCATAAATGTATTTGTTCCTGTTGTAAAAATATCAGGCGCAGGTGAAACCTCAACCCAGACTTTCTTTTTATCTGTTATTGTTGAAGCTTTTTCCTTGATTTCGTCAAAACGTTGCTTCATATTTGTTACAATTTCGGTTGCCTCAGTCACAGTTCCTGTAGCTTTCCCAATCATTTCAATATGTTGATACGCATCCTCAAAGGATGAAGCACTTCCAACGACAATCACATCAATTCCTGCATCTTCAAACTGTTTTAATATGTCAGGATGTGTATTGTAATGATAATCTGTAACTAGTGCTAGATCAGGAAGAAGTGAAAGAACCAATTCTGCATTGATATCCTGTGCACCTACTTTTTGAATTTCAAGTGCTTCTGATGGGTAATTATCGTAATCAGAAACTCCAATAATTTTTTCTCCTAAACCAAGGGCAAATGCAATTTCTGTATTACTTGCCTGAATGGAGACAATTGATTCAGGTTCTTCATCAATTGTAACTTCTCGATCAGCACTGTCTATAATTGTGATAGGGAACTCTTGATTGGCATTCTCCCCTTCAGCTTGTTCAACGGTTTTTGGATCCTTCTCATCTTGAGCCTCTTCGTCTTGTGTACCACAGCCTGAAACGATACCCATGGTAAAAAGAAAAATAAGACTTAACAGACCCCATTTTTTCAACATTTCCTTCATTCTTTTTTCCCCCTTCTAATTTTGAACACAAAAAAACGCCATTCCACAGGAAGAGCGTTTCGTAAAGGCATAATAAAAGTTATTTGCTATAGAACTCCAATAAAGCAATCCTACTATAACAAATATAGTATCATATGATAATTTATCTGCACTTTAAACGTTCCTTTCCTCGAGGAAGCTTAAAAAACAAAATAGGCAGGTCTCCTGACTTGCGAATCAACGGTCGGTTACTCCTTCCCATGTAAAAAACACAGTGGATCTTATAACCTTCCTCCTCGCTTACAGTGGCGGGACCGTGTTGGACTTACACCAACTTCCCTCTTAGTCTTACATTCTCTTATTAGAAGAATGGTAAGAAACCTATTTGCGAAATATTCATTTTTTTGTATTCTGCAAAATTATAATACACCCCTAATGTTTTGTAAATAGGAGCAAAGCTAAGGAACCAAAAGTTCATTTGGTCCCATCACTAATTTAACACTTAAATTACGTCGCTGTTTCCTTCTTCCGTTCTCTCTACTAGTGTAAATAAAAATCGATAAATTAGCCGATATGCTTCTTCTAATGACATCTCCTCTTTAAACCCATTCACGTAATTCAAAGCGAAATTCAAGTCCCATAAGCCATCACCTTGGTTAAACATCAACACAAATTTTGCTTCATCTCCACGTAATTCTTTTCTTAAGTTTTCTTTAAGAGGTGACTCGAACTTCTTCTGTAGCTTCAATCCTACCATGACATCGTATGTTCCAAATACATCATTCACTTCAAACGCAATTGCATCCACGCCGATTAGTTCCAACCACTTTGATTCAAAGTATAGAAATTCATTCTTGTGTTTTTCTAGGTAGTCAATCGGGTGTTCTAAGAAACCAAATGATTCTTTAGAGAGTGTTTCTTCTGTTTCTTTATCACATCTTTCTATGTAAGCTTCACGGAAACGTGTAGTAGGATCCTTTTCGATTAATGTAACGTCATGTGAAATTAATTCATATCTTTCTATGTACTCTTTTTCCTCTTGAAATACTGCAACTTGTTTCTCTTCACTCATTAACTCTGATGAAATGTATTTTTTCATTTGTTTTTGTAACATAGGTGTTCCTCCTGAATTTGATGCCTTACCAGTCTTAGGGGTAAGGCACCCATTTTGTACATTCACTTTTTAGCGAGTACGCCTTCTACCTCTCGTTGAATTGCTTTTGGATTGCCTATCATTAGACTTTCTATTTGAAGAAAATGGTGCAGCCTTCTTTCTGTCTCTTCTACTACCTTCAGAGCGTTTATTTTCGTTTTTTTGCTCACTTGCTCTCTCATAATCCTCACGATCAGGGATACTTATGCCCTTAATCACTTGTAGCTCGAATTTTTGATGAATCCCTTTTTCAATCATTCGTAGGAACTCCATATCCTTTGGAGCCACTAAAGTATAGGCAACCCCGTCGCCACCTGCACGGCCAGTCCGTCCAATCCGGTGAACATAGCTTTCCACATCTTGTGGGATGTCATAGTTAAAGACATGTGTTACCCCTTCAACATCCAGTCCCCTTGCAGCAACGTCTGTGGCAACTAAAAACTGTGTTTTCGCTTCACGAAATCGTTTCATCGCTTTTTCGCGTTTGGACTGTGTTAAATCACCATGCAACTCGTCTGAATCATATCCGTTAGCAATCAATGCCTCGTGCAGCTTTTTCGCACGAACTTTTGTACGACAGAATATGATCGCTAAAAATGGACGATGTTCTTCGATTAAATGCAACAACGTTGCTTGTTTTCTCCGGTCAGTGGTTTCAATCACAACTTGTTTAATCTCTTCCACCGTTACTTTTTTTGCTTTCACTTCGATTAACTCTGGCTCGTTCATATATTTTTTGGCAAGAGATTTAATTTCGTTAGGCATTGTTGCAGAAAACAGCATGGTTTGTCTAGAAGGAAATGTTTCTTTAATGATGTCATCTACCTCTGGAAGAAAACCCATATGTAACATTTGGTCGGCTTCATCTAACACAAGCATCCTAATCGATGACAGATCAATCGTTCCACGGCGAATATGATCTAATAACCGACCAGGCGTTGCCACGACAATATGCTGTGCACCTTTCAGCTTTTTTAATTGATGCTCAACATCCTGACCACCGTACACAGCTAACACATTGATACCCTCTACGTTTTCCATCATTTTCTTAATTTCTTTTGAAATTTGCTGAGCTAATTCTCTTGTTGGAGTTAAAATAAGTGCTTGCACATCCGACTCGTGCACATCAATCTTTTCAAGAATCGGTAGAACAAAAGCCAACGTCTTTCCTGTTCCCGTTTGTGCTTTTGCAATCACATCCTTCCCCTCAAGTACGGATGGAATTGTCCGTTCTTGTATCGGAGTTGGTTCCACGATACCTAATGACTTCAATGTATGGTTAATCTCTTTTCGAATACCAAGTTGTAAAAAATCTAGCAAGGCTCATCACGTCTCTCTTCTTATCATAATGCCAGTTTGATTGTTCAATGGCTTATTTACTATAGCATATATATTGGTTAGTATTTACAGAGTGATTTGGAATATTTATTATTGTCACAGTGACGCCCCGAATTTTGTCGATGGGTCAGAGGGATAGGTTCCTTGACCCACCATAAATGGTACGAAACTTTTCAAATATCGCCTGTTCAAACTTAATACTTTCTTTTCCGAACTTATCCTTAATATTTTTCATTGTACTTTTCAAGTTTGTTGTATTTCTTCATAATAAAGGGAACTTCCTATTATTAAAGTTCCCTTTGTTCTTAGTACACCTTATATGTGAGCGATTTACAAATCTACTTTCATGTCACGCAATGCACCTTGTTTAACGTATTTTATTAGTTTTGCAGCCTCATCTCGTACACGTTTTCTTCCTAAATCGGTTAAAAACCAGTTATCCTTTCTGGTGAAAGCATCATCAGCAGGACATAACGTGTAGGAGATCCAACTAGGCATATATGTTTGTAATGTCAGATGTAATCGTTTCATATGGTAAGATGTCGTTACTACCAATATTCGTTTGATCCTATATAGGTGAAATTCTCTGTTTAATACGAATAGAGAGGCTAATACATTTTCTAGTGTGTGCAATGACTGATCCTCAATTAGTATATCTTTTTCGGAAGCCCCTAACGCTATGGCTTCTCTTTTCATCGAAACAGCTTCTGAGTGATCACTTTCCTTCCACTTCACACCACCTGAAAACAATAGTTTACTGGCTCTACCTTGCTTATATAATTCTACTGCTTTTGGTACGCGATATTTAACGGCTTTACTGCTACCTGCCACCAATATACAATCTCCGTTCGCGAAATCATCTTCAATATCCGAAAATATAAGCTTGGTCACTTGTGCGTCTGAGAGTTTTTCAACCTCTAACTCAGACAGATACATTTACATGTTTCCCCCCTTTACATAGTTATCCTATCATAAATATACCACATTTTGGAAGTTTAACAGTATGTACAAATGCATCAAAAAGCAGTTTATTATTGTCACAGTGACGCCCCGAATTTTGTCGATTATCAGGATTTAAGAATCTAGTTAGGGGTAGGTATTAAAATTACGCACACATCCATGTAGACAATATGACAAAATCATACTTGACACATAGAATATGGTGTATTGTCATGATATTTTTGATTGAGGAGGTGTAAAGAAGATGTGGGTTTATAACCATTCGAGACATAGACGAAATATGAATATGTCCCAGTTGCCGCCATTTGGGCCAATGGGACCGAGTTCAGGACAGAATATGGGTTGGATATCCAATATGTTAGGTCAAGCATTGCAGCAGTTAAATCAGCCACCACCTTATCCCCAGACGATGCCCCCTTATGTACCACCTTACATGCCACCTTACACACCGACAACTAATCCATCGTTTCCACAACAGCAACCGATGCCGACGACTACCCAAGGACCACTAGGCTTACCTGCCAGCCCTCCAGCAATTAATCCAACTAAGCCAATTAATCCACCTGGAACCAGCGTTGTGATTGATGCGAATACCGTCAAGCCATGTATGAATACGTGCACATACGTATGGTTAAAGAATGGCACGACGTACTGGGTATGGATGAGTCAGACGACTCAAGATTCGATCTACGGGTATTATTGGAATGGTTCACAATGGGCTCAGTTTAGCCTTCCACTCCAACAAATTGACTATTTTCAATGCTTTAGTTGTTAAAAGGAGGAATTGACTTGTATTACTACCATCCTAATGAAGTTCGAAATCCATATCCAGTTTTTCTACATTATCTCTATTCACCCTATTACAGACAGATGAATCCGGATGTAGTTTGTGATCCGGTTACGGGTATTTGTGGTGCGCAAGGGTCATCAGCTTCCTCTCCAACGACTACGAAGCAGCCTTCGATTCCAATCGGTGCCCCAAGCCCAAAACCAGTTACACCAATATATACTCCACCCCAACAATCGCAACCTATCTTCCAACCACCAACACAGCCGATGCCAATTTTCCAATCGCCAACCCAATCACAACCAATCTTTCAGCCACCAACTCAACAACAACCGATTTATAAGCCACCAGTCCAGCAACAGCCAATCTATAAACCACCAACACAATCTATACCAAGTACCCCTCAACCACCTTCAAGTTCAAAGGAAGTAGAGGAGTTCGTTCATAATGGGGTTCGTTATCGCTGCCAGTGGGTATATTGCTGTTCTCCTATTGAGCAAGGTAGTATTCCGGAGAAATTGGAACCGGGGATCAATCAAAAAGCACAAGATTATATGATTTGGGAAGAGGACGAATTTCCGGAGTTTAAAATCGGAGCATGTACGAGCATAAATAACTGTATCCAAAAGAGAAATTCTACCTTACGGGTTATTTTTCGGATTATTTACCCAGCTAGTGTACAGGAGGTTATTGAGAAGGAATTGCGTGAGTGCTTTGAAATCGGATCTGCAGCTGCTTCAGCTGCTGTCGCTACTCAAATTGCCATTGTCAGAGCTGCTCCCGAATCGGCTCCTGCCATCTTGCCAAACATGCTAAATTTGGCATATGAAGCTGGCAAAGAAGCATTTATTGAATGCCTCAAACAAAAACAAAATGCGAAATATTATTTGAAGTACATCAAATACAGTGTGTTTCACGAACAATTTAGCAATGAGGGTTGGCATACACTTAACAGCAAAGACGTGGTTCGAATGCTTGAACAGCTATATCTTTATCAAACTGGCCTCATCTTACTCCCAGGTGTCGATTCCTTTGCAGATCTTGGAAAAAAACTAGGAGTAGATGAAAAAGGCATCGAGAACTTTTTTAAGGACCCAGTAGGAACAATAAACAAACAATGGGATAAATTAGGCGATGCCCTACCAGATGCAAAAATCGGAGGAACTACCGGAGAAATACTCAAAAAAATCGGGTTTCCGTAGAAATCTAAGAATCCACAGGAGGAAGCTTGGAGCCAATTCTCGAAAGCTTCCTTTGGATCTATTTCTGAAATCTTTTCAAGAAAATAGTACCTGATCCCTAGTACATACTCTATCTTTCAAAATACCCCGCTAACGCAGGAAAGACCAAATTCTCCTTGCATTTTTAATATTTTTATATGTATACATATGATTATAAATAAGAGTCAAATTAATATAAATTCTTTCCCTTTGCCTTTAGTAATCTAACAAACTCATCCAAAACCTTCGTACGAAACGGCGAACCCAAAACAATGAAAAATTCTCTAGGAAACTGTAATCCATTCACATCAATGATCTTCAAGTCACCATTTTTAAGCTCACTTGCTACTGCAAGCTCTGACAACAAACTAATTCCTAACCCAGCCTTCACAGCCTCCTTAACTGACTGTGTACTACTAAACGTCATAGTATTCTTCGGATCAATTCTCAATTGTTCAAAAACCTTTTCCCCAGCTTCTCTTGTTCCGGAACCCTCTTCCCTAAGAATCCACGGTTGCACCTCAAGCTCTTTCAACTCAACTTCTCCGTTTTCTCCAACCAATGCGTTGTCTGGTAAAGCAATAATCACCATACGATCCGCAGCAAATTCCTCAATTTCAAGGTTCTTTTCCCCTTTGACATGACCTTCAATAATTCCAATATCAAGTTGATGTGCTTTCACCAACTCAACAATTCTTTCTGTGTTATCAATCTTAACTGTTGGCTGAACATCCGGATACACCGTTTTCATATCTGCTAACACATGTGGAAGGACATACTCACCAAATGTATAACTCGCGCCAATTGACAACGGTCCTCTCACCTTATTTGTTAGTTCATCCAATAGTTTCTCCATTCGTGTATATAATCCCACAATCTCCTTCGCATGGTGGTAAACAATCTCGCCCGCTTTATTTAATTGCACATATTTATTATTTCGTTCAAGAAGTCGAACCCCAAGGTTTTCCTCAAAAGTACGGATATATTGACTAACTGCAGGTTGAGTCATATGAAGCTCCTCAGCTGCTCGCGAAAAATTCCTCTTTTCTGCAACCATAATAAATACTTGTAATTGCTGATCCATTTTTCCACTTCCTTTCCTTCCATCTATTATAACAATTCGCTTATCATAATTATAGTTAACACTTATTTTACTTATACACAGTCACCTAATATAGTAAAAGTAGGAGGTGTACATATGGCGTTAGCTGAATTAAAACAATTACCAACAAAAAAGACAAAACCGGAATTAGCATTGGTTGGTGGGGTTGCTTTTACATTTTTTATAGCACTTCTAGGGTACTTATTAGCACTTGTACCAGGATTTAGTAATGTAGGTCAAATGGCATGTGCTATCATTATTGCAATTGTCTACAGGCAGATTTTTGGATTTCCTGAAATCATTCGTTCAGGTATAACCTTTTCATCGAAACGAATACTAAGACTCGCTATAATTTTGTATGGTTTAAAATTAAACATCGAGATGGTACTTAACGACGGGATTGGCCTATTAGTACGGGATGCACTAGTAATCATGTTTGCAATTTTTGCTATTATGTGGCTAGCAAAAGTTCTAAAAGCGGATCAAACAATATCCTTATTACTCGGTGTTGGAACCGGCGTATGCGGGGCTGCTGCCATCGCAGCTGTTGCACCAATTATAAAATCAAAAGATGAGGATACTGCAATAAGCGTTGGGATAATCGCCTTGGTAGGAACTATTTTCGCCATTATTTACACGATCTTACGACCAATTCTACCGATTGATGCGGTACAATATGGGATCTGGTCTGGAACAAGTCTTCATGAGGTCGCCCATGTAGCACTCGCAGCTGCACCTGGTGGAGAAGATGCACTTGCTGTTGGACTACTAGCAAAATTAGGCCGTGTTTTCCTTCTCATCCCACTTTGCTTCATATTAATTTTCTTCATGAAAAGAAAGAATAACAACAATGAAACCGGCAAGGCAAAAATCGAATTCCCTTGGTTCCTGGTAGGATTTATCGTCATGAGTATTCTAGGAAGCTACGTATTTGGCTACTCCATTCCATTGTCCGATGATATAATGAATTTCGTTTTCACCCTTACCACATGGCTGTTAACCGCAGCAATGGTAGGGCTAGGTCTAAACGTAAGCTTAAAAGATGTCCGTGAACGAGCAATTAGACCTCTCATAGCGATTTCGATTACATCAATAGTGCTTTCGGTAGTTGTATATTTTACGGTATAACATCAAAATACAACAAAAAAACAATATATTTTTAGATAAAGACAATATTAATATTTTTATGAAGAAAACTATAACAAAGAGAAAGCTTAGGGACATAACATTTAATTGGCAGTCTGAATTTTGTAAGGAAGAAACGAACAACCAGCAGATCTAACTGCTAGTTGTTCGTTATGCTTAAGTCTAGGTAAGTTTATGTCACAGTGACTCCCCGAATTTTGTCGCGAACTTATATTTTTCAAGTCTAATCGGGGACAGGATCACATGTCTCACGAAAACGATCACCTATTTCTAGTCCTCACCTTTCATAAAAACCCGCTATCGCCGGAAAGACCAAATGTTCCTTCCTCATTTCCCAAAACGTCGTCACTCTATGTTCTCGTAGCAACTGTGTATTTAGTGAATACTGGTGACAATTTAGTGGTGTTTGATTAAACGTTTTGGCGAAGAACTCAATCGCCTCTTGTTCAAACTCTGCAAATATAAATACAAACTCTTGCTGATTCTTCTTCAATGCGTACACACCGATCTTATGAAAGCCTAATACATTTTGTTCAATCATATCCCTTACCTTTGCGTGGTCTGCAGCATTAAGGTCCAATTTAGATTCGTCATCCTCCAATGAAATCTTGCCCTCTTGGAGTAAATGATGAATGTAATGGGCTAGACTAACTTCTTCGTAGCAAATCGTATCTATGTATAAATCTCTTACTTTCATAATCGTTCTCCCCCTTTTGGGAACTGTCCCCTTGTCCCACTTATTGTTCTATCATCCCGGTATATTCGTTGTATGTAACTTGTATGGTTCCTACTGGACCGTTTCTGTTTTTGGAGACGATGATTTCAAGTAATTGGTTGTCTGTTTCCTTGTCATAATACTTTTCGCGATAGAGGAAAAGAATCACATCTGCATCCTGTTCTATGCTGCCTGATTCTCGAATGTCAGACATCATCGGTCGTTTTTCAGCTCTTGTTTCAACCGAACGATTTAACTGGGCCAAACAAATCACAGGGCAATTAAAATCCTTCGCCATTGTTTTTAGATTCCTGGATATTTCGGTTACTTGCAGGTGGGCATTGCCACCGTAAAGTTCACTCGAATGGATTAGTGTCAAATAATCTATGAAAATGATTGGTTTCATGTTTGGAAACTGATGCAACATTTTTCTAGTCTTCGCTCTCATTTCTGAAACGGTTTGACCGGCACCATCGAAAATTTGGATATTGGTTTCATTCAGGTAGCCGATGATATCTGCCCAGCGATCCTTTTGACTCTGACTTAACAATTTCCCGGGATCCCTCATTTTCAAACGATTATATCCTCCAGTTGAAGCTATTAGTCTCGTGGTGATCAGTTTTTCAGGCATTTCAAGTGAGAAGACAATTGGCAAATACCCTGCCCAGCCCGCTTCCTTGGCAAAATGCAGCATGACGTCAGTCTTTCCCATTGATGGTCTTGCTGCTAGAATCGTAACCTCACCATCCTGGAAACCTCCCGTCATTTCATCAAGCTTTCTGATTCCGGAGGTGGCCGTTTTCATGACTTCCTGCTCCTGCCATGGAGCCTCATACATCTGGACCAATGCTTGATCAAGTGGCGTATGATCGTTTATCTTCAGCTGGTTGATTTTATCCAATTCGCTAATTACCTTCGCAATCTCCCAATTTCCCATACTAGCTAACGTCAAGATGTTCTTCTTTTCCCTCTCTTTCCATAGATCAATAATCAACGCCTCAAACTCTTCGAATTTCTCAATATCCGCATGTGAAAGCAAGCTTGATAGATAGGACATGCCACCGAAGTTTTCAAGATCGGGCATAGTTGTTAGAGAGATCAAATCTATGCTTTTACCTGCATTACTAAAGTCTACCATCCGCCGCATTAATTCTTGATGAACGCTACCCTCTAGTTGTTCAGGATAAATCACCGTATCTTTCATTAAATAATTGGCCTTAATCAAGCATCCTAAATAGGCAGTTTCTGCAAAATTCATCAGTCCTCACCTGCCGTTGGATCAAATTGATAGCTACTAGGAATTGCTCTACCCGTTTTAATGGGTTTAACAGATTTCTGTTTTTCCTCGTTATACAAATCAATTTCATTAACCGTGAGTAACGATTCGTTATCCCAGTTTTTCAGAATTCCAACTACATAGTTTAGCCTTCGCTTATTGTTCGCACAGGCAATATCCATCGCTTTTAAAATCACCTCTTTCGGATTCAAAAAACTAGAATCATCCAACCAAGCTAACAATTGTTCCTTGGCGTTCACATTATTCAACCCAAAGCCGTTTTGGTCCCAACACTCCACAATCTCCTGAATATCCTCTGTCTTAGATTCACGATCTATATTCGGGTAAAGAGCCTGTTGTTGTTTTTTATTTTCTTTTTCTTTTTGTTTTTCTTTTTGCCCACGTATCGTACCACGAGTCGTCAACGCATAGTCTGAACGTATGTTCTCGTGTTGGTTCAGAGGCTCTGTTTCCCACCCCGATTGGGTCACAGGGACAGGTTCCTCGTCCCAGTCCGAAGTATTTTCATAAAAAGATTCATAAATCGTAAAAATATCATTTCGATCGATATTTTCGGCTACATATTCAATCAACGTCGTATCTTCCACTTCTTCTAGCTCTGATACAACACAATCGATAACCGGTTTCCCGCCTTTTTGCAAATTATATTTCCCCCAGTTTTTAATGGCGATTTCTCTTGTTTTGGGATTGTAACGAATAATTTTGTGGTGGTTGATCATGCGATCCATCAGCGCATGAATCGTCTCAATGGAATACCCCATATCAAAAGCCATTTCTTTTTTCGTAATTCGATAGATTCCAATTTGGGTTGTGTGGGAATTTGTTAGAAGATATAAAAAGAAGTACTTATCCTCCGGCGTCATCTCCTCCGAAACAACCGGATTCTTCCAAAAATCAGTCTTCACAATTCTATACTTTGCCATCATCATCACATTCCTTCCTTTGGGACAGAGGGACAGGTCCCTTGACCCAGTCTAAGTTTCAGGTCAAAGGGATAGCAGACCTGGACCTTATCTAAAATTGAACTACCCCTCGACTTTGTTATAGGGAGGGATTCAAGAAAAAGGGGCATGTTAGAATGTGAAAGATTTGTGACGGGGTGATGGTGAGGAAAAATATCCCTAGAAACAACAAAAAAGCAGCCCCATAATAAAGGGCTACTTCCATTACTTATTTATAACAGTATCTATTTTTCTCAGAACTAAGAAGAACTTCTTAATCTACTTATACAACTTTATTAGATTTTTCATATTTCAAATCAAATTTAGTTGGATCAGCGAAAAACTCGTTAGTTAGCTTAAACACTAGCGGACTTAAAAATAGTAAAGCAATTAAGTTCGGAATGACTGCCACCCCGATTAATACATCAACAATCCCCCAAATCATCTGTAAACCGCCAACAGCCCCAATGAAGGTAAATGGAAGATATACGAATCGGTACACATTGCTTAATTTCTCTCCACCAATATACTTTGCCAAAGTAGCTCCATAGAATGCAAGACCAATAACCGTAGAAAATGCAAATAAAATTAGACTTATACTCACAATATATTGGAAGATTGGATGGACGGTACCAAACGCAACACTCGTCAATACTGCAGGGTTACTATCAGGGCCTAATACTCCAGTTGTTAAGATCGTTAATGCTGTAATTGTACAGATTAAGAATGTATTAATGAATACCTCTGTAATTCCCCATAATCCTTGACGGACTGGGTGATCTGTTTTTGCAGTAGCATGTGCAATCGGTGCTGTACCTTGTCCAGCTTCGTTTGAATAAAGTCCCCTTGAGATTCCATATCGAACAGCTTCCATTACCGCAAAACCAGCAATCCCTCCACCCACCGAAGTAGGTGCAAATGCACTTTTTATGATTAATCCAAATGCTCCTGGTACTTCCGTAATATTTTGAAAAATAACAATTAATCCACCAAAGATAAAAAATAATGCCATGATCGGTACCATAATTTCTGTTACTCTTCCTAGTACTTTCACTCCACCAAGTGAAACTAAAGTAACAAGAATAACCATAACAATACCAACCCATATAGATGGGATATTAAAATTCTCTTTAAATGTTTGAGAAACTGAATTTGCTTGAACCATATTTCCACCAATACATGCTAACGCTAATCCAATCGTAAAAAATACAGCTAAGAAAGAGGAGTTAAGACCTTTCTTCATATACCATGCAGGTCCGCCCATAAAAGTACCGTCTTTTCCTTTCTCACGGTATTGGATGCTAAGGACAATCTCTGCATACTTGGTACACATACCGAAAAATCCTGATACCCACATCCAGAAAATAGCACCTGGTCCACCCATGGCAATTGCAGTTGCTACTCCAACAATGTTACCGACACCAATCGTTGAAGCCAATGCTGTCGAAACGGCTTGACGAGGTGTAAGTGTTCCTTCACCTTTGATGTCCGAGTCCTTTTTGAATGCCTTTCCAAAAGTTTGTGAAAAAATAAATGGTAATTTGCGAATTTGAATGAACTTTGTACCAATTGTAAAATAAACCCCAACTCCAACTAATGTAACAATGAGCCATGGGCCCCAAATGATTCCCGCCAACCAGCCGATAATTGATTGAAATGTTTCCATTGTCTATTCCCCCTTATATAAATTAATTGGTTTTTAAACCATTTCTTTCTTATTCAAGACATTAACGTTGCACCTACTTACAAATACATCAAATAATACCTGATACTGATTATACTTATCTATCATCATTTCTGGATGCCACTGGACTGCTACCACAAAGCGGTCCCCTATCATTTCAATTCCCTCGACATGGCCATCCGGAGCTTCCATCGTTACTTCAATCTTATCTCCAATTTTATTTATACCCTGATGATTAAAGCTGTTCACCCATATCTCTGTTTCATTAAAAATAGCTGCTAGTTTTGATCCATCTTTAATCGTTACTGGGTGAGTTGGATGAAATTTAGGTGCTCCTTTTAGTGTATGGTTAAAACCTTTATCCCTTTCTAGCTTTAAATCTTGGTAGATTGTTCCACCCATAACAACATTAATTAGTTGACTACCACGACAAATACCTAGCACTGGAATATCCATATCATGGATAACTATATTTGCTAATTCCATTTCATGACGATCCCGATATGGATCAATATCACCCAAACCATATCTAGGTTGTTCCCCATAATATTTCGGCTCAATATCCGAACCACCTGAAAAAAGAATCCCATCTAATTTTGGTAAAATACCCGAAAGAGCTTCTACATCAGATGTAATCGGTAGAATAATTGGAGTCCCACCAGCCCTTTCAATTGCTTTCACATAATCATCTGCTAAAACCTGCCATTCTTGACCTGGTAGCCCTAGCCCACTTTTTACTCCTACTGTGTCATCTGCTGTAAAATTTGCACATATTCCAATTACTGGTTTCATTTAGTTACCTCCTGTGTATTGTTCAACTTAAAGTTATGCAAGTACCGTGCCAACCTTTTAAACGTATATAAATCAACATTTTCAAAATAGCTTTATTATTTATTATCAATTTGATTTATCAATTTGAGAAAAAAAACAATTACCCTTCATAAAAAACCACTAAAATAAAAACGACAACCCCTTTATCAATTTGATAAAAGAATTGTCATTTTGATAAATCTTGATATTTACCTTAAAATCCCAAAAAAATTAAATGCCCATCGATTTTAATCTTCTATACAATGTAGAAACACTAATCCCTAATTCTTTGGCTACCCTTACTTTTCCTTCATAATCGTTTCCATGATGTTCGATTAAGTTTTGAATAGTTATTTGTTCTATATCCTTTATTCTATAACTACTATTTGTATTAATAATGTCTACCCCGCTATTTTTTACTTTCACAGGTAAACTCTCAACTTGAATGGTATTTGTACTTTCCATGTGTACCGCATATTCAACTGCATTTTCCAGTTCGCGTACATTTCCTGGCCAATTGTATATTAATAAGGCCTTTTCACAATCATCTGAGAAATATTTAATGTTCTTCCCAAGTTTCCTATTATATTTTTGAAGAAAGGAGTTGGCGAGCAACATAATATCTTCTCTTCTTTTTCGTAACGGGGCAATTGGGAGATGAATCACATTTAGACGATAATATAAATCCTCCCGAAATGTCCCTTCGGTAACCATTGTTTCCAAATCCCTATTTGTAGCTGCAATGATTCGGACGTCTAGTTTTTTCATATGGACGCTACCAACACGTTCTAATTCTCCATATTCAATGACTCTAAGTAGCTTAGGCTGTAAATGAAGGGAAAGATCGCCTATCTCGTCTAGAAAAATAGTACCTCCATTCGCCAATTCGAACTTACCAGGTTTTCCACCCTTCTTTGCCCCTGTAAAAGCACCTTCTTCGTAACCAAATAATTCACTTTCTAATAAATGTTCTGGAATCGCTGCGCAGTTGACAGAAATAAATGGTTCGTTAACCCGATTACTTAAATTATGGACAGCTCTTGCAAATAATTCTTTTCCTGTACCACTTTCTCCTTGAATATAAACATTAGATATGCCTTTGGATGCATTTATAGCTAGTTTCTTAGTTTCAGTAATTGCCTTGCTTTTTCCGACAATGTTGTCGAGTTCATGATAGAACGATTCATCAATTTTCTCTACTATACTCTCTTTAATTTCATTGAAAACAAACAAAAAATTGGAATTTGTTCGTTTCTCATTTACAGGCTTAACGATAATGTGAAAAGGATATACCTCACCGCTAACCTCAACATTACATTCGGTTTCATATGCAGTAATATTGTCATTAAAGATTTTATTTATTAAGAAGGTGGGTAAATACTTATGCACCCACTCATTTTTCTCAATCCCCAAACTTTTCAAACGATCATTTGTTTTTATAATTAAACCCTTGTGGTCTGTTAGGAGAACACCATTGTTGATTGTATTTAAAATACTCTCTTGTATTCTTTCTCTTTCTTTATCTCGTAGCTTAGTAGAAATAAACTCTGATATGGTTTTTAAGTAATATTGTATCTCATCTTTCATACGTAAAAGGGTTTCTTTCGAACTTTCATCAAAACCAGCAGCAGTAATCGCTCCAATAACACTGCCCTCTATTGTTATGGGGTAAATCACACTATACTCTTGCAAGCAGATACTTCTAACTGAACAAGTCTTACAAACTGTATTTTCTAAGGGATCTACTAATACAAGAGGTTCACCTTTTCTAACCACATGGTCGTGGGCTGTCTGTGAAGGTAAATTTAATCCAACATACTTTTCGTAGTGCCCTGTTCCAATAATTCTAAGCAAATGTTCATCAACTACTGAAAAATCGAGATTAATCATCGATTTGGCATTATTAATAATCTCCTCCAAATATTCCGAGACCTCGAATAATAGACTCTTTGTTGTTTCCATTTTGCTCCCCACTTTCAGAACGACAATATAAGCGACTTTAATTTTCAAATAATTATTTATATTAATAATACTAAAGATTCACTCTTAATGGGGAAATAATTGGTGTTAGACCCCTAGTTCTAAGCAGCCACAACTAATAAGTAGTTGGCTTGTAATGTGAATATTATCCCTAATAAAAAGCGCCTGTCCCCCAACACAGTAAAGCATTACCGCGCTGGGGGTCAGGCACTCTAATCATTCCAGTAAATGTCCACTACCTATTCAATTCTACCGTCTCAAATACCTTCCAATTCACTATTTTCTCTAATGTAACTGATAGTAAAACTCCTATAATTAAGCCATTGCTAATAAACGGCTGTATATATAGTGGGATGTCAGAGAAAACAGTTGGTGAAATATTCATGATACTAATCCCAGCTAGAACAGGTGCTGCCAATCGAAAAATTGTATTCGAATTAAACGTTTTCCCGTTAAGGCTGCTAAAGGCTGTACCGAATAATTGTAAATAGGCAACAAATAAAACAGCATTTCCTACTGAAATTGGCATGGTTGCAAGGAATGATCCGAATATAGGAACCAGTCCGATTGTTGTTAATAACCCACCACCGATAAGGAACGGTTTCGAATGAAATATTCTTGTACTTTGTAGAAATCCGATTGAGGATGTAAATGGTGTGTAAGGTACTAGCCCAAATCCCGTACCAAGCGCCGTAAAAACACTTGTCACATAGATAGAATTACGAAATCTACGTTGTGGGGTTTCTTTGTTTATCAGTTTTCCGGCTGCTTCAATCGAAGCAAATGTATTGCTCAAATTGATTACCACTGCAAAGAATGTCACGACAATTATCCCAAACTCTAGATTTGGTTCTCCAATAGGAAATAAAGTGAAAGACATCGAGGATGCTTCTAACTCCCCTTGACTAACATCCATAAACAATAGATCATGCAATATCCATCCAATCATTAAACCTATTAAAATGGAGAAATTACTAATAGATTTAGAGCCTTTAAGTTTTATAATCACAACTAGGATTACAATTCCGATTGATAATAAACTTAACGGTATATCTAATACCCCATCCTTTGTTAAAGGAAACATTCCTTTAAAGAAGATAAAAATCAATTGGAAGGTTAAGAGAAAAAGATAGACTGACATGACCATTGGACTGAAGAGTGACTGAAAAAGTGACAAACCATTACATACTGTTAAAACGATTGTAAATGCACATGCGAGTAGAATCCCAGTCGTGATCCCTCCACCAATCGTAGTTAGGCTCATTCCCATCGAAGAAGCAGTGAGCCCTAGGTTTAATATAACGCCCCATAACAACCCAGAATGTCCTTCCATAATGGGCATTCGATGTCCAATCCATCCTTGAAACATACAAGCTACCCCTGTAAGGATTAAAGAGAATCTTAGCATCATTCCAATCGTATCTTGAGGCACCTCAAACACGGTTCCTATCGAAATCGGGACAACCACTGTATTAGCAAAAATAAAAATAAGCCATTGAACAGAAGAAAAAACCGTTACAACATACCCCTTACTCATCTTTCACACCACTTTCTTGAACCATGGGGACGGTTCTCCCGGTTCCCTACTATTTCCGCCACTAAAAGGAGGGCTGCAAATTTGGTGTCAGACCCCATCTAGTAAACTTTTACAGAACTGAAGAACAAGCCCACATTTCGAAATATAAAAAGAGTCTTACGTAAACCGAAAGACTCCCTGAAGAATACCATTACAATGCTCCAAAATCAATATACTCCGTTCAGACAACTAAATTTTTTCTCTTCCATCCTTATTTCCTTTAAACGTGTGACATTCAACAATATTAGTTGTTTCCCTTACATGCTAAACACTTACTTTCGTTTACGCAAAAAGAAAGGGCCTGACCCCCACCACGGTAAAGCATTAGAGGTGCAAACTTTTCAGCTTTATAGAACAGATGTTCTAAACTATGTTGAAGTGTATTAAATCACAAACTCTGGATACAGTCATTACGGGGAACCATCGCTGTAGTCAAGTTGTAAGGGGTTTTTTTCAAGAAGTTTTCCCAACATTTCATTTTTCTACATATATCCAAACCTACTTTAAACACCTTGAAAACTTTCAGATTCTGTGAATTTTGCTAGTGTGGTAACTTCCTTTAGCACATCAAATCCTGAAGGATCGAATCTTTATCGACACTTCTTTGAATCCGATATTTTGTTTTTGATTAAGTTCTCGAGTTCTTTCGTACTTTTCTTTTGCTCCGTTGAGCCATGCCTTGACGGCCGCTTTGTAATTTCCTTGTATGAAATCTGATTGTTATTACCCCATTTCTTCCAAGGAACTTTATCGTATTTATGGTGCTGGTAATACTTCAATGGATGGATACTCCCTGGCGCAAAATTATACGTGCCCATGTTTACCGGATCGTTTACCATTTGACCTGTTTCAGCATGATAGACTACTTCAAAGCGACCATCTGATGATATAAACTTCACATTATAAGCGGCGTCATATTCTCTTACTTCATACCGGTGATATTTAGCACTGAATAGCTGCCATTTTCCGCATGCTACTAGTTCAATCATTTCTTCTAATTGATCAGGCGCCTCTCCATATCGATTCAGTACATTGCGAAAATAGTGAATCTCTTCCGTGATATAAGGAAGTTGTTTGACATGGTGATCAAATGTCTCAAAAAACAGATTAAATTGCTTATGCCCGTTAAAATGCTTTTGATTTCCTACCAAATCATCCATCATTTTCGTTAGGATTGCATGTGATGCAGTTGCTTTGGATGTATCAAATTTATACCATTTTCGATGTTCAGAGCGAATTAGATCATATTGCTCTGAGAGTTCAGAAAAGTATGATTCTGATAAAAAATCTTCCTCGACTGCTACAGGTAAATTCGGATATATAAAGTCCTTCTCTAGTCGTTGGTACCCGTATATCAATACTAAAAACAGGAAAAAAAGAAGGATAAGAATTGTTCTTGGCGAACGACTTTTGATAACTGTCCTAATTTTTTGCCCCTCCTCTTCTCCCAATTCTAACTATTTTTTTCAATTTTCCCCATACCTCTTGTTTAGTTCTTTAACCAATAAAATCTTTTTTATATCGAATAGCTAAATAGACTGCAGAGGCAAGGAATGCAAGTGAATATTTAAATAAGAAGAAAATTTGCCACATATATTCTTTTGGGAAAATCACGTCACACAAAACTATTCCACTTAACATTATGAAGGCACTTTTTAATTTTATTTGATCTGTTCTTTCGTCAGCTTCGCCCATTTTTTTCTGTAATACGTATGTGAGAATCCCTCCGACAAAAACCAATAAAAAACCACTAACAATAAGAATATTCCAATTTCCTTGTGATTGTTCTGCCCAAGACTTTAATGGATTAAAAATTGCGTTAGAAATATCTGAAAAATCAATCACCATGTCCACTCCCTTTCACATAAGTAAAAATCTCATTTACATCAACATTAAAAAAGTCGGCAATTCGAAAAGCTAACAAGAGAGTCGGAACATAATTTCCTTTTTCCATTACGAAGATGGTTTGTTTGGAAACCCCGACTTTCTCTGCTAATTCTTGCTGAGACATTCTGGCAAGTACACGATATTCATACACCTTATTGGAGATCGAATCACCAAAATCTTTCTTCATGACCATCACCTCTTGAATAAAATTATAAATTGACCTTTTATAAAAGTAAAGTAAACTTATACAAAATTATAAAATATATTTATTTTTACTCAGATTACTTTGACCTACCCAGAGCTAGAATGCAGAAAGAATCTGACGAAATTCATGTTTCCGTTAGGTTCACAGGGCGATCAGGAGTAAATTATGTTTTTTAGGCAGTCGAGTGGATGAAAATATTCAGATTTTCCTTATTTTCATATCCAGCAGGGAAATCAAATTCCATTTCATATTAACAATCCGTATCTTCTCCGGCGCGCCACATACGTTAATGCTTTAACAAACTAGGGGCAGACCCTATATTCCTCTCTGTTAATACTTCGTAGATATACTTACCTTTTCATTAGGTTATACCTCTAAATCTCCATTACTTTCAAACTCCATGGTCCAAAGTGAGAATTCCTTTGTATATATGGACTTACACACTTCTATATCGTTTTGAAAATCTTTTAAAATAGAGAGTTGGTTTGTAATTGACGCTCCTTCAAATACAGAAACAATTATCTTATGAGAACTCATTATCTTTATTGCTTCTTTATAAAGCTTTTGCAAAATTTCAGGTTTCACGTCCTGGTAGAGTTCAATGAAATCATTGTTAGCATTGGAATCCAGGTAATTCTCTTAGGTTGAATAGGCTCTTTTTAAGCGCTATTAATGAATAATTTATCGTAAATTTGGAACAATACTTTTGTTTGAGTCAATAAGGAGGGAACCAAAAATGGACATAAAAAAATTAGCCGATCATGAGTCATTGGATTTACATGAAGTTATAAATTTTAAAACCCTTTGCTTAGCGAAATCAAAACTAATGCAAGGACTGGTATTTGATCATGATTTGAGAGCACTAATGCAAAAAGATGTTGAACAATCCATGCAAGCGCTTGGAGAATTACAGGCAGTTTATCAACGCGCACCTTTTGAAGCTCCAGTTCCTCAAAACCGGCCAACACCAATAATAAATTGAAAAGGAGGCAATTTCATTGAACCAGGACTATTTAGACCCTATAAACGCGTTACACGTACCAGAGCTAGCTGATACCACATTTGCGATGGACTTACTTCTTCGTGCCAAAGAAGGTGTGCGCAATATTGCTGTCGCATTAACAGAGTCTGCATCCCCTGATGTTAGAACCCTCTTACGAAAGCAGTTAATGCAAGGTATTGCCATGCACCAAGAAATTACAGAACTAATGATTAATAAAAAATGGTTCCATCCATACGAACTAAGTGAACAGTATAAACTAGATCAACTATCTGCCAACAATACATTGATGATGGGCAAAATGAATCTATTCCCGGTTGAGACCAATAGAAAAGGTATGTTTGACCGGACACCTGATGATCACTAACACTGGAGGCTGTATAGCATGAAGGCAGTAACGTATCAAGGTATTAAAAATGTTGTAGTCAAAGACGTTCCAGATCCAAAAATTGAAAAACCAGATGACATGATTATTAAAGTAACGAGTACAGCTATATGTGGATCTGATTTACATTTAATTCATGGCATGATTCCTAACCTGCAAGAAAACTATGTTATTGGTCATGAACCAATGGGAATTGTTGAAGAGGTTGGACCAAATGTTACGAAAGTAAAAAAAGGGGATCGAGTTATTATTCCTTTTAACATTGCCTGCGGGGAATGTATTTATTGTAAAAACCATTTGGAAAGCCAATGTGATAATTCTAATGATAATGGTGATATGGGTGCCTATTTTGGATATTCTGGTACAACGGGTGGTTATCCAGGCGGGCAAGCTGAATATTTAAGAGTACCATTTGCCAACTTTACTCATTTCAAAATTCCAGAGACATGTGAGGAACCAGATGAAAAGTTAACAGTTATTGCCGATGCGATGACTACTGGTTTTTGGAGTGTTGACAATGCAGGAGTAAAAGATGGAGATACAGTAATTGTTTTTGGCTGTGGTCCGGTTGGACTTTTTGCTCAAAAATTCTGTTGGCTAAAAGGAGCAAAGCGTGTCATTGCCGTAGATTATGTAGACTATCGTTTGCAACACGCCAAACGTACCAACAAAGTTGAAATTGTAAATTTTGAACACTTTGAAAATGTGGGAATGCATTTGAAGGAAATGACGAAGGGCGGCGCTGATGTTGTCATTGATGCAGTTGGTATGGACGGTAAAATGACTGATTTAGAGTTCCTTGCGAGCGGAATGAAACTTCAAGGTGGAGCATTAGGTGCGTTTATCATGGCTACACAAGCAGTGCGTAAAGGCGGGACAATTCAAGTTACTGGCGTTTACGGCGGTAGATATAATGGTTTCCCTCTTGGAGATATTATGCAGCGAAATATCAATATCCGCTCTGGGCAAGCACCTGTGATTCACTATATGCCATATATGTTTGAATTAGTTTCGACCGGAAAAATTAACCCAGGAGATGTCGTAAGTCATGTACTTCCACTTAGTGAAGCAAAGCGTGGCTATGAGATTTTTGACACCAAAATGGATGATTGTATAAAAGTCGTGTTGAAACCTTGAGGAAGGAGATAAAAAAATGAATTACGCCTTACATGAAGTTCTTGAAGTCCATGAGATAGCTGCATTTAAGACCACTTGTTTAACTAAATCCAAAACAATGAGAGCATTAGTTACAGATCCGCTATTAAAAGATATTATGCAGCAAGACATTGATGTATCTACGAGACAATTACAAGAATATGCTTCTATCCTTTCCAACGCTAAGCAGTAAAATTAGGAATTAGGAGATGAATGAACATGAATCCAATCATTGAAACTTTAACTGGCATGGATGCACTATCGGATCAAGTGGTTGCAATGGATTTACTCATTTCAGCTAAAAGTGGAATTAGAAATTATGCCATGGCAGTTACGGAGGCTGGAACACCGGAAATTAAAGAAATGCTCACTCGCCATTTAGTGGAAGCTCTTGATATGCATGAACAAATATCAGCATATATGGTAGAAAAAGGATGGTACCATGCTTGGGATACAAACGAACAGATCAATTTGGATTTAAATAATATCAATACAGCATTAAACTTACCCACTCTGTAAAAAGGAGCAGTTTATCATTTCAAACCTAAACTGTTCCTAATACAATGACTAAAGTGCAAAATAAATTGGTTTTTGTCAAGGCTTTGATAGGGTTAGAAAAGTTATTTTGGAGGTAGAGCAATGATTAAAAAAATCGTAGAACTGGATGTATCGAATCTTTGGACCCCCTATCTCAACAACACGATGTCACGGTGCGTCAATTCCTATGCTATAAAAACCATTATGGATTCCGACATCTATTCCATTTTTGAAAAAGCACAACAACTGTCCAATCATCTCCTACAAATGATCACTGAGATTTTTCAAACAGAACAGTGTCCCATTCCGCATGGATTTATGGAAAAAGATGTCCATCTTGATGCTCCTCGCTTATTTTCTGATGAATTTTGGCTGTTTTATCTTCACGGAATGTCTACCCATGGATTAACGGCTTATTCACTCGGAATGACCACATCTCACAGGCTGGACGTACGAAAATTTTATTTAGAAGCATTCAAAGGAGCTTCTGAGATATATGATACGACCTTAGAAATGTTGAAATCTAAGGGACTATCGGATCGGGTTCCTACCATCTCCTTGCCAGAAGAAGTGGAAATTGCTAAAAAACAAAGTTTTCTTGCCGGTTGGTTAGGGGAACATCGACCCTTGAACGTTATTGAAATCAGCAGTCTTTATTTTAATTTACAGAAGAGTACGCTCGCAAAAGATTTAATCTTAGGTTTTAGCCAAACTGCTGAATCGAAAGAAATTCGGACATTTTTCCAAAGGGTGGTGGAACAGACAGAAGAGCACCTTTCGATTTTTCGTTCAATCCTGCATGAGGACTTTATCAGTTCGTCGATTTCATGGGATACCCATATCACCGATTCCGAGACAGCACCTTTTTCCGATAAATTGATGATTTTCCATTGTGCCTTTCTTATTCAATCTGCCATGGCATATTATGGAACTGCCATGTCCGGTTCCATGCGGCGCGATCTAGGACTCAAATATGCTTCTGCAATTAAAAATGATGTCAAACTTGCGGAAGACTGTGCGGAAATCATGATTGCTAATGAATGGTTCGAGGAACCACCGCATTCCGTTGATCGTAGAGAATTATCTAATTGATAAAGTTCCACTGAAAACCATCCTATATTGGGTTGGTTTTTATTATTGTTTATCAAAAAACCCGCTTCGTTATCATGCACTATCCTATGCTGGATGGAAATTTTATTATTCAATCCCTACCTATCCAATAGCAGCTTCCATGCTGATTATCCTCTTTCGGTTTGTAAAAAGAAAACTTCAAGAACTTTCGTTTCACAATTATGTCATACAAGAATGAGATTATCGAAAATCAAAAATCGTACATTCGTTTATTTTGTACAAGCTGCTCCGAAGATATTTTAAGCAAGCGCTACCCAATTTGGCAGCACTTTGAGGAACTATATATTATATTTTTCATTAATTCAAAGCTGGAATTTGTCTGGTAAAGTTTGGAGATTCAAATGAAATAAAAAAAGTCGTTCCTTGATTTAGTTGACTATTCACTTGAATCGTTCCCTTATGGTTTTGAATGATTTTATAGCTAACCATTAGACCTAAGCCATTTCCATTTTGCTTTGTCGTGAAAAAAGGCTCCCCAAGTTTTTTTATTTGGTCTGCCTTCATTCCTATCCCTTCATCCTTAATTGTAATTGAAATTTCTTGATAAGTCCTATCAACAACAATAAATACATAACCTCCAGTAGGCATTGCTTCAATGGAGTTCTTTATTAAATTTAAAAATACTTGTTTTAATTGATTTTTTTCCCCTGGAATTAGTACTTCATCTCTTGGAAATTTATATTCAATGTTAACATTTTTCAAAATAGCTTCAGGCTCGAGAAATTTAATGACACTTTTTAATATACTCGTAATATTGCATTCACTGAAGTAGATTTGATGAGGCTTTGCAAAGACCATAAATTCACTGACAATGAAATTAATCCGATCAATCTCATCTATGATTGTATCAATATAATGTACTTTTACACCATTATCATTCAGTAGCTGTACAAATCCACGAATTGTTGTTAACGGGTTTCTTATTTCGTGAGCAATTCCTGCAGCCAATTCTCCAATCATCGCAAGTTTCTCCGTTTTACGTAGTGCCTCTTCTGTATTCCGTTTTTCAGTAATATCATATTGAATGGATATATGTTTATAACGCTCTCCGTTTGAATCTACAAATGGAAAGATTGTAGTATCTAGCCAATATTTTGTCCCATCCTTTGCTTGATTAAGAATCTCTCCTTTCCAAACCTCTCCACCTTGAATCGTATCCCATATATCCTCGAAAAATGAAGGTGGATGAAAGTTTGAAGAATAAACCTCATGTTTCTGTCCTAGGAGTTCTTCTCTAGTATATTTGTATAGATTGCAAAAATTATCATTTGCATATAGAATTCTATCTTCACGATCTGTAATCGCAAAAATAGTGGCTTCATTTAAGACACTCTCCAAATCTGCCAGCTCTTTAAGTGTCATTTTTAAATCCTCTTTAGACGCATCTAAAGCATGTTTAATGAATGACAATTCATCATTGTACATATTCAATAGTGTATTGGACATAAGCTGGTATATAGATTCCATTATTTTCATCACTTCAAATAAGGTATCAATCGATATAAATTTTTGATGTACTTCTGTTTCAAGCAATTCCGTGATTGTACAACGGATTATATTTACAAAATTGTAAGAGTGATTGATGGAAGAATTAGATTTGATCAAAGAAAGACCAAAGGCTTCTACAAAAGCAATTATATTAATTTTGTGTTTATCTTCTTTATTACTTAAAAAATCCCCTATATGAATGAATATGTTATCGTCTAGTACATTTTGAAAATCCAAGTTTTTAAAAATAGGATTATAAAAATTCAACTCATCACTTGTGTTCTTATAATTTTGAAATATTTCAATATGAAGTTCTTTTATCTTCCTACCAATATAATCGATTTGTGTGTTCATTATATCCCTCTTAAAAAAAACAGTATTTTTACTTAATATTTAAACAAATTTATACAAATCCCTCTTTTTTTCTGTAAATTTTGTATAAGAATTAGGCTTACTAAGGTAGGAACAAGGCCAATTGTAGAATTTGACATCCATTATTACATTAAAAAACACCTAACAAATTAGCATGTAATTTTGATAGGTGTTTCCGATAAGAGACCTTATAAAAAGTGAGAATGACTTCTACCATGTCAAGTTAATGTTTCACTGTCCCACTATCCATATTCTGTATAAGTTAATTGTTTTTTACAGACACTAATAAAAACGGTTGAAGGATAGGTTACGAATGAAAGAGCGTCATAATAATGAGAACTTCCCAGGTTATGAAAAAATTAAATCGATTCTTAATGAATCGCCCGACTTGAATTGTCGAAAGATTGAAGCTGGACAAGCGGGGATTCATATTATTTTCATGAAGAATTTAATTAAACCAGAGATTCTAAATGAATATGTCATTAAATACATTGAAGAACTTTCTGTAGAATTCTTACATTATACCTATTTAATGAAAAACATACCTATAGAAGAAATAAAGGTAAATATAGAGGAACAAGAGGTAATCTCTTCCCTATTAAATGGATTTGCTTATATTTATTTCTTAGACGAGAAAAAGGGATTCCTTGTGAACTGCGCAAATCCCATTGAACGCTCTATTGAGAAAGCAGAAACAGAATCGTTAGTATATGGACCTAAAATTTCGTTTACTGAATCATTAACTTCTAACATTAAGATAATAAGACAAAATCTAAAAGATAAGAATTTGTGCACAGATGAAATAAAAATTGGGGTTCGCGTTCAAAAGCAAGTTAGAATTGTATATATAAAAGATATTGCGAACGATGACACTCTTCAGACACTTAAGGAAAGGATTAATCAATTAAAATCGGAAAATATAATTGACAGTTCCGTTTTGGCTCAATGCCTTGAAGACAATCATTACTCTTTACTTCCACAATTTATTTTAACAGAGCTTCCCGATCGGTTCATCTATTCGATTTTAAACGGCAGAATTGGAGTTTTTTTAGATGGTAGCCCAGTAGCCATTATTGGACCTGCTAATTTTTTCTCATTTTTCGAATCAACAGAAGATAACTATTTGAGATGGTCTTTAAGTACATTTATTCGTTTTATCCGATTATTTGCTATGGTAGGTTCTCTATTTTTAACAGCCATATATGTGGCTGCCATGACTTATCATTTTGAACTTATACCATCTAAATTGTTATTTGTCATTGGACAATCACGTTCACAAGTTCCTTTTCCACCCTTATTAGAAGCACTCTTACTAGAATTTTTAATTGAGTTACTTAGAGAAGCTGGGGCCCGCCTTCCTTCAAAAGTAGGACAAACAATGGGGATTGTAGGAGGAATTGTCATTGGCCAAGCAACGGTTGAGGCAGGGTTAACTAGCAATATTTTGATTATTATTGTTGCATTTAGTGCATTAGGAGCATTTTCGGCACCTATTTATGAAATGGGCACTGCTGTAAGAATTGCTAGATTTCCATTCATTATTTTAGCAGGTATTTGGGGGTTAAACGGAATCATTATCGGTATATGTATTCTAATGGTTCACTTGTTAAAATTAACTTCTTTAAATAAACCTTATCTTGCCCCTCTATATCCGCTAAGAATGAAAGATTTGAAATATTTTTTAATACGTCTCCCCCATCATTTTTATATAAGACGACCGTTAGTAAATCGAACAAAAGACTCCTTTCGCCTAAAGGAACGATTAAAAAATTCACCAGATTTAGATGAATTTTGAGGTGCAAAATGAAATCAAATACACGTTTTGTTAACGCCTTTATGGCATTTTTTATCATACACACTTCGCAAATTGGTATGGGGATTCTTGGAGTTCCAAGAATTATCTATCTAGAATCAAAAAAAGATGCTTGGATCTCCATTTTACTTTCTGGTTTAATCGTTTGCTTAATTACATGGATAATAATATCTATCCTAAATAAAAATGAAGGTGGTACTCTATTCGAAATTCATGATCATATATTTGGACGCTTGATTGGTAGTATTTTAAACTTCGTAATTGTCATTTACTATATTGCCGTCCATTATTCGATTACCATTGGTTATGTCGAGTTGTCACTAACATGGGGATATGAAGGAGTCTATGAATGGGTCGGGGTATTGGCTTTATTAATGATAACCATTTATGCTGTATCAGGCGGATTCAGAGTAGTGATCGGTGTTTGCTTCTTATCCTTTTTAATGACTATATGGCTGCTATTTGTTGTTTACCAACCTCTTCAAACAATAAATGTAACAAGAATTTTACCTATAATGACGACAACTCCTTCAGATATGATGAATGGAGTTTTCAGGAGCAGTTATACAATGTTAGGTTTCGAGACGTTGCTTTTTATTTTTCCATTTATAAAGGAGAAAAATAAACTTCAGCTTTTTAGTCAAATAGCAGTCTGGTTTACGACCATTCTTGTTTTACTAACAACTGTAGTTTCTATTTTATTTTTTAGCGCTAAAGAATTAGAGATGAATGTATGGCCTGTTGTCAGCATGATTAGCACTGTCCATTTTCCATTTATTGAACGTTTTGAATTTGTTGCGGTTCCATTATGGATTTTAGTTATTTTTCCAAATCTTTGTATCACACTATATATTTCTTCCAAGGGTATTAAACAGATTTTTCACATAAAACAAAAATATGGAATATGGCTCATCTCCATTATCCTTTTTATCTGCAGTTTTTTCATTACGAAAAGAGTAGATAATAATTATTTTTTTGATCAAATTGGCAAAACTGGATTTTTCCTCTGGTTTATCTATCCAATTTTCTTGTATGTAATCATCATTATTAGATCAAAAATCAATACTCGTTCCAGACGGAGTTGAAAGAATGAAGAAAATTGTTATTCTGCTGTGTTCTCTTCTTTGTACTGCATGCATGGCCCCTGAAAAAATAATAGAAATGCAAGGGATTTCAACGATTATTGGTTATGACTTGCTTGATGACAATACATACAAAGGCACTATCAGTTTGTTACAATTTGACCGAAAAGAAGAAAAGACCAGTGTAACCCTTTCAGCTGAAGGAACGACTAATAAACAAATCAGACAAAAACTAGAGGAACAAACAAGCCATGACATTACTTCTGGTCAATTAAGGACCATACTGTTAAATAAAAATATGGCAGAGACAGTAGGAATTTCTTCTTTTCTAGATACTATGCAACGGCATAGTAGTATCAGTTCTTTAATCTTTTTGGCCATTACTGATAATGCTGAGGAGACGATTAACAATACAAACTATGAAGAATATCCCGAAATGGGATCCTATATCTATCAACTTTTGGATAAACACGAAAAGAAAGAAATGTTAGTCAACTCCAACTTACATGATTTTATAACTACACTATATGAAATTGGTATCGATCCTACACTACCCATGATTAAAAATGCAAATGGGGTAGCACCTTCTATAGATGGTGTTGCATTATTCAAAGATGATAAAATTGTTGGGTCTATTTCGTTGATAAACACCTTTTATCTAAAATTATTCACAAATAATAAGGCATTTTTAGGTGATATAACTGTAGAGATTCCTGCTGGTGAACTAGAGAATAGGGATATGGCAAAACTCAACCTTCCTAAAAGTGATATTTATAAGATCACACTTCATCCGATAAAGTACAAAGGAAACATTGAAATAAAGAACGAAGAATTTGTTCATTTAAATGCAACGATATCCGTTTCAATATTAGAATTTCAACCCACTACTTCTTTGAAAAATAAAGATGCACTAAACAAAATGGAGCAACTAATTGGTGAAGCCCTAAACAAAGAATTTGGATATATACTTGAGGAATTAAAAAATTTAAATACGGATCCCATTGGCATCGGAAGAAAAATAAGAAGTGTTAGAAAATATTCCCATTTAACTGAGGGAGATTTAAGACAAAAATATTCAGCACTAAAGATAAAACCAAATATAAAGGTGGAAATTAAGCGAACTGGATCAATTGATTAACATATTTAGGAACAAAAGCACTAACACCGACTTAACACGACCCAAGTGTTGATTATTCACTGGGTCTTTTTCTCTTTTTGGCATGACTCCAGCGGAAATAGCGTGAGACTTGAGACCGAGTTAATTCCCGTCGTGTTATGGTTAAAAGTATGGTAAAATATATTATCTTTATAAAAAATTTTTTTAAGGTGTTAATATCATTGGAAATTAAACATTTACAATATTTTATTGAAGTGACTCGCACTGAAAATTTTACAAGTGCAGCTGAGAATTTGTTTATTACCCAGCCTGCCCTCAGTAGAATTATCAAGTCATTGGAGAATGAACTTGGTACACAGCTTTTTATTCGTACAAGAAAAAAACTTATACTGACTGAAGCGGGACGTGTTCTAAAAAAACATGTATTAAAAATTGAAAATCAGCTGCAGCAACTAGGTGAGGAATTAGATAAGATGGTCATGCTAAAAAAAAGGCATATCCGCATCGGTCTTCCTACGATTACCAATACCATTTTTTTCTCCCAACTGATGTCATCGTTTCATCAAGAATATCCAGAGGTAACATTCCAATTGGAGGAAGATGGTTCGAAAGTGATTGAAGAGAGGATTGTTAATGATTTACTAGATTTTGGGGTTGTTGTTCTTCGTGAAAATGATAATAATATTGACTATTTTATGTTCGTTAAGGAGAAACTAAAACTAGCTGTACCATCGTCCCATCGTCTCGCTGGAAAACAGGAAGTGTCATTACAAGAACTTAAGGAAGAGTCATTTATTATGTTCAACCGAGAATTTGAGTTAAGAAATATTGTCATCAATGCTTGTAGAGAAGCTGGCTTCCAACCGTTTATTATTTCTGAAGCATCACAATTGGAATTTATTCAAGAAATGGTTGCTTCCAATTTAGGTATTACTTTGTTGCCGGAAAGTACATGTATGGAATTAACAAATAATATTCACACCCTAACTGTAACCAATCCTGCAATCGAATGGAATCTAGCTATGATTTGGAAAAAGGATGAAAATTTATCACAGATTGCCAAAGAATTTATCCGATTTGCAAAAAAGAAGCTGATGACAGCTTATCCATATGATTGATAATTTCAATTGTTTCCTCTTGTTTAGAGGAAGCTTTTTTTATTTTTTGGCTAAAGAGCGCTTACATACTATTTTGTTATGAATGTTATATATGAATTGGCATTTTATGTTTCCACTATAATCATATTATAATTGTCCTTGTAAAAAATCCTAATGCATAAAGAGGCGGCCGCTTCAAAAGTATTTTTCATATAAGGTGATATTAATGGAAGCAAAGAAAATTAAAGATACACGTGTAATTCAAACCGACCAGGTGCTAATTAATGATTTGAATAATTATCATACATTATTTGGCGGTGTTCTAATGAAAAAGATGGATGCTTGTGCGGTGCTCTCTGCTCGCAGACATTCACGGGTAAAAGAATGCGTTACGGCATCGACTGACGGCGTTAACTTCCTCGAACCAATCCGTGTAAGTGACTCGGTCTGTATCGAATCATTTGTCTGCTATACAGGTAAAAAGTCAATGGAGATTTTCTGTAAAGTGATCGCTGAAAATCTTGAAACAGGGAGCCGAAGAATTGCGGCTACTGCTTTCTTTACCTTTGTTCCCCTGGATGATAATAAAAGGCCAATGCAAGTGCCAAGTGTTATTCCAGAATCAGAGGAAGAAAGCTTTCTTTTTGAGACAGGGAAAGAACGGGAAAAAATCCGCAAGCTAAAAAGGGAACAAAACAAAGAACTCGTGTCAAAACTTACACTAAAAAAACCATGGGATTAATACCAATAAAGGGGAGAGAATATCGTATGCTAATAGCATCAAGTTACAATCAACTAAAAAATGCGCAAACAGCGATCGAAAGCTTACATGAAATAAAACCATCTATTTATAGTAAATTTTTGAATGTCATTAAACTTACTCGTCAAATGCAGTATGGATATCAATATATGGGGTCCTTAGTTATGGATGAAGATCCAAGTGATTTCGTTCCAAACTTCCAAAATGATTATGTATTGTCTGTATATAAAAGGGAAATCGAAAAATTAAAAGCGGATAATAAATTCCCTGACTTGAAAGAATTACTGAATACGTATAAACATGTCAGCTATGAAAATATTAGTAAATTGGCATTAGGGGAAAACCCAAAAGCGTTAATTGGTCCAATTCTTGTCCGTTAATTCCTCCGATTGGATAGTTACGGTGAACCTTTCCGTTAGTAAATGAGGTATTTAGCCAGCGCTTTTACTCTAAAATCTACCATGTTTTATAATAATTAAAAAGAATAGAAAATATAAAGAGATGGAGATGAACCAACGTTCTTAAACGATTGTGTCATCTCCACCTTTTTTATGGGTTAATTGTTTTTACCAAACCAAGTCAACCTCCTTTTTATCAAAATACCCTACCCGTCTTCAACTATCCCACCCTTTAATTGAAGAAAGCTCTGTAATTATAAGTCATATATGTTAACCTTAACTTTTGCGTAAAGTAATGAGTAAACGCATGGTGAGTCTATATAGAACATTTTGTAGTAACTCTTAATTAATTATTAATATAGCTTAAAATTTCCGAACGAGCATTGCTGTCTTTTACGAATACCCCTCTTACCGCCGAAGTAATCGTTTTTGTTCCGGGTTTTTTAACTCCACGCATGGTCATACACATATGTTCCGCTTCAACCACTACCATAACACCATGTGGCTCTAGTGTTTCCATAATAGTATCTGCAACAGTAGAAGTAATCCTTTCTTGTAGTTGAGGTCTACGCGATACGGATTCAACTGCTCGGGCAAGTTTACTTAATCCTGCTACTCGACCGTTTCTAGGAATATAGGCGACATGTGCTGTCCCATAAAAAGGTACTAGATGATGCTCGCACATAGAGTAAAATGGAATATCCTTTACTAATACAAGTTCTTCATGATCTTCGCTAAATATTGTTTCAAAGTATTCTTTAGGATCAATTGTTAATCCTGAAAACACTTCCTCATACATTTTAGCTACACGTTTAGGAGTTTCAAGAAGCCCCTCCCTGTTTGGATCCTCTCCAACTGCCTCTAGGATTAAGCGAACTGCTTCTTCAATTTTGTTACAATTAATGTTTGCCAATAGGTTACCTCCTCATGTTGTCTAACAAAATATTTAAGTCTATGAGTTTAACTTTCCTTATAAACTACACACCTCGTTTATTTCCCCAAATATAAGTATGAAGTTGAGGTAGTACTTTCACATTTTTCAACTCTTTATCTAACATAGTTTTATTAATTAACCATTCATATTTCTGTAATAACTGGGAAAGTAGTTTTTGATTGTCTGTCGTATGATTATTGTCGTTTCCTACTTGTAGGAAGAATGGGATGTCGGGGTAACGATAATGCACTTTCTTCGCATAGTTGTAATCTTGATCATCAAATACAACCACTTTTAAACTAGTGTTTTGACCTGTGGGGATTTTATTAAGTTTATGAATAATCATATCAAGAGCATCAAAGTTTGTTACCATCTCAGAACTGGGTGGTTTAGGAGAGATTGTTAGTTCATCAATTTTTAAGAACCATTCCTGCCACTTGCTTCCCTGTGTTTCCAAAGCAACTTTTATGTTGTTTTCTTTTAATAAACAAATTAAATAATCAAGGTTTTTTAATAGTGCAGGGTTTCCACCTGATATTGTTACAAATGAAAAACCTTCACCGCCTATTGATTTAAGCTCTTGCCATATTTCTTCTGCATCCATTTGTCTTATTAAATCTTTTCCCGAACCGTCCCAAGTGAATGCAGAATCACACCAAGAACAAGAATAATCACATCCAGCTGTTCTAACAAACATGGTCTTTTGGCCGATAACCATCCCTTCACCTTGAATGGTAGGACCGAATATTTCGATTACCGGAATTTTACTCAACTTCCATCCACTCCCGTCTTACCTCCGCATAACTAGTAGGGGTTTCATATAAACGAACAAATTCTACTCTTAAATCATTATATTTTTCTGATCTTTTATTCAAAGACTCCTTCATTTTCTCATAAATCCAAACAACCATATTTTCTGCTGTTGTATTCATTTTTGGTAAAGTTTCATTAAGATATCGATGATCAAGGTAAGTTTCAATTTCCTGTTTCCAGATCTCTTTGATGTCCCCAAAATCAATTACAAGGCCAATCTCATCTACGAAACCACTAATACCAAAAACTACTTTATATGTATGTCCATGAAGGTTCTTACATTTTCCTTCATAACAGTGGAGGTGGTGTGCTGCATCAAATGTAAATTCCTTGCTTACAAGCACACGTTTCCTATGGTATTTTAGTTCACTTCTTTTAATATCTTGGTTAATTTTTTGCAGGTTTTCTACTATTCTAAAACCAAAAAAATCATGTTGTACTTTCTTGTCCACCATCGCTTTTTCATCCTTTAACATAAAAGACTTCCTTTCAAATGAAAAAACAGTACCCAAGATGAAGTACTGCTTCTTCTTAGTTTTTTTAAAGAGGGGTGCTAGAACCTCTATTATGAATCTATTTTTGTTCTATAGCTATTATACCACAGTCGATTTTTGTCGAAAAAGAGAAATGAATTCCCAATGAAAAATTAAGACTTTTACGTTCATCAATATAAATCAAACGTATATTTGCAGATGCTACGTTGGTTTTTAAATACCTTGAAGTGCACTTGCAAATCTTCGAATCCCTTCATGAATGTTTTTCTCATTTTCCCTTGCAAATGTAAATCGAACACAATTCTTATTTGAGCCCATCGTGGAACCAGGAAGATAAATAACGCCCTTCTTTATTGACTCTTCTAATAGTTGCATTTCATTAAAACACTTGTTAATTTTACACCAAATATGAATTCCGCCTTCAGGGATATAGTATTCAACTTGTTCCCCTAGATACTCTGATAGACTTGAAACAATTTGATCTCTTCTACTTTTTAAATGTACAACTAAGTTTTTTATATGAGAGTCAAATTTGTCCGATTCTAAAAAGTCATTCGCAATCCATTGGGTAAAACTAGCGTGGCCAAAATCAATCTGTTGTTTTGCATCTGATAATCTTTCAATAACGGATTTAGGACCAATTATCCACCCAATCCGTAAACCAGAGGCAACAATTTTTGACAATGAACTAATGTATAAGACATTGCCAATAACATCCATAGATTTTAACGATGAGACGTGTTCACCTGTGAAAGAAGTTAAACTGTATGGATCATCTTCAACAATAGGTATTCCGTGTTCAGAAGAAATCTCCAAGATTTTCTTTCTTCTCATTTCATTTAATAATGTTCCAGTAGGATTTTGAAAAATTGGATTAAGGAATATCATTCTTATCCGATGTTTTTTATATAGAGTAATGAGATCATCTGGGTTAATTCCATTATTATCTATAGGAAACGAATATGTTCGAATGCCTGCTGATCTAAAGATGGGAAGACTATAATGATATGATGGCTCTTCTATAGCAACAGCATCCCCTGGCTTTAGGAGGCATTGTACAACTAAATGTAAAGCCTGCTGAGCTCCAGATGTGATAAGTATAGACCCCGGACTCGTCTCTATTCTTCTAAATTCTTTAACATGCTTTGAGATTGTTTCCCTTAATATTTTGTTCCCTTGGGGATGGTCGTACCCAATACTGCCAATATAGGATCTTGTGGAAGTGATGCTTCGTAAATCCTCTATGGGAAAAAGGTCTTCAGACAATTCCCCGCTAGCCAAATTAATCAGATTAGATTCCTCGGTTTTTTTCCGAATTTTTTGTGCAACAGGTAAATTTGGTAAAAAGGATCCAGCTTCTACGTATCTATTCCAGCTGGGGATTCTCTTTTTAGAAATACCCCATATATCTTTATTTATAGTTGTACCACTTCCACGCTTTCTCTTGATTAGTCCATTAGATTCTAGCTCATCATAAGCAGCAACAACCGTACCTCTATTTACATTTAATTCCTTTGCTAAATATCTTTCCGAAGGCAATGGCTTATCCGGTGAAAATGTACCATCTGCTATCCCATTTTCAATATATTCCGCAAGTTGTTTATAGATTGCCTTCCTTGCATTTCTATCAGGTTTCCAGTCCATATCAAACATTCCCTAAAGTTAATATACATCCTAACAGGATTAATATCTTCATTTACAAATATAATATATAGCTGCCATAAAAAATAGCATTTGCGTCTACAACCTTACTATATAAATCCCTAAGGCAATAACTGCTAGAGGTATAATGACAACATAGATTAGAGTTAGATTGGTAGTGTTCTTTTTGGTAGCTCTACTATAGTTTGAATCACCTTTTCCTGCAATTAAAAGCGTTCCTATAAGTGAAATAACTCCGATGATTATAACCAAAGACATTAATATCTTCATAACACACCTCACAATAAACATATAAAAAAACATAAAAGGTTATATATAAAGTCATTCAATAAAGGTATTTCCAAATAAATTTATTGTATAACAAGAATTCCACCGCATCACCATCCACTTTATAAACAATTAAACCATCCATTCCGCTCTTTAATAGATTAATTTCATTTATCCTCTTATTCAAAGCCTTATTTATCAACAAATTAAAAGGAAACCTTTATGCACTTAAAAGGACAAAGAACCATTATACAGTTCTTAGCTAAACAAAGAAGTTTCTGTATTAAATTGCTTGTAAAAGTCATTTTTGTAACTATCGATAACGCAATTCTTAAATTTTGAGATTGACAATGTAGTATACTAGCCTCCTTACCCTTTATGTATGGCGATCATATAACCCCGATTTACTACCTCACCAATTGAAATAGGTTGTTAACAATTAACTGATCCTGCATTTCATTGTTTTTAAATGGTTCTGATTCATTTGAAAAAAGTTGAAAACCCGTGTTAGAAGAATTTCAACATGGTTTTTTTCTTATTTACGATGGAAATTCATTACCAAAAAACGGTAATACTAAAAAGGCACCTCAAAGAGTTTGAATTCAAAAATATCTGTTACCTTTAAATTTAAATATAGGGGTGATATCAATAGATAATATAATTTAAAATCAATTGGAGGAAAAAATTTTGGAGGAAGTTAATATTGGTTTACTCACGATCAAAACCATTGTTGGTTTTGTCACCCAATCTTCCAGAAAGTCCAGTAGACCTCCCAACATCGTTAATTATAGATGGGGAAATCTTATGGGAAAATTTACATGAACTCGGATTTGATCAACAGTGGTTAGAGAACCAATTAACTACCAATGGCTATGATAATATAAAGCGAATATTTTACGCAGATTGGCGAGAGAGTGAAGGCTTACATGTAGGTCCTAAATAAAAATTTGTTAGGATAGGAGCACATCAATTTTCTTGGTGAATATAATGTGGATTTTAAAAAAGATGAACCAGAGAATCCGTTTTAGGCACCACCTGTTTATCAGATGGAGCCTCTTTAACACTTGCTTTATTACTCATCAATTTGTTTTGAATTTTTACGAATAACTCCAATCCCCCAAAGGAGCAAGGGAATACCTATCATATTTATGGGGAGAACAAATGGAAGCCAATATTTTTCAAGATAAGAAACAGACGCTACGTTATTATTTGGATAAATCAAAGAAAGTACTATTGATGCAATTGCTACAAACCAAATAACCTTTCGCCAATCCTTTATATTTAGCCATTGAGCGATCCCATAACTAGATACGAATAGATAAATGGACAATTTTATAAATATACTGAAGATCCATATAACAGTCACAATTATTTCCATATTTTGAATGAATTGCATAAGCGATATATATCTCGCCATCTCAAAAAATGGATACCATAGTCTTGAAGACAAATTTGCTCCAAATACCATTAGAATTTCTAGTGTTGAAATAGTCACTAAAATAGCTACAACTCCTACACCCCATACAGCCCAAGTTACTCCTTTTTTCGGTTCTTCTGTAAAAGAGAGTAGCATCATTATTAAAACTGACTCACCATAAAACGATACAGGCGTTAAACCTCCTTGTAAAATAGATTTTAATCCTGAGTCAGCATAAACGGGTAGAATTTTATCCCATTCTATATTATTAAAATTAAGCAACAAAGTAATAATAACCATTAAAAATATCAACGGGCCCATTATTTCACTACACCGCCCAATGCCTTCAATCCCCCCTATGTAATTCACATAAATTACTAAAAGTAATAAAAGTACAATTAAAATAAACAACGGGGTTTTCGTAAATAAAGTCATTTGGATTATTTCTGATGATTGACGAAAAATAACTCCTATCACAGAAAGCCAATGGATAAAATAAGGAATTACTATTATTCTCCCTAACCATTTCCCTAAAATTCTTTGACTAAACTGAATGAATGTTTGGTTAGGATAGAGAAGACTTAGTTTTCCAGCAGCAAAGGTGATTCCTATTCCTGCTAACCCAGCAAGAACAAATGAAATCCAGGCATCCTGCTTTGCTTCTTCAATAGCAGGTGATTGTGTTAATAACAAAACCATTCCAATTTCTAGAGATGCAATCATCCAAAATATTTGATACTTGGAAATCTTCATTTCTGGATCTCACTTTCTTTCAAATGTAATGGAGAACCAGTTACCCCAGTTCGATCAATACGTATATCCACTTTAACTGTAATATCTGCATCTGAGAATTTCTTACTCCAATCCATTTTCCATATTTTCCATTTTTGAGGGTATTTCTTATGAACAGATTGCCCAAAACCCAAAATATCTGTTTTATATTCATTTTGAACTTTTGTGATGGTACTTATCATATGATCTTGCAAATTCTTATTGAATGAACGTTCTATGATTTGAAGATTCTTCGGCTGCTTTAGGTCTAATACTGTATTATTTTCACGAACAACCCCTGTTCCGGAAAGCGTTATAAGAAATTCCACTTGATCATTTTGTATATTGGGTTGAATCTTACTTTTAAAATTCATACCCAGTATACCTACATTTCCTTTTTCCCCTAATAAATTTGTGGTGAAATTATGAGTATTTAACTTGTTAATTAACCACAATCTATCAACTGCCTCGCGATAGGACAAAAATCCAACTAGCTCAAGATCCTGATTGAAAATAGCTCTCCCACCAAGCTGGAAGGTCTCAGTATCCTTTTCTTTCTCCTTTTTAGAACTAATAATTTCAAGAATAGGTACTGTCGGACTAATTCCCTCTGAACTCGCACCTTCCAAAAAATCCTTAAACGTAGTGCTTTCTGGTCCCGCTGTACTTTGGAACATTTTCATTGCAGCAGTAGAAGGCATATCTTCCATCTTGTACTGGACCTCCATAAAATCCAATGCATCCCCGTTTTTTAAAACAAAAAAGTTTGTTCGTATGGGAAGTTCAGGTTCTCGACTGTATACATCAAGGATGTTCGATACCCCATTTCTGGCTAAGCGTTCCCCAATGATAATGACCTTCTGATGACTTAGAAAAACTTTCCTTGAGAGCTTTCTTTGCAAATTCTGAGTTACATCCAAAAGACTTATCCCTGTTGCTGTTTCAACTATGTATCCTTTGCCTTGACCACTACTTTTCTCACCAACTTCCCCAGGAACAACAATCTGAGCACTGCCAATATAATCACCATCTTCATTTTGGTCAAAACCCCACCCCAATATGATTGCCTGATCGTTTATTTCTCTTTCATCCCAACATCCAGTAGTTAAAAACATACTAACTAGTATAATAAGAAATATTTTTAATCTTTTTATCATCTCATCATTCGTTCCTTCCTTCAGGTTTTCGTCCGCCGCCCTTCAGGAATACGGGTTTTATCTTGACCAGCTACCATTATAGGTCGGCGATGCATGCTCCATCTAGGTGCTCGTACTAAAACATCTTTTAGATATTTTGGATTTTGCGGGGCAATCGGACTTAAATAGGGAACCCCAAAGGATCGAAGATGAACGAGATGAATAAGGATGGCAATCATTCCTAGAATGACCCCATAGAGACCAAACAGTCCTGCCAGGATAAGTATAGGAAAGCGAAGGAGCCTGTATGCAGTGCCGAAATTATAGCGCGGTACCGCGAATGATGCTATTCCTGTGGCTGCTACCACAATAACCATGGGAGCAGAGATAATACCAGCTTGCACAGCAGCTTCCCCTATAACAAGCGCTCCTACAATACTAACAGCTGAACCAATTGACTTAGGGAGCCGTATCCCAGCTTCACGTAAAGCTTCGAACATAAGCTCCATCATAATAGCTTCAAATAACACTGGAAATGGAACATCCTCTCGTGCAGATGCTATACTTATTAACAAATTCGTTGGAATTAACTGTGGGTGAAAAGTTATTACTGCAACATAAATAGAGGGTAGCAGCAATGAAATATTGAATAAAATATAGCGAATCCAGCGAATAAAGGTTACATAAATAAACCTTTCATAGTAGTCTTCAGCGGCCTGCAACCCCGACCAAAAGGTCATGGGAACAATCAGAACAAATGGAGTATTGTCCACCAATATGGATACTTTCCCTTCCAGTAAACTGCCACAAACGATATCGGGGCGCTCTGTGTTTTGAACTTGCGGAAATGGAGAAAAAGGAAAATCCTCAACAAACTCTTCAATAAAACCAGTCTCGATTACTCCATCAATTTCAATTGACTCTAGTCTCTTTCTTACTTCCTCGATAACAGAATCACTTGCAATTTTTTCAATATAAACAATTGCTACATCCGTTTTTGAAAGTTTGCCAATTGTAAATGACTCTATTTTCAATCTAGGGCTTCTAATTCGTCTTCGGATTAAGCTCGTATTTACACGTAATGTTTCTGTAAACCCGTCTCTTGGACCACGTATAACGGATTCGGAGGAAGGCTCTTCAATAGACCGTTTTTCGAAACCTTTTAAATCCGCAAGTAAAGCAGTTGTTTCTCCCTCGACTAAAATAGCGACATTTGCCGTTAATATCCCATTAATTAATTCATTTACATTATTGGTTGATTTTATTTGAGCAACCTGGCGAAGCCGATTTGCAACAAATTCTTCAAATATAAATACTTCACATTTTTTGTCAGATGACCTAACAGGATTCAACATCATCTCATCGAGAGGTTTTGTGTCACATAAACCATCAATATAAACAAAAAGTAATTTTGTTTTATCGTTTATAGGTACAACACGATACACAACATCAGAACATTGATGAAAAATATCTCGCAAAAAACCTTCATTAGCTGAAAGGTCTGAACTTATTAGTTTACCTGGTTCTTCATTAGTAAAGGAATCCATCTTTTCTGAAAACTTATCTTCTTTTCTTTTTCTTAAGTTTTGAAGGAATTTCATGACCAGTCATCTCCTCTTGTGGTATAGTTTTGCAGAAAAGAGATGAATTATACTGGTTTGATTTTGTTCAGTTAAAATATGGTTGAAGTTCATATTTTTACAAAAAAACTTTTATTTGTTTGATGGTAAACAGCAAATATCCCCACCTGTATGTCAGATGGGGATTGAGTTATTATGTAGATAACTGGTTAAAAGTTTTTATTGGTAACCTAACTTCAACCGTAGTACCTTCATTTTCTTTACTTTTTACTTTTATTGACCCGTTATGTTCCCGAACAATTCTAAAACATATCATTAAACCTAAACCTGTACCCTTTTCTTTATTACTATAGAACGGCTCACCTAATTTCTGAACTCGCTCATCACTTATCCCAATTCCATTATCGATTATTCTTATAAGGACATTTTTACCTTCTATACTGCTTTGGATTTTTACAAGCCCATTTTTAGGAATTGCTTCAATGCTATTTTTGATTATATTAATGAAAACTTGTTTTATTTGGTTTGAATCACACATAATCTGAGGAAGGTTTTGTTTATACTCTGTGAAAATTTCTACGTTTTTCAAATTTGCTTCTGGTTTTAATAATGTCTCAACTTCTTTAAGTACTGTTTTAATATTTACTTTTTTTAATTGAATTTCTTTTGGTTTGGCAAGATTAATAAATTCTTCAAGAATTTTCTCTACTTGTTTAAACTCTCTGGAAATCACTTCAAAAAATTCTTTCTTCATGATTCCTTCCTCTAAAAGTTGAATGAATCCTTTTATCGAAGTTATAGGGTTTCTGACTTCATGTGCAACACCTGCAGCAAGTTGACCCACAACCGCTAATTTTTCTGATTTTGAGAGTTGTTCTTCCATTTCCCTTTTTTCCGTAATGTCTCTCCCTACTACTATAAAATGTTCAGGATCGCCATTTTCTCCAAGTACAGGGGTACCTAGTCCTTCAAATAATAACGACTTCCCATCAACGTTCACAAAACGAGCTTCCATCCTTAATGGATTCATAGTATTTAGTAATTTTTCAAATCCCATCTTTACGCTTTGCCTGTCATCAGGATGTATTAAATCAAACGACCTTTTACCTTTATATGATTTTAATGGGTTACCCAATACATTTCCAAGGGATGGTGATGCATACTGTATCGTTCCATTTATATCTAATAACATTATTATGTCAGTCATGTTTTCAGAAATCAGCCGATATTTAGCCTCGCTTTCTTGTAAAGCTTTCTCCGCTTTTTTACGTTTCGTTATATCTATACATGAACCTATGACTTGTACGACTTCTCCAGCTTTTTTAATAGGACGTAAAGTTGTAAGATAATTAATTCCATTTAGCTCTTCCTCATAAGTAACAAATTCCTCTCCTTCCCACGCCTTCTTATAGTAGGCAGTTTTATCGAGGGCAATTCTATAAGGAAGAAAATCAGCTAATTCTTTTCCTATCACTTGAGAAGGAATCATTCCAAGTCTGTATAATAATTCCCCGTCACATTGTGTATGAATAAATCGTTCATTAATTTTCTTATACTTAAATATCATCCCTTGCTGCAAACGAATCGTATCGTGTAACTCTCTTTGGGCAGATTCCAATAATTCTTTCAATAACAATTGTTGATTTATATCTTTTGGAATTCCATGTTCTTCAACTATTTTTTCGATTTCAATTCGTTTTTCTAGTAATTGGGATGCTGTTAAGGGCTTACCTAAAAAATTTCCTTGTCCTTCATCACATAAATGTTGTTGTAGAAAAACTAGTTGTTCTTTTGTTTCTATTCCTTCAGCTACTACAATCAAATTCAAATTATGAGCCATTGAGATAATGGTTTTAACTATGGTTTCATCATTAGGGTTGTTTCGAAGTTCTTTAACAAAAGACTGGTCCATTTTTAATGTATCAACAGGAAAGTTTTTTAAGTAACTTAATGAACTGAAACCTGTACCAAAATCATCGATACTCACATGGACTCCAATCTTTTTAAGCTGTTGTAACATTAAAATTGTACGGTCAATATCAACTGTCATACTTTCAGTAATCTCAATTTCTAAAAAGTGTGGTTCTAATCCTGTTTTTTGAAGAATGGATTCAATATTATCAATAATATTAGTCTGATTAAATTGAATCGCTGATAAATTGACGGAAACAACTGTTGAAAAACCTTGTTGCTGCCAAGTTTTATTTTGTTTACAGGCAGCATTCAAAACCCATTCTCCAATAGGTAAAATTAATCCTGTCTCTTCAGCGATAGGTATAAATGTTTGTGGCGATACCATTCCCCATTCTGGATGGTCCCAACGAATTAATGCCTCGACACCCACAATTTTCCCCGTATTTAAATTGATTTTAGGTTGATAGTGAAGTAGTAACTGATTATTTTCTATCGCCTTGTGGAGCTCTAACTCTAATTTTAAAGCGTCTACTCTTCCTTCATTCTCATCAAAGGTGTAAAACTTATATTTATTTCTACCCTCTTTTTTTGCCTGATACATTGCACTTTCTGAATGTTTTATTAATAATTCTTCACTTTGCCCATCCTTAGGAAACTGGCTAACCCCAACACAGATTGAAATTTTTATGTCAAACCCATTTACACAAAATGGACTTGAAAATGATTCAATTATTCGTTCAATCACAGATGAAATTTCATGATCATCAAGGTTTTCCAACGTTAGAAGAAATTTATCACCAGAGTAACGAGCTATGAAACCAAATTGAATTATTATTTCCTCAATTTGTCTGGAGATTTGTTTTAATACCAAATCACCTACTCCATGACCATACGTATCATTTACATTTTTAAAATTATTAATATCAATAAATAAAACAGCAAATGAACCATCAATAGATGATTGTAATTTGCGTTTTAAGTATTTATTAAAGTAAAAACGGTTCGGTATTTCTGTTATAACATCGTAATTAGCTAGAAAATTAATATTTTGAAACTCTTTCTTTTTTTCTGTAATATCTCTAAAAAGTACAGACAAGCCTTCCCTAGAAGGAAATACCCTTATTTAATACCATCTATTATTAAAAAACTCTTCAAATTCTACAGGTATTTGTTCCGACAATGCCCTTTCATATCGTGATATGAATTTACGCAAGTCACTGTGAGGTAATACATCGTGAATATATTGCCCAATTGCATTTTCTCGTCTAATTTGTAAAAGTTTTTCTGTAACATTATTTATATATTCAAATTTTAATTCATTATTTAACGAATAAAATCCATCGGATACTCGTTCCAAAATATCCTTAGTATTAGTTATAGCACTCAATGATGATCTCCTTTCGTTAGGACCTAAAAAAGGAACTAAATTATTCACCAATATATTGTACAGTTATTCCCATTCCAACGACAAATTAAATATAATACATCGTTATTCTTAAAACACCTTGAGCTTTCATCCATTATTAATCCCTTTTTGAAGAGTGTACCTAGCATCATGGTATTTTTCGCTTTTCAACTAAAGCTTCGTTAGCCCAACAAGAAAAAGCTGCTAAGTTAATGGCAACTTGATCTTTAACTCTTGCACCAGTTGTTAGTTGAATAAGGTAACTGAAGCTCACCAAATTCTTTTCAATTTTTTTCATTCAGGCTTATTTGATTTTTTACTTCGGGCTTGGACTGAGTGTTATGTTTACTAATTTTCTCATCTTTACTGAGATACTATGAAGTTGGGCTATTCTTTTTTATTTGATTTTTGATATAACTAAATATATTTGACTGAACTTGCCTGCAGTTTGGAACAAGAGGACTTTTCCTAATTTGCAATGAAAGATTATTTAATGTTTTCGCTAGATGTTCCCGTTCCGATTCATATATAAGAAATTCTACCCCATAACGATATATTCCTTCCTCATTTTCTTCCTTCCATACAATTCGTCCTTTTAAATTAAATACTTCACCAAGAATCTCTATTTCAAACTCAAAAATAATTTCATGATTAACGGAGAGAAGTAGATGGGATATGAACCGAAGTCCACCAAGACCGATATCTTCAACTAAAATCTCGGTACGCCCTAATTCAATATCCTTATCTCTAAACTTTATTATAGTCATTTGTGAACTCATTGGGAAATTTAGCTCTACTCTAAAATAATTTCGTTTATTTTCGTAGTAACTTTGTTTTTCGACTTTTGGCTTTAATACTCTATTTTTCAGCATTTTTAATAAATCCGAGACTGGAACTGGTTTACTGAAAATATAGCCTTGAATTTCATCACATTCTTGCTGTTTTAAAAACTGTAATTGTTCAGGAGTCTCAACACCTTCAGCTACTACACTCATACCTAACCCGTGAGCTAATTGAATAATAGACTTTACTACAGTTGAATTAGAACTATTAGCCGATACTTCTTGAATAAATGATTTGTCTATTTTTAACACATTTATCTTATATCTAGTTAGATAGGATAAAGAGGAATAACCTGTCCCGAAATCATCCAAAGATACTCTTACGTTCAAATAATTAAGCTCATTTATAGTTTTCTCAACAAGACTTTGGTTAATTAAAATTGAAGTTTCAGTTATTTCAATTTCTAACCATTTTCCTTCTAATTTAGTTTCCTCTAATTGCCTCGTTATGTTCGGAACAAAATCAGCAGAGATAAATCGATCAGCAGATATATTTATTGATATAGGTACTAGATTCAAGCCTTCGTTTTGCCAGGAATTTAGAAATAGACACACTTTTCTTGTAACCCAATTTGAGAGGGAGTGAATTAATCCTGTTTCTTCCGCAATGGGTATTATATCGGCAGGTGTTAACATCCCCCAATCAGGATGATTCCATCGAATTAATGCTTCAGCACCTATTATTTCACCTGTACTCACTTTTACTTTTGGTTGGAAATGTAATTCTAACTTGTTCTCATTAATTGCTTTTCGTAAATCATTTTCTAACGATAATCTTTTGTAACTATAAATATCCATTATTGGATTATATTCTTCTGCCTTACTTTTCCCCATATCTTTAGCATGATTAACTGCTATATCAGAATTCTTCATTAAGGTTTTGCAATCTTCACCATGTTGAGGAAATACACTCATTCCTAAACTTACAGTTACAAACAATTCATAATCATCGACAATAAAGGGTTCTTCTTTTACTTTTGTGATAATGTTTTCAGAAATGGTATAAATTTGTTCTTTTTCAATCGTATTGTTTAATATAACGGCGAATTCATCCCCACCAAGTCTTGCTATAAAACCCTGACTACTAATGATTCGAACCAATCGTTCAGCAAACTGTAGAATAAGTTTTTCACCAATTATGTGACCTAGACTATCATTTATATATTTAAACCTATCTATATCCATGTAAATCAGAGCGAATGATTGCTTCTTATCTTCGGATTTATCAATTAATTGATTTAATTTTTTCTCTAATAAAATCCGATTTGGAAGATTTGTTAATTGGTCATAGAATGCCAAATGCTCTATTGTTTGTTCATACAATTTTCGCTCTGTAATATTAATTGCGTATCCAATTATTCCTTCCTCAGTTGGAATAACTCGTACCTCTAGCCATTCATTTGTTGGTTCAAAATACTCTTCGAACGTAACTGTAACTCTTTCTTCCATTGCCTTATGGTAAAATTTATAAAAGTCAGTGCCGATTGCTTGCGGGAGTACCTTCCATATATTTTGTCCGATCAGTTCTTTTCTTTCTTTATTTACGAACTTCTCCATCTCTTTGTTCGTATATACAATCTTCCAATTACGATCTATTATAAAAAAACCATTTGTTATATTATCCAGAATAGTTTCACTTGGTGGTAAATAAGTAACATTATCCTTGCGCTCTAACTTTTCACTTGTAAGATATGATTTATTAAAAAATTTCATGTATCCACAACCCTTTTCAGATTTATCGACATTGTTCGACAATATTTTACCATAAACGACAATAGATAAAAATTACTCTTAGTAACTTTCTCTGTATTAGGCATAAATATTATGAATTGAATAATAAATAGAAATAGAACAGAGGTGTTTAATATGTTTTTATCCAATAAGACAAAAAATATGAAGCTGACTCAAAGTTAGTTAGATGACGACCCTTTTGTGTCATTTTTTTAGTATTGGCTGTGTTAAATAACTACTATGTTGATAATTATAAAAAATTAAACGCTTGGATAAATTTCCAAGCGTTTACAATATGTTTTTTTTATGTTTTTTCAGCAGTTAATTCTAGAAGAAAACGCCACTTTATTACTGAGTTTCTCTTCTATCCGCCGTGTAGTCTAATACGAAATAAAGGATATAAATTGAAATAAAGTAAACCACCGCCGAATATATTATATTCCATTCACCATAATGTAAAACTCTAATATAAACCGCATACAATTCAAGTAATACAAGAATGCATGTCCATCCCAAGATATATATAAATTTCTTAATGGCATTAGATTTCAGGGGAAAATAATTAAAAATTATAACCAGTACAGCAATCTCACCAAGGGCTACAGCTAGGTACGACCACTCTATTTGTTCTTTATCAAAATACCAGTAAAGTTTGTACTTTAAATCAAGATACAAATCAGTTACAAAATTCATTAACAATGCAAACTGTATTGTAGCTAGTAATTCGTGCCTAGTTCTTTTTCTGGGCATTTTTAGGGCAACTAAAAGAACTAATATAACTGTCACCATAAATATCTTCACCAAGAGGAACACCTCGTTTTTTAAAAACACAACAATATCAACCATATTATCATTATTTAATCGATGAATTATTCTTCTTTAATTAACCTGCCTCGTTAGTACAATAACTTCCACAAAAATAAGAGATAATCTTCTTTGATAATCGACCCGTTATTGAAAAATTAGCCTTATAGTAAAACCAAATTATCTAAAATTTCACCATTCTTCCGTTTCAACTACGGTAATTCCAGTATCCCGATGGTTCGTATCATACAAGGTCGTTCCCTTTTGAAGGTATGTGGAGTTTTAAAATTATATTAAATTTATAAATTGTTTTTCCAAATTAATATATGAGGGGCGAAAAAAATTAATTAAAGAAAGAAGAATTGCAAATGAAAATGAATTTACAAGTGATATAGCTTATAAAGCTGTTGAAGATTTAATAAACAGATATCAAAAATCGATAGATGATGTTGATATGATTATTGTTTGCACAATGACACCTGATTTTAAAACTCCAAGCGTAGCATCTTTAGTCCAAGCTAAATTAGGTATAAAAAATACAGGAGCTTTGATTTGAATGCTGCCTGTGCTGGATTTACTTATGGGCTAAATTATAGCAAATGGATTGATAACATCAGGTTTAAACAAAAAAATTCTTGTTATTGTTGGGAAAATTAAAAAAGGAGATATTCTTTTATTATATGGATTTGGTGGAGGATTAGCCCAAGCTGGAATACTTATTAAATAGACACTTTGAATGTAAACACAAACTAAGAGCAAAAATTTAATGCACATAAGAAATGCTTGGGAGTTAAAATCCAAGCTTTTTTATGTACAAATTTTAATTTTCTCCAAATTATCTGAACTACTTATTGATAGCCCAATTTTTTCTTATAATACTCCCAATGTCCATTCAAAATTTTACTTCTCTTTACTAAACAAACCTGCCCCGATCCATCAACATAAAAAGAACGACCTTCATTATTAAATTATCGCAGCTGTTAGCTAAATGTCATTTTTAAAGATCAGTTACATTCCAATTCCATTTAGCATTGATAGTATCTAAATACTCTTTTATTTGATCTTTTTGATAAATCTTTTTCTCCAGTCAGTTTATTTGCATAAGATTTTAATACCCAAGTTTCATCATAATGCTTTTCTGGTGCTTTCCATTGAACACCTAATATGTAATCACTTCCATTTATCTTCGCTTCAACTGATAGTATATCTCCATGTAGTATGAAGTTTTACATCTCCATTTCCATATACCTCCATAAAGCAGCAGTTTATCATAAGTATCCATTTTACGTCTTAAACTATCCTGCTTCGTTAGCTTAATAACATCAATGAAAAATACGCGATAATCCTTCTTGGACTACCGCACCCGTTATTTAAATAACTAAAAGAAACTTTCAACAAATTGTTCTTCTGAAATTACTTGTAAACCATTTCTTTTAAGTAAGGCTGAAGTAACTCCATTTCCAACAACTTTCTTTCCCTTAAATTCACCGTTATATATCATTGAACTGCCACAGGATGGGCTATCCTGCTTGAGAACAACTATTGTTGCGTTTATTTTTTTAGCTTTTTCTAAAGTAGCATAAGCTCCTTTTATGTAAAGTTCGGTTACGTCTTTACCAGATTTCTCAACCACTTTAGCCCTTCCATCCAGCACATCTTCTCCGTCTCCGCCTACTATTTCAGCAGGTTCCCTTGGGATTGAAAATCCACCAAGCAGTTCGGGACAGATAGTAACAGCTTTATTCTCTCCAACTAATTTATTTATCCTATTATCTAAGCTATGTGTACCGTTGTACCTTACTTCTAATCCAGCTAAACAAGAACTGACCAAAAACATGAATTTCACCTCACTTCAAAAATATATCACTACATTGTCATCCTTATTGTACTAAACTGCCCCGTTTGTTGAACAACCAGAACAACTACTCATGCAATTATTTTAACATTTAATTACATATAACCTTTGAAAAGAAATTACTTTTCCGCACTAGGGCCAGCCAACAGAACGCTCCAACAAGAGACAGGCTATCATTCCGAAATCCCGCTATACCCAGTTGTTTTTAGGTAAATATCCTTTTTCATGGATACTTGCCCATAACTTTTATGGGTAGTTGCATATGCTGTAGGGACAAAGAATTCATGAAAAGAGGAATAGTTATGAAATATGAATGGTATCAAACGAATCCAATGCCTTTTCCGTATCAATATGATTATGGACAAACGGGAATGATGCGTGAGTATAAGCATGGACACGGTGGTGGGCATCATGGGCATCATGGTAAAGGTGGCCATCATGGGCATCATGGTAAACCAGGACATGGTGGCCATGGTAAACCGGGACATGGAGGTTTTCAAGGTGGACTCCCATTTTTGGGTGGATTAGCAGGTGGATTACTAGCAGGGACATTGCTCAATTCCCCTAACAACTATCCGTATTACCCATACCCTAACTATGGATCCTATCCAGGTTACCCGCCAACGCCATACCCACCTTATCAAAATTACCCAGGTTACCAGTACCCTCCTTACGGCGGATACTACTAAAATATCCTTACACCCAATTACTACAGAAGCCATTACAACAAGGAAATTGTAGTGGCTTTTTCTATTTAAAAGGGCCTGACCCCCACTACAGTAAAGCATTACCATGCTGAGGGGTAGGCACCAAAATCATGTAGAGTTATAGCCTTCATCTAAATCAGAACGCTTGAAATATTTTGGTGAGGTCACTTTCCGTATGAAAATGATTGCATCATAGTAGTCTTGTGGATAAATAACCTTTGGGGATAGACCTAAAAATCCCGACTCTAATAACCACCATCTTCTTTTGAACCACATTTTTTTAACGGCGATTTGATTTTTTACATCTAATGGAAGAAATAAGTCTGATTCTGATGATTCATAAAGTAATGACTCTAAATGATAATGATCTTTTTTCTTAGTGTCTATCTCCAATACAACACGTAATTGAGTTGCAAATGTTCCGCTTCCCGCATAAAGACCAATTGCATAGAAATCATCTGAAAACTTTTTTTGTAACCAATACCCTACTGATTTTATTCCCAATAACTTTGCAGTAAGGGGACGTCTTTTTCGAATATGAAAATTATGAGCCCACACGATTATCTTCTCATTTTTATAGTAGTGATTCATCAGCCACTCTAAATTCTGAAACATATAAAACCCTCTTTGAACTCCTGAAGTCAGATAACCTTTTAGATTTAGCTGTAACCATTGCAACCTGTTTTGAATTCCTCGATGGATTAATAGATACATCCTTTGTATTTCAGGATTTGTGACATTTTTTTGTTTTATATCCATTGATTTTAATACGCCTTCATAATCTTCAATGGCCATTCTCATTCTCTTTTTTAGGGATCTTGTTATCTTTAACATCATTTCTTTATCTATTTCAAAAAAGCGTTTCTCCAGTGCTCTTATCTTTTCATATAACTCATTATCTATATGGTTTTTTAGCCAGTCTGTCATACATTCTGATATTAAAGGATAAGTAGGTTGAGGGTCCATACCAGAAATTTTTAAAGATTGAGCCCATTTTTTATTAAAAAGAGGTTCCATTTCTTCATTGTGATAGATATCTAACAAGCAATTTTGAATTTGTTTTTCAGGAGAATGGTCACTTAAAAATTGTTTGCACAAAGTTGCTTCCAAAAGACCGCTCTCAAGGACAACAACATTAAAACCGTGATGTAGATGTAAATAGCGAATGAATTCCGTTTTAGTCTTAAAATATTCTGCGATTCCATGCGAATTTTCACCAAAAAGTATAATTCGCTTATCTTTTATAAAATGATCAATAAATGATAAATCATTATTTGTATGTATTTCAGATGCAGTACTTTTAATTTGATCCTTCCAACGATTTCTCGTACTTTTCCTGACAAAATTCATTTTTCCATTCCTCCTTTCTAATAAAAAGGGCCTGACCCCCACCACAGTAAAGCATTACCACGCTGAGTGGCCGGCACCAAAATAGCTTTTAATCGAACATCAACCATCGCCCTCTTTTTGGTTTGCACAACATTTACTAACGTCCTAAAAATCAAAATCTACTTAATACCACTATTTACCTATTATTTTATCATTTTATAATCTACTTTTTTATGTAATCTTTTATGAATGAAAAAAAGAGCCAATCTACGCAAGTCGTGAATAATAACCTGCAAGGTTTGGCTCATTTTCTAATTGTAAAGCTTTAGGTCATATTCGTTAACCCTTACTTTACTATTGTTGTCACCTTTTATAGATGGAACGAAGGCTGACTAACCCGAATTAAGATTTACGAAGTTCCTCTATTTCGCGGAGCGATAATCCTGTTATATCCACAACTGCTTCAGAATCCAAACCTTTTAATAAGAGTTTCTTTGCAATTGTAATCCTTTCTTCCTTTTTTCCTACTTGTCTTCCTTTTTCAATTCCCTTTTCAATTCCTTTTTCAAATCCTCGGTCCTCAAATTTTTTATAAAGTTCTTCGAATGGCTTCGCAAATTCCAACACCTCCAATATTTTTTTCTTATCTACATCTTCAATTCCACTAGAATTGACGGCAACCATTGCTCCAATCATTCCTTTATTTTACTAAAAATCTCATCCCCATCAAAATCGTGTATAAGATATAGACATTCGCGGCTTAAGGATTACACTCTAATAGTTTTATTAAAAAGGTATATATGCTAGACCATAATTATTGTAAAATCAAAAGAAGATACCACACGACTGGAACTATATGCCTTTTGGTACAGGAATTCTTTTAACGGGGTGTTATTTTCAGACGTTTATTAATAAGGGAGAGGCCATGTCTATTATAATAAGAAGAAAAATTTTAACTGCGATCATTAGTAGTTTGATAGTTGCGCTCATTTTTATGGTTCCTGGTGGTTTTAATCTGAATGGATTTGCTGGCTTATTTTATTTAAATTTAATGATTGTTATTTCATATGGGGTTATTACATCCATATTGAGTGATTGGATGAGTAAAAAGATGTTTACATCTACATACTCTCGTGAAATTTGTTCTTTTCTATTCCATTGTTTTTTCGGATTAGTGTTCCTAGTTCTTAGTCTTGTTTCTGCCATCTCTTTTTATATTGTTGACCGTTTACTAACAAAAGTAAAAATTGAGTGGTGGATCGTCATTTTGGCTTTAATCATTGTAATTCTGCTCTTTTTTATAGGTATTACTCTATAAAAAGGGCCTGACCCCCCAACACAGTAAAGCATTACCGCACTGAGGGTCAGGCACCATAATAAACTATTTAACTATTTCATGATGAGAAGTTTCATTTGATACCGGTAGTATTTTCGAACTGGTCATATACGTATATATGATCGCTGCTGCGATGGCACCTATAATTGGACCAATGACATAAACAGGAAATTGGATCCAGTTAATATTGCCACCTAATAAACTATCTACAACATAGGGCCCAAAGGTTCTTGCAGGATTAAATGATGCTCCTGTGGCTCCGGCAGTCATCATGATAATCCCTCCGACCGTTAAACCAATTACTAGCCCTCCCCAATTATTGGGAGCCTTAGAGTCCACTGCAATTCCCATAATCACAAACATAAGTATAAACGCTGCAATGGCTTCAATAACCATCCCCTGAAAATATCCAGTAGTTGGCGCAAGTACAGTAGCCCCTAAATTGCCTATCAAGACTCCGTCCATGCCTAAAACCGTTACAATTCCAAACGCCCCAATCGTACCGCCCACACATTGTGCAAGAATATAGGGTCCTACTTCTTTCCATGGAAAATGACCCGTCGAAGCTAATGCGATTGTAACCGCTGGGTTTATGTGACACCCCGTTAATCTGCCTATTGAATAAATCATGGCCATAACAATGATTGCAAAGGCAAAACTGATAACGCCAATATCTGCCAATGTTGTTGACTCGTTGTTAGTAGCCGTAATAATTCCATTAAAAGCAGCTGTTCCAGGACCTATTAGAACTAATAATGCAGTACCAATACCTTCACCAAAACATCGTTTGAACAGGCTGGGTGTCTCCATCGGCAGACACCATTATTTCACAAGTCCATGAGGGTCGATTACATATTTTCTGGAAGCACCTTTATCAAACTCAGCGTAACCCCTTGGCGCTTCGTCTAAAGAAATAACAGTTGCATTAACAGCTTTTGCAATCTGTGCTCTACCACTTAAGATTGCTTGCATTAAGTCTCGGTGGTATTGCATGACTGGTGTTTGACCTGTTACGAACGTATGTGCTTTCGCCCACCCTAATCCTAGACGAACTCTCAATGTACCAATTTTAGCATCTTCGTCAACTCCACCTGGATCTCCCGTTACATAAAGTCCTGGAATTCCTAGTCGTCCACCAGCACGCGTTACCTGCATAATAGTATTTAAAACTGTTGCTGGTGCTTCTATCGCATTCGCACCATGTGCAGATGCTTCAAAGCCAACACAATCGACAGCACAATCAACTTCAGGAACACCAAGAATTTGGTCAATTTGCTCTCCCAGGTCAGGATGATTACGTAGATTAACAGTTTCACAGCCAAAACTTCTAGCTTGAGCGAGCCTTTCTTCATTCAAGTCCCCTACAATAACGACAGATGCTCCTAATAGTTGTGCCGAATGTGCAGCAGCTAGCCCAACTGGACCTGCTCCTGCAATATAGACAGTAGATCCAGGCTTAACACCTGCGCTTACTGCCCCATGATAACCTGTTGGAAAAATATCAGAGAGCATTGTTAAATCTTTAATTTTTTCCATCGCTTGATCTTTATCCGGAAATTTCAATAATTGGAAATCGGCATATGGTACCATCACATATTCAGACTGACCTCCTACCCATCCACCCATATCTACATAACCATAGGCTGAACCAGGACGATCAGGATTTACATTTTCACAAATATGTGTGTTACGCTCTTTACAACTTCGGCATCGTCCGCACGCAATGTTAAACGGTACAGACACCAAGTCCCCTTTTTTGATAAATTCCACATCACGCCCAACTTCAATTACTTCTCCCGTTATTTCATGCCCCAGCACAAGTCCTTGGGGTGCCGTTGTTCTTCCTCTAACCATATGCTGGTCACTACCACAAATATTGGTTGTAACTACCTTCAAGATAACACCATGTTCACATTTACGGCCTACGTTCAAAGGATTTACTCCAGGCCCATCTCTTAAAACTAAATCTGGATAACCAATATCCATTACCTCTACCTTACCAGGTCCCATATACGCTACCGCTCTATTTCCTACCATCGTTTCTTCCCCTCCATTAAATGATAATGATTCAGACAACTTATCTACTTGCAAGACTCGTGCCAACTTCTACTTCATTTATAAATGGCCTTTCTAAGCATAAAAAATAACAATGCTGTTCAGAACTTGAGCACCATCTGTCCTATTTTGATACATAATTGCAATTCAAGTGTTCATTACTTTCAAAATAGTTAAATAATGGTATAATAATAGGTAGATACTATTTTTTACAGGTAAAATGGAAGGAAAGTATTTAAGGGGGATAGGTATATTCATGTCATCCGTCGATCTTTTCAATCAAAAGAAAATCATTGATCTTTCTTGGAAACGCTGTCAAGGGTTGGGGCTTTCACCCACTGGCCCAATACAGGATATCAAATTTACAGGTAAGAAGTTGCAGGAGGTTCTTACAGAAAACGAGAATTTGATTACCCATACTACGGCCATTTTGGAAAAGCTTTATCCTACCATTCATTCCAGTGGCATTGTTACAGTAATCGCTGACCGTAATGGAACCATCATTCATAAAGTAGGCAATCTCGATCTTGATGCTTCCATTGACTATTTTTCAATTGGCTCAAATTGGTCTGAGGAAGTGAAAGGAACAAATGCAATTGGACTTGCCATTTATGAGAAAACGAACATTATCACCCACGCAGAACACCATTTCCTTGTTAAGAACCACTTTCTTACATGTGCGGCAAGCCCCATTTTTTCTCCAAGTGGTCAATTTATCGGTGCAGTAAATATAAGTGCAAGAAAAGAGTTATTTCACCCTTCAATGGTTTCTTTAGCAAGTATGATTGTGGAAGCTGTCCAAAACCGCTTGCTCATGGCCCATGTACAACGAGAAAAGCAATTAGCCTTAAAAGAAGTGGAAACTACAGCAAATCTAAGCTCCACTCCACTACTTACACTGGATCATGAAAGAAGAATTATCCGTGCAAACAAACCCGCCATGCAAGTATTAGGCAGTAATTGTATAGGACAGGAGTTTCATATGAAAGGTGGCTATTCGGTAGACATCTTAGACGATTATTCGAATCAAGTGTTTCGTTCTGTTGTTTCCCTACATAGACATAGCCCTAAATCCTCTCAGGACAAAAAGTTATATACACTCTCTGATATTATTGGTTCCTGTGAAAAAATAGTAAATGTAAAGAAAGTGGTTAAAAAAGCTGCCTTGTCTGAGTACCCTATTATCATTTATGGAGAAAGTGGAACAGGAAAAGAATTAATCGCACAATCCTTACATACATCGGGTACACGGAAAATGAAACCATTTGTTGCGGTTAATTGCAGTGCCATCCCTGATAGTTTGATTGAGAGTGAATTATTTGGCTACGAACGTGGCGCTTTTACAGGTGCAAGGCGGGAAGGAGCTCCCGGAAAATTCGAGGTTGCTGACGGCGGAACGATATTTTTAGATGAAATTGGAGATATGTCTTTAAAGGCACAAGCAGCCCTACTTCGCGTGTTACAAGAAAAAACGGTAACCCGAATTGGCGGGGACTCCGTTAAAGTCATTGATACAAGAGTAATAGCAGCAACTAATAAGAATTTACGCGAGGAAATACTAGCAGGAAGGTTTAGAGAGGATTTATACTATCGGTTGAAAGGTATTTTTATTACACTTCCTCCTCTACGTAATAGAACGGACATTATCGAACTAGCCGAACAACTAATTACAAAACTAGATACCCCCGTCCTTACTTTATCTGATGATGCAAAGCAAAAACTACTTTCCTACCCTTGGCCAGGTAATGTACGGGAACTAAAAAGTGTTCTTATGCAAGCCTCGTTTTTTGCTGAAGATACCATCGTTAACGGTGAGGATTTACATTTCGAAAATGAGTTTGAGCGTCAACCTACTAGTGGAGATACTGAAGGAAACACTCCACATTCTCTGATTAACACTGAAAAAATGGCTATCTTGCAAGCATTAAATTCGGTAGAATGGAATATTACGAAAGCCGCCAACATCTTACAGGTTAGTCGAAATACACTCTATCTCAAAATTAAAAAATATCAATTACAGAAATAGCGACTAATAAAAAGGGCCTGACCCTCAACACAGTAAAGCATTACCGCGTTGTGGGTCAAGCCCCAGGATGAAACGAGGACTACTTCAAAATTCTTCTTCGTATTTAGATCTGTTTCATTGCTCTCATGTTTGTTGTATCTTTCGCGAATTACTCTTCAATACTAGGAGCCTAATTAATTGATTTATCTAACTCTAAACCCCCACCCTTTCCCGAATTAACTCAATCGCCTTATCTAACCGTTCTTGATAGCTCCCGCTTATGCTCACGAACGGAATTCCGTATTCTTTCAATAATTGCTTCAAGCGCTGATTATTTTCTTCGCGAACTTTTTGTTCCCCATGCACCCTTAACCCATCATCCACCCATTTGACGTCTGGTTCTAAAAAGAGGCATAGATCGTAATTTTGGAGCTTGGCGATCTCTGCTAGGACCTGTTGTGTTTTACGATTATAAAGCTCTGAATAAAATTGAGTGACAGTTGCTTCGGTGTCAATAAAGACAATTTTATTGGCTTGTTTACTAGCTTCATATTCTTTTAATTTATGACCATATGCGATGAGGGGGTAATCCTCGTCTACCATAATTCCATCACAACCGCCTAGCTCTTCACAGATTTCCCTGCCATATTCACTTACATACGTCGTGTTATACATGAGTGCTAGATTTCTCGTAAGCGTTGATTTTCCACAACTTTCCGTGCCCAATATGACGACCTTTTTGACGAAATACGGTTTTGCTACCTCGGGAATGTAGTCCCAGAAAGTAAACACTCCCTTACTTCGAATCTCTGTTGCCGATATCGGAAACTGTTCCCTTTTTTCATCAATCAACGCATGCGTTGCCTCCGGATAGAGTTCTTGAAAAATCGGGTCATATCCCATTTCAGAACTGAATACCACATCAATGTTCTTCCCGATCGCCTCTTTTATTTTCGCGGCCCCTTCCTTCCAATCATAATCGTCATCTCCATCATAATCCTCCACTTCGATGACCTTGACGTTCTTCATATCCTTCGTCAGTTGCGAAAGCCAGCGCAGCCGGATCCGACTTGGAATATAAGGAAACTTGCTCTCTTCACAAAGTTCTCCGTCCCTTTTTTCACTATGTGACAACACGACATACAATTCATCGACCATCGTGGAAGCTTTGATGATGGCGTACACATGACCTTGATGCAAAGGTAAAAACTTTCCACCGTAAAATCCAACCTTTTTCATGCCATTTTCTCCCCCTTCTGCTTTTTATACACTTTCGACCAATTGTAATATCCATAAATACTATTGATCAGGAACGCTGACCACATGACAAGCATCGATACATCGTTTCCTCCCTGTAAAATCAATGCCTTCAGCCATAGTGCAATGGATAATACATTCACCGCAATCCAAAATAACCATTGTTCAGTGAATCGTTTGAGCATTAAAATCTGGGCAATCACCGATAATGTCGTCGTTGCTGAATCAATCCAGACGACATTTCCCCCAATTTTTTCTAGAAGGTATGCGTATAGAACAAAGATGACGACGAATGAAGATAACGTAAGGGTCCAGCCTTTTTTCGTTAATACACTGACTTGAATTTCTTCCCCTTGTACAGTTTGTTTTGCTTTATGTTTCGTCCATAAATAAAGTCCTACAAACTGTAGTGGAAAATAAAACAAGGCATTTAACATAACCTCGCCATATAGGCCATATCCGTAAGCGATATATGCATAGGTTCCGGTTTGGATAATTCCAAAATAGTAATTACTGATCTTACCTTTCGCAACCAACACCACACAAAGCATTCCTGAAATCGAAGTAATAAATCCAAGAAGCGTATCATCCCAGACAAAAAACAAATACACATTCACAAGCGTAAACGTCACAAGCCATAGCTTTTCAAACAACGTCCAGTCTTTTAAAAGCTTCATTTTGCTTCACTCCATAATGATTATTAATTAACAAATTGTTAATTATAATAAAGAAAAAAATTTAATATTTAGCATTATAGATGGATACATATGGATCAAAATCATTAAATCGATAGAGCTGTGCTTTATTTTTTGACCATCGATTCGTTTTTTGCGGCTCTCCATTCTTCACGACTTTTTCAATAAACGGAAGTGTTGGAGCCTTCCTGAAAAACTGAGCATCTAGCTTTAACCAAGGCTCATCCATAACCGTTAGCAATACCCCTTGCAGCTCAGACAAGACAAATTCCTTTGGTAAAAAGTTTTTCGCGAGCGTTGTTAAAGACATATCCTTTTTGATGAACCATAACGCATCATCAATAATTTCCTTGTGATCAAAGGCAAGATCTAGCTTAAACACTTCATCCATCGAGAATAACGCTACCTCGGCTGCGTCATCTGCTGCTCTCCTTTTGACAAGCTTATTTTCTGGAACGATCGCATAATGACCATTCGAAATAATCCAGCCCCGCTTATCACGACCCAATTTATCATAAACGCCAAAGTGTTTGACCTTTAAACCGTCTACACCCGTTTCTTCTCTTAATTCGCGAACAGCTGCATCATAAGCCGTTTCCTCAGGCTTAATAAACCCACCAGGCAACGCCCATTTCCCTCTTTCAATATTAGGCTCACCTTCATTTGTTTTCACCGCTCGCTTAATCAACATAAGTTTTAATGTTTTTTCTGGGGGCCTATAAGGACCTACCTCTGTTGAAATAATCGTAAAAACTGCAATATCACTTGTATACCCATCAGGAGTCCGATATTTACTCACATCATAATTCAACAAATCCTCACTCATACTTACTCACCTCAGTGCCACTGATTATTAATTAACATTTTGTTAATTGTTATTAGTATTATATCAAACACTTGCAAAATATGTTACATAAAATATTCGACAAAAAGTGATCTTATCCAAAAACCCTCCATTACTTAGGTTTTCCACAATACTTAATGCTCTGAAGGTATCTATTTGGTTTAATACTGAAGTGAAAGAAACTAGAGAAAAAGTAAAATAACGCACCAAATGAAAAAATATAAAAATTTTACTCTTGTTAATTAAAACTGCTATATTTTTCTTTCAGTACTTATTAGAACTTTGACAGTTCTATATTAATTCGTAATTAAAAATATACTAACAATAGTGAGTTGACGATAGTCTAATTAGACTCTATAATATTGAAGTCTAATTAGACTATTATGTAAAGGATTGAAAATTAAATGATAAAATCTTTTTTAATGTTAGGGCAATCAAATATGGCAGGTCGTGGATTCTTGCATGAGGTAGAACCTATCTATAATGAAAAAATAAAAATGCTTCGAAACGGTCAGTGGCAAATGATGACAGAGCCGATTAATTATGACCGCCCTGTTGCTGGTGTAAGTCTAGCAGCATCTTTTGCAGAGGCATGGTCGAATGCCAACCCGGATGAAGAAATTGGTTTGATTCCTTGTGCGGAAGGTGGCAGTTCCTTGAACGATTGGCATCCGCAGGGTATTCTTTTTCAACATGCTTTATCTGAAGCTCGATTTGCTCTTGAAACTAGTGAAATTTGTGGCATACTTTGGCATCAAGGTGAAAGTGATAGCAATAATTCTCTACATGAAACGTATTATGAAAAGTTATCTCTTATCATTGAAACACTACGTAAAGAATTAAACCTTCAAAATGTCCCATTAATCATTGGTGAGCTTGGTGATTTTCTAGGAAAATCAGGTTTCGGAAAGTACTCATCAGAGTTTCAAGAAATCAACGACCAATTACGTCGATTCGCTCATGAGCAGCAAAATTGTTATTTTGTATCAGCAAAAGGTCTAACTGCCAATCCAGATGGTATTCATTTGAACGCCGTTTCCCAACGAAAATTCGGTTATCGCTACTTCGAAGCATTTTCGAAAAAGTGTCATATCTTAGAGCCTCTTTCGGATGAAAATCAATCACTAAAAATAAACAATAACTATTCGAAAACTGAACAAATTTATATTCACAGTATGAATTTGGCTCTAGGTAAAATCACATACGCTGAATTTGAAGCACAAATGGCGAAGGTAATGCACCCTTGATTCCCTTACTTATCCTTGGCTTACTTATTCAAAACCCTGGCACTCATGGATACGAACTATTAAGTTTAATGGAAAAACGACATTATAAATATATCGTTAAATTCACTAAAGGATCATTTTATTACAATTTGCAACAACTTGAAGAAAAAGGTTTGATTGAACAAACACATCAAATACGTCCAAACAATGGGCGTGAAATTCACACCTTTAAAATCACGTCTTTAGGAATAGAAGAATTCGAAAAATTAATGGCCAAATATGGGACTAAATCCGAGTATGTAAACTTACAATTCTATGGGGCATTACTCTTTGCAGATGAATTCGATAAAAATAAATTATTAGAATTAATCCAATCACAAATTGATCAAACTGAAGCCAGAGTTGCTCTTCTCAATGAATACCTAGCTAGCACTAAAGAATTACCTGGTAAAATTGATTATTTTCGTCGCATGAACGAAAATTCTCGTTCACACCATTTAGTGAACTTAAAATGGTTTAAAGAATTGAAAGCAGACATAGAAGAAGCATCTGTGTAAATAAAAACTAAAATCCCGGATCAATATTACTTAGTAAAATTGATCCGGGATTTTTATTGCAATCTTTTGTAGTCCATCCACTTATTACAGGTACGTTCTGGCTAACTACTTCTAAACTAACATCAGAAAATGAAAGTGCTAAGGCAACAATTAAAACTAACACAATACTTAATAACATATTCACAATATCGTATTCCTTAATATGGCCCGATTGTTGAACACAAGTTAAAAATCACTGTTGAACTAACCTTTCCGTTAGTTGAAGAAGAATTAGAATAAATCTCCCTATCCTAAAAAATCAATATATCGGCCTTGTTTTAATTCTTTAGCTTTCTGGTAGACATGCCATGCTCCCACTAAATCTTGAAAAGCTAACCCCACACATCCATATACTGTAATTTGGTCGTCATTTGTTCTTCCTAAACTTTGGTCGTTAATAACCTCACCAATTTCAGCATGTATGTTAACCTCTGTTAATCCTACTCCACCTATAGCTCCCATTTGCACAGCAAGATCTTTATCATCACAAATAAACATGGATTTTTCAATTAACTCTGCACTAACTTCACATTTACCCGGCTCATCCGGACCAAGAGTCGTAATATGTACACCTTTTTTAACCATGCTAGAAAACACAAAAGCCTCTCTTGCCCATGTAGCAGTTATAATAATATCCGCTTCGTTTGTTGCTTCTTCAACACTATTACAGACAGTTATCGGAATCTTTAACTCCTCAGTAATATTTTCCGCAAAAAAACATGCCTTCTCAAATGAAGTGTCATAAACAAATACTCTAGTGATTTCTCTAAAATAGGTAAGAGAGCGAAGTTGAAGTGTACCTTGGACTCCTGCGCCAATAATTGCTACATGATCAGCATCCCTTCTTGCTAATATATGAGTACCTATAGCACCTGATAAGCCTGTTCGAATAGCAGTAATATAGGTAGAATCCATTATCGCTAATAAATGTCCAGTTTCTAGATCATGGAGGTTTATTACACCTTTAATAGAAGGAGATTGAGTTGGAAATTTCGCATGATCTTTTACTGTATATGCTGGAATATTTGAGATGAGTCCAGGGAACAAGAGCATTACACTGGTGTTATCTTGAGGAAGGATGGAACGAGCCCTTTGCGCTGGGATTCTACGATTTAACGAATATGAAACAAAGGCTTTTTTAAGATCTGGGTAAAGCTCTAAAGGTTCCAATAGGTTTTGTATTTCTGTACGTGTCAGTAATAATGTTTTCATTGTAAAGAATTCTCCTTAATATAAGAGGTGGTAATTAGACTAACAAAACAATTTCATAAATAGATATTATATTCGATAAAGTAAATAAGTCATCTTGATTTCATAAATTTAAAAGTCGATTCCTTTAATATACATAAGGTATCGACTTTTTAAGTTTTACTCTGCATAGCGTAAACAGGTTCGAAATGGTGGCGGTACGCCAAAAAGAAGTTGTTAAGAAATCTGGTCCGAAAGTTAAATAAAAGCTAATAATGGCTGTTCAACTAACCTGCGCCGTTTTGTTCAATAAGGAACTCAACAAAAAGGGTGGTCAATCCTACTTGGATCAACGCACTCATTACTTTAAGTACAATACTTCACATCTTTTTTATGCCTTTATAAACTTAATTACTTAATTGCTTTATCAATGCAAAATTACACATCTTAAGGACGAATACAGCCATAATGATGCCGCCCCTCAAAAAGAAACGCAATGAAACTCTCATAATAAGGTATAAATTTTTTTTGTTCGATCAACTTTATGATTTCCTCTTTAGTAGCCCATTTGGCTGCTTGTACCTCTTCGGTCTGTAACTTCAATTCATTCAAATCAAAGTCATATTCAATTAAATAAAAATCATCAAAGCCACGTTCAAAGTTAATAGTAAATAGTGGACGTATCTTTTCAAAGTTATAATGAATCCCCAACTCCTCGAACAACTCTCTTGAAGCAGCCTGCTGACTTGTATCGCCTGCAACCGCACTACCACCACAAGTGATATCCCAAAGGTTCGACCATCCTTGCTTAAAGGGTTGACGCTGCTGAATGAGCATCTCTCCTTTTGAATTAAATATACATACGTGTACTACTAAATGAAACTCGTCTGATGCCATTTCATCTCCACGAGTTATTTGTTTCTCTATATTATTACGATGCTTATCATATAAATCCCACTTTTCCATTGCTAAACTCCTTATGTATATTTCTATAACAAGATAAAACTGAGGGTACTCCTTGTTAAACAATACTGCCCCATTAGTTTAATTACTTCAACAAGAAAAGCATTTTCCCTTTTTGGATTAACGCACCTGGTAGTTTAATCGGAGGATTCTTTTAGGAAGACTTCAATTTGATCATTACGTTTGGCTAATATGACTGAATTATCTTCTTTTGAACTAAACAACTCTGTACCTTGATCCAAATAATTTGACCGTAGGTGAATGCTTGGCATGACATTAGGATTTACTTTGTTTGCAACAATCCCAATGTGTTTATCAATCGTATATTCATTTTTATCATCATAACCTTTAAGAATAAATCTATCGTTATTATAAATAAGAATTGCTTGGTAAGAACCTCCGTTTGTGTTACATCCAGAAATTAAGATGACGATCAAAAGTAGATACAAAAGTTTATTCATAAACAGTCCGCCTCCTAAAATACTTCCATTTATAATCTAACCCGCTCCTTTAGTTCAAAAAAATACGTTACTACTCCAAAATCATTGTTTTAGAAAAATCAAAATCCTAGCGATATTATTAGTATCACTAGGATGAAGGACTAATTAATTATAAACTTTCAATTTTTTCTATATCTTCTGCAGATAATACGAAATCGAAAAGATCTAAATTAGATGCTTGATTTTCACGGTTGTGAGATTTAGGAATAACGATCACACCGCGTTGAATTTGGTATTTTAATAAGACTTGTGCGCCAGACTTTTTATAGGATTTACCGATTTCATCCAAAACTTCTTTCTGATGAGGTTCGGTTTTCATAGGTCCCCATGCAACAGGGGTAATGCCCTCGTCTTTTAATACGGCAAGGAGATCTTTGTTAGGTTCTTTTAAGTTAACTTGGATTTGATTAACAGCTGGCTTTACTTTAGCAAATTCTTTTAATTCATCTAGATGATTTTTCCCAAAGTTTGAAACACCGATTGCTTTCAGTTTGCCCGCTTCGTAATATTCCTCAAAGACTTCCCAAGTGTTTTTAAGTAGTACTTTGTCTTCGATAGGGAAGTGAATTAGAAGCAGGTCGATATAGTCTGTTTGGAAGTTTTTTAGACTGTTATCGATAGCTGCTCGAGTAGCTTCCTTTGAAGAAATATATTCTTCGTTGCCTGGAACTTTTGTCGTAATGAATAACTCTTCTCGAGGCACTTTGCTTTCTGCTAAAACTCTTCCGACAAGTTCTTCGTTTCGATAAATGATGGCTGCGTCTATTGAACGGTAACCCAGCTCAAGTGCTGATACTAGTTCAGGAATTTCATTTGTTAACTCCCCGTTATAGTCGTTATTTTCTTTTCCATAAGTATTTGTACCTGTACCTACAATTGGCATTTTCAACCCATTATTAAGTGTTATGTATTCCATATTTTCAAGCACTCCCTCTGCACACCTAATTACTTTACTTACAACGTACATTATAACAAATTATAGAATTTTCAAAAAGTAGAATAAGAGAAGGTATTAATCCTATTTAGATCAACGCACCGTTTAGTTAAACAAGAAACTTACTTCATTTGAAAATCTCGTTTATTTCATTTCTGTCTTAATCTAATAGCCAATCGTTGTATTTCTTATATGTATCTCTTATAGTTTCGGACGATTACACATTTTTCTTTTAAAAAGGACTACCTTAGTTCTTTACCCATTATCACATATGGATGTTCCAAACTGCTTGGATAAAAAGGTTCTTTTAGAACCTTCCATTGCAATGATTCATATAGTGAACGTGCGGAAGTATTATTGATTTGCGTTGTTAGAATTGTGGTGCTATTGTCAACGCCTTCTACTAGTTTTGTAATTAGCATTTTACCAAGACCCTGTTTTCTATATGATGGATGGACTGCTAACTCAACAAATTCAAAACAATCTTGTAACCAATCATGATATTCTTCTGAATTAAATTCCTTTGCAAGTAACTCATGATAAAACTGTCCAGGTAATGAAGTATAACCATAAGCGAAACCTATTACTCTATCTTCTTTAGACAGGATTGCAAACCCTCTAAACCCCTTATTTGAGCTATGTTTTAAAATCCGTTCTTTAATTGAATGATCTTCCCTATTCCATACTTCTTTATAGAGTTCTGCTACTTTTTGTATTACTTCGTCACTTGATAATTCTATTACTTTAACCATTTTTCTACTCCTATATTTAACGAATAAACTTTGATTGCCACATAGCTGTAAATATCAATCTATCGAGTTGACCCCGAGAATTCAACCTGCTTATTATGTAAATTCTTTACCCATTTACTTTCATTCCATATAGCAGGGTCGTCAATCGTTAGATTTTCTCCACGCACCAAGAAATCATAACCGTCTTTTGTACTAGAATACCAATCAACAATCACTAACTTACCGTTTATGTTACGTACAAGAAATTCAGTGACTTCACCATAACTACCTTGAGCCTTATTAACTTCCACAGGTACTTTTAAATAGAGGAAACCTCCATCCGCATCGTCAGTATACTCCCCTTCCCAAACACCTATCTCAATATTTTTGACATTGTCATTTAAATTGCCTTTCACATCATGTTGGGATTGAATTTTCGTTTGGGTATACTGTTTAAGGTTATCGTTATCGATAAATGGTTCTAGTTCAATATCCAATCCGTTCCAGACAGCTTTGTAATAGTCAGTAAGCACTCTCATACACATTTTATAAGCCATTTCAAGATCCAACTCAGACAGTTCACCTTCATTTTTAGCTACATATTCAGGATCATTTTGTTCATTGCCGGATCTACTCTGACTATTTATAGCACTAACTGTGTTACTGTCTCCTGACTCTACATGGTTATTCCTTCCGTACTCATTCGTAGTATCATTAGAACAGGAACTCAGAGTAAATAACACGATTAACAAAAAAGAAAATCTCATTATAACCCTCCAACTCTATTTTAAATTAAACGCCTACTCCTATAATGTTTGACGATGTTATTGTTCATTTTGTTACAAAAGATGTTTCTTCATATATTTCCATACAAAAAACACCGAAATTAAATCGGTGTTTTATATATGTATTCTTATGTATTCTAGTTTTACTAGCGTACCCGTTTCTTTACGTATAAATGGCTTCAATTTGAAAAAAATTTAGCATTTGAAAAACCGGTTAAACATATCCTTATTTATACTTGCCAAAAATAACCGCCATACAGTTGATATGTGAAGGTCTTCCTCATTTTCTTTAGTAGTTTTTATCCTTTTCAAGTAAATCTATGATTTTATCAAGTTTCTTTTCAATCTCTACTGATTGATTCCTTTTGATAGAAGACTTGATAAGTATTCTCCGGATAAAAAGCGTGAAAGAAACTACGAATAAGACTACAAGAATAATAACTATACCCAAAAAGAATAGCGAAGCTACATTATAACCTTCCATATCTCAATGCCTACTTTCCATTTTTTAATAATTTTAACATATTCTTGTAAGTCCTAAAACCTTCATATCCAAAATAACAAACTTACTTAAATGGCCTCTTAAATTGATAAATCAGTTGGAAAAAATTTAGACAATTCTTTTTCGCGCTTATCAAGGATAATTTGTTCTGGCTTGATATCCTGCGCACGCAGTACTTCAATATTCTGGACAACGAAATCTTCGCTACCCACAACATAGAAAAGTCCATTCTTATCTGCAGTAAGATTTTGCAGTGCTTCATAATAGTCTTTACGGTTATCGACGAACTGAGCCGTGAAGTTCTTGTCAGGTGCCGATTTAAAAATATTAGTGAATAGGAATTCTTTCGATGAATCAATATTTAGAGAATGAATTTGATTGACGTTGGTATCACTTTCGAAATATTTAAGAACAAGCGGTCTAAAAGTTGCCAGCCCGACACCTGATGAAAGCAAGTAAATATTTTTGTCTTCCCTTTTCAGCGGTACATTTGAATGTGTTTTAAATAGTGCAACTTCATTGCCTACTTCAAGATTTCTTAAAATCGATTTAAACTCAGAGCACTGCTCTCTGATCCGTGTTGTGATACCGATTGCATTTTCGTACGGTAAAGTAGAGATAGACATATGACGAACCAAGCTCTTATTTGGTTTATCTCCAGCGTTAAAACCTTTCAGTGCAAAGTGAGTGTGGGAACCTTCCTCCCAAGTAAAGTCTTCCGGACAGTCGAGCAGGTACGTTTTAACCTCAGGAGTTTCCTCAATAATCTTATTTATTTTAGTCCAGTATATTTGCATTGTATAATCTCCTTCTCAATGAATATGTATCATTCCTACCTACTATACAATAAGTGATAATAATTCTCAATTAAAAAGATTGATGATTTCAGAAAATTCATGTGAAAAATATTAACTTTTTATAATAATAGATCATACATATCATGAGTCTTTGTGAAGTATCAACACTTCTGTACCGCTAGTCTCTCAAACTCAATCCAAAAATCACCCAGTAATATTGAATTTTTTTCATTATTACTTCTTCCAATTAATCTGCTTCGTTTATACAACACGATAAATCTGCCTTTTTGACAGCTCTGATCTTCAACTATTTCCCTCATAAGTTTAAGTAGAAACACATGAAAATTTGGGATTAAATCATTCAGGGTCCCATTCAATATTTATCTAATTTTCTCCGCCAACTCTAAAATAATTCCCTCTGGACCGCGAACATAGCATAGCTTATAACTTTCTTCATACTGCTGTATCTCACTAAAAATTTCTGTGCCCTTCTTTTTCAACCTTTCAATAATGACTTCTATATCCTCAACAGCAAAGCAAATATGTCGTATACCTAGGGTATTTGCTAAAGGTCGCTGAATATCTTCTGAAGGTGGCGTATAAAATTTGACAAGCTCTATCCAGGCCAATCCATCTGGCATCCCCATCCCGACACATGCTGTTTTCACATTATTTAGCCCAACTATCCTGTCTAACTGTTCTCCATCCAATTCCCATTCCGCTTGCACTTCAAGTCCTAAATCAAGAAAAAACGTTTTAGCCGCTGAAAGATCATTTACGTTGATACTCACATGATCTATTCTATTGATTTTCATACCGCGTACCTCCTGTGTTCTCATTTCAATTGCTGTATTCGTGTAGGTTTAACTACTATCATCCATCGAAACTATTTCTCCACTCTCAGTCCATCAAGGTTTCCCCTATTGCTAAAACCTTCAATTGCTCCTTCGGCAGTTGGCGTTTTTCCCATTCTCGTAGTAATCGCTCTAAGGCTTCGGGCCCTGTATCATCTGCCAATCGATATGCACCATAGTGCATGGGAACAAACTGCTTCGCTTCTAGTTCGATAAATGCCTTTACACTATCTTCTGGAGAAATATGCGAGTCTGCCATAAACCATTCCGGCTCATAGGCACCGATTGGCATGAATACGATATCAATCATAAAACGTGCAGCTATTTCCTTAAAACCGGAGAAATAGCCTGTATCCCCGACAAAATAAAACGTTTCACTGGTCGTTTGAAATATCCAGCCACCCCAATGGGACGTATTCATATCGTTAATCGACCTTCTTGTCCAGTGCTGAGCTGGGACAAAATGGATGTTAATCCCCTTGTATTCTACTGATTCCCACCAACTCATTTCTCTTACATGTTGATACCCCTTTTTTATAAAAAGAGATTTCAAGCCAATGGGAACAAAATAGGTCGGATTTCCTTTTAGCTTTTTCAAAGTTGGAAAGTCTAGATGGTCATAATGACCATGCGAAATAACCACAACATCGATTTCCGGCAAATCTTCCAACGGAATTCCAGGATCAGTTAACCGCTTCTGAAAACCCATTCGTTTCGCCCATACCGGATCAGTAAGTATATTAAGACCACCAAGTTGTAGCAAAAAGGTAGAATGCCCAATCCAGGTATAAGAAGTTCGGCTTCTATTTCCCTTCACTTCTTGGATCCTTTTTTCTGTACATTGCGGTATATTTTCAGTTAAATCCTTCACTTTCCTTCGTCTTTCCTTCTGCCACTTTCGCATATCCCGAAACGATTTCTTATTCGACACATCATTCAAATTATTATACCTTGCCTTCATACTCTCACCTGCGGGACAGAGGGACAGGTCCCTTGTCCCAGTCCTTTCTATATTGGATTCTGGAGATTAATCCTTCCAATAACTACGACCTATTTTTCGTAACCTCTAGTTACATAAACTCCCTTTATATTCGCGATTACCTTACTTAATAACCAGTTTATAATTAACAAGTTTTGATTTCAATCAACTATTTTCTTACTTTCTAATATTGTGAAAGTTTATATAGGTTTTTATTTATCTAAAACATCTCCACCTTCAAATAAGATAGCAAGAACCCTACCATAGACCTAATCAATATAAGCCCTTTTTCCCAACCTCTTTTTGGTAAAATAAAGAAAGGAAAGGGGCTATTGGTTGATGGAATTACAAACAAAGGATAATCGAAAGTTTACGAATCAGCTGCCTAAGTGGGCCATTGGTTGCCATATAGGATTGATTTTCATTTTCTTTATTATTGGAATCGGTGTGTTTGTTTTAGCTGTAAAAGAAGTTTCCGAAACAGGATTGAGTTTATCCATGCTACTTTTTGCGATAGGTGTTGTCTTTCTTGAGTTTTCATGGTTCGGTTATAAGAATTTACGAAAATACCAAGACATTGTTATTAACATACAGCTCGGTGAAAACGGGTATGATTCCTATGTGAAGGACAAAAAGGAGAATGAAGGACACCACATATCCATTCCATATGAAAATATGAAATATGTATTAATCGGTATGGACTATCGATTAAAAGCAAAGTCCAAGATTCATAGTGGCGAAAATTATAATTTGAGGACAAAATTTGTTCCGGTACGATCCGCTAAAGTCTTTATCTACGGGCTCGATACCAGCAATCAAGTGAAAGTTACAAGCTTTCCTCATGCAGACGAGAAATCCCTTAATGATTGGATTGATGTTTTTCAAAGGCATGGGGTTGAGATTTACCATACGGATAAAGCTTTAACAGCTACCCCAAGTAATCATGAGGTCATCGAATCGATTCCAAAAAAGCATTTTGATGGAACACTTCCCTTCGTTATTGGCTCAGAGGCTGAAAGATTGGATAATCTCTTTCTAACAGACGATCAGAAAAAAGTCATGGAGAAAAATGAGAAAAAGAATCTGAAGAACGGTCTCTTATTTACTACTCTTCTCTCCTTTTTACAGCTTCTAATGATTTGTTTTTGGTTTCCGCATTGGGATATCGTAGGCGAGTCCTTTAGTAACAGCTCAGGAGAATTTGTTGCACTTTTTTGTACCATTCTTTTACAATTTTATATCTATGTTAAGGTGGGACATGTCAAATGGTATGAGCCGCTAAGGGATATGTTCATTCTTTACTTGGGTATTTTCATTGGTTTGCAGCTCTCACCTGACGAGCGAACCCCTTTCGAGCCTGCCGTTCAGGGGTATGCGATGATGACGATTGGCGCGTTTTTGTTTCTATATTACGCGATGAAGGTATCTTCTTGGTTTAAAAAACTGGGTAAAAAAGTAGGGAGAACACAAAAGGACACACGTTTTAAGTGATAATGTGAAAAGTGGTTATAACACTTCCATATTAATATTGTAAAAATATGTGTTGCTAAACGGGAAGATAGTGAGTCTAAATTGCTTTTAACTATATTCGTAAAGCAACTCACTACCTATTTACAACTATTTTTTTCAGTAGAATTCCAACAAAAACCCCTGGAATGACACATAACATCGGAAACCAAACTGTTCCTAAGTATATTCCAAATAACTTTACCTTTGCTGAATACATAAGTCCTACCGTAACAAAAAACGCAGACATAGCAAATGGTAAATAAGAATATGGTTCTTTACCTCCACCCGCATCCTTGTAAGCATCCCACATGGAAAAGAAATAAATACAAGGATAAAACATAAGCCATTGGTATTCGGTATGCTCAATAGCTTTACTTATTTCTCCATTAAAACTAAAGTAAATAATCTGATTAAATTGGGATTGAACATTAATGATAAATTCTAATGTAATAAAAATGATCCCTTTTAGATACTTACCGTTAAGTAATTGACCAAAACCTGGAAAAGCTATACTCCATAACAATTTTTCTTTTGGATTCACTTTTTTCTAACCTTTTTTATAGATTTTTGACTCCTCAATCAAACAATAGTTGAAAAGCAAGTTGCGCTTGCTGATATCTGTGCCTTCACATCTTCGCACACTAAAATCTTTTATTTCATTAACTGATCTCTATCCGCTGCATAAGGCGGTCTTTCTAACCATGCATGCTTGATTTGAAGATTTAAACCATCCTCGGCATAAAGACCAATCTCTCCTTGTAATCGAACATACTGAGCAGCAATATCACGTCTAGGACTAGCAGAAAGTGCTGTCCCATAATTCCCCATACCGGCAGCAGTCATCATTGAAATTTGAAACAACATTAATTTATCCGAAAAAGGTGATTCCCTTGTGTCCTGAACTTCTACATCCCAAGTTACAGGTACTGGAAGGTCATTTTCATGTAAGTATTTACTAAAAATTTCAATTTGTTTCTTTGAAATTTCTTTCCCTCTCTTGAAATAATTTCGGATTTCTTTATCATTCGCAACTTGAGCGAAACCAGTTATAACCGCTGTCCCCATGTGATTCGTTTGAATGTTAGAGAAGAGATGAGTGATCTCTGCTGCGGTGAGAGGTCTTTGTTCACCCCACCACCCCGCTAAAAAATGCTGTTTTTCAACCATATCCACCTCTTGTAAATATGGTATATAAGGAGACCGAATTTCTAAACCTTTGGAAAGGAGTAATTCTGTTGCTTCATTGAACAATTCCATTGTCGAAGAAATACAAGACATGAAGTGCTCCCTAATGTCTTTACGAAACGTATGTGGCAAAATGGCACCATAAGTTACTAAGGCACCTTTCGTCATATGCTTTGTAAAAAATAAAAAGAACTCATCTGAAAAAAGCCTAGGAGCATCCACATTGACATCATCTTCAGTAAACCCCAGAGGGATCGCATGGCCTTCTTCTTTAAAAATTTTCGTAACAACTTGTACATGTTGTTGGGATAAATCTAAGGCATGCAATAAAACATTTTTGATCTCCTCATCTTCGACTTTAGCTAAAAAATACTTATAAACACAAATAAACATCGAATCAGCTATATAATTTGCCCATAAACCTCCTACTTCAGATGAAGTTAAACGGATATGATGACTTTCCATAAAAAATACCTCCAGTTTGATAACTGTTGATATTATCCCCAAAAAAAGACTTACTAAAAGTTTTTCTTGATTATTCCAGAACATATTTCGTCATAATTAATTGCTGGTAACAATAAAAAAACGACTTTGTCATCAGTACAAAGCCGTTTTTCTACTATATCCGTATGTATTAACCTTGATGTCCTTCAGTGTAGATCTGGAAGGTTACACCGAATTTATCTTTAATAACCCCATAAGCAGGACTAAAACTTGTTTCTGATAGTGGCATTTCAACTTGTCCGCCATCCTGTAAGGCTTCAAAAATTTCGCGAGCTTTGTCTGCATTGTCTAAAGTGATACAAATGGTCACCAGGTTTCCTTCTTGAGATGGTTGACCTGGAAATGTATCTGAAAACATAATTACTGACTCTCCAACCCTTACCGTAGCATGTGCAACAAGGTCTTTTGCATCCTCAGGGAGAGGAAAATCTTCGGTTGAAGGCATTTCACCGAAAGTAATAACTCCTAAATTTTCCGCATGGAATACCTTTTCGTAAAACCCAATTGCTTCTCTTGTACTTCCGTTGTTTAACTGTAAATAAGGAATAAATTGCATTTTTTCAGCTCCTCTTATTTTATTCGGAGTAAGTGCTCCAATATTATTATAAACCAATAAGTTTTCGAATTATATCAAAATTCAGATAAAAACTTCGAGAGGGAATTAAGATCGATTACAGAAACTGCTAAAGAGTATTCGCTGAGTACATACTGTTTACATTATTGTCCATTATTACATTCTAGAATACGTGTGCAATTTCCAGAAAGAATGTTCTATCTTTCACTACTACCATCATAAAAAAAGCATTACTGCTTTTTTACAGTAATGCTTTCCATTGTTTATTATCACTTTTTGAAACAGTCCATAAACCCAGCAAACAAAAAGTGCTGTCGCTCGATATCTTGCTCCCTACTTACATTATACTACTCTTTATCAAGTATTTATAGACTACTCTTTTTGTAATTCCTATATTATAGTGGTATCCAAAGCTAATATAAGGAGTGTATCAATATGAATGACATAAAAGATGTTTTAGATAATGGTCCTTTTTTCCACGGTACTAAAGCAGAACTAAAAATTGGTGATTTATTAGAACCCCAACACCTATCAAATTACCAAGATAAAAAATCTACCTATATCTATTTTACTGCAACATTAGATGCTGCTAAATGGGGTGCTGAATTAGCAACAGCTAGATCAAGAGAAAGAATTTATATTGTAGAGCCATTAGGCGAATTTGAGAATGATCCGAACTTAACTGACAAACGGTTCCCTGGTAACCCAACTCGGTCCTATAGGTCTAAATGTCCTTTGAAAATAATAGCTGAATTAAGTTCATGGGAAAGACATTCCGATGAACAAATAAATCATATGATCTCATCTCTAAAAAAGTTACGTGAACAAGGAAATGCTGTAATAGACGATTAGTCCAGTTTCCACGGCGGCGGATATGCGTTCTCGCCTGCCGTGTCTTTAATTACAAGTACAGCCCCATTCTTACATTACCCACGCGATCTGCCAAGTTCTTTTTGTAAAAATTGGATTTCCTTATGTATACTAGGATAGCCCTCTATTTCCGGAATGACTACCTGCTTTGGAGAAACATGCCTTGCTGCAGCATTTGCCATTGTTTCAAATGCAAATAAAATTTGTGCGGATTTCTCATCGGATAGGTTCGACCGATCGGAATCCTTTGAACAATTTTCTAATAAAAATCCTAATTGCTTTGTTGAAAATAGGACTGGCCAGTAATAATCTAACGCCTTACGATTAGCCGGAATCTCACCAGAGGCGGTATTATACAAAGTTTGTAAATTACTTAAATTTGTTCTCATTTTCAATCTTTCTCTACTCTGTCTTGGATTAAATCCTTTTCCCTGATCCGAAAAAAGTACCATTAGAAACTGTGCTTGACTTCGAAGTGTTTTGCTCAGTAAATGCGGAATTCGGCTAGAAGCAGATTTTCTACCCACGAGATAAACCCCTAATAAACCAATTGCACTTCCGATTACAATGTCAATAAATCTCGCCTGAGCAAAATAGGTAAAACTAAACACCTCTTGACTTGTACTTTCAGCCATTAACAATGCATTTGGCGTGAAGAAAAGTGCCGCTAATCCATAGTTTTTTACAATAAACAACTCAGTAATAAATGTTAATACTAAAATAAACAATGTAATTACAAAACCAGATGGATGATAGGATAGAACGAACCCGGCTATAACTATACCAATTACTGTACCGAAAAATCGTTGAATAGCACGATGAAATGTTGACACAATTGTGGCGCCCGACATCACTGCTACGCAAGATAACGGTACCCAATAGGAACGAGCAAATCCAAATTGATAGGCAAAAATTGCAGCAATGGCCGTTATCACGCCAAAGCGTACAGACGAAATAAACACGATTGAATTTTTATCAAACGCCCCCATAATTATCGTTTTAAGAGAGGGTTTATCAATTTGAATCGATTTTTTTACATTGCTTATAGGCTCATTAAGAATGGCGTCTGCATTATAGATGGTGGTGAACAACTGACTAACCTGCTTATCCATTTTCTCTGGCTGTAAGATACGTGTTTTTACTCGCTTTTCACGGTTGTTTAAAGATTGTACAAGTAGTCGTGTAGATTGCCCTACTTCTTTTGGTAATGTAGCATTGGCGTTTGAGAAGTGTTCCACAATATAAATGAACAATTCGTTTGCGAAATTATTTAATAGGTACAATCGATTGAACATGTCAGTGGTTCGCCATGGGATATAACTCGCTGAAAGAGTCTCTTCGGATTCATTTAAAACCTCCATCACTTTATGCTTGGCTTCATTGAATTTAGGAGTTCCAACAGAATCCAGAAGCTCAGCTAATTGCAAATAAACTCTAGTCACCACACCCGACTCTGGTCCATAGGGATTAAAAAACCAACCGATCATGGCAATAAGCCATGATAAACAACCACTAAGAAATACTAATCCCGCTCGTAAGAATGCTTCATCGGGATTGATTGGCATTCCGGTTGTCATGGCAAAAACTAATACAAAAAAGATGGCAGATGGACCGGTTATTTTTAAAGCACCGAACACAAAAATGACGACTGCTGCAATAATCCCCATCAGAATTGCAACTGCAAGCGGATATGGTGCACTAATCGTTCCCAAATAAGTAACAAATGTCAAACCAAGAACGACCGAAAAGATTTTCTTTGCTCGCTGCGCATATGGAATATTAAACACATATAAATAGGTAAAACCACCTAAGCCTGCAATTAAGCCATATTGCAAATTACCAACGGCTAATCCTATCATTACAGGCAATGCAGCAGCTAAGCCTGCACTAAAGGCTTTTAACCAAGGAAATGGTTTCTTATTTACTTGTAGTGCCTGCTTAATCATAGAAGGGACTACCCGGTTTAATTGTTTGTCACTCATCATAATCCTTCTTTACTAATATTTTCTGTCATGAATAGGTTTAAGTTTTTCTTCAGGTAAGTTATATTCTTTAGCTAAATTAAGTCCTTCAGCCGTTGCATTTATGTTATCAATAATTTTGCTGCTTGGCTGTTACCTGGTTCACTGTTGCTTTCCAATCGCTCGAACGATTCGTTTAGCTCAACAAGAAAAAGCTGCTCAGCTAATAGCAGCTGGATCTTTAACTCTTGCACCTGTTAGCTGAACAAGCACTATATTAACTCATAGTACATTTCATATCTCCCTAAAAATTCCTGTATTTCTTTTATTATAGATTGCATATCTCCATAACCATCCACTGCCATTTCATACTCGGCGTCTAATCCATTTATTCTTAAAAATAAATCATCTTCAATATTTCGTTGCCAAGCTAAACTATACATCAAAGCAACCACTTGCTGAATATCAATTTCTGTTTTCTCAAATGATTTATATAGAAGACCTAAAATAACTTCCGATGCAGTTTCTACGTGGTTTCCTCTTGTAATTTCACTTAAAAGAACTATAACGTCATCTATTTTTTTATTACTCGATAACGAAACTTCGTAAAATTGATAAGGTATTTCAGATGAGTCCAATTGTAAAATCATTAAATCAACCCATTCAACTACTTTAGGAAGTTTAAAATACCCTATTCCCAATCCAAGTTCATATACAGCCACCTTTTCCAACAGGTTCAACATTTTTTACTTCACCGCTCACAAAATAATTTGTTTTAATTTTAGCATTTTTTATTTCAACTATCCTGCCCCGTTAGTTGATTAATTTCAACAAAAAAGTGCCTTAATCCTTCTTGGATCAACGCACCCGTTAGCTCAATAATGAGGAAGCCTATTAGTTATACATAAACGGCTTTAGCAAATTAGCATGACCTTCCTCGTTTTTACTTTTCCGTTCCTATTATAATTATCATATTTATAAAAATAACTTCGCATATTTCCTTTATATAAAACTGATAGTATGATATTACAAGGTTTAATTTTTTAGACTCGTTCTTATTTTTTCTGTCATAATTTTATTTTCTTTGGCTATTCTTAAACCGTACATGACTCTTAACAAATTAAATCTTCGAATGATAAAGTGATATAAAATAATAATTATCGTAAATGCAACAGGGACAAAAAATACCACTTTAACAGGAACTGCCCATTCCAAATTATAGATGAAAAATCCCAAAATAATAATAATAGGTTGGTGAAGCACATAAAAAGGCATGGATGCTTCGCTTGTATATTTTAACGTGCTATTAATGAAGTTTAAGTATTTATCACCTAGATATAAGATAAAGAAAAGAACGTTCCACACCAAAATAACTCGAAGTATCATAAAAATACCCCAATTTAACGAGAAATTCATTGGAAACCCAACATACATAGCCCAGAATATATACACGGCTGTACTAATTACACTTAAATATCCAGCAAAAACTCCTACTCTACGTACAAATTTCCTTAAAGATTCTCTAGAAAAGAAATAGTAGCCATAAATAAATAAAATTAAATAAAAGATAATTCCCCAACTAGCTAAATTCAAAACGTTATTGGCAGTCAAAGCCACTATCATTAAAGGGATTGGCATAATTAAGTAATGAAAAGTCCCAAAGGCTTTACGTTCTACACCTTTTTTGACATTCAAGAAGAAAGGTAATGTGATCATCGAAAAAAGTAATAACTCCAATAGATACCAAAGATGATGTCCAAAAAATGCAAAATTACCTGTTCCGCCGATTTCTAAATATAATCCATCAAAATAATGAGGGAAAAATTTAAAGAATGAGCCATAAAATTGATTGTTTGTTATTCTTTCAATATATACTTGAGGGGGTGACAAAATAAAAATTCCTAGAAGTAAAGGGATTCCAAGACGGACAATCCTTTCCTTTACAAAACTTTGAGAATTTCTTTTTTGTAAGGCATAATATGTACTAATTCCTGAAATCACAAAGAATATTGGCATAATCCAATTTCCGACAAGGAGGGAAAAAAAGTCAATATAAGACCGATTAATGACGTTATTCTTTATATGCCAATCATAAGGATTAAAAAACATTGAACAATGATAAAGAAACACAAATAAAGTAGCCAATACCTTTATCCAATCTAAATCGTACTGTCTTATAAATTGATTGTTATTCTTCATAAATTTCCTCCATCGAAATAATTTCTGCTAAATTATACGATATTTTCCGAGAAAATCATATATGTTTTAAAAAAAGTATGACTCTTCTAAAATCGTTGAAATCTTAACGAATATAGGAAATAGTTTTTCTTCGTGTACCTGCACCTTTAGTTGAATAACTTCAACAAAAAATGCGTTAATCCTTAGATCAACGCACCCATTTGTGGATTAAGAAAAAACGATTCTTCTATATTGAAGAATCGCGCCATTAAGTTTCCATATATTTTCAACTATCCCACTATCGCGTGAGATAATACCAAGAAACGGCCGTATAGTATGATCAAGGTGTAAACAGTTTCCAATGCCCTTCGGATAAAACTTCTACCTCTCCTTCGATGACTTTGATTGCAGTTTGATCGTCAATCGCATACGCAGGTCCCTGCATCCCGGCTGCCCATCTCTTTGCGGCAGCCATGGTATTTCCCGGCAGCATCTCGTGATCAAGATGCGGAAAGATTGAAAAATCAACCAATCTCAGTGTTTCATCTCCACCGCCTGGTGGAGTCCAACCAACGAAGTATTCCCCTATGTTAGGTGTCAACACCATGCTCCCAGCACTCATTCCCACATAGACTGAGTTCAGTGATGGTAAAAGGTCTGCAAGCCCGGATTGACGCATCCAGTGGCACAGGTAAAGTGCGTCGCCGCCTGACACCAGCAATACATCTGTCCCCTGTACCAGAGGTATCCAGCGGTCTTCGTCGATGCTTGGAAGCGCTGTGAGCTCCAACACGCCGACGGATTTCCAACCGAGGTTGACCATGGGATTCTCTTCTTTCCCACTGATAAACTGCCAGGCTTTAACACCTGGGCCAACCCAAGGGTGTCCATACATCGCAGTAGGGATGCACAGGGCGTTGGAGTCATCAATCGGCTTGCCAAGCATGTCAACTAGCGCTTCGCGTATGCTTTTGTTATTGATGCCTCCAGAAGTAAGCAGAAATTTCATAACTTCACTCCTTGTCTTTGTTTGGTACTTTCAAGTTTGATCTTACTACTAAGATAGCAAAACTCTGTATTGAACTTTACAATTCTACAAAACTAATATAAATCCTTGTTCAACTATTCCGCTTTTTTACTTCAATAAGAATAGCAAAACTTCCTTCTTGAAGTATTGAACCCGTTAATTCAATAAGAAATTAAATTGTTATTAACATCATTACACCTACAAAAACAACCCCAATGCTTATTAAAATTAAAATAGTTTTAGCAAACCACCACGGAAAAATGGTCATGATCAAACTAAAAATAAAACCAAACAAATCGTAACTACCGCTAGAAAAATTGTCTTTTTTATGTTCATCCTTTGAATATTTAAAAATTGTAGCTACTAATACTATTAGTCCTAAAATTATCATTCCAAACGCAAATATATAATCCAAGTTATCACCCTGTAATTAAGTTTTATTTTTCACATTTTCTCCCCAGTAACAAAGTCTTTCCTGACAGATACCACAAGGAGTTATGGACATCACTATTCAAATAGTTCCCCTCCAATGATAATACGACCTCTTCACTCTCTAAGTTTTTGTCTTTTACAATGAACGACGACATAATCGGCTACTTCTTAAGGAATAATAATTTTTGAACTTTGATACAAAAAGGAGGGGTATATCCATTGAAGAAATGGGATTCTATTCTTTTATTTGGGTTGATTTGTTTTTCACCAATTATTGTAAACGCACATGTAAAATGGTTTACCGAGAAAGAACCAGAAAAGGTTCCTATTGAAAAAATTCTTTCAATAGAATTCATTATGTTATCCTTATTAATTGCTCTTTTTTTAGCATTATTATCACAATTCATACCACAGTTGATGAAGATTCCCGGTGTCGCCACAATCGATATGAAGTTAGATGGGTATCGGAAATACTCTCGTTATATTCTTAAATATGGTACAGCTCTCGCTTTTATTTTACAAGTGCTTAATAGAACTATGTTTGCTCCTGAGTTCACTATTCATCATCTTTGGCAAACAATTCTGATGTGGGTGATTATCGTTTTACTATTAATTCCTCATCATTTTGCAACAAAATTAGCTTCCATATTGATGCTTGGTTTATTTATTCATATTTGGAATTATTCAGGTTGGTTTCATATGTTAGATTATGGGTTTTACCTTGCTATTATTGGTGTTTTATTGGTGGGGAGAACAAAATTAGAGACGGCAGGGTTTCCATTTCTTTACCTCGGAACAGGTTTAAGTTTATGTTGGGTTGCAGTAGAAAAATGGGTTTATCCTTTTATGACTACCGATATTATTCATCGCCATCATGTCCCGACTTTTGGCTTTGCCCCTGAACTATTTGTTGTTCTATCGGCATTTATTGAATTCGTCGTTGGTTACCTATTAGTCGTTGGTATTCTCAACCGTTTGTTGGCTGTTGTAGTAACCATTTTATTTATCTTGACAACGACCATATTTGGCTACACTGAAGTAGTGGGACATGGGATGATTCATATTGTTTTAGTAATTTTCATTATCGAAGGAATTTCCTTTTATCATCCACCAGTCAAAATGCATAAGACCCGATTGGACCAAATGATATTTGTTTTTTTAAACTTTTTATTTGTGCTAAGTACATTCTTATTGATTTATTATCGATTTGCATAAAACATTGGAGGGGAATTTGTTGAAACATTGAGGCCGATTTGTTGGTGCTGAGGGGCAGATTATGTAGAACAAAATAAAAACTTTTCCCATTATTTAGTTATAACTTTATTTTTTACAATAATAGACTGTTTTTAAACTAACCTGCTCCGTTAGTACAACAAGAAAAGCTGCCTGTAGAATAGCTCTGATCTTCAGCTCGCGCTACCCGTTAGTTCAGTTAAATTGGTCATTGTTTATCGAAGTTTCAATTGGAGGATGTAGTTCTCCATCATCAAACCTATAATCTAAATTATTTATCTTAAAGAGAAAATTACCAATCATAAAGATAATAAGTAAACCTATGGCAATAGTACACCAAAAGGCTCCTTTTATTATAATCTTAAAGGCTTTAGATTCGACTAATATATCTCCCCAATTCATAATCAATTTCTCCTATTTTCACATTTCAATCATTACAACAGCGACCCTTGATAAACCTATCTAGACATCTTGTTCTTCTTTTACTAACCAGCTTCGTTACTTGAATAAGAAAAAAAGATTCTTTTTCCAAAAAATGACTTTCACATTTTGTCGTGGGGTTATATTAATCACCCGTTTTTTTTACACCTTTACTTTTATATGGTTTTGCACTCTTTTTTTTATTTGCACTAGCTTGCCAACGATTCCAACCTTTTTTGTCTGTCCCTCTACCTGTTCCGCCTTTTCCTTTAGCTTTACTCATAACATCACCCCGTTATCCTTCTAGCTTGAGTTAACCCTCTGTTAGTTTTAGTATTTTACTCGGTTATTAACCAAGCATATTGCAATAAATAACATCCTTCCAGTCACCCATTTGTATTCATTCATCAAATCTACCCTTATTTTTCAACTATCCCTTTAAAACTATTATATCCTCTATGTGCAATACTTCACAACACCAATGCATTCTGGATCATTTACTTTTAAGAGCCCCTCATTTGTCCGTTCACATGACCATACCCAGTAAGTACTCTTTTGAATGTACAAAATACGGTTGGATATATTAACATTATACTTTCGTAAAACTGGAGGATAAAAATGAATTTACAGTCTGGATCTTATTATTGGCCCATTACTTTACCTGATGCTCCATCATATCCTGCCTTGGAAGAAAACCTATCTTGTGATGTATTAATTATTGGAGGAGGAAGCTCTGGGGCACAGTGTGCATATTATCTTGCTGATACGAATTTAGATGTCGTTGTAATTGAAAAAGAAAGTATAGGAAGTGGTAGTACAAGTACGAATACCGCCCTCATTCAATACTCCGGTGAAAAAATGTTTACAGATTTGGTCAACACCTTTGGAGAGGATTACATAGAAAGGCATTTACAATTACTAAAGGAAGCGATTAATGAAATCGAGGCCAGCTCAGAGAATGTAGAAATTGATTGTGAATTTAACAGAAGAGATACCCTTTATTCCGCTAGTTGTGCGGAAGACGTTGAAAAACTAAAAAAAGAATATGAATTCTTAAAGGAACATAACTTTGACCTTACTTTTTTATCGAAGGAAGAGATTGAGGCAAAATATCCTTTTAGCAGGGACGCAGCTATTTATTCATATAATGATGCAGAAATCAATCCTTTCAGATTCACCCATGCACTTTTCGATTATGCTGCTAAAAAAGGTGTTCGTGTATTTGAGAATACGGAAATGAACGGCCACAAGTATGATGATGAACGAGGTAAGATGGTAATTTCTACAAAGAACAAATTTACTATACAAGCACGCTATGTTATTTTTGCAGCAGGTTATGAAGGCATGGAAATCAAAAAAGAAAAAAAAGCCTCCTTTGTTAGTACATTTACGGTAACAACCAATCCCGTCGATGATCTTTCCGAATGGTATAACAGAACACTCATTTGGGAAACAGCTCGGCCCTATTTATTTATGCGTACAACGAGAGATAACCGGATCATCATAGGCGGACTTGATGATAATACGACATATCCTGAAGATCGTGATAGCAAATTAATTCACAAAAAGAATAAACTCGTTGAAGAATTTAATAAAATGTTTCCTACTATAAAGGTTGAGGCAGAATATTACTTAGCTGCATTTTATGGAGGCACAGTGGACGGAATTCCGATTATTGGTAAATACCCGGAATATCCGAATAGCTATTTTCTATTTGCCTTTGGTGATAACGGGACCGTCTACAGCCAACTACTCTCAAAGATTATTGTAAAAGAAATAGTTGAGGGTGACTGTCCAGATTTAGCTTTATACTTACAGGAACGGCCTTTAATATAGAAATGATGATTTATTAGGTTACTTCCCTGTTTGCTAGAACCTAAGTAATAATTGTATATTTGATTTATTTAAAAACCTAAGAAGCATGCATTAAAAACTGCTTCTTAGGTTTTGTTTTTAAGAAATGATTTATCCAAGTTGCTATTAATCTACCAGTTATTTCTGAAAAACCAAATGAAAAATTCTCCAAATTGAAAAATAATTATGTTAGACTAAAAAAAGGAAAAATTATGGAAGAAGGGGAATAAATAGAAAATGAAATCGAAAGCTTTTTTAGTATTGAGTGCGGTTCTTGTCGGTGGTAGTTTAGTCGTAGGGTTCACGCATGTTGACGCACCGACCAAAGCAAAGGCAGATGCACCCACGAAGGAAGAGATCAATGAATTGATTGCAAATTATCCTCAAAACCAAGTATTCACGCCAGAAATGTCCGAAAAAGTGACGGCCTATCTTGAAACGGTTGAAATGAACGAAGAACCAAGTCACGAATCAATGAAAGACAATCCCACGGTCAACCGGGCGGTCGATGTCTATCTACGAGAAAACGAAGCACTTCAAAAGAAAATCCGATTCAATCTTCCATATGGTTCGTTACTACATTACAACACGTTTGAAAAAGGCTTCTATCCGCAAGAACTTCTTGAACAATCAGTAGAACGTGACGTTCCAATCTTGGAAACCGTGAAGGCTATGTCAGAAAATACGCCGTTGAACACATTGATTGACGAAACCATCAAGGGCATAACCGAAGCACGGACAAATGGAGACGCATACGGATATTTCGAAGCGTGGGCAAAGTTGGACGCATTTCACGATAGAATCGGCGAATTATCCGACCCAAGAAGCGTTGAAGCACGAAACAATTTGGATAGATTTACGTTAGAAATTCCCGAATATGCAACACTTGATGTTTTCGTGAAGGACATTGCGAAGAATTGGGCGGACGGTTCGGAATACCGAAGTTATCAAGACGATAGATCGGCTGAAATGACGCTTGCAAGTTCCGTTCTTCATTACGTGAATTGGTTTGAATCTGCGATTGAAGCAGCAGGCATGACACAAGCATTTGACGATTGGCAACGAACTGCATATGACCTTGCATTCACGAAAGCAGGTGAAGACGAAGACGTTCTGCAAAAATTCGAAAATCAAATGAACGATATATTGTTAAATCTATAAGCGGCGGGACTTTCCGTCGTTTTTTTATTGCAGATAGTTTTCCTTGATTATATTTTCTTTTTTCTCTCTAGTTTTCAATAAACCAACAATGTTTATTTTTCTTTACCTTGTTTTAATAGTTCTATAATTTCTATGTTTTGTTCGCTTACTTTTCTTAACTTCCCATCAATTGATAAACAAGAAATTGCAATGACAACAATTCCAACCATTATAACAAATTCCATAATATCGACCTCTTTTCCCTCATAATACAAGTGAATTTATATATTCTTTAACAATCCTTATTATACAAACCTGCTTCGTTAGTGAAATACCTTATAAATACAAAACACTATTAATAAAATACTTTGCATTCCCTGCGTCTTTTTTTCTAACAGAAACAACATATTGTTTTTCGAAATTCTTGTTAATTCCGAAACTTCCAAAGTTTCCTCTTGATGTACCAGGTCCTAACCATTTTCCCGAAGGGTCAATAGTTTTATAGGAAGATTTAATGCCTTCTCTTTCTAAAATTGCTCTCACCTTTGATAATTCTTCCATTGAAAATCCTATATAAACATCTTCTTTATTAAAGAAAAACATATCCATCCCCCCTTTATTAATACACCAAATGAAACTACTGCTTCTTATTCTATACTGCTCGTTTGTTCAATAACTTTTACTATTTTAACCTATAAATCTTGAGATAAACGAATCATATCCCTACACTGAATACCATTTTCAAAGATTTTATCTGGGAAATGCCTAACAAAAAAATCCAAATCAACACCAACTATTCTAAAGCCACATTTTTGATAAAGAGCCAGTTGCCCGATGCTTGAATTTCCAGTTCCAATTTCAATTGTTTTATAGCCTTTTGTCTTAGCTACCTGAATTGCGTCCATTACCAACCGTTTGCCTATACCTCTACCATGTTGCTCTTGAACCACTGCAACATTCACAAGTTCCACTGTCTCTGGTCTTGTTGGAAGTAATACATAAACTCCAATAATTTGCTGTTCACGTTCAGCTACAAAACATTCGCCCCTATTAACATATTCCTCAACAATCTCTCTTGAGGGATCAGCCAATAATAACAATTCTATTGGTAGTTTATCCGTTTTATTAAGTTTTCTAATCTCCATTTTATCTCCTTTATTTACCTTGCTTAGATCAACGGACTCCTTTAGTTGAACATCACTACTAATTACATCCGCATTCATATTCCTTGAATCTATATTCTTTGTACAATCTTAATTCCTTAAAATCACTGGTATTTGATTCATAAACCTTTACTAAGGGAGCAACATCCATTTTTGCGAATTTGCTTATCTGCTCATCTAAATCAATAGACATATCTAATGGGTACTCGTTCATATCAACATATAGATTATTATGTTCGCAAACATCATACGTCACTGCCAGATAATATTCTTTCACCGTATCACTCCAAATTCACATTATAACTCTATGTGCCTTATTCAATTATCGCAACCGTTTGTTATACATAAAGACTTACACAATAATTGTATATTATATAAATGATGTGACAATAAGTCATTGTTTCTTACCTTTTCGTTCTAAAAGTATAGGTGCTATATTTAGTAAGATCGAAACAATTGTCAAAAACCATAATGCTCTTTCCATACTAGGTACTACATCCATTAAAGCTGCCCAGTCTTCCACTTCTACCCACTCCGACACCAGACTGTATTCTGCACATAGCGTTAAGGCTGTAAATGATAACCCCATCGCCATAGCCAGCTTATAATCCTTTCCTGCATTATACATATAAAGATTTATAAAAGTTACTACTATTGCAATAACCCCAAATATTATCCACATAACGATACCTCCCTATAATTTATTTATGTCTCTTAATATTACTAACGTGCATCATCTCAATTTTTGCATTACTTTTTATTAGACACTAATAATTCAAATCTTTCTTTATAGTAAATGCTCCACCTCTTGGGATTTCTTATTGAACTAACCTGCTTCTTTATTTTCAATAAAACAACAGGATTGCCACAATCGACATCACAAGGTTACTTTTTGTCAGATAATAGCTGAATTTTGAAGATATTTGTAATGCCTGTACGGTCGGTGACTAGTGTGATTGAAATCAAATTACCTTCTGACAAATCAGAAAGCTGGATAAGAGTATCCTGCCGATATATACTCACTTCTCCCCATACATCATATTGAAACTCCCCTCGATAATTCTCATCATTGAGGGAAATACCTTCAACTAATAAAGAGTTCTCGCCAATTTCTTTTACTTCTGCATAGAATGTCTGAATATCAGAGTGTGACATTACCCATGCATCTTCTTCATAATCTTTATAGGCATTAGCATATCCCGCAAAATAGCTAATCAGTATGCCAATGAGTAAAACTATTATGGTCATTACAATAGCGACTCTATATGGAGGAACCATTGAAGTTCGCTTGCCATCGGTTGCTCCTAAAGCCCTATTAATATGCCGTTTATAGACTTGAAAATAGACAATAACGGTAGCAACTAAAATAATTAAAATTGCAAACAGTGCAAGAAAATAAATAGGAAAAACCATGTAATTGCCTCCTCTATATTCCGAAATATTCTTTGAAGATGTAGTAATAACTTCTTGTTACATCAACACGTTTACCATTAATCATTGTAAGGATAAACTTCGACGAAAGAGTAGGTGTAATTCGTTTAACCTTATTCCTTGCAATTACTACAGAGTTACTTATACGCAAAAATTTTGTCGGGTCAAGAAGACTGACAATTCGGTATAATCGGTCGGTAGCTAGATATTGTGTTTCTTGCGTATGTACCTCAATTGCATGACCGAACGATTCGATACAAACAATATCCTCTACCGATAAAATGATCCGCGCATTTGTTCCTTTTTCTCTCACAGTCAGATTATCAATGAAACTGTTAGTCTCACTTAATACCAAGTCGGCAGTATCATCTATTTCAATTCCTCGTTCTTCGAGTGCAGATTTGATTTCATCATAACGCTCATTACTAATGTCAAGTTTGATTTTCAAATTGCAGCCTCCTTTCGTTCAACGTGTTACATAGCCATGTTTCGAAAGTAGTTTAACAATCGAATTTTCGTATTTCAATATAAGAGGAACACTTTACAGATATAGCCACATAGATTACACTACATGGTTGATAGTACATAAAAAAATTTGAACCCCCGAATAATCGGAAGTTCTATTTCGTATTAAAATTCCATAAATTATTCAACTAACCTGCTCCATTACTTGAATAAAAATTAAGGTCTTATTTGAAACGACTTAAACTTTGCCAAAGGGCAACTCCTAAAAAGAAAACGATTACCACTAGGATAAACCAAGAGTAATAGTTCTTTTTGTTACGTAGTATTTTGTATGCAAAGAGAGTTAGAATTAAAATCAACATTGCCATACCCGTTATGGCCAATAGCATATGAAGCACGAACATAATAAACCTCCACTGTTAGACTGTTCTGCACCTTTAGTTGAATAACTTCCATAATCGAGTAGGAGGCGCGTTACCGCGCCGACCTCTCACACCACCGTACGTACCGTTCGGTATACGG
>NZ_JBHUEK010000035.1:0-5445 GCF_042680725.1 Ferdinandcohnia salidurans
AGGGAGGACTACTGGAGTGACCTCGAGGACGACCTCGAGGACGTCCCGGAGGGGAGCCGGACGACGGTCCTCGATCGGATCGTCGACCAGCTGGAGCCCGAGCGGATCCACGGGATCGAGATCCACGGGAGCAACGGCCGCGCCTACTACGGAGTCGTCGTCTATAGCGGGAGACAGCAGGGAATGGACGTCCTCGATCTCCGGACGGTCGTGATCGACCTCCGAGACGAGACGGTCCGGATCCACGATAACGGCCTCTGGATCCCGCGGTTCGAGGGAGCAGCCCGAGCCCTCACGTCGGTCGTCGCCCGAGCATGCAACGACCTCGAGGGATCGGTCGACGCCGACGCCCCGCCGCTCCGGACCTCCGCGATCGACGCCGACGCCGACCGGATCCTCTCCTACGAGATCGACGATGGATACGAGCGAGAGGACGGAGACGGCTGGGGATCGACCTGGGGCAACGGCCAGGGAGAGCCCCCGGAGGCTCACGGCTTCCGCGAGCGGCTCGTCGAGGCCGGAGTTCCGAGGTCCCGCTTCTCCCGAATGGAGTTTGGCAAAAAGACTCCCTTCGAGCGATACGCTAACCGCGATCTCGACGGGTTGCTCGGAAACTACGGAGTCGAGACCGGACTCCCGTGCACGACCGAGGAGGCCGACGTCGACAGTCGGATCCTCGAGCATGACCCGCTCGTCGTCGTCGACGTCGACGATCCCGACCGAGCCCCCCTCGAGGACCTCCCGGAGACCTACCGGGTTTCGTCCCCGAACGGGAGCGACGATCGAGCCCATCACTACTACCGCTTCGAGGACCTCGAGGACAAGCAAGCGGTCTACGATCACTTCGGATCCTGGGCAGTGAAACCCGGCTGGGGAGACGTCTGGTTAGCCGGAGAGTACGTCGTCGGCCCCGGATGCAAGACCGACGACGGGACCTACGACGTCGTCGACGACGTCCCGATCGAGAGGATCACGGCCGACGAGATGATCGAGATCCTCGAGGACGGTCCCGACGAGATCGAGGAGGTCGACGATGTCCTCGAGGAGATCACCGAGCCCGCCGAGGCCGACGTCGACGAAGACGACCAGGAGGAGAACGACGACGAGCGGACGGTCGAGTGTCACGACTGCGGAGCCGACCTCGATCCGGGGACCGCCCGACTCGCCGATCGAGACGGTTCTCCCGTCTACGTGTGCCCAGGGGGGTGCGAGTGACCATGACCGGAGTGACCCTCGAGACGACGGGGATCGAGAGCGAGGTCGTCGACGGGGACCTCGAGCCGATCGGCCACGTCGCCATGCTCGACTACGACGACGTCCCGATCGGGACGGTCCTCGAGGAGATCGAGGCCCTCGAGGGGCCGGCGGTTCTCTCCCGGTCGTCGCCCGGTTCGTGGCACGTCGTCGACCTCGAGGTCCGGCCGTTCGCCGAGGCGATCGAGGTCGCTCGGTCGAGCACGGCCTCGAGGGAGTTCGTCTCCGAGATGGACCGCCGCGGGTGCCTCACGCTCCGGATCGGACCGAAGCGTCGGCCGGACGGATCGGTCGAGACGCCGGCCCCGGTCCCGATTACTGTCCACGTCCCGGACGGCCTCGAGGAGGTCGAGGTTTCCCGACCCCACGCCGGCCGACTCAGACAGCTAGCTGCGAACGTCGGAGTCGAGCACGTCGAGGACCGCCTCGAGGAGATCGAGCGGGGAGCCGTCGACGGCCTCGAGCCCGTCGGCCGCCAGCTACCCGAGACGCGCTACGAGACCCGCGGAGGGATCCGCTAATGCCGATCACGGACACGGAGTATGCCGAGGACGCCGACCGGATCGAACGCGAGTATATCGATCCCTCGAGCACGAGCGAGGACGACCTCGAGGCCGACCTCCGAGACAACGATTTCGCGGAGGGTGCCATCAAGGACATCAAAGAGTGGTTCACCACGTCGGACGACGTCTCCGACGCGCTCGGGGAGCCGCACTCCGATGGCGTCACGACCCGCGAGGAGATCGAGGGGATCCTCGATGACCAGTCGGCCGAGATCGGCAACACGTCGCGCAAAGAGGAGATCGTCTCCGAGGTCGCCCGAGACGTCGGAGCCCCGACCGCCGCCGAACTCCGGAGAGCGCAGGCGCAGGCGATCGGAGGAGCCGACGACGTCACTCCGGAGGACTCGAGCACGACGGTTTCGCTCATCAAGGGACCGGACGGCGAGCCGGCCGCTGTCGTCGGAGGGACCTCGAGGACCGGCCCCGAGGCCGCCGAGGAGCACGGTGTGAGTCGCTACGCGAGCCCGCAGGAGTTCGCCGACTCTCTGTCGACGAAACCGGCTCCGGATGGACGTCGAGCCCTCCTGTATGCTAACGGTGATCCGGTCGGGGAGGTGAGCCTTGAATGAGCAAAAGACGAGTTTCGGCCTCTCTATCCGCGGATCTCGTCGCAGTGATTGACGAGTTCTGTGAGGAGTATTCGCTTTCGCGGTCCCGAGTGATCGACGATCTCCTCCGTGAGGCCGTCGACGGAGAGGAGATCAAGGAGCAGATCGAGGACGCGGTTTCCGACCCGGTCCTCGAACTCGCCAGGAAGAAAGCGAAAGAGGAGGAGATCCGAGCACGCCAGGAACTCCGCGAGCGCCGGATCAGCTTCGAGGACCGCTGTCTCGGATACTTCCGCAAGCGCCTCGAGGGGGACGCTGGATACGAAATTCGAGGCATGGAGGAACTCGCGGAAGGCTACCGAGAGGACTACGAACTCTGGGAAGATGACCCGGAGAAGATCCTCGAGATGAACGACAAGATCGATCGGTGGCTCGAGTGGTATCGGATGGGCTACTGGGCGAGAGAGCACGCTCACACGGTCGAATCCGAGATCAAGACCGACGAGGTCGAATGGTGGTTCCACGTCGGCCGAGACCTCTACACGCTCAAACAGCACATCGACGACGTGATTTCCGTCGTCGAGGCCGTCGCCGGCCGGGAGCACGGCTACCAGTCGAGTGCCGTCGTCGAGGCCGTCGCCAAGCGGTTCTCGGTCTGTGAGGGTGCCGTGTGGCTCCTGCTCGAGCACATGGTCGAGCCGGCCGACGCGACGATCTCCGACGCGCTCAACCTCGGTCAGCTATCCGGAGAGCATCTCATCGAGGGAGCACTCGAGGCCGGAGACCACCCGGATCCCGACGCCCTTCCCGAGGGAGCCGAGATCCGCAACGGAGCGACGGGAGAGACGATCGAGTACGTCGAGAGCGAGATCGACGACTGAGGACGTAACCATGACCGAGTCCCGCGGGTAGCCTCGAGGACGGTTCGACTCCGTTCGGGACTCCTGGGGTGCGGTTCCCCAACCCAACCGATCGACTATGACAGAGAGAGACTCCGAGGACGTCGATACCGACGTCCCCACGACCGAGGAGGACAGCCAGACAGATACGTTCGTCGGGATCGAGACCGACAACCCGACCGAGAGCGGGATCTACGTCTACAACCACGCCACGGAGACGCCGGAGGCTTCCGGCTTCGAGAGCCGGGAGCAAGCCGAGACATGGGTCTTCGAGGAGAGCATCGAGGCCCATCTCGAGGTCGTCGACTCCCGACCGCTCGGTGACGATCCCGGCCTCGAGGAGACGATGACCCGGACCGGAGCCGTCGAGCCGCACTCGGTGGCTTCGTTCGAGGACCACGTTGCCGACTACGCTCACGACGCGATCGACGCCGGCCTCGAGCCGGTCGACGTCGTCGAAGCTCTCAGGACCGTCGAGGACGAGATCGTCGCCGACCTCGAGGAGCCGTATCACCGCCGACACGGACTCACGATGGATCAAGCGGCCGAGGCCCTTCGAGAACATATTGACGACCTCGCAGACGACCCCGGAGAAACCGACTACCTCGAAGGACGCCGCCCCGACGGGACCGAGAAGGGGGACCTCGAGGCCACAGAGTTCGTCGACGAGGAGCCGACGACTCCGCTCACGGCTCAGACCACGGAGGGAGACCGATGAGCCTCATCGGAGACTGCGAGGACTGCGGAGCAGGCGCACAACTCCGGTACAAGCCGGACGTCCCGCACTCCGAGCAGAGCCGCCCGTCGGTCTGTCCCCACTGCCACGACCGACGAGAGGCCCGCGTCGAGGAGTTTCGAACCGACGAGCCGCTCCCGGCCCGGTACGATCCCGGCCGCCTCGAGCGGGAGATCGTCGATCCCACGGAGGAGAGCGCATGACCTTCCCGACTGGATACGGCGTCTCTCCCGACGACGTCCCGACGATCGAGGAGTGTGAGGAGAGAGCGGCCGCAGAGCAGGCACGCGGAGAGCTTCTCCGTGACGGCCCGGCCCCGTCGACCGAGGCGATCCTCGAGACGATGCGCGAGCACGACGTCACGGCCGGCCGAGCCGCCCGAGCCCTACTCGGCTACGTCGACCTCGAGGAGGGATCCCGATGAGCGGCTGCACGGACGGTACTGAACAGTCCCACTCAATCTTCGTCGGAGATAAGATAGAGCGGGCGATTGAGATAATCGGAGAAGAATCCGACGATGTGGACAAGTGGGAGTTGCTTAGTGACTACACCCATGACGATATTCAACCCAAAGTAGAGTTGAGAGGTAACTATCTGCACGTCTCAGTGGACACGGAGACTGACCGACCGGGGGGATCGACGTGAGCCTCGAGCAAGCGATCGTCGACGAACTCTATGCACGACGAGGCTTCGACTACTGGTGGGACGACATCGACGAGGACGTCAGAGAGGAGATCCTCGAGGCACTCGCGGAGACGATCGAGGACCACTCGACTGGTAGAGTCCGAGTCGAGATCGAGGAGCATGGAGAGACCCGCGAGGAGTTCCTCGAGCCGGGCGACGAGATCGTCTCCGACGGCCCGGTCGCGGTGACGGCCGTCGGGTTCGAGGACGTCGACGACCGGATCCTCTGAGAGAGCCGAGAGACGGCTCTCGAGCGACGTTCTGTTTTCGCGGTGGTTTCTCCCGGAGCCCGACGACGTCGACGACGAGCGGAGACTCCGGGCGTCTGTCGGACGCTGGCCGGTGGCCGTTCCTCGAGATCGAGATCTAGGCCGAGATCGTCCTCGAGGGGAGCTGGCCTCGAGGTCGACCGACCGCCTCGAGGACAAACCGACTTGCACAACCTCGCCAGTAACACAACTCAGGTTTCACTCGGATCGGTCGAAGATCGTATATCGAGATGCGATTCATCTACCAGATTTCTTACACAGGGTATCATTACACGCGAAAAACAGACAGAATTTACCGCTATCGGAACTGAAAGGTCTAAGCGAGATTACACATACAGAATCATGATAATTCTAATTGCACGCTACCAAGTGATGAAATTTGGTTATTAACGCACATAAAGGTTTTGGAGCCGCGTTAATAACAGCCAGCCTAACTTATTTTATTTTTGATTCTTCTCGCGCGGCTTTTGCCGCGCGAGAAGAATACCGTTG
>NZ_JBHUEK010000036.1:0-7063 GCF_042680725.1 Ferdinandcohnia salidurans
GTCGGATCCGGACGTACCACGCAACTGCTCGCTTTGATCTGGTCTCGTTGTATCATTCGTCGTCGACCTCGGGTTCGAACTCGCCGTGTTGCTCCTCGTATCGGTTCGACCATTTCGAGACCCATTGTTGGGAGTATCCGAGGGCTCGAGCGATGTCGTCTTGATCGAGATCTAGGAAACCGGCACTGTCGAGACGCCACGCAACCTTCCGGAGTTCCTGCTCGGTCATGTCTGAGGCTAACTCGCGGGCCTGCTCGAGGGTCTGCTCCTCGAGGCCGTCGTCGTCGACTCCATCCCACGACCACGACGTCGCCTCCTCGTCGTCGTATCGATAGTCGGTCTCCGGGATCCCGTTGAGTTCCATAATCTTGTTGATCCCCTTCCGATTTTCGACGTCCTCGTAGACCGTCGCTCGCTTCACTTCTCCGCGATACCGTTGCACGACCGTCGCCATCGTCCTCACTGCCGGATGGACGTCCTTACCGTCGTGGCCGATGATGATGAGACCAGCTCGCGCTTTCCGGATCTTGTAGACGAGCGGCCCGAGTTTCTGCCCGGCCTCGTAGCCGTCCTTACCGCGTCCCGAGGCGTGGCTCGAGGCCTCGTCGAAAACGAACAGGAACGGACAAGCGTCCTCTTTCGCCGTGATCCCTCCGCCGGGGAGGTCCATCGTCTGATCATCGAGCCGGGACCGGAGGGATCCATAGGACGGATGCCACTCGTCGGCTTCCTCCCACGTCCGGATGTTTGATGCGAGGACCGCGTCGTCTCCTTGCTCGCGTTTCCACAGCTGTGCCAGCAAGAGCGCGAAGTTCGTTTTCCCGCTCCCTGGGTTCCCGAACAGATAGATGATCGGAGCGGGGATCGCCAGGATGTCGATAAGCTCCTGAATGGCCTTCAGACCGGAGATGTCGCTCCGACTGGCCGGATCTCCGACGGCCGCACTCTGCGTCTGGACGTCTCCCTGATGGACTGCTCGAGTGAGCGTCTCGGTCGCTTCAACTCCGAGCACCTGCCGAAAGAGCTTCGAGGCCTCCGCTTTCGTCGGCATGTCCTCGACGTCGAGGTCGTCGTACTGAGCGGCCGCTTTGCGGGGATCGTAGTAGGTCGTGAGATAGCTCAAGAGTCGACGGATCGTCTCGTCTCCGACGAGTCCCGTGTGTTCGTGCGCCTCGAGGTCGTGGGGCTTGCGGCCCTCGATCGTTTCCCGAAGCTCTGCCGATACCATCCATTTCTCGAGTCCGTCTTCTCGGGTCATTGGTCACGTCCTCCGTCGGTTGCTCGTGCTCGCTCCACCGCGTCGATCTCGTTTCTCGCCGTGTCCGGGAGGACCTCCCGGAGGGTCGGTCGCTCCTCCTGGTCGTCGCTCCTCGAGGCGTCTCGTGTCCGCTTGTTTGCGTCGACGTTGTCGCTCTCGAGGTCACTGTCGACGATCTCCTCGGTCGTCCCCGGATCGAACTCGAGGCCGTGCTCGACTGCGGCAATCAGAGAGTTAACGATCCGCTCCTCGATCTCGAGGGTTTTGAGCCGTTGCTGTGCTTGCAGTCGATCGAGTTTAGCAGAGTCCTCGAGAAGCTGTCCGTAGACGGCGTCGAGCTTACCCTGTGTCGTGAGGACCTCGAGGACAAGTTCCTCGTTTCCGCCTTCGACCTCGAGGCGACCGAGATCGTCGTCCCAGTCGAATTTGGTGACGATCGCGTCGAACATCCCGCGGTCGGGCTCGATCGCCGGATGCTCGCCGGTCTCCCGCTTCGACCACACCGTCTGTGGACAGAGCTTACCCGTGACGTCGATCTCGTCCTCGAGGTCGACGACGAGAATCCGCTTCCGCGGGTCCGGGATCCATCTATCGACGATAGCGACCTTAGCCGCGACCATCGCGGGGATGATCCCGATAGCGGTCCATTTGAGCGCCCAGGCGACTCCGGAGGGCATTTCGGGGATCCCGAGACGACCGGAGACGATGAGCGCGGTCACTGCGAGGACGGCGATATACACGCCGATCTTGTACTCTGCGAGGAGATAGGAGAGCCGGTCGTAGTGGCTCTCGAACCGCGGAGGGATGCTGTTTCCGTCCATCATAGTTCGGCCTCCATGTCTTCGGGACCGTCCCCGATTCGATGGTAGCGGCTCCAGGCGACGGCGACCGTCCCGAGGGTCGTCACACCGATCCCGAGGAGAAGCGTCTGCCACGTCGTCGACGTCTCGGGCTCGGGGAGGTCTCCGGTTCGGACCCACACGACGTTTTCCGCGTCGAGGCTCGAGTCGGTCGCAACGAGAGCGGCCGGCTCGCCGTTCCGATTGGGGATCCCCTCGAGGACGATCTCGGTCGTCTCGTCTGGCCGGAGTCGGATCTCGGTCCACTGCCAGCCGCCGGTCTCCGGATCGAGGACCTCGATCGCGTGGATCGTCTCGCTGGAGTCTCCGCGGTTGTGAACGACGATCGAGAGCCTCTCGGCCGACTCGTTATACTCGATCTCCTGAATCCGGACGTCCTCCTCGAGTTCGGCGAGGGCTCCGTCGACGTCGTCCCTCTCCTCCTGGACGTCGTCCTCGTCGTCCCCACCGAGGTCGACGACTCCTGCGTCTCCGTCGTCTGCGACCGCGACTCCTGCGAATGCTGTTACCCCCGTAACGATCAGGGTCATGGTCACGACGACGAGTGCGACTCTCCGCATGTCAGATCCCTCCGGTCATGTAGCCGAGGACGACGATCGTCGCTATCGCTATCACTCCGAGACGGATGATCGACCCGATCGGTCCGGCGAGAAGCCACCACATCGATCAGTCACCTCCGAGGACTCCGGCGGCTCCGGCTCCGATCACTCCCCACAGCCACACTGGGAGGCCGGCGATCGTGTTCGTCAGGAAACCGAGATCCCAGTCGTCGAGCGGGTTGCTCGGAGCCGGAACGCTCGTATCGTCTTCCTCGCGTTCGGCCAGCGCGTCGGCGTACTCCTCACTCACTTTCTCGAGGTACTTCCGATACTCCTCGGTATCCACCTCGTCATACTGCGGCTCGTCCCAACTGATCGTCTCAACCGAGTCGAGGTCTTCGGCGTCGTCGATGCCGTCGACGTCCTCGAGGATCGTCTCGACGTCGCTCACGGTCTCGATGTCCTCCGGGTCGTCGATGCCGTCGACGTCCTCGAGGATCGTCTCGATGTCCTCGCCCGCTTCAGACTCGAGTTCTGCGACGAGTTCGTCGGTGACGAACGGGACAACTTCGTTTCCGTCGCTGTCGACCATCTCCTCGACCTCGATCAGTCCGCGTGCGAGATTGACCTCCTCGCCCTCGACAGCATCGAAGGCAACGCCATGCTGGATGATGCCGTCGACCGGCCCTCGAAGCCACGGGTCGCCAGTCTCCTCCTCCGGCCCTCCGAGGACATCATAAGCCTCGTGCAGCACCTCACCAGTCGGAGACAGGAGCCTGAAGTCATCATCAAAGTCGTCGTTTCTAGAGACATGAGCCACAGTCCGGTAATCCGGTAGTCGCTGGAAGTCTCCTTCGCCATCGGGTTCGTGGAGAGTCCATTCGGCGTCCCCCGTTTCGGGGTCGATTAGCTCAACACGGCCATCGTCTTCCCAGGACGTGAAAACCCCGTCAAGCGTCCATTCGACGTCGTGCACGAACTCATCGGTTTCGAGGAGGTCGCGGTCCCCGGACTCCAGGTCGAAGATATACACTCCTGGCCCGTCGTCATTATTCGAGTGAGTCCCGGTTGCGATAGCTTCGCCATCCGGGCTAAGAGACAGGCCACTAATATACACCTCCGTACTCCACTGGACATCTCCCGACACAGCATCGTAAACCACCAGTCCAGAAGCCCCGTGACTTTCGACGAGGTATTCGCTGTCAGGGGAGAAACGAGCAGCATTCGATGTTGAATCGTTCGACCCAGTCCATAGCACATCGCCAGTCTCCGCGTCAAGCATCTCGCCGACATCCATGCCGCCGTGAACTCGGTAAACCATCTCACCGTCGGGCGAGAATGACCCGCCGTCGAACGGTGTTGAGTGGGTCCACAGGACCCGGTCGCTATCCATATCATACGCAACAGTACTCTCCTCATCGCTGTCCTCGAAGACGATCGTCGTCCCGTCTGGACTAAGCGACGGCAGGCCGAGGTCGTCGACCTCGAGCAGCGTTTCGCCGTTTATGTTCAGGAGACCACCCCTAACAGGGATAACGGGATTCAGCGCGTACTCTTGGCCTGCAGCCAGGGACGTGTCTCCGAGCAGCTTGCCGAACAGCAGTCCCTCGATCGCCTCGTCCTCGACGCGATCGTGGACAAGCTGGCCGTCGACATAACCATCCTCATCGTTGCGCGAGTAGGTCTGATGGGTGAAACCAGTGTACGACAGCGTCATCGAGGCTGAATCGGCGAGGTTCGGATGTTCGAGCCCCATCTGACTCATCATCGCCATCTCATACCGCGAGTCCGTGGCGTCAGTCGATCCCGACAAGAACTCGGCGATCCCTTCGACGCCCCGAACGTCGGCCGGATCGAGCGTGCCCTCATCCATCGCGTCGTAGAGGGCTTCGACAATGTCGAGGTCGTAGGTCTGTGTGGACTCCTCTGCCGCGTCCTCGATGTCGTCCCACAGCTTCATGACCTCCTCGAGATTCCCGACCTCCTGGGCGAGCAGGTCGGCCTCCGCCACGTTCGCGACCGTGGCGGTAAACCGATCCTCGAACTCCTCGCCGTCCTCGGTCTCCATGACGAACACCTCGTCATCAGAGTCCCAGGCGTCGATCAACTCCTGTCCGAGGGGGAACTCCGCCGAATCGCCGTTGTCCCATTCGACGTGGAATGTGGGGGCCTCGGTCTCGTAGGTCTCGCCGTTCAGCAGGTCGACCTCTATCTCGGTCGTCTCCTGCATGATGTTAGACTCGTCGGCCACGAGGTCGCCATCTCCGCTGTAGTCGTCGTTAGCGACCACCCAATTGACAAAATTGTCCGAGATGTCGTCGACCTCGAGTTGGACGTTCACGACCGCCCCGAGTTGCGCCCAGTTGGCGATCGCCACCTCGAGTTCGTTCCGCTGGATCAGCGCATAGTGATCCTCGATCGCCTCGATAGCCGCCTGTTGACCTCCGCCGACCTCTTTTCCCGCCTCCCAGGCGTCGGCAATCGCGTCCCGCGCTCGGATGGAGGCGATCATCGAAGCGTCCTCGAGGCGATTCTCGAGTATGATCGACGTCGCATCCCACCACTCCATCGCCGTAACGGCCTGGTTGTGGAGGGCGATCTCGCCGTCGGTCAGGTCTTCCGATCCCAGGATCTCGTCGACCGCCCGGTTGGCGAGCCGCCCGCCGTGGAGCAACGCCGCGGCCTTCGGGTTCGTCACCGTAAGCGCGAGTTCCGCGCCCCGCTGCCAGTCGATCCCGTCGCCATCGTCATCCGCGAGTGCGGAGTCCGTCGCGATCGTCCCGCCGGCCCCGGCCGCAGCCGCCGCAGCCAGGAGCCGCATGGCGTCGCGCCTCGAGGTTTCCATCCCGATACCACTGTCCGTTTCCGTTTGCTCTGAAAATGACATAGTTAGTCACCTCACTACTGTCGGAGGACGACGACGCCGAGACCGACGAGCACCACGCCGATCAGTGCCCAGTTAGGTATCTCGGTCGAGCCGTCGACACTCCCGATCGGGTAGCCGGTCGACTCGGACAGACCGAGATCGAGGACCTCGAGGTCGTCGGCGTCGTCCTCGGTCTCGAGGTAGACGGTCAGGTCGACCTCGTCGACGTCCTCGAGGTCGTCGACAGCCACCTCGAGGGAGGCCGTCTCGTCGGCCTCGATCTCGTCGCTCGTGAACCGGAGCACGTCGCCGGTCTCCGAGTCGGAGACCTCGAGCGTGACCATGACCTCGTCGTCGGCCTCGTCGTCGACCTCGACGTCGACGAACGCATCGGTCGTGTCGTTCGTCAGCTCTAGATCGTTCTCGGACTCGACCTCGTAACCGTCGACGCGGTCGGCCTCGGTCGAGACGTCGATCGAGACGAGATCGTCGGCGTCGTCCTCGGTCTCGGTCAGGATCTCGACGTCGTAGCTCCCCCAGGAGTCCACGTCGAACTCGAGGCTCTCACTCTCGCCGGCCGCGACCTCGATCGTCTCGGTTTCACCGTCGACGTCGGCCGTGACCTTGACCGCCTCGGCCGCTTCGGAGTCGGCCTCGAGGTCGACAATCACGTCAGCCGGCCCGTCGGTCTCGATTGTCTCGTCGTGAGCGACATGGCCGTCCTCGATCGGATCGAGATCGTCCTCCGCCGCTGCTAGCCCGACGAGGGCAAACGCCCCGACGAGCATGACTACCAGTGCGATACTTCCAAGCTTGAGTTTCCGTTTTGTCATTTGATGAACCTCCGTTGTCAGTCGTGTGCAATTCCCCAGTAACCGCCGGTCTGAAGCGCGAGCGCGAGCAATGCGACCTCCGCACTCTCGACCATCGACTCGAGCGATCCGGGAGCTAGGACCGAGAGCGCGAGCATCGCCAGCGCGATGATGATGAGCCCGCGACGGACGGGATCGAGCCGAGACCAACTCGGCATATTCAGGGCGGCGGCTCCCCCGAGGCCGAGCACGGACATGACCGCGTGATACGGGATCTCATACCCGCTAATGGTCGTTGCGACGGCCATGAGGTCGTATCCGATTAGCGATACTTCCGCGAGTCCGAGCCCGACAGCCGCTCCGACGGTATAAATTGCGCCGAAGAAGATGTCGAGGTATCGGTTGTCCCATTGCATTACATTTCACACTCCTTTCCGTAGTATCTTCACAGGTCGGAAACGGTGGATAAAATACTAAGAGTATCAGTAGTATATCCAGATAGACAGAGGATTTAATAGGAATGAACGGACCAATAGTAATCGATGGGGAAAGAAATTGCTCATGCTGATAGCCGATCGATCCAGGGGAATGGGGATTCCTTTTCGATCACGATCCCGAAAAAAGGCGCTCGAAAGATCGGGATCGATCCGGAGGACCTCGAGGACCATGATGCGTTTGTCGTACTCTATAAAGACGGGACTCTCGAGGCTTCTCTCCCGGACTCCCTC
>NZ_JBHUEK010000038.1:0-1995 GCF_042680725.1 Ferdinandcohnia salidurans
CTCGCGCCGCAAAAGCGGCGCGAGAAGTATCAAAATGAAAATGCTTCTTCCTTCTGGAGTAAGAAGGGGCGTAATAATTAATCTATCACCATACCCGAGAGGTTCGTGAAACAAAGTATGTAATGATTCTTCACGGGGCAATCGTTAACTCGAGATCGAGTTTCTGGTTGGGGTAACTCAAATCTGAGTAAACTATCTGAACAACTCTATCCGCCGGGAAATTATCGGAAATCATTTCATATATTTTTCCGGGATTAACCGAACCCGTAGCAACTGCATAGAGAGCCGCCACCGAAACACGGCCGAGACTTCGCGCAATCTCATCGGCCACGAGAGCGACCGAATGCGGGCCGAGAATCGGCCGCTATCGATCACCCGGCTCTCCGACCTCTCGAGAACTCCCGCTAGATCTCGACGTCGACGTCCTCCTCGAGGCCGGGATCGTCGTCGAGGACAGCTCCCCGAGCGACGATCGTCCCGTCGACGTCCACCCGCCACGAACCGACGAGACGGCCGGACTCCCTGCTCGACGTCGATCTCTCTGTTCTCTGCTCTGAGCTACCTGTGAGAATAGAATCCGCTCAGTGGCCGCTCTCGGCCCGCAACCGACGCCACCGCCAGAGCCCCCAGTTGGCGGCCAGCGCGACGGCCGTCGCAATCCCGACCGCTAGGAGTGGATCGGAGAGAACGGCCACGAGAGGGGCCGAGAGGCCGCACAGTAGCACAACGCTCGTCACTCGGTCTCGGACAGTCACCGTCACGGTCTCTCGTCGACGGGCTCGAGAGCGACGACGTCGTCCTCCTCGAGGTCGTCGTCGACCGGCTCGAGTGCAAGGACGTCGTCGACGTCGTCCTCGATCTCGATCGGCTCGAAGCTCTCGCCGTCGGTCTCCTCCTGGCCGTCTGCGTCGACGTCCTCCTCGAGGTCCTCGAACAGGTCCGCGGGCTCATCGTCGACGGGATCGTCCTCGAGACCGTCGACGCCACTCTCGGAGGAAACGAACTCGCGGAGTCGATCGAGGATCGACGGCTCTCGCTTCTCGGGATCGTCGTCGACGTCCACCGGATCGGCCTCGGCCGGCCCCTCGATCTCGTCGTCGCTCGCCTCCTGGTCGTCTTCGTCGACGTCCACCGGGTCGACCTCGAGACCGAGTCGCTCGATGCTGTCGTCGACGTCCTCTTGCGGAGCGGCTCGGATCGTCTCGACGACGTCGACGACCTCCCAGAGACCGACCTCCTGCTCGATCGTCTCTCCGCGGAGTCGCTCCTCCCGAACGTATGCCTCCTCGAGGTCGGCCCGAACGATCGCGCCCTCGCCGACGTCGATCTCCGGATCGATCGCGACGACCTCGGTCTCGATCTCGAGTCCGAACAGTCCAGCGACCGAGCCGACGAGCGGAGTCCGGAGGACCTGGGCTCGGAGATCGTCGGGCTCGAGCCATAGCACCGCGAGACGTTGCTCGTCCTCGAGGGCCTCGAGGATCTCTCCGGGCACCATGTAGCCGTCTCGCTCGTCTGGATCGATCACCTGTGCCACCTCTGCCGTGAGTCTGAGTCTGCGGGCCATGGTCACTGAAACACCTCCTCGATCGAGAGTTTGATCTGCGGCCCTCGATGGTGGCCGCTCGGATAGAAATCGCTGTCTGAGAGCCTGAGCGTCCGGGCTCGGGTCATCTTGGAACGGAGGACCTCGATCCCTCGGCCTCGAGGTCGATAGGCGGCGAAGTAGATCCATCCGTCCCGTTTCGCCAGCGTATCGTAGGCATCCTGAAAGATGCGAAACCGTCCGGTAGAGCCGTCGGCTCGCCGTCTCATGGCTCCCTTGATCGAGACCGGCTCTCCGCTCGGGGTCCTCGCGTCGTGCCAACTCGAGTGCTCGGCCTCGAGGCCTCGGTCGTCTCGGGCGTGGCGTTCGACGAGTGCTCCGTATCGCGGAGCGTTGCTCGATCGACTCATACCACCACCACGGCACCCCCGCCAGTTCGGTAAGACTCA
>NZ_JBHUEK010000039.1:0-1736 GCF_042680725.1 Ferdinandcohnia salidurans
CGGTTCGAAAGTTTATGTAATAATTTGATTTAATTGTTTTAGTCCTTGTTTCAGCCAGTATTCTTTATTCATAGCTGAATCCAAGACAGGATTATTAGACGTTCTCCAATATCCCTTTCGGGAGTTTGCACATTTCCAAGCAGTACTAGAGTAAATGCCAAGTTTCTTTAGGTTTCGGTATTTTGTTCTCGTTTTCTTCCATTCTTTCCATCGGCAGGCTCTCAATCTTCTTCTGATATGTGCGTCTAATAGATATGTATATCTCTTTATATCAGCGATTTTGAAATAGTTCCCCCACCCTTGAATTAGTTGGTTTATCTTTTGAATGCGATATTCCATACTTACTCCCCAATTGCGGTTAGTGAGTTTCTTTAGCTTAACCTCAAACCTTTGTTTAGATTTCTTTGGCACGTACACCCTGACTTTTCCCTTACTTCGGTAGAAACTCATCCCTAAGAATATACGTGCTATCGGCTTTCCCACCGCACTTTTCTCTTCATTCACCTTGAGTTTTAGCTTCTTTTCTATGAAGTCGGTTATTCCGCTTTTAACTCGTTCACCAGCTTTTTGACTTTTCACGTATATGTTGCAGTCATCGGCGTAACGGACAAATTTATGTCCTCGTTTTTCAAGTTCTTTATCCAACTCATTTAAGATAATATTGCTAAGTAATGGACTAAGTGGTCCTCCTTGTGGAGTACCTTCTTTATTTACGGACACAACACCATTTTCCAAGACTCCTGCTTGTAAGTACCGACGTATAAGTTTTAATGTCGGTTTATCAGTAATGGTCTTAGCTACAATAGACATTAATTTATCGTGTTGTACTTTATCAAAGAATTTTTCTAGGTCCATATCTATAACATATTGGTACCCATTTTCGATGTATAATCTAGCTTGCTCAATAGCCTGATGAGCACTTTTATTAGGCCTAAATCCGTAGCTATGAGGGCTAAATTGTTTCTCGAAAATTGGGGTCAGCACCTGAATAATTGCTTGCTGGATAACTCGATCGGTTACTGTAGGGATTCCTAAATTACGCTTACCACCGTTAGGTTTTGGGATTTCTACCCTTCTAACTGCTCGAGGTTTGTATTGTCCATCCCGTATAAGCCGAATGATTTCTTGTCCGTGTTCTTTCAAATGAAGGCGAGTAGCTTCTATATCTTTCTCATCGACTCCTGCTGCTCCTTTGTTTCTCTTTACCTTCTGAAAGGCTCGATTCATGTTCTCTCGACTTATAATTCTCTCAATTAATTCGTTATTATATTCCATATCGTTCCCATGTTCTTGATTTTGCACAAAGAGAACTCCACTCTACAATAGGGTTCGTCGGTTTCCGCCCTTCTAGCTCTAATGTAGTCTTACGATTGGCTGTGTCTTCGTTCCTTTGTAAAGTAGTCTAACATGGTCTCTCCTTTCGTTCCGTCCTTCTCAACCGTAAGGTTGATACTATGACATCGGCTGACTTCTCTTGATTCAGCTACTTATCACTAAATAGGTTCCTTTACAGGATATCAAGAGACCTCCCAGGGTAAGTTCATTCACTTTCTCCTCATATATCTGCCACATTTATTTACGGTTCATCCGGGGATATTTTGGACTTTGTTTTGTTTTGCAAACTCGTCCTGAAACGTAAACCTCAAATGTGATTCGTGTACCTCAGACCGAGGATTTGCCTAGGGCTTCCTTCGGATTCCGCGTCGCCACGGACACCCTTGCCTTTGGCTAATGGT
>NZ_JBHUEK010000040.1:0-1697 GCF_042680725.1 Ferdinandcohnia salidurans
TCACCGGCTTTGTTTATTTTTTGAATTAAAATAAGGACCACTTCTGATAAAATAAAGTTACCACACCATATTTCGAAAGAAGGGTCCTTATGTTTAAAAATTATATCATGAATCAATTAGTTTTGCCTTTAGATTTAGAAGTAAAATTACAAAATAATGATATTGCCTTCCATGTCCATCATTTAGTTGAAAGTATCCCGCACGAAGCTTTCGAACCATTTCTTCGAAATGAGGGCTGTCCAGCTTATCATCCACGCATGATGCTTAAAATTATCTTATGTGCCTACACGCAATCTGTCTTCTCTGGGCGAAAAATTGAAGCCCTATTAAAAGATAGTATTCGTATGATGTGGTTAGCTCAAGGGTATGAACCAAGCTACCGCACAATCAATCGATTCCGCATTCAACCTGAAGTGAAAGATATAATTCGCGAATGTTTTGTCCAATTCCGTTGCCAATTGGTCGAAGAAAAGCTTATCGATCAAGAAGCTATTTTTATTGATGGTACAAAGATTGAAGCGAATGCAAATAAATTTACATTCGTATGGAAAAAATCCATTGAGAAATATAGTGAAAGCTTAATTGAAAAGTCAAACCAGCTATATAACGAGCTACTTAAGAACGAAATTGTGCCTGAAATTGAACGTGAAAACACAGAACAGTTATCTTTGGAAGAGCTCACTCAATTGGTTAAAAAAGTAGACGAAGTCGTAACCGAGTATGATAAACAAATTGAAGCTACATCAGATGTTTCAGAACGAAAAGCCTTAAGAAGCAAACGCAAGTATCCGAAACAAGCGCGTAAGCAATTGATTGATTTTGTCTTTCGTAAACAGAAATACCAAAAAGATTTAGAAATCTTTGGCACACGTAATAGCTATTCTAAAACAGATCCCGATGCGACATTTATGCGAATGAAAGAAGATTATATGAAAAACGGGCAATTGAAAGCTGGTTACAATGTACAAATCGCAACTGAAGGTCAATACACTCTTGCTTATAGTTTGTTTTCAAACCCTACAGATACGCGTACGTTGATTCCATTTCTAGATGAAATCGAGCAGCATTATTTCGTGTTGCCGAAACACATTGTCGCAGATGCAAGTTATGGTAGTGAACAAAACTATAATGATATCCTTTCCAATAGAAAACGAGAAGCACTTATTACTTATAACATGTATTTGAAGGAGCAGAACAAAAAGTATAAGCAAAACATATTTAATCCTGACAATTGGCATTATGATGTAGAAACAGATACATATACATGCCCTAATCATAAACGTCTTGAATTTCGATATCATTCTATTCGCACTGATCGTACAGGTTTTGAACGGAAGTTCAAAATCTATGAGTGCGAAGACTGTTCGGGATGCCCATTTCGTTTATCATGTACAAAAGCCAAAGAAGGCAACAATCGAAAACTAATGGTGAATGAAAAGTGGGAACAGCAAAAAGAATATGTAAGAGCGAAGCTTTCAGAAGAGAAAACGAGTGCCATCTATCGAAAACGCAAAATCGATGTGGAACCAGTTTTTGGATTCTTGAAGGCTAATTTGCGTTTCTCCCGATTTTCTGTACGAGGAAAATCGAAGGTAGAAAACGAAATGGGCCTAGCATTAATGGCAGTGAATTTAAGAAAATTCACTGCCAACAACTAAGGTAATGGGAGAATTTATACAAAAAAATAGAAAAAGGTG
>NZ_JBHUEK010000041.1:0-1924 GCF_042680725.1 Ferdinandcohnia salidurans
TGTATAGCTGACAGGTAGTGCATTGTCTGCGAGGAAATGTGCGGAGGTCCTGAAGGCAAAACCTGGAACAGGCGACAATTAACCATGATGGCTGGCGGAGTCGGATAACCCTGCAAAAGAAGGGAGTGTCCAGTGCCACAAGAGGATTCTGTTAGTTAAGAGGACTGGATTCAGGTGAAAGCCCGATGTCGTGACCCAAGGAGGTCTCATCGTCTCCGAAATTCGGTAAACCTTATTCAAGTCTGGGATGGACAAGATAAGATTATGGGTGGTGAGGAGTCAGAGCAGGGGATAGTAGTGAATAAGCTTACTGGAAAGGTCGCAAAAGTAAGTGACTCAATACCTAGTTATTGAGGAGAGCCTTAACCCAAAAGGTAGGGACTCTATGCGAAGCCCGTCTGTCCATGGAAGAAAAACCGAGTTATCTTAGAATACGTCATGTCCATACAGAAACCGATAGGACAAATCCATAGAATCGGGGTCGAACAGAAGGGTAGACCGTATGGGGCGTAGTACTTAGTGAATCTGTTGATATTGCCGAAGTTGGGCTAGTCAATTAACAGACTGAAAGGAAAGAAACGGAACATGAACGGAAAAGGAGACAAGCAAGGTTTTCGTGAGGGAGTAAAGCCCCCACAAAAGAGGAAGTGGTATAGTCTCATAGATAAAATATGGGCAATGCCAAACATGGAGGAAGCCTTTAAAGAGGTTAAAAGGAATCGTGGAGCCGCAGGTGTTGATGGAGTAACAATTAAGGCTTTTGAATTTGGTGTGGAGGATAATGTACAAATCCTTCAACGTGAACTACGCGAAAAGACATACAAGCCGAGACCTGTGAAACGTGTATATATTCCAAAGGCTGATGGTTCAAAAAGGCCTTTAGGTATCCCAACCGTGAGAGACCGAGTAGTACAGGCTTCTATACGTAGAGTAGTGGAACCAATCTTTGAAGCTAAATTTCTTGATTGTAGTTTTGGTTTTCGACCGAATCGAAGTGCACATATGGCATTGGAGAAAATCCGAAAGGATTTATTGGATGGATATATGTATGTAATTGATGCAGACCTAAAATCATACTTTGATACAATTCCACATGACAAACTTATGTCTTTGGTTAGAGAGGAAATAGTAGATGGAAGTGTCATTGGATTACTTGAAAGTTTCCTCCAAGCAGGAGTTATGGAGGGTGGAAGTTTCCATTTAAACGAAAAAGGTTCTCCGCAGGGTGGCGTCATCAGTCCGTTACTTGCGAACATATATTTGCATCCTCTGGATGAACTTATGACAGAGAGAGGGCATCGAATTACTAGGTATGCAGATGACTTCGTCATCTGTTGTAAATCACAAAAGGGTGCTGATAGAGTACTTAAATCAGTTACTCGATTCCTTGAACAAAAACTTGGGCTAATCGTACATCCCGAGAAGACAAAGATTGTTAATAATATGAAAGAATCCTTTGTTTTCCTGGGATATGAATTTAAACAAGGTTATTGGGTTAAACCGTCGGAAAAGTCGATAAAGAAATTTAAAAGCAAAATCAAGGAAATAACAAAGCGAAATCAAACGGTAAACATCGAGAAACTGATTAAAGAGAAACTTAACCCATATCTTCGTGGATGGGGTAACTACTTTGGACACTGGCATACAAAGACTATATTCACCGAGTTTGACAAATGGGTTAGAAGAAGATTACGGTCGATTCAACTAAGAAGTTGGAGGAAAATCAGAAAGTTGCATAGAGAATTACGTAGGCGGAAATGGAAAGGCGAACTTCCAAAACTGCGTATGTACTCGTGGAGAAGTTCGAAGTGTAAGCCAGTTAATACGGCAATGCCAAACAATTGGTTTAAAGAAATAGGTCTAGTTTCTTTGGTGGATATTTACAATGAACATCATCCCCAACGGGGATAATCATGGAGGAGCC
>NZ_JBHUEK010000042.1:0-1394 GCF_042680725.1 Ferdinandcohnia salidurans
CGCACAAGAAAAAAACTCCTATTGTAGAAGTTGTTGACCTTGTTTTGTTCCCTAAACAAACAAGTCTTCTACAAAGGAGTTTTTACTTTGAGTAATAAAAGTATAGGCCGTGAAATGCTCATTTGTCAATGCTTATCGCTTCTCCCAACAGAGGATTTTGACTGTCCTCTAATTGATTATGGGAAGTATAAGCTTACAACCAAATCTTTGTTGAAAATTTTCGTGTCTGCACAGTTAGATCAATGGAGTTCATATGAGCATATGGTGGAGAAGTTAGAAGCTTATCCAAAACTGCGTAAAGAACTCGATATAACTGAGATAAGTGGATCTCAATTAAGTCGCCGTATCAATGAACTTCCAACAGAATGGGTTCAAAAACTCTTTTTAAAAGTGATTAAAAAAATTCAACAACTAACGCAAACTAGTGAAGGGCTCCCATGTGGAATTGGTCGTTTAAATATCGTTGATTCTACTGAGATTCGGTTACCGGAAAACCTTTGTAATTGGGCCTATATTTCAAAAGGTCATAATGCCGTTAAGATGCACACAAGACTAGTTGTTGTTTCGCCAGATGTTGCATTTCCGGACAAAATCGTTCCCTCAACGGGAACAGTCAGTGATTTTGAAAGTTCAGATGCTTTAATAGAAGATGCAGATGCCACTTACGTAATGGATCGTGGCTATCCATCAAGAAAAAACCTAATGGATTGGCAAGAGAAAGAAATATCATTTGTAGTTCGGATTACCAAGGCTTTACGATTATACACACTGGAAGAATATGAACCAACTCACCCATCCGTTATTCAAGATGCCAAAGTATTATACGGTGTATCAAAAATACCAGTCAGGTACATTGAATTTGAAGATGAAAAAGAGAGGTCATATAGAATCTTAACAACTAGATTTGACCTTACTGATCAACAAATAATGGATATCTACCGTAATCGCTGGGTAATTGAATTATTCTTCAAATGGATAAAACAGCATCTTAAATTAACAAAGATCTGGAGCACGAAGCCACAAGGGATTTGGAACCAAATGTTTTTAGCTCTTATAGCATATGGAGTCTCACTCATCGTGAAACTACAAACAGGGTCCAAAAAGACACCCTGGGAATTCTTTCGAATCTTACAAACTTATCTCTATAAGTCTGTAAGTGCTTTTAATAAAACATTACGAATAAGAAGGAAGAAGAAATCAAAAGGAAGACAAAAAATCCCTATTCCAATCAAGAAGAAAAAACCTTCATTTGGAAATGTCGCTTTGGTGAAAGAAGTAGTCAAGAAAGAGAATAGAAAAAGTGAACGCAAACTAGGAAATTACTAAATAGTAAAAAAAAGGGAACAAGGTCGTGTCACTACCCCATTCTCCTTTTTTCCAATAAGATCCAAAGT
>NZ_JBHUEK010000043.1:0-546 GCF_042680725.1 Ferdinandcohnia salidurans
AACCGTTTACCTTTCCTATTTATCTTGGAATGGGTCTACATATTCTCGTTTGGTCATGTTGTCTCGCAAACGGTCTTCTGCTTCTTGCTCACGAATATATTTCGCTACTGTTTTTTCATTTAAACCGACTGTGCTAACATAATATCCTTTAGCCCAGAATGTCCGATTTCCATGCTTGTATTTCAAGTTGGCATGTCTGTCGTGGATCATTAAAGAGCTTTTACCTTTGAGATATCCCATGAAATACGACACTGACATTTTTGGTGGTATTTTAACCAACATATGGATGTGATCAAGCATTGCATGTGCCTCAATAATTTCTACATCCTTCATTTCACAGAGCCTTCTTAATATAGCTCCAATATCTCTTCGTAATTTCCCGTATACTACTTTCCTTCTATACTTTGGAATGAATACGATATGATACTTACAATTCCAACGTGTGTGTGATAAACTATTGTCACTCGACATGAGTAAAGATCTCCTTTCGTTTTTCGAAGTTGGTTTGACGGCCATCTTCATTATAACGATTGGAGATTTTTTTTG